>JBEKBJ010000072.1:0-27419 GCA_050015455.1 Binatia bacterium
GTATGAGCGGACTTTTCGGCCGACCGAGTTTCGCCATGCTGTCTCCTCCCATTGCCTTTATGGGGGAGACGGTCAACCTGTTTATTTCTTCAATTATTTTCTGTTACGACCGACTAGCTCGAAAGATTTGAGTGCTGTGCTTTGAACGGGCAAGCCGTAGGGGCACGGCGGACCGTACCCCTACGGCGGTCGTGGCGAGGGTAGCTACGCTGCTTTTAGGTGCTTGTGTGTCAGACCGAAGTGCATCTTGGCGGGTTCGCTGGCGTGATCATTGGTAGGTAAAGACCGGAGGCGTCCGTACTCATGCAGCAACCCTGCAGATGCGCCGAGCAGGCACAGTATGAACAGCCATACCAGCACCGCACCGAGAGCGGGCCACTCGAGTGTCCCAGCAGGTGCGCCAGCCAGCATTGGCAACATTAAACTCAGCGATGCGTTCAACATCGTCGTTCTCCTTGTCTCCTGAGCCATCGCAGTGAGCAAGGATGGTGCCGAAGCATTACCGTCAACACCTCAACGAAGTCTAGCGGCGCGTGCAGTGCGGCGCATGCGCCGGGTGCAAACTGGCGGTTGCGCCTGCCAACGTGCGCAACGTGTTTGAAGGGACTCAGCCGGTGCATGGAAAAGTTTGCAGCTGAGGAAAGTTGGCAGCTCAGCTGCCGGGTCAACGCAGGCCAAACTCTTTCATTTTCCTTTGCAACATCACCCGGCTGATGCCTAGCGCGCGGGCGGCGTGCGACACGTTGCCAGCCTGCGTACGGAGGACGTGCGCGATGTAATCCCTCTCGAAAGCGTTGCGGGCCTGTTTCAGCGAACCGGCTAGGCGTACCCGGCCGGCGCCGGTCGAAGCAGCAAGGACACGTTCCGAGAAGTACTCCGGCCCCAGCACGGTCGCGCCGGCGGCGAGCGTCACGGCGCGTTCGAGCTCATGCTCCAGCTCGCGTACATTGCCCGGCCACGAATAGCGTACCAGGCATTCCATGGATTCGGGGCCCGCCGTCATCGGCGGCTTACCCCATTTTTCGGTCAGTCGCTTCAGGAAGTGCGCCACCAGCAGTGGGATGTCCTCACGGCGATCGCGTAGGGGCGGAACGTGAATCGGAAAGGCGTTGAGGCGATAGTACAGGTCTTCGCGAAAGCGCCCGGCATGAACCTCACTGAGCAGATCCTTGTGGGTGGCGGAGATGACCCGCGTGTCGACCCTTTGCGCCACGGTGTCGCCGACCGGAATGAACTCGCCGCGCTCGAGCACGCGCAGCAGTTTCACCTGCATAGTGGGCGGCGTATCACCGATCTCGTCGAGGAAGATCGTCCCGCCATCGGCCGCAGCGAACAGACCGCGCTTGTCGGTGTTGGCCCCGGTGAAGGCACCCTTGCGGTAGCCAAAAAGCTCGCTTTCAAGCAGGCTCTCGGTGAACGCGCCGCAGTTCACGGGCACAAACGGCCTGTCCTTGCGCGGCCCGTGGAAGTGAATGGCCCGCGCGATGATCTCCTTGCCCGTGCCGGTCTCGCCGTGCAGCAGCACGGTGATGGGCGAGCCCAGGGCGCTCTCGACCAAGCGGAAGACTTTCTCCATGGCCAAGCTACCACCGACGATTTCGGTGAATCCCTGCCCCACCTGGCGCTCACGCGTGAGCAGCGCGACCTCATCCCGCAACTTGGCCTCAGACAGTTTCAACGTCTGGTACAAGCGTGCATTCTCGATGGCAACGGCGATACTGCCGGCGAGCGCTTCGAGGAAGGCTAGCTCCCATTGGGTGAACTCACCCTGGCGTTTGTTGATGCATTCGATGGCGCCGATGATGCCGCGTTGGGTGCGCAACGGCGTGCACAGAATCGAGCGTGTCTCGCCACCGGTCTGTTGATCGGCCTCGGAATAGAACCGCCGGTCGCGCCGCACATCCGGGATCATCAGCGATTCGCCCGTCTGCACGGCGGTCCCCGCGATGCCCTTGTCGGCCGGCATGCGCAGCTGGCGCAACCGATCCCCCACCGCCTCGCTCTCCGGGCTGACGTACGGGAAGTACAGCTCACGCCCGGTTTCGTCCAGCAAGATCACCGAGCAACCCTCGGCCTCCAACAGCTCCTTCGTTTTGTTGACGACGAAGGGCAGGAGGTCTTCGAGGTCGATGAGCCCGTGTAGCGAGCGGCTCACCTCGTAGAGCAGCCTGAGCTGTTCGGTGGAGATGTCGGGCATCGTCCGGAAGCTCAACTTTGGCCGAGCTTCGCTGCGGTCTCGGCCAAGGCTTCTTCGTACGCTCTCAGATCGGCGTCGCTGAACAGCACGAAGCGAGCGAGCTTGATCTGTGCAGGACTCTGTAGGAACCGCGTGACCGCCTCTGTGGCGACGCGCGCCGCCTGGGCGATCGGGAAACGATACGCCCCGGTGCTGATCGACGGGAAGGCGATCGTGGTCACGCCCTTGTCGGCGGCCACCTCGAGACTGCGCCGGTAGGCGCTGGCGAGCAGTTCCGCCTCCCCGTGCTTGCCGTCGCGATACACCGGCCCAACCGCGTGCACCACGTACTTCGCTTTCAGCTTGCCGCCGGTGGTGATCTTGGCGTCACCCGTGGCGCAGCCGCCCAACTTTTCGCACTGCGCCAAGATGGCCGGGCCGCCCGCGCTGTGGATGGCTCCGTCGACGCCCCCGCCGCCGAGCAAGCTGCTGTTGGCAGCGTTCACGATGGCATCGGTGTCTTGCTGCGTGATGTCCCCCCGGACCAGTTCGATTGCACTTTGGCCGACAGCGAGTCGTCGCATGGCTGCGTCCTCGTTTTCCCGCATCATCGCGCAGCGCTGGTCGCAGCGCAACGGCGTTGCATGGGCGGTTGCCTAGCGGCGGCTCGCCGCGAGCGCCACGGCGCCAATCATGAACGCGGCTCCGAGCAGAGTAGTTCCGCTGATCTGATTGCCGAGCCACACGGCTTCTAACACCGCTGCAGTCACCACGCTGATCGCGGCCGCCAAGCTGCCCTGTGTCGCCGGGGCGAAACCCAGGCCCTGATGCAGCAGCACCTGCCCCGCTACCGACGTCAATACCACGCCGGCCAACACCACGAGCAGTCCGGATGAGAGCGCCGGCACACCCATCAGCAACGCCGGCGCAGTCAGCGCCGCACCGACCGCCATGAAATAGGTCGTGATCAGCAACGCGCTTTCGCTGCTGCGCAGTTGGCGCGCCGTGGCCACCGCCCCGCCGGCAAACACGGCGGCACCGAGGGCGCTCATGCCACCCCATGTTGCCGCTGGAGTGAGCGCGGCGCTCGGGTTGAGTACAATGACGACGCCGACCATGCTCACCACCAGAGACGCGCCCACGTGCGCATCGAAGCGCTCTCCCATCAGCGTGGTGGCAAACAGAGCTGTAAACACCGGATAGGTGCAATTCAGGAGCGTCGCCAGAGCCGCGCCGGCACCCTGAATCCCACGGTAATAGAGAATGATCGCACCGGCCCCGAGCATGCCGCGTTGCACAACACGGCGGAGATTGCCTGGCTGCGGTCGCAGCGCCCGTCCCCGCCCGAGGAGCAGCAGCACCAGCAACGAGCCGGTGAACCGAACGAAGGCCACTTGCGATGACGGCATGCTCAGCACCGCCACGCGCACAAACACCGCCATCACACCGAAGAGAATCGACGCGAGCAGGATCACGCCGACGCCGTTCATCAGCGCGGCCCGGCGGTCGAGAGGCACGTCCACGGTCGTCATCGCGCAGCAGCAATGACGGACCAGCGGCGCCGAGTCAACGGCCGCAGTTTTGACGAATGTATGCGGGTTGGCGAGTGCGCGGGTGCGCTGGTTTCCAGATCACGCGCACTCGCGCACGCGGCTCTCAGCTCGCCAGCGGTAAGGTCTGCTTCGCTTCGAAGCGGTCGCCGTAGATCATACCGATACGGCGGTACTCGGGTTCGGTCCGCTCGGTGATGAGATTGAGCCGCTTGAGGTTCGGCATCACCGTATGCATGAAGATCTCGCTGTTCAGCGCCGGCCATTCCGGCATCGCGAGCGCGTTCTGCACCACGTTCTCGGGATCGAGGCCGTACTTCGGTCCGAGCAGGTGCAGCATGTCGAGCTGCTGGTTGGCGTTGAGCGCTTCGAGGATGGAAAAGGCGAAGTCTTCCATTTCTCGCAGCTCCTCTGTTGACGACTCCCGTACGACCTGCCGCATGCAGATAATGCCGAACGCCGCGTGGCGCGACTCGTCGACCTGTACGCGGCGGATCATGTCCTTGAGCAACGGGTTCGTCGTCGCCTTTGCTATGGTGTCGAAGATCCCGACGGCCATGCCCTCGAACAGCGTCTGCATCCCGAGTGTCTTCATCTTCCAGGTCGGCGCTTCCAGCAACATGTCGAGCAGAATCTTCAACGTCGGGTCGATTGGATACAGCGTCCCCATCTTGCGCTGCAGGAACTTCGACAGGACCTCGACGTGACGCACCTCGTCGATCACTTGGGAGCCGGCGTAGAACTTTGTATCCATGGTCGGGCACGCATTGGTGAGCTGGCCGCATAGCTGCATCGCAGCCTGCTCGCCGTGGAGCAGTTGCGAGAGCAGGTGCGCGAACTCGTCGAACGCCGCCTCCCGGCAGGTCTCCTCGTCTGCGCCCATCGCGGTCAGCGTCGACGGCAGCAGCAGTACGCCTTCACGCGGCATGAACCATTCCCCCCGGGGAAACGGCTGCGACCAGTCGATGTCGGTCTCGGCGTTCCACTGCCCCTTCTTGCCGCGCTCATAGAGATGACGCAGCTCCTCGATCTCGCTGCCGTAATCCCAGATCCAGTGCAGATCCAACGGTACATCGACATCGATCTTGCTGCGGATGCGGCTGACCTCTTGCTCGTCAACGAAGTCGACGGCGTAGAAGTCACCAAAAGCCCGCCGGTGATCGGAAAGAATCCTGTTCATCATCCCTGCTCCTTAGATTTGTCCGGGGAAGCGATTTCGACTGCTGCTCGCTGGGCGATAGACCGACCGTTGGGTCCATTATTGCCGTCAATTGTGCTAATTATCAATATGCTGGATGATCTTAGTCGCCTCGTTGCCCTGCTTGGATCACTGCCAAGATCTCGGTCTTTGCCTCGGCGCTGTGATTCTGTATCGTCACGGCATGGGTCCTCTGGAAGCCATCATCCGACCCTGCATGGGGGCGCGCCAAGCGGCGCGACTTGTCGCCAGAGCCTCGACCGACATAGAGGGGCGCGGCGCTGAAACGAACGGCTAGTGGGCAGCCGAACCGTCACCTCAGCCCGACGCATCGGGATCTTCGGCGGGACCTTCAATCCCATCCATCTCGCCCATCTGCGTAGCGCCGAAGAGGTGCGGGATGCCCAGCACCTGGATCGGATCTTGTTCGTTCCCAGTGCAGCGCCGCCGCACAAACGCAAGTACGGCCTCGTCACTGCCGAGCATCGCCTCGCGATGGTGCGGCTGGCGATCGCGGGTAACCCCTATTTCAAGGTCTCGACGATCGAGATCGACCGGCCGGGACGGTCGTACTCGGTCGACACCTTGCGCGCTTTGCGCTCGCGTGCGCCCGGGGTTTCGTTTGCTTTCATCATGGGTTTCGACGCCTTTCGCGAGATCGATACCTGGAAAGAGTACGAGCGTCTGTTCGAGCTCGCCGATTTGATTGTCACCTCACGTCCCCCGATGGGAGAACCGGAGCTGCAACGTTTTCTGCCCGTTGCCGTGCATGCTCAGTTTTGCTATCGTTTGAATCAGTTGACGCACCGAACCGGAAATCGGGTCATTTTTCAGCGCATCAGTGATTTGGATATTTCCGCTTCTGCCATCCGCCAGCGCCTCAGTCGCGGCTTTTCGATTTGCTACCTGGTGCCTCCTGCAGTTGAACGGTACATCGCCCGCCACGGCTTGTACGTGGGGAGGTCTCGTTGAAACAAATTGATGAGCGTGCCAAGGCACTGTTGTGCGTACGGTTCGCGCTTGAGAAGAAGGCTTACGACCTCGTGCTCATGGAGGTCAGCCAGTTGACATCACTGACAGACTATTTTCTCATCTGCACCGGCCGGTCGGACACCCAAGTTCAAGCGATCACCCAGAGTATCGAGGAGAATCTCGGGCGTCTCGGGAGTCGTCCACTCTCGATCGAGGGGTACACCACCGGACAGTGGGTAGTGATGGATTACGGCGACGTGGTGGTCCACATATTTTTCGAGCCGGTACGTGAGTTTTACGCCCTTGAGCGCCTGTGGGGCCGTGCCCCGCGGGTGCGCTTGCCGGAACCGTACCGTAGTCAGGTTCTCGACTTGCGCTTGACCGGCGAGGCACGCTAACCAGTCAGCTCAGTGCCGTATGAAACGAGCTCTGGCCATCGTTGTGGGCGTCGCCATGGTTTGCCTGGTCGCCTATCTCTCGTGGCTCAACCCGGGAGCCGTCGAGTTCCGCTTTTTGCCGTCGCGCAGCATCCAAGCGCCGCTGGGAGTGCTGATGATTTTCGCCTTTGTCGTCGGCGTTCTCCTGGTATTGACGTTGGTGATGATCCAAGCGGGCAGACGAGCGTTTGCCGCTTGGCGCCAACTGCGGCAGCGGCGGCGCAGCGAACGGCTCGACGACTGGGAAGCGCGCGGGCAGGAGTTGATTTGGAGCGGTGAGCATCATCAGGGCCGGTCTTTGCTGCAAAGGGCGTGGCGGCGGCGCCCCCAGAGCACGCACGCGCTGCTCGCGCTCGCACGGTCGTTCCGCGACACGGGCGAGTTCGAACGAGCACGCCAGCTGTTGCGCGACGCCGCCGATGAGCACGGCCCCGATCCCGAGGTGTTGCTCGCGCTTGCCGAGGCGCACGCCGCTGTCGGAGATCGCGCCGCCGCCCTCAGCGTGCTCGAACGGCTGCGGGCGTTGCGCCCGGACTCTCCAGGCGTCCTGCGGGCACTTCGCGACGCCTACGTCGAAGCCGAGCGCTGGGCTGACGGGACCGCTGTGCAAGAAGGGTTGTTGAAGCAGCTGCGTGATACTGATCAGGGGGCCCGCGAGCGCACGACCCTGATCGCGCTGCGTTACCAAGCCTCCATCCACTCGGGTGACGCCAGCAGTCGCATTCAGGCCCTTGAGGCTTTGGCCGACAGCCGTGGGGGGGGCGTGCCTGTCTGGGTGAGCCTCGGGGACGCCTTGGTGGCCAACGGGCGTCCGGACGAAGCCTCGGCGGTGTGGGAACGGGCGCTGCGCGCACAGCCTCGAACCGTGTTCGTCGAGCGCTTGGCCTCGATCGCCACGGGCGAACGACATCGCGAACGGCTGCGCACATTACTGCGCAAGCTGCGGTCGGATCAGATTCGGCTGGATATGGCGCGCCTGTTGTCGGCGCAGCTCTATCTGGAAGACGGCGATGCCGAGCGGGCGGCAACCGAACTTGAGGCGTTGCAGAATCCTGCCGCGGCGCCGCTTGCGCGACATCGGCTCTGGGCCGACGTGTACCGCCGCCGTGGCCAGCTCGAACAGGCGGTCACCGCTTACGCCAACTCTCAGGGCGCACTCCTCGGGTATCACTGTAACGTATGCAGCCGCAGTACGCCCGCATGGCAGGGTTACTGCCTAAATTGCGGGAGCTGGGATTCGTACCGCGCCGAAGCTGAGATCAGCGTAGCGTGAGCGGCAGCGTTGCGCGGGCGCCCGACGTTCGCGATGCGCTCATCAAGCCCAGGCGCCGGGAATACTCGCCCCACCAGACGCGGCAAGGCCCGTCCGAAGGATCTACGATTTCGTCAGTTCGAGGATTCGCGCTTCTTCAGCTCACGTACGTAGGCGCTGAGCTGGACATCGCCGGCGACGGCTTCGTTGACGCGCTGCTCGAACTCCGCGGCTTCGTTCTGCAGCGGCGTCAGATCGGCTGGCAGCGCGAGCAATTCGGTGACTCGCAAAAGCAGGGCGAGAGCGCCGCGCGGGTTCGGTACGGCTGCGATGTAGTGGGGCAGGGCGGCCCACAGGCTGACACTGGCAACCGCTGCGGCGCGGCAGGCGTCTCCGAGCACGCCGATGATGCCGGTCGGACCCTCGTAGCGCGTCGCCCCCACCTCGATGCGGCGCAGCAATTCCGGATCGCTGGCAAACCCGGTGACCGGCACAGGACGCGCATACAGGACCTCGGCCAAATAGCCGCCCAGCGTCACCACCAACTCCACACCGCATTCGCGCACCAGTTGCAGGACCGCATCGGTGAAAGTCTTCCACTTCAGATGCGGTTCGGGGCCCCAGGCGAAGATGTAATCCCGCGAGGTGGCACCCACCGCAGCGGCATGAAAATCCAGCGTGATCCAGTACAGAGCCCGCTGCGCCCCCTCGATCAAGCGGACGTGAGGCCGCGATACGGTAAAGTCGTAAAACTCTTCCGGGTCGATGCTCGCGAACCGGGTCGCCCCGAGTTGCTCGGACAAGAAGCGCACCGCCGCGGTCGCCGACTGGCCGGCGTCGTTCCACCCCGAGAAAGCGAGGATCAGTGCCGGCCGCCGCAGTACCGGCCGATTGTGAAAACGTAACGGTTCCACAACCCGTGAGCTTTGCACAATCCGTGGTCGAGGAGAAGCCTCGGCACTGTCCCGTCTCAAAGATTCGTCGAAATAAAGGGCGCGAAGAGATTTCGGCTTCTTTCGCAATGTTCCCTCGTTCCAGCGCTTGTGTTATCGTTTTCTTGGTCGGTGCGGGTGATCTGCGCACCCGCAAGGAGCGTTCAAAATGGCAGGCGACCGCAGCGCAACCGAAAAGATTCTCAACGTGCTGCGGCCGTACGCATCCAACTGGAGTGGCACGCTCGGGCGCGGCGATGTGGTCATCCCACAGCGCGAGATTCCCCGATTGATCCACGACATCCTCGATGCGCTGCGCGACGCGACGGAACGGGGAGGCGAGGCCAGTGAGCTCGAAGTGTTCCAGTTGGTCAACGACTGCCGGCGGCTGCCCTCGGTGCAAGAGCAGGTGCAGCGCCTCCGTCGCGCCTTTCTGGTTCTGAAGCGATAGCTGCGCGTCCCGTCACCTGGCGCTACAAGCTTGCGCGCGCCGTGGTCTACGTCGACGAAACGCTGCGCAGCCCGTCCGGCAAGGCCGGTGAGGAAGACGGCGCCGCTCAGAGCCAGCGCACCTCGGCACCGGATTGTGGTTTGAAGATGAACCGGTACTCGTGGGGGTCGCGCGTCGCCTCCAGACGCGGGCGATAGAAGGAGCGATCGACTCGCGTGAGGAACGTGTACACCTCGCTATCGGCGACCAGGTTTACCGTGCAGCCGCCGAAGCCCGCACCGGTGAGGCGGGCGCCGGCAGCGCCAGCCTCCCTCGCGACGCGGACCAGCTCCTCCAGTTCCGCGCAACTGATATCGTAATCATCGCGGCAGCTTTGATGCGAGGCATCCATGAAACGACCGAAAGCGTGCGCATCACCGGCTCGCAGCGCTTCTTCCGCCTGATCCACGCGTTCAGCCTCGCACAAGACGTGGCGCAGACGGCGCAAAAGGGTGAACCTGTCGCCGAGATCAGCCGTGATGTGACACTCGCTGCGCAAACGCTCCGGTGCGGTGCCGATAACCGTAGCGATCTGCGCCAGCGATAATGGACGGTCGGGCACCTGCATACCGACGAGCGAAACAAACTCCACCAGCGTCCGTCCGGGAAACAAGGTCACCAGGTCACCGAGCGTCTGCAGTGGGTGCGGCAGTCCACTCCCCAGGGCACGCTCCAACACGCGGCACGCCAAGTGGCACTCGATCACACGCAGGTTGTAAGCGCGCTTGGCCATTCCGGACTTCTCCGCCTGCACCAGACTGTGGCACACGACGACACTGTACCCCAGCGGCAGCGGGACGGTCCGAACACGCAGTGGAAAGAAATCGATGCGCAGGGCGTGACCCGGCTGCGCCAACAAGCTGGTGGCCTGGTCCATGCCGCCGCTCAAGGTGCCGACGTAGCGCTCTGCCATCGGCAACAACTCCGCGAGCGTGACGTACGGAACGTCGACCCCATTGGCGGCCAGCAACGCGAGCGCATTTCCCACAACCAGAGCCGAAGACGAGGACAGGCCGGCGCCGCACGGAATGTTTCCGTCCACCAGCAACTCCGCCCCGTGCGGCAGTTGCCCTCCGCAGTAGCGTATTAATCCCTGCGCCGCCGCCTTCGAGTAGTTTCCCCAATCGCCCGCCGTGAATGGCCTGATGTCCTCATTCAGCTCGTACTGGCGAGCGCCGAATTGTGCTTCCATGTTCTGCAACATCACCACACGATCGGCACGCGGCACGCCGGCGATCAGAATGTTTCGGTTGATGGCCATGGGGAGCACCGGGAGGCCATTGTAATCGGTGTGCTCACCCAAGAGATTCACGCGTCCCGGTGCGCCCACGATGAACGCGGGCGAGCGGCCGTAGCGACGGGCGAATTCGTCCACCAGCCGCGTGGTGCGCCGGTCGTCGAGGGTGTCGGTTGCTTCAGTCATAAGCTTGGCAAGTTTCTCATTCCCTCACCCTGAACTACTATCTCCGAAAGTCTTGCCGTGGCGCGAAGATTTTGGCGCCGTGACCGAGCTGACCCTCGCCCGCGCGTCACCTCAGCGTGGGAGAGGGCAGGGTGAGGGTATAAGCAGGCAGGCGAAGTAGCGCGAGCGCCGTGGCCGAGCTCCCTCACCCCCACCCTCTCCCACGCAGAAAAGATGCGTGGGCGCGGGGGAAATCTCTGACTCGACAGTTGGGTTGCGGGTGAAACTCGCGCTGAGCTTGTCGAAGGGGTGAGGGGATCAGATGATTCTTCACGCCTTGTGAATGACATGCTCCAACATCACTCCCGTTCTCTTGAAACTCCTGCCTCCCCCAACGCGCTTTCGGCGGCCGCCAGATCTTCCGGCCTGGCGAGGTCACTCCAGAAGCCGCGCACTGGATACGCCCGCACATCGTGGCCATCGGCGATCATCGCCGCAATCGCTTGCGGTAGCTCGTATTCGCCACGCGCAGACGGGCTGAGCCGCTCTGCGTAATCGAGAACCAAGGGCGCGAACACAAAGATGCCGGCATTGTTCCAGGGCGTGCGCGACGACCCCCGTGGCGGCTTCTCCACCAAACTGGTCACCCTCCAGTGCTCGTCGACGTAGACCGCCGCCCCTTGCCAGGGATCGTCAGTCGCGTTGACCGCCAGCAGCGCATCGCAGCGTACGCGTCGATAGTCGTCCAGCAGCGCCGCGTACTGCCCGGGCTCGATGACGATGTCACCCCACGACAGCAGAAACGGCTTGTTCCCAATGGTATCGCGCGCCAGCAGTAGCGCCCGCGCGGTGCCCTCCGGCCGTGTTTGCCGCCGATAGGTCAGCTTCATCCCCAGGGCTTCGCCCGTCCCGAGATGGCGCTCGATCTGCTCCGCCAGATACCCGGTGACGACCACCGCCTCGCGAATCCCCGCCGCGCGCAGGCCGGTGAGGATATGCTCGATGATCGGCCGGCCTCGCAAGGCGAGGAGAGGTTTTGGAACGTTGGCCGTCAGCGGTCCCATGCGGGTCCCGCGGCCGGCAGCAAGAATGACGGCAATCACCGGCGCCTCAGCCCAGATACCCGACATATACCGGCACCGGCGCAAGAACGCGAGGGCAAAGGGAGTTCGGGCACCGAACCGCTGACCCTGGCGCTCGGGTTTGCTAGAGTCGCCCCATGCGTGCGTTGTTCTGGGACGGGACCGCGGCGCGCGTGGTGGACCGGCCGCGGCCTGCGCCGCAACCCGGCATGGCGCTGGTGCGAGTGCGGCTCGCCGGTATCTGCAACACCGATCTCGAACTGACCAAGGGCTACATGGGCTTCCGCGGCGTGCTCGGGCACGAGTTTGTGGGCACGGTGGAGGACGGCCCGCCGGAATGGCGACACCAGCGAGTGGTGGGTGAGATCAATTTCGGCTGCGGGGTCTGCCCGCTCTGTGTGCGCGGTCTGCAACGCCATTGCCCGACACGCCGCGTGATGGGCATCCTCAACGCTGACGGGGCCTTCGCCGAATTCGTTGCTGTGCCCCTCGCCAACCTGCATGTCGTGTCTGACACCATTCCCGACGATGTCGCGGTGTTCACGGAGCCGCTCGCGGCTGCCTGTGAGATTCTCGAGCAGGTCCATGTCCGCCCCGGCACTGACAGCGTCGTGCTCGGCGACGGCAAGCTCGGTTTGCTGGTCGCCCAGGTCTTGCACCAGGCCGGCGCGCGCGTGCTCGCGGTGGGCGAACATGAGGACAAGCTGAGCATTCTAAGACGGCGCGGGATTGCGACCGTCACTTTACAGGAATGGAGCGGGGCCGCCGCCGACCTGGTTGTCGAGGCCAGCGGATCGCCGGCCGGCTTCGCGACTGCGGTGAAAGCTACCCGCCCACGCGGGACTTTGGTGTTGAAGAGCACCTGCGCAGCGGCCCCGCAGCTGAACCTGGCACCGCTCGTGATCAACGAGATTACCGTGGTCGGCTCGCGCTGCGGCAGCTTTGCGCCGGCACTCCGCGCCCTCACGACCGGCAGCATCGATGTGCGTTCGCTCATCTCCGAGCGGCTGCCGCTCTCACAGGGTGTGCAGGCTCTACAGCGCGCCGCCTCGCCTGGTGTGTTGAAGATACTCCTGGATGTCAGTCCTTAGTCCTAAGTACTTCATTTCGGAATTGCGCCTGACGTGTTCGAAAGCTTTTCTCTCCCTCCGGGACTGTCTACAAACGCGGACCGTCGATACGCCTGCCCTGAGCTTGTCGAAGGGGGCGCTGAGCAACCTGCCTACTACCAAGGAACCGTTCGTTGAGGGTTCCCCTCCTTACGAAGGAGGGGTCAGGAGAGGTTTTGCATGAAGCGTCAGCAACCTCCCCCTCACCCCCTCCTTGGCAAGGAGGGGGTTCATTGGCAAACGCGTCCGCGCCGGCCGAATTAGGTCCTCGGGACGAACGGAGGGAATAGCCCTTTGCATTCGAGCAGCTTTTGATATATATGGCACCATATGTATGACCCGCAAAAGACGACCGTGTACCTCGACCGAGCCGACTACCAGCGGCTGAAGGCGCTGGCCCGACGCCAGGGCCGCAAGCCTGCCGAGCTGGTACGCGAAGCGGTGGCCGCTTACACGCGGCAACGCGGCGCCGTGCTGCCGCGCAGCCTGGGAATCGGCCATAGCGGGAAACGGAATCTGAGCGAGCGAGCGGAACAGTTGCTTCGTGGCATGGGCCGCTCATGATTGTGGCCGACACCGGGGCCGTGCTGAGCCTGCTCGATGCCGACGACCGCCACCACGTGGTGTTGCGCGGGCTCTTCGAGCAGCGGCCCGCGGCCTGGCTGCTGCCGTGGGCCATCCTACCCGAAGTGGACTATCTTGCCCGCACGCAGCTAGGCGCACGCGTAGCCGAGGCCTTTCGCGGCGACTTGGCCGCCGGTGCTTTTGTGATCGAGTGGGGCAGCCATGCCGAGCTTGACCGGGCGCACGAATTGAACCGCCGCTATCGCGCCATGGATCTCGGCCTAGTCGACGGCGTGGTCATGGCCATCGCCGAGCGCCGGCGGGCCGAGGCCATCGCCACCCTCGACCTGCGCCACTTCGGCGCGGTGCGTTTGCAGGGGAATCCCAAACTCCTCCCGCGTGACCTGTAGTTCAGGGGCTGGGTGCAGGTCGAGTGAGCTGCGCGCTCAGGGCGCCGACAATGTGCAGATCGCCGGAGCCGATGAGCAGCTGCGCGTGCGCGAACGTCGGCAGCAGCAGCAAGGCCGCAGCGAGACTTGCCCACTTTACCGACTGCTACCTCATCTGCCCGTTCCTTCTAAAGCCCTAGTGTTTCGCTCTCTCTTCGCACCTGACGCCCGCCGCCCTGTGCAAGCTGTCAATAGTCAGTACTCAGGCCTGGTCCCCTGGGCGGGTCCAGCAAGCCTGCATCTGGGTGGGCTTCCCGCCGCGTGTTCCTCGTAACTCAATGGCCAAGCTGACCCCCGCGAGGCGCTCATACTCACGGCTCAGTGCCCGTTTTCGGCAACCTGAAGCCCAGCAACCAATCGATCGTGCCGTCCTTCACCATGTCGAAGAGGTTCGACACAGCCAAGTCGGGCAAGCGGTCATTTCCCCTGATCTGGCCCGCCGGCGCTCGTTGGGGGACGTAGAGTTTGTGAAAGAATCCCGAAATCGCCGCAGCGACCACGAGAATCTCCAATGATTCCAAGGGGTGATTTTTGTCCAAACCGATTTTTTCACAAACTCGTAGTCCCCTGAGGGTTTCCATCAATGAGAGGTGTCCGGCCACCCCTATCGGCTGTCAACTATCGACTGAGAGGGCTTCAGGCTAGGATCCCATCGACGAAGGTGGCGACGGGATCGGCGCTGGGAGCGGCGTCTTCGGTGTTGAAGCGTCACATTCCATCGCGCCGACGGAGGCCTGTACCGTTATGCCGGGATCATAAATGCGCCCACCGGTCGGACTGGCCAGGATCAAATTGCCGATGTTGACCGAGCAGCAAGAACCCGCCTGAGACGGAGCGACCGTGAATCTGCAACAGAAAAGTTCCCCATCGGAGACCGGGCTTTCATCGGATACCGACAAAAAGAGCGCCCGCATCTGCGCGTCTGAAAGGAGATTGGTTTCCACGCTTTTGCCGGTCGAGGGATTTGAGGCGCACTGGGCGGCGCTGCCCGCCGCCCGCACCACCGTCATGCAGGCGGAATCCCAAGTGAGATCCATTTGTAGGCCGCCCACCTCGCCGTCGCTGCCGGCCATGGTTACGCACACATCAGCGGGGCGTGACTCCACCGAGAGCTGGGTCGTGGAGTGCTGCTCGCTATTGCCACCGCCGCAGGCGGACAGACACAGTATCCCGAGAATCGACGCGGCGACGCGGGTAGTCTTTACCATGAGCGTCACTCAAGTATCACACTCCAAATGGAATATCTAGTAGAGCGATTCAACCATAACATACCAATGCCGTGTAGGCCCGCCAAAGGACTGGGGGCATGACGCATTGGAACGTGAGGTTCATCAGGGGAGGCCGAAGCGTGAGCACGCGATCGCCCGATTGCCGTGTTGATCGGGAATCACCCCACTAGTAACCTACGCGGGTTGCCAGCCCGTGGAGATGAAGAACATGATGAATACCGGACGCGCCAACGACACGTATATCCTGTGGGGTGCACCGCTATCGCTCTACACCGGCAAGGTACGGTCCTATCTGATCAAGAAGGGTCTGTCGTACCGGGAATGCTTTCCGTCGGACGATTTTTTCCAGACGCGGATCTTGCCCGCAATCGGATTCTTCGTCGTGCCGGTGCTGGAAGCGCCGGATGGCGCTATTGTCCAGGACACTTCGGATATCATCGAACACCTGGAGGGGGAATTCCCTGAGCCGCGGCTGTTTCCTTCGACCCCGGTGCAACGCACGGTCGCCATGCTGATCGACGCCTTCGCGTCAGAGGCCCTGCTGCGGCCGGCGATGCACTACCGCTGGTCCTACCTTTCGCAACAGGAAGGTTTCCTACGCGCCGAATTCGGTCGAGCGGGCAGCGCCAGCCGTGATCCAGCGCAACGCGATGCCGTGGCCGCCCCGTTTATGCGGGCGATGCACGACCATCTCCCGCCGCTGGGGATCACGCCCGAGACGATCCCAGCGATCGAACAAGCACACGTGGAGCTGCTCGACATTCTCGACCGGCACTTCCTCGGTCAGCCCTACATTCTTGGTGGACGGCCCAGCATCGCGGATTTCGGGTTGATGGCACCGCTCTTCGCGCATCTGGGGCGCGACCCGCATCCGGCGACTTTGATGAAGATCCGCGCCCCCAACGTCTTTCGCTGGACAGAGCGCATGAACCAGTCGGGTTTCTTCGACGGCGAGTTCGCCGACACGGACGAAGAATACCCGCCGGGCGATGCGATTCCCCAAACTCTGGAGCCCCTCCTTGCCCTCATCTTCAAGGATTGGGGACCGGAGCTGCTTGCCATGGTCGAGGAGTACAACGCTTGGCTGCATCAGCGGGCATCATTGAAGCCTGGTGCGATCGTTTCCGCGGCCGGAGATCGAGCGCTCCACGCCAGTATCGGCACCGTCCGCTTCGAGCTACGGGGGAGGGCGGTGACGTGCGCGGCCAAGATTCACGCGCTGTGGCATTTCGATAAAGCCGCCGCACAGGCGCGCACATTGACCGGCGCTGCGAGGGCGCAGTTCGATGCGCTCGTCCAGCGCACCGGCGGCGAGGGCGTGATGGCTATCACGCTCGCGCGCCCGCTCAAGCGCGAGAACTATGTCGTGGTCGTCGGCTGATTTCCTGAGCCGCGGGCTACGATGCGTCCATCCGTCCACGGCTTCACCCTAGGTGGCTTCTTTTTCAGCCTGCCCCTGTGACGGTCAAGGTCACTGCCCCCCCATTCCTTTCTTTGCCGCATCTAACCGCTCGGCAGCCGGTTGCGGCCGCTGGCCACCGAGACGCGCGATGCGCCGTCCACGACCCAGCTGATGATCACCAGCAACAAGAGGGTGGCAGTGAGGCAGCACGCGACCATCACCGCCATCACCAGGAACCCGATGAGCACGCTCTCTAGTACCTGCAGCATGACGACTCCCGCATTCTCGCAACTTTACTCGACAAATATTTCGCGACCTTGGAATCTTCCCCGCAAGGAGGACATCCATGGCTGCAGACGGTTTTCGCTGGGAACTCTTCCGCCCGCGTCTGCAACTCCCATGTGTACCTTACCACGGCTTGTTCCAGCATACAGTGGATCGTTTTCCGAACAAGATCGCCACCGTGTTCGGCTCACAGCAGCTCAGCTTCCGGGAGATTGACGGCTTGAGCGGCAGCCTGGCGCGCAGCCTCCGTGATCTGCATGTCACCAAAGGCGACTGGGTGGCGCCGTTCATGACCAATCGCCCTGAAACAGCGGGGCCAGCCGCTCTCCTGAGTGTAGGAGCGCAGCAGGCCGTGCCCCTAAGGATTGACGGCGCCGGCGACACACGTTACAAGTACACCAGTGGTGAGGTGCGCATCGAATCGAGATGAATGAGAAGATCGTCTCCGTCTTTCCCGCGGTGCAGCATCGCCATCCCGAAGGGGATATCGTTACGGTCACCCTGCGGCGGAAGGATGGCGGCTACAGCGTCGAATGCCCCGGGTGTCAAACCCGATTCATCTATCGCAAGCCGACCCCGAGCCCGCAAATGCATCACAAGTCACCCCTGCTGCGGGGAGTCAAAGGCAACTTCGACGACGGCGACCGGCAGTGACAAGTCCTACGATTCGCCTGGGCTTTGCCGCCGAGTCGACGCCCAGCAGGCTGGACCTCGGCGGAGGGCAGCTGAGCTACCCACCGGGCTCGGCGTAGAGCTGCTGGTAGGTGCGGTAGTTTGTTAGCACTCGTTTGATGTAATCACGCGTTTCGCGGTAGCTGATGCTCTCGACGAACTCGTCGGGCTCGAGGTCGGCGAAACGCTGTTGCCATTTCTCGACCGCCGCCTCGCCGCCGTTGTACGCTGCCACGGCTTTCAGCACGTCACCGTCGAAACGCGCCAACAGCTCGTTCAAATAGCGCGTGCCGAGATCAATGTTGAGGTCGGGTTCAAACAACGCCAGCGGGTCCAGCGCGCGATTGTCGGCGGCTGCCAGCCTGGCCGCGGTGTCGGGCAGCAACTGCATCAGCCCGAAAGCGTTGGCAGACGATTTCGCCTCCGGATCGAAGAGACTTTCCTGTCGCATCACCGCTTCAATCAACAACGGAT
The DNA here is from genome assembly GCA_050015455.1 of Binatia bacterium. Taxonomy (GTDB): domain Bacteria; phylum Desulfobacterota; class Binatia; order HRBIN30; family HRBIN30; genus JAGDMS01. Next base: position 17,676 of record JBEKBJ010000072.1, read on the forward strand.
CGAGGGAGTTGTCCTGGGCCTCCCGGCTGACGATGCGCCAGAACGCCAGCGGGTAGAGCAGCCGCTGCCGCTCGGACTCCGCAAGTCCGGCATCATCTCCCAGCCGGCGCAGTAACCGCTGCGCTGCGGCGAAGCCGTCCACGTCTTCGTAGGCGCGCAGGAGCGCGCGCAACGTGGCGGCATCATCGCGATGCCCGCGTTCGATGGCCGCCAACTCCTCACGTGCCAAGCTGTACACGCCCGCCGCCTTCAGCTCGCCCCAACGGCTGAAATGAAACGCATCAACAGCAGCGGCCGGCTGCAGCGCAGGCAGGCCGCTCCCTGCGTCCGCGTGCGCCGCCCGGGTCGTGATCGGCAACGTCTGCCACGGCGACAATGCACCCGATGTGAGCCCCAGACGGCGCTCGGCCCACATGGCGTAGTAGTCGGCTGGGTTGCGGTCGATGAGGTCGCGGTAGAGTCGCTGCGCCTCTTCGTCGTTCCCGGTACGCTGCTGCGCGCGTGCTTGCCAGTATGTCGCTTGGTTGCGCGAGCGCGGTGAAGTCGTCTCGGTCGCGAAGCGCGAGAACGCATCAACCGCTGCGGCCCATTGCCGGGCGCGGTACAGGATCCAGCCAATCCGCCAACGCGCCTCGTCGGCCACGCGACTCTGCGGATAGCGCCGGGCGAGAGCGCCGAAACTGCTCAGCGCCGCGTCGCTGCGTTCGGCGCTCTCGTGGATGCGGCCGATGGCGTAGAGAGCTTCGGCGGCGTCCCCGTTGCTCGGGTAGCGGCGCTGGAATTGCTCGAACGCGTCGAGCGCCGCATCATCGCGGTCGCGGTTCCACAAGACTGACGCCAGCCGAAACAATGCAGCGGGCGCGGCTGGGCTGGACGGATGGCGGTCGACCAGCGTGCGCAAGGCTGTCAGCGCCGCAGTGACATCGCCGCGCCCATACAGGGCATCGGCCTCGACGCGCAAAGCCTCGGGGCGGTCCACTTCGGGTCGTTGCAGCAGCTCTTGAGCGCTGCGGTATGCGGCGGCGTAGTCGTGCTCGGCGAGGAGCAGGCGGGCTTCATCCAAAAGATCAGCCCCGGCTGGCATGAGTTCGGCGTGTTGCGCGCACAGGGCCAGGACGTGCTGCTTGGCCGTCCGCGCCACTGCCGAGCCCACCATCGCGCGGCGTACCTCCATGTAGCCGGCGTACGCTACATCGACGTTTCCCTCGCGCTCATCCGCCTCCGCCAACGCCAGCCGCGCCGCTTCTGCTGTGGCTTTATCCGGCGCAGTCAACGCCCTCTGCAGCAGCGAACGTGCTTCCGCCAGGCGGTCCGAGTGCAGCAGCAATTTGCCGAGCGCGAGCGCTGCGGCAGGTGCCCGGACGCTCTCCGGATACTCGCGCAACAACGACGTGAATGCCGCTGTTGCGCCGGCGTCATCACCGTAGTGCATGGCGATGGTTCCGGCGAAGTAGAGCGCGTGATCCGCAAGCTCGGGATAACCAGCGGCAAGCGCCAAGAAGATCGGCAGGGCGCGTTGCTCCTCGCCGAAGCGGAACGCGTCGTAGGCGCGCGCGAACGCCGCCCGCTTTTCAGCGAGGGTGCGCAGCGGCGGCTCCGTTTGCGCCGGCACCGGCGCGCGGTCCGGCGCACGAGCACCGCACGCCGCAATCAGCAGAAACATGGCAGCGATGAGAAGTGGCCGGTGCATGGAATCCAGGTAGCACATCCGAATGGCTGGCGGCAGCGGCGTTGACAATCTCAAGCCATTGGCCAAGAAGCAGACAAGGAGAACGCATGGGCGCGACACTGATTCTGGCTTCGGTCTCGCCACGCCGGCGCGAGCTGCTTGCCGCAAGCGGCGTTCAATTCGACATCGTTCCCAGCACGGTAGCGGAGATACCGCAAGCGGGTGAATCCCCTGAAGCCTTCGCGCAGCGCATCGCGCGGGAGAAGGCCTGCGACGTGGCGCGGCGCCGGCCCGGGGAGTGTGTCCTGGCCGCAGATACCGTCGTCATTGCCGGCGCCAACCTCTTCGGCAAACCCAAGGATCGTGGCGACGCTCGGCGGATGTTGCTGGCGCTGTCGGGCAGCACCCACCACGTGCTCACTGCGGTGGCACTCGTGGATGCGGATGGGCGCATGGCGGAGATGGCGGTGAAAAGTGAAGTGGAATTCCGCCGACTCACAGCCGGTGAGATCGAGGATTATCTTGATTCCGGCGAGCCCTTCGACAAAGCCGGCGGCTACGCGATCCAGGGCTTGGCGCGAAAGTTCGCGACCCAAGTGCGAGGCTCATACTCCAACGTCATCGGCCTGCCGATGGACGAGGTATTGGCGTTGCTGCGCCGTCACTGTGGGTCAGCGATGGCCGCGAGGACGGCACCATGATCGATGTTGCCGGCAATTGCGCACGCGTCCGCGAGCAGGTGGCGCAGGCAGCCCGCCGATGCGGGCGTGACCCGCAGACGGTCCGGATCATCGCGGCTTCGAAGACCAAGCCGGTCGAGTTGGTCGAGCAGGCGATCGGCGCCGGGATAAGCGACTTCGGCGAGAACTACGTGCAGGAGGCGGCGGACAAGATCGCGCGCATCAGCGCGCCGGTCGTCTGGCACATGATAGGCCACCTCCAGCGCAACAAGGCCGGCCGAGCAGTTGAGCTCTTCGACGTCATCCAGACCGTAGACAGTGTGGCTTTGGCTGACGCGCTGGCGCGGCACGGCGAACGTTGCGGCCACGTCGTGCGAGTCCTGGTCGAAGTGAACCTGGGGGACGAGGGCACCAAGCATGGGGTAGATGCCGCCGAGGTTGAACGGTTAATCGGCTCGCTGGCTGATCGCCGCTGGCTGTTGCTTGATGGGCTGATGGCGATTCCGCCGCCGGGAAAATCGTCGGAAGATTCGCGCCCGTTTTTCCGGCGGCTGCGTGAGCTGCGGGATCGGCTCCGCAATGCCGCCACGCCGAACTGCCCGCTACGCGAGCTGTCGATGGGCATGACTGACGATTTTCCAGTGGCGATCGAAGAGGGTGCGACCTCGGTGCGGATTGGCAGGGCGATCTTCGGGGAACGAACGTAGGAAGGGGGTAGGATGAAGGGTAAGACTGCAGCACCGTCGAGGCAGCGAGCGATTGGCTTTGTCGGCGGGGGGAACATGGCGGGCGCGCTGATCAAGGGACTGCTGGCTGCCGGCCTGTATCGACCCGAAGAGCTGTGCGCGAGTGACGTTGATGCACAAAAACGGACCTTGCTGCGGCGGAGATTCCGTATCGATGCTACCGGGGATAACAGAGAGTTGGTGCGCGGCGCCAAGGTCATCGTGCTCGCGGTGAAGCCGCAGATCATCGGCGAGGTCCTGGCAGAGCTGCGCGAGGTGGCGACGCCGGCAACGCTTTTCCTGTCGATCGCTGCGGGTGTGAACACGGCCCGCTTGGAAGCGGGGCTCGGGACCGGTAGCCGCGTGTTGCGCGTGATGCCCAACGCGCCGGCGCTCTTGGGTAAAGGCATGTCGGTGCTGGTGCGCGGTCGCCACGCGACCGCGGCCGACGAGCGCCTGGGCTTGCGCCTGCTGCGGGCGGTGGGACAGGCGGTGGCGGTTTCGGACGAGCGATTGCTCGACGCGGTGACCGGCCTCAGCGGTAGCGGCCCGGCGTACGTCTACCTGTTCGCGGAGGGACTGATTGCCGGCGGTGTCAACTCTGGGCTGCCGCGGCCGCTAGCGACGCTGCTGGCCTTCCAGACGCTCAGTGGCGCCGCGGCGATGCTGCAAGAGACTGGAGAGAGCCCGGAAGCGCTGCGCGCAATGGTCACATCGCCGGGCGGTACCACGCTCGCCGGCCTCACTGAGCTGCAGGCGCGGGGATGCAAAGATGCCATCGCCGCAGCTGTGGTCAGCGCCACCCGCCGCTCCGAAGAGCTCGGGCGCGTACCGAAAAGACCTTCCTGAATAGTCCCGCCACTCAGCGCTCGGGACTCAGCACTTCATCTACCCGCGTTTGGACCCTCTCGCAGCTTGGGTCTGGATGCCCTTGGAATCTCGTTCCAGATAAAGGAGGTCGAAGCTGCGCCGCATACCGTTCAGCTCCTTGCGGTGCAACGTGGCGAGCGCCCGCAGCTTGCGTGCGCCCTCAGGGCTAAGCGAGACCTGTACCTCACGGCGATCCTCCGGGTTGACCTCACGCCGCACCAAGCCCAACGCTTCCGCGCGGTCGATGAGTCCGACGACGCTATGATGCCGAACCTGCAAGAAGTCCGCTAGCTCACTGATCGTCGCCCAACCGTTTCCGGTGAAGCCGGCGATGCCGAGTAAGAGCTGGTGGTGCTGCGGCGTGAGTCCCGCCTCACGGGCCGCCTCTTCGCTGAAGCGTAGGAAGCGGCGGATTGCGTAGCGAAAACGCGCCAGATTGCGAAGCTCCGACTGTGTCGCCGCTGTCATCCTCGGTCCCCCCTTGCGGGCTGCGATTCCTGCGAGCCGTTCCCCTACGTTCTGTTAGCCCTTTGCCCTTGCCGGAGTTGAACCGAATGCTACAGTCAGTGGCCCCCGGAAAGCAAGGCCAAACACATCTGCGGCCCACGGCCCTGCGGCCCGAACGGCCAGAAACATGACACACATAGAACTGCCCGGCGCCAGCCGCGACGACATCCGAAACATTGCGATCATCGCCCACGTCGATCACGGCAAGACGACGCTGCTCGACGCCATGCTGCATCAAAGCGGCATCTTCCGCAGCAATGAGCAGGTGGTGGAGCGCGTGATGGATTCGTTCTATCTCGAGCGCGAGCGCGGCATCACCATCCTCGCCAAGAACACCGCCGTCACCTATCGCGGCGTTAAGATCAACATCGTGGATACGCCCGGCCACGCCGATTTCGCTGGCGAGGTGGAGCGCACGTTGGCGATGGTCGACGGCGTCATGCTGCTGGTCGACGCCTCGGAAGGGCCGTTGCCGCAGACGCGCTTCGTGTTGAAGAAAGCGCTCGAGGCCGGTCTGCCGCCGGTGGTGTGCATCAACAAGATCGACCGCCCGGACGCCCGTACGGCCGAGGTGCTGGATGAGATCTACGACCTCTTCATCGCCCTCGACGCCACCGAGGCCCAGCTCGATTTCCCGGTGGTGTACACCAACGCCCGCGCCGGCATAGCCAAACGGTCGCTGACCGACGGCAGCGACGACCTGCGGCCGCTGTTCGATTTGATACTGTCGGCGCTGCCGCCGCCGCGCTTCGACCCCGCGGCGCTGACGCAGTTCCAGGCCAACAACCTCGATTACAACGACTACGTCGGCCGCTTGGCCATCGGCCGCATCGTCAGCGGTGAGCTGCGCAGCTGCGGCTTGTACACGCTCTGTCGCCTGGATGGCTCGCAGGTCGAGTGCAAAGTCAATCAGATGTACAGCTGGCACGGGCTCAAGCGCATCGAGCTGGTGCAGGCCCGCGCCGGTGACATCGTCGCAGTGGCTGGGATCGAGGATATCCGCATCGGCGAGACCATCGCTGACCGCGAGACGCCACGGCCCCTGCCGGCCATCCGCATCGATGAGCCGACGATCGCGATGATATTCAGCGCCAGCAACTCGCCGTGGGCCGGACGCGAAGGCGAGTACGTCACCTCCCGCAAACTGCGCGAGCGGTTGCTCGTGGAGCAACGCAAGAACGTGAGCTTGCGGATCGAGGACACCACATCGCCGGATGCTTGGCGTGTGATGGGCCGGGGCGAATTGCAATTGGCGATCTTGGTGGAAACCATGCGCCGCGAGGGCTACGAGCTGCAGGTCTCGAAGCCCACGATCATCACCAAGGAAGTCGACGGTGTGGTGCACGAGCCCATGGAGTTGCTCCTGGTCGACGTGCCCGAGGAGTACATCGGCGTGGTGGCGCAGCTACTGGCGGTGCGCCGTGGCAAAATGAGCAGGATGAGCCCTCCGGGCTCCGGACGCGTCCGCTTGGAGTTTGTCATTCCCTCGCGCGGCCTCATCGGTTTTCGCTCGCATTTCCTCACCGACACGCGCGGCACCGGCATCGTCAACGCCTTGTTCAACGGCTACGCCTGCTGGCAGGGGCCGATCCAGGGGCGCACCAACGGCGCCATGATCGCCGACCGCGAAGGGGTGGCGACGCCGTACGCCATCTTCCATCTACAGGAGCGCGGTGCCATGTTCATCCCGCCGGGGACCCGCGTGTACGAAGGCATGATCGTCGGCGAATACTCGCGTGACACCGATCTTGACGTGAACATCTGCCGCGAGAAGAAGCTCACCAACATCCGCGCCGCCGGCCATGACGAAGCGGTGCGGATCGCGCCGCACCGCGAGATGGGGTTGGAGAACGGCATCGAATGGATCGACAACGACGAGCTGGTCGAGGTCACGCCGCAATCGATCCGGCTGCGCAAGAAGGTGCTACGCCAGGTCGAACGGCCGAAGAGGCGGAAAGACAGTCAGAAGGACAGTCAATAGTCCAGAGTCGAGAGCTGATAGTTGAAGAAAAGAATTACGTGCTGCGTGGCGCGGCCTCTCACCTCACGATGCGCCGCGCGCTTCAGATATCGCCGTCTTTTCTCTCGACCCTGGACCCTCAACTCTCGACTGTACTTGCACCACCGGCCGATACTCTGCTGAGCGCAGGAAGTAGAAGATCCCGCCGGTCAGTGTCGGCGCCTCGGCGGCCCAGAACCCGAGGGCGGCGGAGATGATGGATGGCGAGGTACCGATGCGGCGCGCGAGCAGCAGGGTCTGCACGATCTCCCGCACGCCTTCCCCGGCGATGGTGAACGGGCTCATCACCGTGGCGAAAATCTGAATCGTTGACGCCAGCGAGACCTCCCAGAAGTCCGCGTGCGTGGCACCGATGGCTAGGGTGGTAAAGAAGTAGGTGACTGCCGTGAAAAAGTGTACCGTAAAGCTGAGGCAGGCGGCGCAGAGCAGAAGCGCCTTCTGATTTGTGTAAGCCGCCGCAGACGAACTGACGCGTTCCAGCACCGAGGCCGCCCGGCCCTGACGTCTGATCGGTAGGCGGTCCAGGGCAAAGTTGATGATCGCGGGCCTGAAGGCGATGATGAAAAATGCGCTGATGATGGCGACTGAAAGCGGTACCGTGAGCAACGTCACTGTTGCGGCATGCGGTTCGAGGACGCTGTAGCCGAGCGGCAGGGTGACGAGAAAGGTCAGAAACATCCCGACGATGCCCAGGCCCTTTTCCACCACGGTTGCGGCCGTGGCTTCGACCGTGCGTTGCGAAAAGCGCGCAGCATCGTAGAGCTTATAGCCGTCCAGGCCGATGGTGGAGGGGAGAAAGGTGCCTAGAAAACGGCCGATCAGAAACGTGGTCACGATGTGCCCCAACGGAAAGACGAGCCCTTGGCCGCGCAGCAGCAGGTGCCAGCGCAGCATGGAGGCGAACATCGCGACACACTTGACCGCGAACGCCAGCAGGAGAAAACTCCAGAACACGTTGCCTCGGATGTTCGGCAGATAGTCGAGGATTGCACGGAGCGCCATCTGCGGCTCCCCGGATTCCGTGCGCACCTGATGCGTGAGCAACAAGTAGAACGCGCCCAAAGTGATCAGTACCTTGGCGCCGGTGTTGAGCGCGCGCCGGAGAGTTGCAGGGGAGCCGATGAGTTGCACGGAGGGCGTGGCCTGTATACGTCTACCGCTGCGGCAACGGCCTACAACTTGAACTCGCGCTCGTGATCATGCAGGTGCGGTTCACCGAGCTCTGCTGGAGCCAATTCGTTCAATTTGCGGAACACGATCTCGATCAGCTTATCGAGGCGGCGGTATTCTCCCGAGTGCGCCGCGGCGCGCGCGACGCTCACAGCCAATTTGAGTTTTTCATCGGTGGTCATATACCCTCCTGGCATCTCTGGCGCCGGAATGCCCCCCTTATAGGTGGCCGCGTGATCCAGGACAACCGCTCGCGTTCCAGCCCGCATAACCGATCGCGGCGATTGCCACCTCAGACCGACTTTGGTAGGTTGCGAGAGGCTCGGGCATTGCGATCAGCGCCTCCACGTGAGGCACGCGCCCTCTCTGGAACAGCGGAAAGGAGCATCGACATGGCTGGCGGCAAAACGTTTAAGCGGGATCAGAAGCGTCGCAAAGAAATGGCCCGTAAACTCAAACAGGAAGAGAAACTGCGCAAGAAGATGGAGCGCCGCGAGGCCAAGAAGCAAGAAGGCGAAGGGGAAGCGGTGGCCACGCCCACCGCCGATCGCTCAACGATTCTCTAGCGACGCTTGGTGTTTCTACCTGTTACAATTTGGGTCAAGCCATCCGCTCCCCGTTAGTGCGGTGTCGGCGTTGGCGTAGGTTTCTACTTACTTGGCGTTGGCGTTGGCACGGGACAGCTTGGGTCCGTCGTCGGATAGTGGTACCCAAGGTCCACCGGCGGGGAATCGGGCGTGCAGTTTGACTGCGTCGTCCGTTGCTGTAGCAAGTCCAGCAGACTCGCAGGCGTGTTAGGGTCGCCGGCGTCAATAGCGGGGCTGCTGGGCGCCAGATGGAAGTCCGGGTAAAGGCCCGTGGGGGCGATGAATTGCGGCATCTCCACGACATCATTGGACCCCGCTATCGACATTGGTGAATACGGCGCGCCGTTGTTGAGGTCGTAGTTGAGGTTGTAGTCGCCGTCATATCCAGAGATGGAATCCGCGGCCACCGCGATGCCGAACGGCTGGTTCTCATTGATAATATTGTTTTCGACCACCGCATTGGGTGAATCGCTGCCGATCGAGATGCCCATATCGGCATTTTGGTAAAGGGTGTTGTTGAAGATCTCGACTTGATTAGTCCCGATCGCCTGCACACCGGCGCCGGAGTTGTTGATGATCAGGTTGTTGAAAAGCAGCGACCCATCGGAACCGGTCAAGAGTGCGCCGTCACCCGGATTCGATTCAAAGGTACAATTCTGGATGATCGTTCCCGGACTATGGTCGACCACGATCCCCGCTGTGGCGCCGTTGCGCAGCGTGAAACCGTCGATGACCAGCGCGCTGGCTTGCGGGATGTTGGAGAGCGTAATCGCCGCTGGACCGAGCGCTGCATCTACGACAACCGGGGCCGGCGAGGTCTCAGTGAGCGTGCCGGTCACGTCGGCGAGCAACGTGATCGGCCCCTGAAGGTTCGCGGCGCTCAGGGTGAAGGCGCTGTACGTCCCTGGCCGGACGATAACAGTCGACCCCGGTGGAGCGTTCTGCACCGCACTCCTGATGTTGTCACCATGCACAATCACAGTCGGGATCCCGGTGGCCGTTGGTGTCGGCGTTGGCGTCCCTTGCGGGCCTTGTGTCTTGCTCTTGGTTGGGGTGGAAGTTCCGGTCTTGCTGGTGGGGTTGCCTCCGGGGGTTGCCGTGTTTCCCCCGGCAGCGCCGCCGGAGGATCCATTGCCTCCGCCACCGCAGGCGGCGAAAGCCACGGCCACAGCCATGAAAAGGGCAACCAGAATTGCGCATTTACGCTCGGCGTTGCGTGAAATCATAGGACTCCACTTCGAGGGCTCGGTACGGATTTACGTTGATGTATGCGAAAGGTTTCCCCTCCCTTGTGGGAGAGGGCGAGGGGATGAGATGTCCGAGAAGTCACCTTGTCCGTCCTTGTCCCTTTATAGGCACTCGATTAACGCATTCTTCGCGGGAATTGTCCATCAGAATCCCAAATCCGGCGCTAACGCACCGGCGCGCGCGATCCGGCGCGTTGGGCGCCGCTGCGGGCGGCTGACGCCGGCCGGGCGGCCCGCTGTGGTCGGCGAGTGGGCCGAGCCAAACTGCG
>JBEKBJ010000073.1:0-26406 GCA_050015455.1 Binatia bacterium
GCGGCGGAGCCCGAACCTTGCGTCATGTCTTGCAGCTGCACGACGGCACCGCCCACAGGCAGCGACGGATTGCTGAAGTACAGCACCTGTCCGGCGACTCCGACGACCGCGGTTGCGGTAGGCGGCGGAGCCGAAACCAGCGTAGCGGATGGCTGGGGTGTCGGCGTCCAAGTCGGGACGCTGGTTGCTGTCCACGTTGGAGCGGTGGTTGCCGTCCACGTTGGAGCGGTGGTTGCTGTCCACGTGGGAGCGGTGGTTGCGGTCCACGTCGGCGTGCGGGTCGGGGTCCAGGTGGGCGTGTACGTGTTGGTTGGCGTAAAGGTAGCTGTGAATGTTGGTGTTCGTGTCCACGTAGCCGTCGAGGTTGGGGTATAGGTGTTTGTCGGTGTCCGCGTCGGAGTCTGAGTATAGGTAGGCGTCAACGTTGGAGTGCGAGTGGGCGTCCAGGTGGGCGTCCACGTTGGTGTGTTTGTCGGCGTCCACGTCGGGGTGCGAGTAGCGGTGGGTGTCGATGTCGGGGTTTGAGTGGGCGTGCTGGTGGGCGTCGAGGTCGGCGTGTACGTAGCCGTCCAGGTCGGAGTCCAGGTCGGGGTGCGGGTATTTGTGGGTGTTAGCGTCGGCGTCTGAGTGCGTGTCCAAGTGGGCGTTGGAGTCCCCGTTGCGGTCCATGTTGGCGTTTGCGTAGGCGTGCGGGTCGGTGTCGACGTCGGGATCAGAGTCGGCGTCTGGGAAGGTACCGGGCTCGGCGTCGGGGTCGCCGTCGCCGTGGGCGTGCTGGTCGCCGGAGGGGCGCTGACCCCCAGGACATCAACCGTACTGGCGGCGTCGCCCGCGTAGACGATGCCGTAGGAGTCAATGGCGATAGAGGCGGTCGTGCCCGGCACGATCGCCTGATCGACTTCAGTTGGTTGGCTCGGATTCGAGACGTCGACCAGATACACGCCCCCTCCGGGGTCACTGTGGTCCAACGCGGGTTGTGCCAGGAGGACCCAATTGCCCGTAACGCTTACACCCTGAGCGCTGCTCGTCAGTGCCCCGATCTGGACTGGAGCGGCAGGGTTCGTGGCGTCGACGACCTTCAGTTGCTGTCCATCTAGCGCGTAGACGAGCTGGCCCTCCGTTGCCAGTTGGGTTCCCGTTGTGGCGATCGATCCCGCGATGAATGGGCGTGTCGGGTAATGGACATCGACGACGTATATCGCGCCCGTTGCACCGACGTACGCGTACCCTGACCCTACGGCCGCGCTGACTGCCGCTTTCGGAGTGGTAACCGATCCGATAACCGTCGGAACGGTCGGATTGCTGACGTCGATGATCTGCAAGCCGGCCGTACCGCTGGCGACGTACGCCAGTGTGCCGGCTATCTTGATGTCGGAACCAGAACCGCCTGGAATCGGGAACGAGTCGACAACACCTCCCTGCTGATACTCACTCAGATAAGTCATATCAATGATGTCGAGATTTACATGCGCAGGATTCCCCGGCACCGTCTCAAGCACGTAAGCGTATCTACTGTCCATCGCAACGGCGCCAAAGGTTCCACTCACGCTGGCCACGATCGCGGGCTTGTCCAGCGTTTCCACGTTGACCAACCTCAATCCCCACGAACCGCCAGTGACAACGGCGAATTGGCCGTTTGCAGCAACGTCCGTGTCCCCAAACCCATTGTAGATGTTGGTCAAAACGACGGGCGCACCGGTCGACATGTCGATAACGTACAGCCCGCCGATCGTGGTAGGGCTTGGCGAGGAGTTCACCTCCGGACTGGCCAGATACACGTCGTTGCCCAAGGCGGCGAGACCCTGCGCGCCGTAGTTGGCGCTGGTGCTGAAGAGGCGCGGGGTGGTGGGAGAGGTGATGTCAAGGATCTCCAAGTACGTTCCACCGAGCACATACAGGTTGCTGCCGGCCGCCGCCAAGGTGGTCGCGGGCACCGACGTCGAACTGACGAGGAGCGGTTGACGCGGGTTGCTTACGTCCACTACGGCGACTGACGTGGAATTCGCAACATAGGCGTAGCCATTGACAACATCGACGTCTTCAGCCGCAGCGAGAGCGGCCGTGCCAATAATCGTCGGCGCGGCGGGATTGCTGACGTCGACAACCCTGAGCCCGTTGGATCCAGCTGCAACATAGGCTAGCGAACCAATCACACGGACGCCCACGTAGGTGCCGCCACCTACCGCCACTCGACCGGCGATGCTGGGCGCAGCCGCATTGGTGAGGTCAACCACGCTGAGGTAGGTGGTTGCGGGATTGCCGGGTACGGTCTGAATGACGTAGGCCGTGCTGCCGGCGACAGCCACGGCGCCAAAGGTTCCTGGTAAGCTTCCAATGCAGCTCGGCTGCTGCTGCCTTGGATTGGTGACATCCAGAACTGTCAGCCCGGAACCATTCAAGACCACCGCCAAGGCCCCGTCGACCGCTACGTATTCGCCACAGAAAGGAGTGTCGGCTGTCGATACGACAATAGGCTGGGCGGGATTTGTGACATCCACCACCGCAAGCCCGAATTGAGTCGAAGCGACGTAGGCCAAACCCGACTGGGCATCGATCGCGACATCTTTGGCCTGGCCAACATCGGGCACCCAGCCAATCGGGTCCAAGGGCGCTGCCGCCGTACCCAGCGCACTTGACGCCGAAAAGATGACCATCAGAAGGCCGGCAATCGCGTGACATAGATCCTTGCGCATCAACTTCCCCGTCCGCTTCTCGATGATCCTGATCGTCCAAATCACGTTCCACGCAGGTGGTACGCACACCATGGGTGGATTCCGTTGCGATTCGGCCCGGAAGGCATGGATAGTTTCGACTCGTACGTCACGCATGTGTCGCCGGGCCTGGGGTACGCCGAAGCCCTGCCGTTGAGGCCCTCCGCGTTTGAGAATCCAGAGGGTCTCCCGTGAAAACCGCGCCGCTTTTGGGAGGCCTATCGTGGTGACTTGCGTTTTTTAAACTTAACCACGTTCTCCTCCTTCCGCCACAGTCATCTCCCCGGCATCACCGCTGCTCCGCGTTCCCAGCGTGCCTTGATCGGACTATACGGGCTTCCATCCTCCTAAAGCTCCTAAAGCAAGGCAATTGTTGAGTTCGGACCCTCAGACCGGGGCTGCGCGGCGGCTGTCCCCAGAGTTTTACGCCTCTTTTCATGACCGATGGCCTTTTGCATTGACGGGAGCGTCAATTTGTGTTTATCTGACGGAGCGTTGCTACGGGAGAGACCCCGTTGTACGCTTGGTTTCAGGTGAGAGTGGCAACTTATTAAGTACGGCGGCAGGCCTTAGATCGCGGAGCCTGAAGGAGGTAAGGATGAAGAGTCACTCTAGCGTTTTCGGTTGTCGAGCGGCTCGGCAAGGGTACCGAGACCCCAGACCCCTGCGCTTGGCAGGGGTAGCGCATGTTGCCCTGCTCGGCCTGGCGCTACTGGCGCTCACCATAGCCCTGCCGAGCGTCGCTCAAGGGGCGGACACCTGCAACGGCTTTGTTGTTATCAGCGGGATCACTCCCCCGGGTGGAGTCTCGGTGGGGCAACAGGCCACGATCACCCTGACGGCCTCCTCGGGGGCAATCACAGGCGGCACGGAGATCAGCGTCAGTCGTCTGCGATACGATCTGGACTGCAACGCGAACTATGCGTTGGGTATTCCGTGCACTGACCAAGGCGACATCTTCAGCTATGTGGGCGACTCCAGCATCACCACCACCTGCGCCGGAGTGACCTGGACTTCCAACGTGCCAGGCGGTGGCAGCGCGACGAACGAGATCATCTTCACCGCTTCGCCTGCGCTCGTGCTCCCCGCCAGCAACTCCGGCTGCGAACTTTCGTTCAAGGTCACCCTCGACAACCTGGAACCAACCTCCGGATCGGAGAGCGACGGCACGCCGCTGGCCACCGAGGTGGTCACCGGTTACTCCACTGCTTTGCGATGCTACGCTGGCACCAACAAGCTTCTGTCGTGTAGCAGCACCACAGACTGCCCAGGCACCTCCGGGATCTGCTTCGGCGGGAGCAACGCCGGTGACCCTTGCAATAGCAACGCGGACTGCGCCGGCGCCACTAACGGCAGCTGCGTGGGCAGCTGCGTGGCGGACGCAATCTGTGACAACTCGCTTGCGTCCGGCGGCTCGCAAACGGGCAGCATTCCCCTGATCCCTCCGACGCCGACGCCAACCAACACCGCGACGCCGACGCCGACCAACACCCCGACGCAGACCCCGACCAACACCCCGACGAATACTCCGACCAACACGCCGACCAACACCCCGACGCCGACGCCGACTAACACCCCGACGAATACTCCGACCAACACCCCAACGAAGACCCCGACGCCGACGCCGACCCCAACGCCGACCAACACGCCGACGAACACCCCAACGCAGACGCCGACCCCAACGCCGACCAACACGCCGACGAACACCCCAACGCAGACGCCGACCAATACGCCGACCAACACGCCAACACCGACTCCTACGCCGACGCCGACCAACACCCCGACGAATACCCCGACCCCGACCATACCGCCGCCACCGATTCCGGTGGTGCCGTCGCCGACTTCACCTGCCGGCCTGCTCCTGATCTCAGGCTTGGGCCTGTCGATCGCCTGGATGCTGGGACGGATGGCGCGCGCGCGGATGCCGCGCTGACCCTAGCTCTTTGAACGCAACAAAGGGGGAGGAGCGAAATGCTCCTCCCCCTTTTTCATTCGGCGGCTGGGACGCACCGCGCGGCGAAATGCGCCCGCAAGCCCCAGATCCGAGGAATTGAATCCCTCGGCTCACTGTGGTTTGGACATCTCGGAGCAAGCGCGGTACGCCGGATCGCCAGGGGCGCTGCCCCAGGCTCAATGAGTGCCGCCCCTCCGGGGCTGTCGGCCTCCAGGCTGGTTGCACCTTACTCCCACACGTAACGTTCGTCGCAATCGACATGGCTGCGCCGCAGAAACCCGCGGAACTCCTCTTGGTAACTGCACCGCGCATGATGCGTCGCTTGGTGCTCGATGTACCGGCACGCCGAACGGGCGTCGACTTCGGAAACTGAGAACGCCCCGTACCCTGTCTGCCAGGCGAGAGCCGTGACGCCGTGGCGCTTCATCCACTTCGAGGAAGCCGTTTTGACCTTCTCCGTGACGGTGGCCAGCGCACGCGTGCGAGCAAGCGCATACAAGATGTGCACGTGGTCGTCGGTTCCGCCGACGCGGAGCGACAGGCAATCGAGGTGATGCAACACGGTACCGATATAAGCGTGGAGCTCGCCGTGCAGGGCGGCTGGGATCAGCGGGTCCCGATTCTTGGTACTGAACACCAGGTGAATCAACACGCGGGCCAAAGAAAGATTGAGGCACGGCATACACCTCCCCTCGGCTGTTTATCATGAGCCCCAACGGGGCGGCAGTTCTTGAGCCTAGGGCAACGTCCCAGGCGGTCGCGCCGCAGGCATCGTCCCGAGCCTGAAACATCCAAACCCCGCCAAAGCCGAAGGATGGAATCCCTCGGCTCAAACGGCGAAGCCCGATGCGGGCTGCACGCTGCATCGCCAGCCGGCCTCGAGCCGGCTTGGGTGTATGAGCCGGGGGATTCATTCCGCGGCTGGCCGTAAGGGCGTTTGACGCCCATCAGGCAACGTATTATCGTCAACATCATGAAGTGGCGCGAGAACTTGGCAAAGGCCGTTCATGACTAATCTGGTAATATTGTTCTCCGTCGGCATTGCGCTGTTACTGATCGTCGGCGCCTACTTCCTCATCGAGGATCGCAAGAGGAGCAAGTCTCAGCCGCCCGGTGCCGGTCGTTCCTGATCTGGGTATGAACTAGTGTAGTGCGTTCAGCAAGAAGGCTCGGGTGGAAATGGAAACCGACGGGCTCACGGAGTTCGATGTGGTCGAGTCGATTGCCAACGCCGTGGCGATCTACAAGACGATCCGCTCTCGCAGCCCACTGAGGACAAGGGCACGGGAACGGCTGTACATCATCGAGAGCGCGAATCTCGCTGGGCTGGCAATCTACACCAAAGGCAAATTTGTCAGAGAGGAGGACCGTGAAACTTACTACTTCTTGATTTCCTCCAAGCGTGCGCTGTGACGCGGAGAATCAGCGATGACAATACAAATCACGAAGTGTCCCACCTGCGGGAGTCGCAGGATCAAGAAGGTGCGCCGCAACTGGAAGGGTAGCTACCGCGGTCATAGCTACGTCGTCCCAACACTTGAGTTCTATGAGTGCCCGGACTGCGGTGAGGAGATCTACGACCGCGACGCCATGCGCAAGATCGAGGCGCACTCGCCGGCCTACGCCAAGCCGCGCGCCGCGGCGGCACGGTGAGCAGGTAGCACCGGCAGATATTGCGCCCCACTCATTTGGACCGCAGATTCAGAGCCGTTTGACTCGGCAACCGATTCTCTGTTCGTCGAGGGTCCCCCTCCTTACGAAGGAGGGGTCAGGGGAGGTTTTGCAATGGCGCGCCAGCAACCTCCCCCTCGCCCCCTCCTTGGTAAGGAGGGGGTTCATTCGCCCAACACACTAGGAAATTATTTCCCGGCGCTTCTCACGCGCAAGTGAAGTACAGGAAGAATTCCTGGTTGCCCTTCGGGCCTAGAATCGGTGATGGAAAATCACCGTGGAAGATCAGGCCGAGCCCAGATCCGTAGCCTGTCACCGCCTCGACCGCGGCGCGCTGCACCTCCGGATCACGCACTACACCCCCCTTGCCGACCTGCGCTCTTCCCACTTCGAATTGCGGCTTGACGAGCGGCAGAATGACCGCCCCCGGCTCGATGAGCCGCAGGACCGCCGGAAGCACCAGCCGCAACGAAATGAACGATACATCGATCACCGCCAATCCCGCCCGTCCCGGCAGCTTCGCCGGCGCGAAGTCACGAATGTTGGCGCGCTCGAACAGCGTCACCCGCGGATCCTGACGCAATGTCCAGGCGAACTGGCCGTAGCCGACGTCGATCGCGTAGACGTGCCGGGCGCCGCGCTGCAACAGGCAGTCGGTGAAGCCGCCGGTCGACGCCCCGACGTCAACCGCAACCACTCCCTGCACCTCGATGCTCCAGTGGGTGAGCGCGGCGTCGAGCTTGAGGCCGCCGCGGCTGACGAATGGGATATCGGCGCCGCGCAGCTCCGGCTCGGCGTCGGTCGGCACCAGCGCCCCGGGCTTGTCGACGCGCCGATCGCGCACCCAGACCTCGCCCGACATGATCAGACGGCGGGCGCGCTCGCGGCTGCCGACGAGTCCCCGATCCACCAGCAGCTTATCGAGACGTGCGCGCTTAGTAGTCATCCGACATGGCGGCCGCCCTTCGACACGGCCGCTGAGAAAGATGCGGCCTCCTGCCCATGAACCGATCGGCAAGGGTTCCCCTCCTTAGGAGAGTGTCGATAAACTCGCAAACCCGGCTTCGACAAGCTCAGCCTGAGCGGTAGTGGCTTTGATGTCATTGACTTTTTCCGCTCGCCCTGAGCCTGTCGAAGGGCGCAATCCGAGAAGATCGACAGTCTACCAAGGAGGGGCCAGGGCAGGTTGAAGTGCCGCGTGGGAAACCCCCTGTAGTCCCCCTTCGTAAGGGGGACGGTTCATGGACACTCCAAGCCGGTGTCGTCGCCGGTCTGGCCTCCTCAGAAGGGCGAGCGGTATTTTCTGTATGCAGCAGTGATTTCCCGTTCATGCTGAGGAGGCGCCGTCATCTCAGGTGCCCCTTCGACGGTGCTCAGGGCAGGCTCTCGAAGCATGTCCTGAGCCTGTCGAATGGAATGGGATCATAGCATGACGCCCCGTAAGTTACTGGCCCGGCCCTCATCAAGCGCGGCAGGCGCGCGCCACGACGAAGCGGGCGATTTCCCGTAACGGTTCGGCCGCGGGGCCGAACGTGCGCAGCTCGTGGAGCGCGTCGACGAGCAGTTCTTGCGCGCGCTCTTTCGTCTCGGCCAGGCCTACCACCGCAGGGAACGTCGCCTTGCGCCGTTCCTGATCGCGCCGGCTGTCCTTCCCCGTGAGCTTCGGCGCGCCCTCCACGTCGAGGACGTCGTCGGCGAGCTGAAACGCCAGGCCGACGAATTCGCCGTAGCATGTCAGGCGCCGCAACTGCTCCGGACGGGCACCGCCGAGGAGGGCGCCGGCACGGACGGCGGCACGGATCAGCGCCCCGGTCTTGCGCACGTGAATGAACTCGACGGTGGGCAGATCGGGTGTCGTGTTCTCGGCGGCCATGTCCGCGGCCTGGCCGCCGACCATACCGCGCGACCCGGCGGCGGCGGCGATCTCCTGCAACGCCTGCAGCGCTCGCCCTTGCCCCAGGCCGGCGCGGGCGGCGGCTTCGGCCATGATGCGGAAAGCGTCGGTCAGCAGCGCATCCCCAGCGAGAATCGCCAGCGCCTCACCATAGACCATGTGATTGGTCGGCTTGCCGCGGCGCATCTCGTCGTCATCCATCGCCGGCAGGTCGTCATGGATCAACGAGTAGGTGTGGATCAACTCCAGAGCACAGGCGAACGGCAGCACCGGTGTAACCGATCCGCCGACCGCCTCGGCGGCGGCCATCGCCAGGATCGGCCGGATGCGCTTGCCACCGGAGAACAGCGTGTAGCGCATTGCTTCCGCGAGCTTCTCCGGCTTGAGCGCAGCGGGAATGCAGCGCTCCAGGAGCCGATCGATCCGCGTTTGACGCCGCTTGAGATATTCTGCCAGGTTCACGACAATGGCCTCTGAGGATGTGCGTCGACCGCGACTCACAACGTGTGAAAGAATTGAAATCGATGCTCCAGCCCGTTCGTCCCGAGAACCGGACCGGCGCGGCGCCAGTCCGTTGGGCCAAGGAACTGCACGATCGACCGACACGCCAGGGGCGATGCCCCAGGCTCAGGTATGGCCGCCCCGTTGGGGCTGCTGACCGCCGCCGATCCACGAGGCTCAGCCCTGAAAGGGCGGTAATCCATCAGCCCTGGGCAACGCCCAGGGAGGCTAGAGCGGCAGTGGTTCATTGGTAGTAGCGCCGTCTTTCCAGGGCGCGTATCGAGGGACTGCAAGCAAGCGGGCCGGCGTGCAAATCGCCCCTCGATACGCGGCCAAAATAAGGCCGCTACTCGGAGTGAACGGGGCCGACAGTAGCTGCTGGGCATTTATTCACACCTTCTCACTCTTTGATCTCGTCGTCTGAGATCGGCCGCAGGCGAAGACTCCCATCCGGATCACGGCTCAACAGGTCGACACGCGCTTCCACCTCGGTCAGCCGTCGGTTCAAGGCACGCACCAGCGCGATCCCCGCTTCGAAGGCCGCCAGCGCCTCCTCCAGCGGCATCTCACCGCGTTCGAGGCGGGCAACGATGGCCTCCAGCTCCCCCATGCCGTCGTCGAATTTCCTATCGTCCTTGGCATTCTCCATCTTGTACTCCCGGCAATCCGACTCCCTCACCCTCTGGCAATGTCGATAAATCCGCAACCGGGGCTTCGAGACGGCCCCTGGAAAGATGGGGCCTCCTCAGCCCGAGCGGTACTATGATTGAGTCTAAAAGGCAATTTACCGATCACCCTGAGGAGCCGCCCTCTCCTGGCGGCGTCTCGAAGGGCTGGTTTGGAGAAAATCGACTACTCCGCATCACTGTCTTCCACCCGCACGCGAGCTGTGCCGCGCGCGAAGGTCAGCCTAAGGCACTCGCCGTCTTTCAGCGCCGCGGCATCGCGAATGACGGCGCCGTCTTCCACACGCCGCGCGATGCTGTAGCCGCGCTCCAGAACGGCAAGCGGGCTCAAGGCCTGCAACCGCTCAGCACCGCCGCGCAACCGCTGCTGCGCAAAACGGATGCGGCCGGTGATGGCGTGGACGGCTCGCTCGCTCAGCTCGTCCAGACGCAGCTGCAAAGTCCTGAGCACCTGACGCGGGTGGCGCAGGTGCTGTGCTTGCGCCGCCAGCCGCTCACGCTGCTGCCGAATCTGCCGCTGGATTGCGAGCCGCAGCGCCAGCGCGATTCTATCCAGCGACCCAACGAGGTCGCGCTGATCAGGGACCACCATCGCGGCCGCCGCCGTCGGCGTCGGCGCGCGGCGGTCCGCAACCAGGTCCGAAATGGTGACGTCGATTTCGTGGCCCACCGCCGACACCACCGGCACACCTGATGCCGCGATGGCGCGCGCGACCCGTTCATCGTTGAAGGCCCACAGATCTTCCAATGAACCGCCGCCGCGGCCGACGATGATCACCTCCGGCTCGCCCAGCCGGTTGAGATCCGCCACCGCCTGCGCGATGTCAGGTGCGGCGCCCTTGCCTTGCACGCGCACGGGGCGAATGACAATGCGCAGACCGGGAACACGGCTGCGCAGGACGGACAGCAGGTCGTGAATCGCGGCGCCCTTGAGCGCCGTGACGATTCCCACCGCGCGCGGCAGAAAGGGCAGAGGACGCTTGCGCGACTCGGCGAACAGGCCTTCGGCGGCGAGGCGCTTCTTCAGCTGCTCCAGCGCGAGTTGCTGCGCTCCGAGCCCACACGGCTCCATGGCCTCGACGCACAACTGCAAATCTCCGCGTGCCTCGTAGATGCTGATCCGCCCTCGGGCAATGACCTCCATGCCGTCCTCGGGACGGAACGGCAGCAGCCGGTTTGCCGAGCGGAACATCACCGCCGCGATCTGACTGCGCTGGTCCTTCAAGCTGAAATAAAAGTGACCCGACGGCGGCATGCGGAAGTTGGAGATCTCGCCGGAGACCCAGACTTCATCCAAATTCGCCTCGAGACTCTCCCGGATCCGCTGGTTGAGCTGCGAGACGGTGAGGACGGTAGCCAGCACGGGGAGGTCGAGCGGAAGTTGCATGCCCACGACTGTACCAGACGGATCAATGGCGCGACAAGGATCGGTCCTCCACTATGGTCGAGGCCGGCACCAGCTCGACGCCGGCAGCGGCAAACTCCGGCACCGCCGATCGCAGCGCCGCGGCCAATGCCGAGGTTGCATGGCCGACGGCAACGGTGTCACCACGAGTGCGTGCCGTCTGGAGAACGTTGTCGAGTTGCTTGCGGACAGCTTCCTCTTCACTGCTGTCCTCGAGCAGAACATCGCTCTGTGCGCAACCAACCGCAGCCGCGGCCGCAGTGTCGCAACTGTCTGCCGGTGATGCCCCGGCAACCTCCACCAGGAACAGGTTGTGTTCCTTGGTGGCGTCCAGGATCCATTGCGTCCGTTCAGCGTTGCCGCTCAACCGCGCGTCGGGCTCAGTTGTTACACCGACCGCTTGCGGGACACCGGCAAGATTCTCACCGAACCGGCGGAGCAGTCCACCTCGCTCGGCGCGAGGCGTCTCGGCGCTGGGCGTCTCGGCAGCTGTAAGGCGCTCGGGCTCGGGCGGCAACTGCATGAGTACCTCTCGGCCGAACAAGCTGGCCAACTCTGCCACCTCTTTCGAGAACGGCTGCGACGCCCTGACGGCGAATGTCAGTGGCGCTTCGATGTCGGCGAAAGTGCGCGCGGCCAGCAGATCGCTGCCGAGGTTGTCGATTATGATGGCGGCGCGCGGCTTGTGTCCGAGCCAGTGCAGCATCAAGGTGTGGGTCAGCAGCCCATCCACACCGACCTGCACCTTGGCGCCGTTCGTCTCCTTGATGGCTTCCACGGTGACGCCTGCGGTGACGTGGCGGAGTGGTTCGAACACCCGGTCGATCGCGCCCGCATCCTGCAATTCCGGAACGGTGATTTCATAGCGATGGTGAACCCAACGCAGCGCGCCTGCGCCTTGCGGGACGGCGGTGGGCAGCGGCAGCGGCAGCGGCAGTTGTGCCAGGGCGGCCGTGACTTGTTCGACGCGGTCTGGGAAGTCTGCGGTCGAGTCGACATGCCCCGTTGGCGGCGCTACCAGGGTTTCTGGGGGCCGCAATTGCAGCGCACTCAGGTACACCAGCAGCCCCAGCCCGCACGTCAGGACGAACCCGACGATCGAGCTCCCTCGAAAGGGGCGCCGCCGGGTGCCAGGCACCGCTGTCAGCTGCGCGCGGGAGCCCACCGCGCCTCAGAGAACCTCGCTGCGGAATTTCAAAGCGGCTCCAAGTTCATGGCGCGTTCTGCGCCACGACGGTTTTGAAGACGTTCCAACTCTTCAACAACTCGAGGGCACGATCCAGTTGCGGATCCTTGCCGAGCTCGCCTTCCTGCTCTGGGGGCATCTCTTCCGGCTCTTCCTGGATCGATTTATTCTCATTGCCCGGCGCGCTCTTGCCCTTTCCCTCGAAGTGGCGCGGGAGATTCTCCTCTCGAATCGCCGGGAAACCGGGTCCGCCCTCGGCCTTGGCTTGCGTGATCGGCGTAATATCCACGATCACGTCCGGGGTTATGCCGGTGGCTTGGATCGAGCGACCGTTGGGTGTGTAATAGCGTGCCGTGGTCAGCCGGATGGCGGCCGATTCATCCAGCGGCAGAATGGTCTGCACCGAGCCCTTGCCGAAGGTCTGGGTACCGAGGATCAGGGCTCGTTTGTGATCCTGGAGGCATCCGGCGACGATCTCCGAGGCGCTGGCGCTGCCGCCGTTCACCAGGACGATCATCGGAAAATCGGTGTGGCTGCCAGCCTTATGGGCGAAGTACTTTTGCTTCTGGCTTTCCAGGCGCCCGTCGGTGTAGACGACCAGCCCCGAGTCGACGAACTCGTCGGCAACCTTCACCGCCTGCGTCAACAGACCGCCCGGATTGTTTCGCAGGTCGAGGATGATGCCGCTCACCGGCCCGCCATTCTGATGCTCGAGGTTGGAGAGCGCACGCTCCAAGTCATCATCGGTCCGCTCTTGGAACTGGGTGATGCGAACGTAGCCGTAGTTCTTTTCGAGCATGCGCGACTTGACGCTTTGAATCTTGATGACCTCCCTGGTGAGGGTGTACTCCATGAGGTTCAGAACCCCCTCGCGCCGCAGGCTGAGATGGATTTTGGTGCCTTTGGGGCCGCGCATTTTCTTCACAGCTTCAACCAGCGGCATGTCCTTGGTGAATTCATCCTGGATCTTGATGATCTGGTCGCCGGATTTGATGCCAGCCCGGTAGGCGGGAGTGTCTTCGATGGGCGAGACCACCGTTAGCACAGTGTTCTTGGTCGTGATCTCGATCCCGAGACCGCCAAAGCTGCCGCGCGTGTCGACCTGAAGCTCCTTGTACAGGTCGGGCGGCAGATAGGCGCTGTGCGGGTCCAACGCCGCCAGCATCCCGGTAATGGCGCCCTCGATGAGCTGCTTGGTCGACACGGGATCGACGTAGTTCTTCTGGACCAAAGCGAGGACGTTGGTAAAGACTTCTATGTTCTCGTAGGTGTCCTTCGCCACCGCCGATACGCGGCCCACGAACCGCCCGCCAAACGTCAGGACGGCGGTCATGGTGCACACCATGGCAATGGTCACGACTATTCGCTTTCGATTCATCTAGAAAAGATACCTTCCTCTGCCAAGTTCTGGCCGGTACCACATTATAACCGAAGGCCAGCGGCGCCACAATTGATCTTGTGGCCAGGTCCCGGGGGAGTCTGGCCGGCAAAGGTTCCCCTCCTTGCCAAGGAGGGGCCAGGGGAGGTCGCTGTGCCGCGTCGAAAACCCCCCGTAGTCCCCCTTGGTAAGGGGGACAGTTCATCGACGCTCCAAGCCGCTGTCCTCGCCGCTCTGGTATCTCGGCGCGAACGGAGAAAGGCTTGGTGCGACAAGATTAACCCGCTCGTGCTGAGGAGCGCCGTCAGGCGCGTCTCGAAGCATGAGTGGGCTTTTCAACGGGCTGCTGTCCCAGGCTACTTCCGGTTCTGGCCGACTACAATGGTGAACAGGGAGTGCCGCTCTGTCTTATAACTCCGGGTGATGCCGAACGGCACGCCGTCGAGCACCTCGTCAAGTGACAGCGTGTGCCAGCCCAGCCGCCGAGTGGCCGGCTCGATGAAGCTGTCGAGCGCCGCGAGAAGACGGTTCCGGCTGCGGAAGTGGTTGATGATGGCAATCGTGGCGCCCGGCTTGCTCACGCGCAACATCTCACGCATAAGGCGGCCGGCGTCGGGCACGACGCTGACGACGTGGAACGCCGTCACGTAATCGAAGCTGTTGTCGGCAAACTTCAGATTGAGGGCGTCCATCTCCATGACCTGCAGATGGCGCCAGCCGTTGCGGGTGATTTTCTCCTGCGCCTGTTCCAACATTTCGGGTGCCAGGTCCACGCCGGTGACCTGGCAGTGCTTGGGATACGTAGCCAAGGACAAGCCGGTGCCGACACCGACCTCGAGAACGCGGGCGCCACGCTCAATGTGCAACGAGTGGATCACCTGTTCGATGCGAGGGTAGAAGACGCGGGTGAACAAGTGGTCGTACAGGTGCGAGAACTCGTAGTACATCTTGCTCTGATGTGCTTGGACTTCTTCGAAACTCGGCATGGTTTCTCCGCTTTCTGTACCGCCGGTTGAGGCTCGGTCGACGCGGCTCACGCCGCTGTTTCTCCGTGCAGTTGGCGTTTGAAGAGCGCGATGTCACGTTTCCGGAAACGCCACTGCCGCCCTTTCTTGAAGGCTGGCAGGATGCTCTTGCGAGCGTATTCGTTGACCGTGTCCGGGCTGAGATCGAGAATCCGCGCTACATCTTTGCTGTTCAAGATTGCGTCGTCTCTTTCCATCACACGGGCCGTCGCCGCTACGTTCGCAACCGACCGCAAACGGGTAACACGCTGTATTACGGCAGTCAAGTTGGACGCCACACGGGAAAACCGGCGCCGATCCATGCTTGCGCGAAGCATTTCCCTAGCCAAAGCTGCCTCACGGCTTGCCGGCGGCGCGCAGGTCGCGGAGCCGGAGCTGCAGGGACGTGCTGCCGTTCCACTCGTTCAGCTCGGGTGAGAACAGGATGTCGAGTACGGCACCGTCCTCCACCGGCAGGTCAGCCATGCCGAAGCCGATCGCCGACAAGGCCCGATCGCCGCTGCGCAGGTACAGCTTGAGATGGTTTTCACCGACAATCCGGCGCGACACCACGATGGCGCCGCGTGTGAGAAACACCGGCTCGGGGTTGCCAGGACCGTGCGGTTCGAGTTGCGCCAACTCCTGGACGAGGTGGTCACCAATCTCGCCGAAGCTCAACTCCGCCTCGACCATGATCTGCGGGATGAAGTCGTCCGGCCGTGTGGCGGCGCGCACAGCGGCCTCGAAGTGTTCGGCGAATGCTGGGATCCGTTCTTGGCGGATGCTCAAGCCGGCCGCCATGCGGTGGCCGCCAAAGCCCTCGACCAGGTGGCGGCACGCTTTGAGCGCCTCGTAAAGATCGAGCCCACGGATACTGCGCCCCGACCCTCGGGCGACGCCCGTCTGCGCGTCGATGGCAAGCAGGACCGTAGGCCGATAGAAACGGTCGACGAGGCGCGACGCCACGATCCCGATCACTCCCGGATGCCAATCAGCCGATGCCAGGACGATGCTGCGCCGTTCCTCCAGGTATCCGTCGCGCTCGACTTGGAAGAGCGCCTCCTGGAGGATTTCCTGCTCGATCGTCTGCCGCGCCCGGTTTTCCTGATCGAGTTCAGTGGCCAATTCCTCGGCGCGCGCCGTGTCCTCCGTGGTGAGCAGCTCGACGGCACGCGTCGCATCGGCGAGGCGGCCGCCGGCGTTGAGGCGCGGCGCCAGACGGAAACCGACCACGCTGGTCGACACCTCGGTCACGCCGCTCACGGCCTTCAGCGCCACCAGCCCGGGTCGCTGCGTCTGCATCAGCTCGCGCAACCCGTGCTTGACCAGCACCCGGTTCTCTTCGACCAGTGGTACTATGTCGGCGATGGTCCCGAGCGTCACCAGATCCAAGTAGCGGCGCAGGTCCGGTACGTCGACATGACCGGCCTCGCGCAGGCGCAGCCGCACGCCCAAGGCCAAGTAGAACGCCACGCCGGCACCACAGAGGCCCCGAAACGGAAAGCCGGCGTCGACTTCTATCGGATTCAGAACGGCATGGGCCGGCAGCGGGGTGCCTGAAACCTGGTGATGGTCGCAAACGATCGTATCCATGCCGAGCGTGGCCGCAAGTGCGATCTCCCGGTGGCTGACGCCCCCGCAATCGACCGTGATCATCACCTGTGCGCCAGCGGCGGCGAGCGCACGCACGCCCGCCTCGCTCACGCCGTAGCCGTCGCGCAGGCGATGCGGTATGTAGAGCGCCGGCTCGTGCCCCAGCGCGCGCAGAAAGCGGACCAAGATGGCGCTGCCGCTGATGCCGTCGACGTCGTAGTCGCCATAGATGCCGATACGCTCACCGGCGCTGATCGCCCGCAGAACGCGGTCGGCGGCGGCCGGCATGTGGCGAAACAGCATGGGCGAGCGTAGATGCTCCGCGAGACGAGCGTTGAGGAAGCCGTCAGCAGCTGCCGGCGTGCTCACGCCGCGCGCGGCCAGGAGCCGCGCCAACAAGGGCGAGACTCCCAGCTCGCGGCACAGAACGTCTTCGATCTCAGGTTGGTGGGGAGTCGGCTTCCAACGCCGCGCCATGGTCGGAGTCAGCGGCCGCGCCCGGCGGCGGCAACCGACTGCGGCCGCGCTTTGCCGCGGCCAGGCTCCATCCACAACACGATGGGGCTGGCGATGAAGATCGACGAATAGGTGCCGATGATGAAGCCCACGAGCAAGGTGAAGGCGAAGCCGCGAATGACGTTGCCGCCGAGGAAAAACAGGGAGAGGATGACCAGGATGGCGGTGCCGGTGGTGAGCACGGTACGGCTCAGGGTCTCGTTGATGCTGCGGTTGATGATCTTCGCCATGGTCTCACGCCGGCTCTTGCGCATGTTTTCGCGGATCCGGTCGCAGACGATGACGGTGTCATGCACCGAGAAGCCGACGACCGTCAGCAAGGCGGCGACGGCGGTCAAATCGATCTCGTAATTCACCAGCGACAGCGCACCGGCGGTGATCATGACGTCGTGCACCAGCGCCACGGCGGCGCCGACACCGAAGCGGAACTGGAACCGAATCCAGATGTAGGTGCCCATGAGCAAGGTCGCGAATCCCACAGCGAGCAGCGCGCGTTGCCGCAGCTCCTTGCCGACACGTGGGCCGACCAGCTCGACGCGTAAGACCTCGAAGGAGTCCTTTCCGAACTTGTTGGCGAGCGCTTCGGTCACCGTGTCACTGATGCCCTTGGTCTCACTCGCCTCGACCGGCAGGCGGACCAGATACTCGCTGCCGCCCGCGCCGAAGTCTTGGATGGTGGAATCGCCGAGGCCGGCGGGAGTCAGCCCGTCACGGATCTCGCCGATCGCCGTCGCTTTGTTGAACCGCAGGTGCACCATGACACCACCGGTGAAATCGATGCCGTAGTTCGGCCCGCCGTGGTAAACGAACGATCCGATGCCGATGGCGATCAGAATCCAGGAGAAGACCAAGGCGGCCCAGCGCAAGTGAATGAAATCGATGTTGGTTCCGGGCTTGATGATTTGCATGAATGCCATGGGTTACACGCTCACTGTCTGCAGGCGGCGATAGGTGAGCAGATAATCGTACACCACCCGCGTACACACCACCGCCGTGAATACGCTGCTGACCAGACCGATGCACAGGGTGATGGCGAAGCCGCGCACCGGGCCGGTGCCGAACTGAAACAGAATCAGCCCGGCGAGGAAGCTGTTGGTGTTGGTATCGAGAATCGCCGGCAGCGCCCGCTGATATCCCGCGTCGATGGCCGCGCGCGGTGTCTTGCCCAAGCGCAGCTCTTCACGGATGCGCTCGTTGATCAAGACGTTGGCATCGACTGCCATGCCGATGGTGAGCACAATACCGGCGATGCCCGGCAGGGTCAGGGTCCCTTGCATGGCCGTGAGCGCCGCCAACAGGAACAGGACGTTGAGGATCAATGCCATGTCGGCCAGGACGCCGGCGAACTTGTAGTAGATCAGCATGAAGACCACCACCAGCGAGCCGCCGACAATGAACGACGTGATCCCCTGTCGGATCGAGTCCTTCCCGAGCGATGGGCCAACGGTGCGCTCTTCGGCGACGTGCACCGGTGCCGGCAGCGCCCCGGCGCGCAGCACGATCGCCAGGTCGCGCGCCTCCTTGATATCGAAGTTGCCTTCGATCATGGCATGGCCGCCTGGGATGCGGTCTTTGATCACTGGCGCCGAGTACACCTTATTGTCGAGGATGATGGCCAGGCGCCGGCCCACGTTGGCGCCGGTGATGTCCTCGAACTCCCGTGCGCCGCGGGCGTTGAGCTCGAGGGACACGTACGGACCCGCCATCTGCGTCGGCGGCCGCACCCGCGCATCGGAGATGGTTTCGCCCGTCATCAGTGTTTTCGCTTCCACCAAATACTTCGGAGGCGCTGTGCCCCGGCTGCCGGTGCGATCGGGCTCGGCGCCGCTCAGGATCTCGGTGCCCGGCGGCAGCGGCTTCCTACCGGAAATGTAATCCTCCGTGTTCGGTATGTCGGGCAAGAGTTTGAACTCCAGCACGGCGGTGCGCCCGATGAGCTCCTTGGCACGTTGCGGATCTTGAATCCCGGGCAGCTGGATCAAGATGTCCTGGCTGCCTTCGCGTTGGATGATCGGCTCGCTGACGCCGAACTGGTCGATGCGGTTGCGGATGGTTTCCAGCGACTGATCCAGCGCGGACTCGCGCAGTTGCTGTTCTTCACGCTTGGTGAAAACCAGCTGCATGCTGGCGGTACCGTCTTCGGTGCTGGAGTTCGCGATCTGCAGGTTGGGGAAGCGATCTTTGACCATGTCGGTGAACTGGTCGCGCTCGGCATTGTTCACGGTGACCTGAAGGCTGCTGTCCTTGCGTTCGGCGCCCTCGATGTTGACCTTGGCGTCCTTGCCCTCGCGTTTGAGCTCCTCGATCATGTGATCCAGCGAGTTCTCGATCGCCTTGTCCACGTCCACGGTCATGACCAGGTGCGTACCGCCTTGCAGGTCGAGCCCCAGGTGGATGTGTTGCGACGGCAGATACTCCTTCCAGAAATCGGGCAGCTCGGGCGCGAACGTCGGAGTCAGGTAAATGGCCGCAACCACCAGGAGGCCGACGATCAGCAATGTGCGATAGAATAGGCTCTGGTTTTTCACTTCTGCTTATCCTTCTCTTTTCCGTTTTCGGCGGGGCCGGATTTGACCAACGACGCGACCTGCGCCCGTTCGACGCGGACGCGGACGTTCGGGGCGACCTCCAAGGTGACGACCTTATCGGTGAGCGCCACGACTTTGCCGTACAATCCGCCCGCCGTGATCACATCGTCATTGCGCTTCAAGTTGGCGATCATCGTGCGCTGCTCTTTGGCCTTCTGTTGCTGCGGGCGGATGAGAAGAAAATAGAACACCACGAAAATCAGAACCAGGGGTGCAAAGTTCACCAACGCCGGTGCCGACCCGCCTGGCGCTGTCTGGGCCCAAGCCGGATTGATCATGACTCTGCTTTCTCCCTCGCCCTTTGGGAGGGGCCTGTCCTCAGCCGAGTCGAAGGGGTCGGGGTGAGGGCCTCTGCCGTCAGCCGGGCCACACGTTGGGCCGCCCAGGCGGTGAAGCGATCCGCGGCAATGGCCGCACGCATGTCGCGCATCAACTGGAGATAGAAATGCAAGTTGTGGAGGCTGATCAGTTGGCCGCCCAACATTTCGTTGGTGCTGGCCAAGTGGCGGAGATAGGCGCGGGAAAAGGTGCGGCAGGTGTAGCAGCTACACTCCGGGTCGGCGGGCTCCCGGTCGCGCGCGTACTGCGCCAAGCGGATGTTGACACGACCGGCAGAGGTGAACAGCATGCCGTTGCGTCCGTTGCGGGTGGGCAGCACACAGTCAAACATGTCGTAGCCCATGGCGACGAAGCGGATGAGGTCTTCCGGCAGGCCGACACCCATCAGGTAGCGCGGCCGATCCTCAGGCAACATGGCCACCGTCTCCTCCGCCACCGTCATCGTAATCTCGCGTGCCTCCCCTACGCTCAGTCCACCCACCGCATAGCCTGGAAAGTCGAGCCCTACAAGTTCGTGCGCCTGGCGCAGCCGTAGCTCCTTGTACGTCGAACCTTGAACAATTCCAAACATCAACTGGCCCGAAGCGGTCTGCACCCCCCGTGACCGCGCCGCCCAATCGAAGGTTCGCCGCGCAGCGGTGTCGGCCTGTTGGGGGGTCGCGTCTGCCGGAGCACACTCGTCGAGCACCATGATGATGTCGGCCCCCAATTCGACCTGAAGGTGGACGACCTCTTCGGGAGTGAGAAAAAACGGCGTCCCATCCACATGCGAGTGGAACTCAACACCCCGGTCGGAGACCTTACGCAGCGGCGCCAGGCTGAAGATCTGGTAGCCGCCACTGTCGGTGAGAATGGGGCCATCCCAACCCATGAAGCGGTGCAGGCCGCCCAGCTCGCGGATGACTTCAACCCCAGGCCGCAAGGCCAGGTGGTAGGCATTGGCCAGGATGATCTCCGCGCCGACCTCGCGCAGTTGGGCAGGCATGATGCCTTTGACGGTGCCTTGAGTGGCCACCGGCATGAACGCCGGTGTCTGCACGGCACCGTGCGCCGTCCTCAGTCGCCCACAGCGGGCTCGGCTGCCGGTGTCACATGCCGCAACCTCGAATATGCTGACAGGTTCGGTTGAGTTCAGGCGCGCTGGGTGTAGGGGCGCGGCATTCTGCGCCCCTACGTCGGTTGCGAGCCAAGGCGACGCTGCGGATTGATCGCTCATTGGAGCAACATCGCATCGCCGTAGCTGTAGAAGCGATAGCGCCGCCGCACTGCCTCGGCGTAAGCGGCGAGGATGGGCGCGCGCCCGGCGAAGGCGCTCACCAGCAGCAGCAAGGTCGAGCCCGGCAGGTGGAAGTTGGAGAACAGGGCATCGATGATGCGGAACTGGTGACCCGGCGTGATGAACAGATGCGCCCAGCCGGCACCGGCCTGGACAGCGCCGTGCATCGCGGCGGCTGATTCCAGCGCCCGTGTCGTCGTCGTACCGACGGCCACGACACGGCCGCCTGCCGCCTTGGTTTCGGTGATACGCATGGCGGTCGGTTCGGGAATCTCGTACCATTCCGCTTCCATCGTGTGCTGGCGGAAGTCGTCGCGGCGCACTGGAAGAAAGGTGCCGGGTCCGACGTGCAGTGTCAGACGCGCTAGCGAGACGCCCTTTTGCTGCAGAGCGGTGATGAGCTCGTCAGTGAAATGGAGCCCGGCGGTCGGCGCAGCGATGGCGCCGGGCTTGGAGGCGAAGATGGTTTGGTAGCGCGTGCGATCGAGCGGCAACGGGCCATCGGGACGGCGGATGTAAGGCGGAAGCGGAATCTCGCCGTGGCGTTCCAGCAGTGCGTGCACCGGTGCGGCATCGTCGAAAGCGATACTGTAGTGACCATTGCCGTGAATGGCAGTCACTGTTGCACGCACTTCGCCGGCAAAGTGGATTGCCGTGGCCTCACGCAGTCGGCGTCCCGGCTTGCCGAGACAGAGCCAGTTCGGTGCGGCGAGCGGACGGATGAGCAGCAGCTCGACCGCTGCGCCCGAGGCCGTGCGCCCAAACAGCCGTGCCGGGATGACTTTGGTATCGTTCACCACCAGC
The DNA here is from genome assembly GCA_050015455.1 of Binatia bacterium. Classification (GTDB taxonomy): domain Bacteria; phylum Desulfobacterota; class Binatia; order HRBIN30; family HRBIN30; genus JAGDMS01. Next base: position 21,507 of record JBEKBJ010000073.1, read on the forward strand.
AAATCGCCCTGCCGCAGATGCTCGGGCAGCGCGTGAACATGGCTCTGCTGCAGCGTACCACGGGCGCGGTCCAGCACCATCAGGCGGGCACCATCCCGTCGCTCGGCCGGCACTTGGGCGATCAGCTCGGCCGGCAGGGTGAACTGATACTCCGACAGTGCCCAAGTTGCTTCGGTAGCTCGGTTCGAAACTGCGAGACTCTCCATGCAAGCGACGACAAAAAAAGAGGCACCGGGACGGGTGCCTTCCTAGTTCGGCTCAGCGGTGCAGCCAGGGTTAACCACAAGCCTACCGGCGAGTCAAGGCATAGAAAAGGGGCGCTGGGATGAACCCGCAGCGGATCTGTTTTCTGTCGTCTGGCCACATCGGCGAGTGTATCGACTTGTCGCTGGAAAAATCGAACGAATTGGCGCAAAAAATCATCGGAAAGGTCGATGAGTTGCCACCCACGGTCGACAAGCAGGGTTCCCTTCGCTAAAGCCTACGACCTCGCGACGGTCAAGCCGAAGCCGGAGTACGAGGCGGCGATGCTGCGGGTGATGGATGAGCTGGCGCGGCTAGGGATGCGGCTCAAGTAGCCCGAACAGGTGACGAGAGAGGAAGCTTGATGAAGAAGGATTATTTGTTCACCTCCGAGTCGGTGTCCGAGGGGCACCCGGACAAGCTGTGCGACATCATCTCGGACAGCATTGTGGATGCCTTGCTGGCCCAGGACCCGGATAGCCGCGTCGCCTGTGAGGCGCTGGCCAAGACCGGCATGGTCGTCCTCGCCGGCGAGATCACCTCAAAAGCCGTCGTCAACTATCCCGACGTCGTCCGGCAGACCGTCACCGAGGTCGGCTACGTGTCGTCTGAAATGGGTTTCGACGGAAACACGTGTGCTATCCTGACGGCGATCGACCGGCAATCGCCGGATATCTCGCAAGGGGTCACGGAGGGCGAAGGCCTCCACAAAGAGCAGGGCGCTGGCGACCAGGGGCTGATGTTCGGCTACGCGTGCAACGAAACCCCCGAGCTGATGCCGATGCCGATCTTCATGGCCAGCCGCCTGGTGCAGCGTCTGGCGAACCTGCGGAAGGAAGGGATGCTGCCGTTCGTGCGTCCGGATTCGAAGTCGCAGATCACCATCCGTTACAAGGACCGCAAGCCGGCCGCCGTCACCGCCGTGGTGGTCTCCACCCAGCACAGCCCGGACGTCTCCTACCAAACCCTGCGCGAGGCCGTCATCGAGGAGGTGATCAAGCAGGTCATCCCGCGAGACTTCCTCACCCCTGAGACGGTGTACTACGTGAATCCAACCGGCCGTTTCGTTATCGGCGGGCCTCAGGGTGATTGCGGCCTGACCGGGCGCAAGATCATCGTCGACACCTATGGCGGCTACGGCCGTCACGGCGGCGGAGCGTTCTCCGGGAAGGACCCGTCGAAGGTGGATCGCAGCGCCGCCTACATGGCGCGCTATATGGCAAGAAACGTCGTGGCGGCCGGTCTCGCCGATCGCTGCGAAGTGCAACTGGCCTATGCCATCGGCGTTGCCGAGCCGGTTTCCGTCGACATCGACACCTTTGAGACCGGAGTGGTGCCGGACGACATCATCGCCAATGCCCTACTCGAATCATTCAAGCTGAAGCCCGCCGAAATCATCAAAACGTTGGATCTCAAGCGGCCGATCTACAAGAAAACGGCCGCCTATGGTCACTTCGGGCGCGCCCCTGAAGGCGGGTTCTTCACCTGGGAGAAGGGCGATAAAGTGGACGAGTTGCGCCGGCATGTGCGCTGACTGATGTCGGCGCCCTTGGTGCCGCGCTGATCGCAAGCGACCGGGCGGCTAGCTACCGCTTCGTGGCATCCCGGCAGCTCACACGCACCGTGACGCCGGGCCGCTACGCCTGGCGCTTCCTCTTGCCGAGGGCGAGGGCAGCCTTGAGGCCCTTTTCCCGGATCACTCGGATCTTCAATCCTATCTCCGTAAGTCTGAAGAACCGTTTCCCATACCGCCTCAGCAGCCGCTGGTCGACCTCGAAACCGAGCCCCGGCCGCATGAAAGGCTGGAGCCGCGCGTTCCTGTCAGGGACGATCGGGGCGATGATCCCGTCGCGGAACTCGGGGACCCACGAAGGCTCCTCGAGCGGATATTCGAGCGGCAGCGCGTTGCCACGGTCGGCGAGCACCATGTTCCAGTTGACGTAGAAGCCGATGCCGTTGGTCCAGGTATGCGGCGAGTACTCCCGCTGCCGCGCGTGGCAGGCGTCGATCACCTGCTTCACCTGAGCGATGCCGCCGGCAAAGGTGGCGTCGGGTTGGTAGACGTGGAAGCAATCTTTCTCGAGCATGATCTTGATCTCGTCCCAGCCGTAGTTGAGTTCGGCGCCGGAGATCTTGACCGGCGAGAACTTCTTGAGGGCGGCGTTGCCATCGTAGTCGCGGGAGTCGAGCGGCTCCTCGATCCATTTGATGCCGTTGGCATGACATGCCACCGCGAACTCTTTCGCACGCTCCAGATCCCACGCCGGGATGCGGTCGATGATGGACACCAGCCAGCCTTGGTTCGCGTCGACGCCGAGGGCGAGCCGGGTGCCCACGCCTTTCGCGATGGTCTCGATATGTCGGATATCGTCCTTGAGGTCTCGGTTCTTGACCCGCAACTTCGCGGTCCGGAAGCCCCGCTCGTGCATTGCGAGCAGCTCCTCCACTCGCTGTTGGGGCTCATGCATCTCGCCGGTCGAGCAATACGCTTCGACGGAACGGCCCTCACCGCCGAGCAGCTCGTAAACGGGCTTGCCCGCGGCCTTCCCGAGGATGTCCCAGCACGCGGGCTCGATCCAGAAGTTGCGCCATCCCAGGTACCCGGCTTGTTTGAGCAGGCTCTGCATCCGCTCGATGTCCGTCGGGTCAGCACCGAGGAGGTAGCCGCCTAAGAGATCGCCAAGCCCCTCGCGCTCCCGGCCCATGGCTGCGCCGGCGGAATAGCCCTCGATCCCCTCGTCCGTCACCAGCTTGATCAGGGTAAACCGGTTGTGAGTCTGTGGATACCCAGGGATCCAGGTGGGCCAAAATGTCTGCTTGAGTGGAATGGACACATGATACAGTTCGATGGCGGTGATCTTCACCTTTGGGTCCTCCTCAAGTACTCGGAGTCCTTCAACATCATGGACCTGCAGCTTACCCACGAGGCGCTACGCATCGTCGGAGCAGACACTATTACCGCAGCCCGGCGCTGACAAGAAGAGACGGATCTTTGCTGCTAACGTGTCACCATCCCTTGGGAGCATCGGGCATCCAGCACAGGCCGAGCAGGGAGTCCCCGCGGTCGCGGCTGCGCTTGACACGATACCACTGGACAGAATACCCGAGAGGCTGTGGCATGGAGCCTTGGCATGAGTGAGCAAAGCGGCAGTTCATCGGTCGGGAGCAAATCCGTGGGGGCAGGAGGCGACGCTCCTCGGCTGTGTCAAGTTGCGTTCAGTGTGACTGACCTGCGGCGCACGCACACATGGTACCGTGACGTCTTCGGGTTCTTGCCGGCCGGCCGCACCCGACTGAACCGCGGGCCGCTCGCTTCACGCGTGCAGGGACTGCCGCGCGCGGCATCGACCTGCTGGTGGCTGGTTGATCAACAGGAGTTCTTTCAGCTCGAGGTGTTTCAATTCGCCAGCCCACCTGTGCGACCCAAGCCCGCGGACTGGCGGCCGTGTGATATCGGCTACACCTCGGTGGGCTTGCACGTCGCCGACTTCGCCGAAACCGTCGATCGATTGCGGCGCCGAGGCGTCGAGCCCCTGACGGAACCCGTCGGGGCCGCGGGGAGTCGGCGCGTGTGCGTGCGCGATCCCGAAGGCGTGATCCTCGAACTGATGGAAGATGACCCGCGCCGGCCGGACGCGCCGCCGCGTCCACGGCCTGAGATACCGGTGGCGGCGCGCAGCATCACCCTCTCGGTCTCCGACTTGGACCGTTCGCTCCGCTTCTTCAACGAGACTCTCGGACTGCCCGCAGCGCGCGGCATCGTGTTGCACGGGCCGGAGCACGAGGCGCTGTGGGGATTGCTCGGGGCGCAACGCAGATCCGCGCTGCTCTGGGCCGGCGATTTCCTGGTCGAGCTGACGCAGTACACACAGCCCGTAGGCAAGCCGTGGCCGGCAGGTTACCGCATCAGCGACCAAGGCCTGCTGAACATCGCACTCGGGTTTCGCTCGAAAGCAGCTTTTGACGCTGCGTACCGGCGGTGCCTGGCCGCTGGGTACCGCGGCAACTGGCGGCCGCTGAATCTGGGGGCGTGGGCGGTGGTCTACGTGAACGACGATCAAGGCTTCAGCGTGGAGCTACTATTTACGCGACCCTGGTATGATCGACGGATGGGATTTCGGGTGGCGATGCCGTACGTCGTCGCCGAAACGCGCATCGGCGCTCCTCGTGATGAGGTCTGGAAGGCTATCAGCGACCACGAGGGCATGGCAGCGTGGTCGCCTTTTTCAAGCGTCGTGCTGACACGTCCGGGCTCCTCGGAGCGCAACGGGCTCGGGGCGGTGCGGCGCCTTCGCGGATTCGGCCTGACGCTGGATGAGGAGATCGTTCGCTGGGCGCCGCCCGCACGATACGATTACCGCCTCATCCGCGGCGCGCCGATCCGAGAACATTTCGGGCAGGTGCTCTTGAGTGAAGTCGCAGGCGGAACGCAAGTCCGTTGGACCGTGCATTTTCGGCCCATGGTACCCGGCACCGGCGCAATCATTCGCGCAATGCTTCAACGCGGCTTCACCGACATGCTGCAGCGCCTCAAGCACCGGCTCGAGTCCGGCAGGAGAATGGAGAACTGAAATGAGCAAGAGTGAAGGTGGAGGCGCGAAGCGCTTCGAACGGGCTGTGGTTACGGGCGCCGCAGGTGGACTCGGCAGTGCGTTGT
>JBEKBJ010000074.1:0-26292 GCA_050015455.1 Binatia bacterium
CAGTTTGGCTCGGCCCACTCGCCGACCACAGCGGGCCGCCCGGCCGGCGTCAGCCGCCCGCAGCGGCGCCCAACGCGCCGGATCGCGCGCGCCGGTGCGTTAGCGCCGGATTTGGGTCCAATGCGGCAAGAAATTTCTCTGGTACGCGTCGTTGCCCGGCGCTTCCCCTGAACTCGGCTTCCGCCAGCTCCAACACCCTCGGCTGTCGAATAAATCGGTGAATCCACTCTCCGATCACCCCGGGTCGGGGGCGCAGCACGTGAAATTCCGTTGTACCAAAGCCAACGCCGTCAATGAGCCCGCGGGCAATCGCGTGCTTCCCGTTCTGCATGCATGGAGTGATCTTGGCAAAAAGGACATCGCCTTCAGCGAAGAACGTGTAGCCATTGCGAACGTCTGTGAAGAGTCGAGTTTCGCAGCGGGTGATCGCCCCGAGGACCTCGTCCACTGCGGACATGGGAACAAACGAGGTTGGCGCATCGTCGTCGCGCTTGAAGTTCGGAGGCCGCGCCGGATTAATTTCGCACACTTCACCGAGCGCTGCCCATCGCCATCCGTCGGGCAGGTGCCGCTTCGCGTCCTTTGCGCATCGGCGGTTCAAGTCATTTGTCGCTGTCATGCCGCGAACATTCGCTCTTTCGTCTCGTGCAACACCTCGGCAGGTTTGCCAATCGCTCGCAGCGCGGTCAATCCGCCGGCCCGCACAACTTCCGGCGTTTGGAAGACCTCCGGATTCTCCAAGCCCTCGGTTCCGGCGCGGGCGAACTGTGAGGCCAGAGCCTTGAGCGTCGCGCGCGCCTCGTCGGGCAAGCTGGCCAGCCACGCGGCGTGTTTGTACGCGAAGGCGTCGGCGCGGTCGCTGCGCGTGCGCGGATTCAACCCGTATCCCAGGTCGGCCAGCACATCGTAGAGATCGTACTCGGTCATCGCCTCAAGCTGCTGCACGAGCGCCGCGGAGCGGGCGCCGTCGGGCAGGCGTGCCAACAGCTCGCGGCGATCACGCGGCACAATCCAGCGCGCCCGGAAGGTATCGAGCGACGGCGCCTCCTCGACCAGCTTCGCAGCGAGTCGCTCCTTGTACTCCTCGACGGTGACCGGCATCGCGCGGCCATCCACCGTCGTCACGATGTAGCGCCCGGCATCGCTTATGTGCACATCGAATCCCTCAACCTGGATCGGTGGTGGTGGCAGCGGACCCGGCTCCCCACGCTCTCGGGGTGGCGATGGTTTCGTAATGAAGTTCTTCCCGAACAGACGCGTCGCGTTGGTGTAGTCGTACACCCGAAACATCAGCTTGTTCGTCGGCGCGTCCAACCGTGTGCCACGACCGACCATCTGATAGAACGCGATCGGCGACCGGACGTACTTGAAGAAGACGACGTTGCGCACGACGGGGACATCGACGCCGGTGGTCAGGAGGTCAACGGTCGTCGCCACGAAGTGCGACCGCGGCGCGCCGCGCAGATCGGCGAGATACTCGCTGCCCGAGACGCTGGCCGTGCATTTGAACGCGTACGGCTCCAGGCGTGGCTTGCCGTTCTGTGTACACCACTTGGCGTAGAGGTTGTTCATCGCCACGGCGACGGCGTCGGCATGATGATCGCGCGCACAGAAGATGATCGTCTTTTGTTCCGGACCGCCGGAGTCGAGCAGGTGCGTGAAGAGATCCTTCGCCATTGTCTTGACGCGATCGGGCAGGACCAGGTCGTCTTCGAAACTCTCGGCAGCATAGTGCTCGCGCGCCTCGCCTTCGCCGACGCGGTGGCCGGTGGTCGCGACCGTGAGCTTCTTCCCTTTCAGGTCTTCCCGCTTGATGCCAGTTTCACGCTCGCTCTTCTGATGCTGATCGAGAAAGATGTCCCTGCGGACCAATTCGCACGCCGCGAGGTAACCGTCCTCGATGCCTTGGCTCATCTCGTACTCGTACACCGGTTCACCAAAGTGGCGGAGGTTGTCGGCATGAACCTGTGCATCTGCGTTGTACTCACGCGTGTGGATGCCGGACTGAAGCTGCCGCGGTGTGGCGGTCAGGCCGATCTGCACGGCGTCGGGATTGCGGATCAGCACCTGTGACCACTTGCCCCACGCCGAGCGGTGGCACTCGTCGATGACAATGTGGCTGAAGTAACTCTCAGGATAGTAGGTCGTGAGGAAGTTGGCCGTGCCCTCCTCTGAGTCGACGTTCAGGGTTTGGTAGGTGGCGATGTGGATGCGCGCGTTGCGGGCGTGGTTGGAGCCGTCGGACTCGCGGTACACCTCAGCGGCGTCAGCACCAAAGACATTTTGAAAGGCCCCCAGCGCCTGGCTACGCAGCTCGTCCCGGTCGCATACGAACAGCACGCGGCCCAACTGGCCGGCATCGGCGATCCGCTTCAGCAATTGCACCGCAATGAAGGTCTTCCCGGAACCTGTTGCTAACGAAAGCAACGCTCGCTTCGGCTGGCCGGCCTTTTCGCAGCGTGCGATCTTCTCCAGTGCGGCACGGATCGCGGCATCTTGATAATACCGACGGGTGGCCTCACCGCCACTGTAGCGCATCAACAGGGGGCGAGCAGCCGGGTCGTCCAGCGAAAAGCCCATCGCCGCCTCATAGCGCGCTCGGAGATCGGCGGGGCTCGGAAACTCCGCCAAAGGCTGTGGGTCGCTGGTGAGGCCGGTCGAACGGTCATATTCGACGAACAGGTGCCCATTGCTGGAGAACACGAACGGCACGTTCATCCGCTTCGCGCTTCCGTAGAGCTTGGCTTGCTCGAGCCCGTGTGCGGGAGGGAGGTGCTCCGCCTTGGCCTCGATCAACGCCACGGCGACAGGCTGCGTCTCCGCGTTGACCTTGACCCGGAGCACATAGTCGACGCGTCCCTTCGCCCGCTTGCGCGGTTTTCCGTCGATGATCTGGATCGCCCCGGCGGTCTCTTCGCGGCGAATGAGGTCCTCGGTCCAACCGCGGGAGTGGAGACCCGGGTCGATGAGCTTCGCCCTGGTGTCGGATTCACTGAGCTGCACTGCCGCTTCGTACCCCGCCACGGGTGGCAATGGCAAGCGAACGGGCGGTGCCGCGGCGCGTGGCGGAACGACAGCAAGGGCAGCGAACCCATCACGAGGACGGCAACGCGATGCGCCATTCTCAGGCGGAGCCCTGAGATGCTATATGCGTATATGGGAATCCTTGTCAACGCCAAGTGGTGCACGCGGTGAGGAGGTTGCCGTACGCGCAATGGAAGAGATTTGGTTCATGCCATGGGCCGGACTCGGGGAACTCAAGATTGGCCCGGTAGCGTTCTGGCCGTTTTCCCGGATGGCGGGCGGGAAAGTCCGAGACCAGCAGGTCAGGGAACGTCTGGAGAGATACTTTCAGCGCTACGTCGACCACGCGGGCAGTCCGGTCGATACCGTCACGGTATGTTCGCACGACTCCGCTAACCTTGAGAGCCTTGAGCCGGACGCCGCCAAGGAGGTCCGCGCGGCAGCGGACGCGTTGATTTTCTCAATCATTTGCCCAGCCACGAAGGCGGGAGTTTGCGCAGATAACCGAACCATGGCCCCACCCAGCGCTGACCGCTACCAGTTGCTGCGTCGAAATCCGTTTCCGGACGACGATCACATCTCGGTCGCATCGGGCCGTAGCCTTCACATCTGCAGAATCGACGACGTCGCGTTCCAGCAGCCCTGGTGGCTGGGTGGCGGCTTCGGAGTTCCGAACGCAAGACTTACCGCGGCGTTTGACAAGAGCTTTGGCGTCCTGGGGCGGGAGCGTACGCGCTTGTTCCAAAGCCTTGAGTGGTTCCGACTGGCGCACACCCAATACGACCAGGTTTCTGAGGCTTCCAAAGTGGTCATGATGGCCACAGCTTTCGAGATCCTGCTTGGAGCGGGCAAATCGCGTAAGAAGAAGGAGTGGATCGTTTGCGAGTTGGAGAGGCGATGTGCCCGTCCGGACTCACACAGAGACGGGAGAAAGACTCGTGACGGTAATCGCATCTACTCGAAGGTGGCGTGCTGGGGATGGGACTTCTATGAGCTGAGAAACGCCATCGCACACGGCGACGAGGTCACTCCCGAGCAACTCAAGTACCCGACTCCTAGCAGACCTTGGTTGATGCATCTGATCGTTGCCGATCTGGTTTTCTGGGAATGCGTGACCCGCGAACTGTACCGCCTGGAATGCATTGGCGAGGTGAAGAATCACGCGAGGGAGCTTGCGGGTCTGTACAAGCCAGTGTTTCCCGACATGCAACCCGATTCCTTCGTTGATCATGTCGCCACCTCCCTCTTAGGCTTCGGTGACGTTCATCGCGCTCTTGGGTGGTCGTATTCGCAGCAGAGCAGGGCATGAGCGATAACCGCATTCGCCTCCGCCGCCACGGGACGCGCCGGACCAGCCACCTCTTCGCTGGCGGCAGGCGCCGCAAGCCTGCACTGTGCGCCACCCCCAGACTGCGATCCGCTCGATCTCGTCGAGGCTGACCTGGTCCTTGGTGCGGTCGTAAAGCATCAGTGGCCGGTGGTCAGTGGTTAGTGCAGAGGAGACGCCGAGCACTGAGCACTTGCCACCGAGCACCGACGGCCGCGTGGTGCGCGGCGACTCGTGCGCCGCGATCTGCTGGGCGTGCTCCAGCGTGCCGCCGTTCTCCAAGTACGTTGTCATTCCGGTGGCGCGACTGCTCACGGCGTTGCCTCCCAGTCCTCGATGCTCAGGCCCGGCACGCGCTGAAACTCGCCAGTGTTATGTGTCACCAGCGTCAGCCCGCAAGCCAGCGCGAGCGCAGCGATCATGAGGTCGTTTGGGCCGATGGGCTTGCCCACTTGCTCCAAATCGGCGCGGATCGTCCCGTACGCTTCCGCGGCCGCATCATCAAACGGAAGCGAAATAAACGGTGTGAAGAAGCGCCGCAGCTTGGCCAGCACGGTTGGCGGATTCGTGCTCTTGCGGGCGCCGTACAGCAGCTCCGCCTTCACCACCGAGCACAGCGTCACCTCGTTCGGCGGGAGCGCCTGGAGTCGACGCCGGACACCAACCGCACGCCCGTTCAAATAGGCGATACACGTGTTGGTATCCAGCAGGTATCTCATTTCACGGCGCTGCGGGTCTCGTACTCGCCCTGCGGCGGGCGCGCAAGCGGATACTCGGCGAGGCAACCAAACGTTTCCTCAAAGAAATTCGGCGGCCAGTTCCCGTCCATCGCCCCCGCCGCCGTATCTGCCGGCGAGACGATCACCACCACATCAAGCTCGGCATCTTTCACACCGACGGGAACCTCGATTTTCAGAACGCCGTCGGCGCCAACGTGAGAATGGAACTGCACCGCCCTCATGAGGACCCTCGCAATCCTCTTATACCACGGCACCGCAGTGATCCGCCATGCTGGGTTCCGTCGAGGCTGACCTGGCCCGTGGTGCGGACGTAAAGCATCAGTGGTCAGTGGCCGGTGGTCAGTGATTAGTGCAGAGGAGACGCCGACCACTGAGCACTGACCACTCGCCACCGAGCATCGACGGCCGCGTGGTGCGTGGCGACTCGCGGCCGTCGATCTGCCTACGGCTCGGAACCTTCAGCGGACAGGCTGCTTGCAACCCGAAGCCTTCGCCCGCACTCCAGAGGCTTCCGCCTGCGGCCCGAAGCCTTCGGCGGACGGGTCCGGCGGACGTGGCGAAGGGCTGCGCATGCTCCGGCGCGCGACCGTTCTCGTTATCAGTGAACAGTGGTCAGTGAACAGTGGTCAGTGCACAGGAGACGCCGACGCGTGTCGTCGGGTTGCGGGTGAGCTGACGTGTCTTGCCGCGGGTGGTCCGGAACAGCGGTCCGCTCCTGTCGTCCGCGATGCCGGCGGCGCCTCAATTGCCCCGATCCGGGGGGCCGCCGCTTGACTCACGAGTCCGAAGAGGGTCGGAACGGCACCCGCACTGCACCCGCACCCCATTTCGTTGACACGCGACACGTGTCGCACTACAGTTGCGCATGATCCAGAGCTTTCGGCATCGGGGGCTCAAACGGCTCTATGAAAAAGACGATCGCAAGGGACTCCCTGCGGACAGGGTGGATAAGATCGGGCGTATCCTCGCCCGCCTCGACGAAGCCGACGAGCCGCAGAAGATGAACCTTCCTGGCTTCCAGCTTCACCCCCTCACGGGAGATATGAAAGGGTTTTGGGCCGTCAGCGTCTCGGGCAACTGGCGCGTCATCTTCCGCTTCGAGGCCGGTCATGCCCGCGACGTCGACTTGATCGACTATCACTAAGGAGGAAAACACAATGGCCATGAAGAACCCACCGCACCCCGGACTCTCGGTCAAGCACGACTGCCTTGACCCCTTGGGTCTAACTGTCACTGCCGCCGCCAAGCTCCTCGGTGTCACCCGCCAGACCCTCAATGATCTGGTCCACGCCCGCCGCGGCATATCGCCGGAAATGGCCATTCGACTCGACCTCGCTTTCGGTGGTGGCGCAGACACCTGGCTTCGGATGCAGACAACGCATGATCTCGCCAAAGCTCGCCTGGCCGCAAAGGGCAGAATCAAGGTTAAGCGCTGCGTCGCCGCGGCGTGAGCGATAGAGAGTGCATGATTCGGAAGACCGTGTGCGACTTCGTCGAACGCGAAGCGGGACGCAATGCTCCTCTCCACCAAACTACAACGCCGGCTGAAGCAGCTGGGGGCGCTGAGCGCACTTGAGCGCGGCGAGCAGCTGGTGCTGGCCGGGCCTACCTACGAACTCCGGAAGGAACCGGGCGTCCACGTTCGTCTGGCGTTCCTGCATGATGCCGACGCGCGACTCTGCATCGGCTACGCCGATGACGGTGAAGGAGAGTGGCGTGCCGCAGAGTTCGAGCCGCTGTCCTGGCGGGCGTACGCTTATTATCAGCGCCGGCTGAAGCGCATCGGCGAGGTCGTCGAGGACGACACGTACCGCAACCGCCGTTGATGCGCGGGTGCGCTCAGCCGCCCGCCGCAGCTTTGAGGAAGACCACGGTGTCGCCGTCGGCGACGGCCGTGCTCATGCCCTGGCGGTAATTGATCAGGACGCCATTGACCACCATGGCGGCGACCCGGGTGAGCTTCTCGAAGTCCGCCCCGCGCTCGCCGAACTTGTCGCGCGTTATCCGCACGACATCCTGCACGGTGTGCGCCCCGTCGATGTCGAAGCTGCGGACACCGAGCGCCTTGCTCATGTCGTAGGTGAGTTCGACTGTGATGCTCATGGATGATGCCCCTATCTTCTCTTTCTCGCGAGACGCCCCTCGATACGCAGCCAAAAAACGGCAGCTACTCGGGGTGACCGGATTTGACATTTGATCTTCAAGGCGTTTGTCCGTTCGTCCCGAGTAGGCCGCGTCTTCTCAGCGGCCGTATCGAGGGACTATCCGCATTCATCGACAGTCTCCGGAGGGGAGGAAGCAACTAAACTTTCACCTGCAGCCGCTCCAGCGTGCGCTTCGTCGGCACGCCGTCGGCGTCCCAGCCACGATTCTTGTAGTAACGCGGCAGCAACTGCGGCAGCGGGTGGCCGCCACTCATGTGCTTGAAGGTCGACTCGTGCAACAGCCGGAACGGGAGCGTATCGTCCTTGGCCGTGAACCCCTCGCGCATGTTGAACATGCGCTCGAGATTGAAGATGCGGCCGCCGATCTCCTGCAGGTGCCCCGAGGACATGCGCTCCCCGGTCACGTAGGTCAGCCACTTCTCCCACCACATCATCGGCATGCCTTTGATGCTCATCAGCTTGCGGAACACCGGCCCGCTGTTCTCGAAGATCGTCGTCGCCAGCTTGTAGGTGAAGGAGTTGGGATTCATGTTGTGAATTGGTTTCAGGATCATGCCGTAGGTGGTGAACATGCACAGGACCATCGAGTTGATGGTGCAGGCGAGGTTCTGCTGAATGATCGGGATCTCCGCCTTGAGCTTCAGGTTCTGCGGATTGATGGTGAACGGGCCGACCGATTCCAGGTACATACTGGCGCCCTGGATGTGGCAACCGCCACGGTTGGTGGTCGCGTACTCGACGCCCTGCGCGAAGGAGCCGCGCGGATCGTAGGCCGACAGCTCCAGGCCTTTGACGTGGATGGCGAACTCCTTGCCGCCGTACTTCTCGCTCATGCGCTTCACGCCCTCGGCGAGGTCGTTGCCCAAGCCGCGGCGGAGGCCGATGTCCTTGATCATATCGCTGACGCCGCTCGCATCACCGAAGTGCAGGCCGGACTCCAACATGCCGCGTTCCTGCAGCTCCATGGTGAAGCCCAAGACCGACCCGAGAGTGATGGTGTCCATGCCGTAGTCGTCAGCCAGGTAGCTCCACTCCGCCACCTTCTTGATGTCGGGGATCTCCAGGTTGCTGCCCATGAGGCCGATGGTCTCGTACTCCGGGCCCTTCACCCGCCCCACCCCTTCGACCATCACGTCGCGCCCGCAGGTCACTGGGCAGTGCATGCAGCTCGACTTGACACCGACCAACTCGTGCTCGGCCATGTACTCGCCTGAGATGCTCATGGCGTCCTTGAAATGGCCGTACTTGAAGTTGTGCGTCGGGATGATGTTGCGGGCGTTGGTGGTGTTGACGATGTTGGCGGTACCGCAGCGGTGCAGCAAATCGCCGAGCACCGGGTGGTCGCGAAACAGCTCGCGCACCCACTTGGTGTACTCTTTGAACTTCTGCTCGTCGTCCATCTCCAGCTTGTGCGAGCCATCAACGGAGATGGCTTTCACTTTCTTCGAGCCCATGACGGCGCCGACGCCGGTACGGCCGGCGATGCGTTCGTTGGACACGATGCCGGCGTAGCGCACCAGGTTTTCGCCCGCCTGGCCGATGACGGCGTGGTGCTTCTTCTTACCAAGCGCTTCCTGCGTGGCGTAGGTCCCTTTGCCCCAGAGGTCGGCGGCATCGATGAAGCTGACTTGGCTGCGGTCGCCGTCGATGGCGAGCCGGACCGGCTTGGCGGATTGGTGCTTCAGGATGAGGATGTCGATGCCGCCGCGTTTCATGCCGTAGGCAAACGACCCACCGCACGCGGCGTTGCCGATGGCGCCGGTGAGCGGGCTCTTGCAGACGACGGCGAAGCGGTTCGATTGCGGTGCCACCGATCCGTTGAGCGGGCCGGTGGCAAAGATGAGCGGGTTCGCCGGACCGAGCGGATCGATGCCGGGCTCGGTCATATCGTAGAGCAGCCGGGTGCCATAGCCTTTGCCCCCGATGTACAGCCGAGCGGTCTGGTCATCGAGCGGCTTAAACGCGAACGTCTGATTGGCCAGATCAACTTCGAGAATGCGGCCAGCGTAACCTTTGATCATCAAACAACTCCCACCCCGTTCTTGTAGCCATGGTGCACGACGGTAATCAACTGCGATCTGCGATCGGAACCCAAATACCAATCGGCGCCTGGCTGATATCAGCCATCTTCGGCTGATTTCGGCTAAGGCGATTGCCTTCCTGAGTTCATGTATCGCCCGGCCGGACGCGCCTACCACGGTGAATTTGCAAGGTTTTTTTAGAGTTCGCAGGGCTGCGTCAAGTCTGGCCTGAGTCTTGCGTATGGGATAAACTGTCCAGCTATGGCTGGTCAGCGAGCGGGGAGGAACCGCGGATGTCAGGTGTGATCGCACGCAGCCGAGGCGAATCGGTCGGTGCTTCCGACCCGCGCCCTACATCTGTGCTGACGCCGGCGCGGGCGCCGCGGAGCCTGCTCTACGATCTCCTTTTGCTCAATATCGCGCTACAGCTTTTCGACGGCATGGCGACGTATGCCGGCGTCCACATGGGGGTGCCGGAGGCGAACCAACTCTTGTGTAACTCGTTCGCCATGTGGGGGGTCGGTCCGAGCCTGATTCTGTTCAAGGCGTTCGCCTGCGGCCTGTTGCTGCTGCTGTACCGCTACACTGCTGAGCAGATCGGGCGTCCGGCGTTGATGTTGCCGGCCGCAGTCTACTGCTTATTGTCGTTGCTTCCGTGGTGGGCAAAGCTGCTCTCGTTGGCGCTGCCCCTCTGCTGAGCAATCAGTCCTCTTCGTACAATCAACCGGGCGGAGATCGCGCGGTCGGTAGTCACCGCGTGCCCCCCTGTTTGCAATGTCACTACCAGATTTGCACCGGCAAGGCCGACTCGGGGGCGAGAGCACCATAGATGACTTCCTCGCGATTACTGCAACAGGCCCCGTCACTCCAGCGCGTCGTCGGCGAAGTAACCCGCTCCGCCTCCGCGCAGTTGATCTTTGAGGATCTTTCCCGCCGGGTTGCGCGGCAGGGGCCGCTCGCTGATCTCGATGATCTCCGGCACCTTGAAAGACGCCAGACGCGCGGCGACGTGCGCGCGCACCGCCTCGACGGTGAGTGTTGCACCCCGCACCGGGTACAGGATGGCCTTGACACGTTCACCCAACTCCGGGTCGGGGACACCGATGACGGCGGCCTCGTCGATCTGCGGGTGCTCGGCCAGGCAGTTCTCGATCTCGACGCTGTAGACGTTCTCGCCGCCGCGGATGATGATGTCTTTGGTGCGGTCGACGAGATAGTAGAAACCGTCCGCATCGCGGTAGCCGACGTCGCCGGTGTACAGCCAGCCGTCGCAGATGGCGGCGGCGGTCGCCTCGGGATCGGCCCAGTAACCGGGTGTGATCGTCGGTCCATAAAGCGAGATCTCGCCCAGTGCGCCGTCCGCCACTTGGTGGCCGTCGCCGTCGACGATCTTGACGTCGAAGTAAGGCAACGGATGCCCCACCGAGGTCGGGTGCTTTCGCAGGTCCTCGCCCCCGTTCATCATGATGACGCCGTGGGTCTCGGTCATGCCGTAAACGGTGGCCAAGCTCGGCTCGACCGGGAGCACAACGCGCGCCCGGGCGAGCGTCTCCGGCGCGGCCGGCGCTCCACCGACGGAGATGCGCGTCAGACTTGTGAGATCGTACTTGTCCAGCTCCGGACAGTTCACCACCCGGTGCAAGACCGTCGGCACCGCGCCCCAGGTCGTGATGCGCTCGTGCTCGATCAGAGCCAACACCTTCTCGGAATCGAGCCGGCCTTCGGTGAACACGACTTTGACGCCTGCCGTCATGGCCGTGCACAAACCGGTGTGCAGTCCGGCGACATGGAATAATGGCGAGGTTAAGAGCCCCGCCGGCTGCGAGCCGTCGGTGGGCAGCGGGCTGGCGCCGCCGAGCATGGCGCCGATCATGCCGTGCGCGATGATGCCGTGCACCTGGGCGATGGTGCCGCGGTGCGTGGTGATGCAGCCCTTCGGGCGGCCGGTCGTTCCCGAGGTGTACATGATGACGAACGGATCGTCCTCCTCGATGGGATCCGTCGGCGCCTCGTCACCGGCGCAGACAAGGTCGGCAACCGACTGAGTGCCGGCCGGCGGATTGCCGCCGCTGTAGAACACGTGCTTGAGCGTCGGGATCTCCCCGATCAACGGGCGCACCCGCGGAAATAGGCGATCGTCGACTACGAGGAAGCGGCTGCCGGAATCGGCCAGGCCGTAAGCGATCTCGTTTTGCACCCACCAGCCGTTGAGACCGACGACGATGCCGCCGATAGACGTCGCGCCGAACAGCGTGATGACCCAGTCGATGCTGTTGTATGCCAGGATGGCGAGGCGATCGCCGCGGCGAAAACCGTGCGCTTTGAGGCGTGCTGCCGTTCCCCACACCAGCCGCCGGAACTCACCGTAAGTGATCCGGCGCGCGCCTTGAACCAGGAACTCACGGTCGCCGTAGTTCGCTACGGTTTCGACCTTCTCGCGCAGCGAGCGCTCGCGCGCCGCGAAGTTCTTCATCGGCAAGCCACGGACGTTTTCGACAACCAGTTCGAACGGCCCGCCCGGTCCTGTCATTTGGGCCAGGACTTCCTCGTGCGTCATGTTGGCGGCCATTCTCCTAGAGTTTCGTGTCTCAGCCCCGATCGACTCGGGCCCCGCCCCCGTACCTCTAACACCAAACGAGGAAGGTCGACAATCTCACCGGACGGCTGGGGTATACCCCATATGCGCGCGGCGACTCCGCTTGGCTTTGCCAATCCGTCGGAGTATCGCCATAGCGTAATGGGCTTCGACATCGTCGGCGAGATCACGGACATCGAGATCATCGCGGTTGGCCCTGGGGTCCGATTGGCCTCACAGCTCCGGAAGCGCTATGGTAAGGTGCGGTGGAGGAAGCTGAAGGGAACGGCAACTGTGCGCTTGTCGGACGGAACGTTCCGAGTGGCTGAGGTCCACTGGTTCCAAGCGCACGGAGTCGGAAAGAAGAAGATGAGGGTAAAGCGGTTCCTCGACTGAGAGCCATGGCAAAGCGGCGAAACTCCCACGCGCACTTCGCGATCTGCATCCGTACCGACGATCCCGATCTGTTGACGCCCCGGATGATCTATCGCGTCCTGCCTGACGCGAGTGCGGAACGCTCCCGGTTTCTCCGTGTGATCGACAACGAAGGTGAAGACTACCTGTACCCGGCCGACTACTTCATGTTCGTTGAGTTGCCCGCTGCCGTTGAGCGCGCCTTACTGCGGGCATCCTGAAAGTTCCGCCAGGCGCCATCGCTGGCGACCGAAGCCGATCCGCGCGACGAGGGCGCCGGGTGCGTATTCACGGCACGTGGGCGAACGCAGTTCATGACTGCTGACGATCTTCTCCAGCGGGCGCCCTTCGAGACGCCGCCAGGAAAAGGCGGCTCCTCAGGGCGAGCGAAAGATTTTTCTCTCTATTCAATAACAACACCGCTCGGGCTGAGGAGGCCCCGTCTTCCCAGGGGCCGTCTCGAAACCCCACCGCTGAGTTTATCTACCAAAACTCTCAGCAGTGATGAGAGAAACTGCACCGGCTGGCCCATCCAGAAGGTTCACGCGGGCTTCGTTCCGAGCACGAACTCGTCCGTGTGATTGGCCAGGGCCTCGCTCGCCAGCTGTACGGCTTCGCCAATGGCTTCGCGAGTGATGGTGCGGTTCCATTCTTCGATGATGGTTTCCCACGCCATCCCGCTGGCCACTTGTTCGAGCACGTCGGCCACGCGCACGCGCGTGCCGCGGAAAGTCGGCTTGCCGTGACAGATCCGAGGATCACTCACAACATGGCGCCCCAGAACGCGCACTTCCGACCCGTCCTTCATGGCATGAACGATAGACCGAGCAGCCTTCCCGCGCAACGTGCAGGGACAATGGTGACAATCCTTCTTCCTTTGGGAGTCGTACTGGTAGACGGCGTGTGGTAGTTTCACCGCGAAAGACAGGACGGCAGTCCTTCCACAGGGCTACGCGGGGGTATCCTCAGCCTGGAGGTAAGCAATGTCGGCAGAGATGACAGCGGACCTCAAGAAGCGCCTGCTCGGGGTTTGGCGGTTCCTGTGCTGGCTCGATAAGGCCAAATGGTGCGCGACGAACATGACGAACGAACTAATATCAATCCCAGGTCTGGTATTCGAGAGACTTCGGCCGGAGCAGAAGGTGCTTACTCACTGGCTGTGCTACATAGCGGACCAGCAGCGGCCTTCTCGGCAAGTGTGGGGAAAAGGCGGGGCGCTTTTGGCGGAAGTGGTCGCCGCGTACACGCAAGAGACCAAGCCGCCACTAGATGTCCTCGAACAATTCACTTAACCCGCTGAGACGCCGCGTGGAGTAGACCGCTTTATCGCGAGAGAGCAGTGCGGCGCGAAGCAGCGAGACGGCGACGGCCGTTTGTCGTTCGCGCCGCGTTTCGGTGCGCACCTCTTCTCCATCGCCCTGACGCTTATAGGGCTCGATAAATACGGGCGGAGTCTGCCGCAGTACATTGGGGACTACTGGTTCTTCTGTACCTCGGGAAGCTTGTCGGGCAGAGCCACGCATCGGATCGCATTTCTCCTTTACTTGCTGACCTATTACTTGCCGACCCATACGGATATGAGGACGAAGCTCACTTCGCTGCGCCAGGTCGAATTCGCGCCGGCAGTCAACGAGAGGCAAAGAGGTGCAGAAAAGATCCTCGACAACGAGGAACTGCTGCGAGAAGAGTACGAATCGTGGTTCAAGCGGCGACGATATCACAAACGGCTCTGGGCAGCGCTTCGCGATTACCTGAAGCCGGGCACCTTTTTCCAGCCATTGTTCCTTGCAGCACTCAAGGACACGGGCCACTCTGGTATTTCTGAATTCCTTCGCTCAAAGGAAGCCGAAATCCTTGGCGGCCTTGAGGTGCCGGGCGATGTCTGGAACCGCCGCTTCTTTGAGCAAGTGTTCGGCGCTGATGTCGACCCTAAGTTCCTCCGTGAATGGTATGAAGCTCTGCGGAAGGATCGGAAGCTTCCGGCTGCCCAGTACCTAGAGCAATTCGACGTGACGTACGAATATTACCCGAACATGTGTGAGCGCCGTTCGTACGCGACATGTATCTTTTGTCGTGACAGCCGAATCCGAGAACTCTGCCCGCCTTTCAGCGGGGCAGCATGGCAAGGGAAACTCTGCCCGGTTGCGGCCTACGTTTGTCGCTACCATTACCCATGCAATCCAGACGGGTGTCCAGTTCGCGAGAAGGAAGCTGACGATCTCTGCTTGAAGGGCTGTAAGCTCACATGAGCTTGCCCGGCAAAGCGGCTGCGATCGATTGACCGGTTCTCGTGCCGCACCTCGGCAACCAGCGCTGAAGCGCGCTCTCGACCTCCGTTCCATCAAGCCGGTGCGCATCATCGAAGGCGAGGGCTGAGCGCGCCGGCGGGCATGAGGATCGCCCGTATCTTCATCCTCACTTCCGCTGATCGAAGCGCCGGCCGCACACTATCGACGCGATGATGATCTTCTGCATCTGCAGCGTGCCGCCGGCGATGGGCCAGCCGCGGCTGTCGCGCAGCATGCGTTCGATCGGATACTGGGTCGAGTAGCCGTAGCCACCGAGGATATCCATGGCCATGTCGGTCACCGCCTTCGCCGTCTCGTTGGCGAACACCTTGGCCATCGACGTCTCTTTGATCGATGGGATGCCTCTGCCGGCGTTGACCGCGGCGCGGTAAACGAGCAGGCGCGCGGCATCGACGCGGACGGCCATGTCCGCCAGCATCATCTGAATCGCCTGCCGGTCGCAGATCGGTTTCCCGAATGTCTGGCGCTGCTTGGCGTACTCGACCGCGAACTCCAGGGCGCCGGTAGCGATGCCCAGCGCCATGGTGGCGTTGCCGCAGCGCTCGATGTCGAAGCACTGCATGAGCATGGCGAAGCCGCCGGGTGGCACGATGAGGTTCTCCTCGGGCACGAAACAGTCCTCGAAGATCAGGTCGCAGCTCGGGAAGGCGCGCAGCCCCATGAACTGCTCCTGCTTTCCGAATGTGAAACCCGGCGTACCCTTCTCGATCACCACACCGGCGATGCCCTTCGGCCCCGGCACATCGCCAACGCGGCAGTACACCATGTAGGCCCCGGAGTGGCCGCCGCCGGTACAGAAGCACTTGCGGCCGTTGACGCGGTAGCCGCCGTCGCACTTGTCGGCACGGGTGCGCAAGTCGGTGAGGGCGCTGCCCGCTTCCGGCTCGGTCATGCCGATCGAGACCTGGAGCCTGGCTTGCGCCACCGGCGGCAGCCAGCGCGCTTTTTGCGCGTCGTTGCCAAAGAACTCGATGACGCGCACCGGCCCCACGTTCGACTCGAAGACGGCGGCCGCGGCCAGCGGCGACACCGCCGCGAGCTGCTCGATGCACAGGATCGCGGACAGCAGCTCCTGCCCGCCACCGCCGTACGCTTCCGGCAGACACATGCCGATCAGGCCCATCTGCACCATCTTCTCCACCAGCTCCATCATCCTTTTTTGAAGAGATGGGTCGCGTAGCGAGCCCGCGCGATCGCACAGAGCAACAACCTCGCGGCATTCTTGTTGCGCGAACTTGCGCACGGTTTGCTGCAATAGTTCCTGTTGCTCGGTGAGTTGAAAGTCCACGGAGATCCTCCTGTGTCTGTCAGCCGCGGCTTCGGCGAGGCAAGACTCGGCCTGTCGCGCGAAGAGTTTGACCAAATCGCTTGTGCATCGTCAATAAGCATCGAGCCGGTGCACAGCGAGTGGATGGCCCGGCTCGAAGCGGCAAACGCGGACGGTCCTTCGATACGGCCGCTGAGGAGCCGCGGCCTATTAGGAAACAACCGTCGGCGTCCAGATCGCGCCGCTCGATACACCGGCCCAAAACAACGGGCCGGCACTCGGGGCGAACGGTTGGGAAACTCTTCCACACTTCCACCCGTTCACCCCGAATAGGCCCCATTTTCAAGGGGCCGTATCGAAGGGGCGACTCGCGAGAAAATCGACAGTCCCCAAAGCGCGCGGGACCTGAACCGCGAAGGAATGTCTCAGCGCGCTGTGGCGCGCGGGTCGAGGCGGTCACGCAGATAATCGCCGAGGAAATTGAACGCCATGATGGTGAGGAAAATGAAGACGCCTGGGGTCAGGATCCACGGGTACTTGACGAGGTTCTGCACGTTCTGCGCGTCGGCGAGCAGATTCCCCCAGCTGGCGCTCGGCTCCTGAATACCCAGGCCGAGCAAGGACAGCGCGCTCTCACCCAGGATGAAGCCGGGGATGCTGATGGTCGCCGCGATGATCGTGTAGCTGAAGGTTCCCGGGATGATGTGGCGCGTGAGGATACGCCAGCGCGTGGCGCCGAGCGCGCGAGCGGCGGCGACATACTCGTACTCCCGCAGCGACGACACCATGCCGCGGATGATGCGGGCGAAGCCCGCCCAGCTGATGAAGCTCATCAGAACGACGATGAGGAAGAACGTGGTCGCCGAAGACAGGTTCGACGGGATCACCGCCGCCAGTGCCAGCAAGAAGTAAAAAGACGGCAGTGACATCTCGACTTCGACCAGCCGCATCATGATGTTGTCCACCCAGCCGCCGGTGTAGCCGGCGATACTGCCGACCAGCGTCCCGATGGTGAAGCTGATGGCGACGCCGACGACCCCGATCGAGAGACTGACTCGGCTGCCGTAGACGATGCGCGAGAAGAGATCGCGCCCCAGACCGTCCGTGCCCAGCAAGAAGAACTTCGCAGCCTCGGGCGGCGTGGTGAACAGGTGCCCGTGGTACAAAAGGCGGACGGGGACACGCACATCCGTCCTCTCCTCGTAGCGCCGCGTGACTGCGTCGGCGAGCACATAGGGATGCGTGTA
This sequence comes from Binatia bacterium, assembly GCA_050015455.1. Taxonomy (GTDB): domain Bacteria; phylum Desulfobacterota; class Binatia; order HRBIN30; family HRBIN30; genus JAGDMS01. Next base: position 17,090 of record JBEKBJ010000074.1, read on the forward strand.
GAAGAACGACTCGCCCCAACGCGCCGGCGGGTTGAGGCGCAGGCTCGATGGCGGGCAGTGCGGGGAAGTACGGTTTTGTTCAGTGAAGTCGTATGGTGCCACGAACGGCGCCGCAATCGCGGTGAGATAGAACAGCGCCAACAGCGCGGCGCTGGCCAAGACGACGGCGCCGGGACGGCGAGGGGCGGTCATGCTCGGACCACGCAAAGAAGAATGTCAAACCGGAAATGCAAAATGGCGAACCGGTCAATGCAGGATCCCGACGTGTAACATGGATCATTTGCCGGTTTGAGATTCTGAATTTGCCATTTCCGGTTTGACGTTCTCATCTTCTTTTCACCGGCTGCTCTCCAGCCGCGTGAAGTCGATGCGCGGGTCCACCAGCGTCAGCGCCAGATCCGCCAGGAGATTGCCCATCAGCAGCAGTACCGAACCGATGAGCACCGAGCCCATGACGAGGTAGACGTCGAGCGAGCGCACGCCGTCGAGCATCAACGCTCCCAGACCCTGCAGGTTCATCACTGCCTCCACCAGGGCGGCGCCGCCGAGCAGGTTGCCGAGCTCGTACCCCGCAAGTGTGATGAACGGGTTGAGCGCATTGCGCAGGATGTGCTTGCCGACCACGACGCGTTCGGAGAGGCCCTTGGCGCGCGCCGTGCGCACGTAATCCGCTTGCTTGATCTCGAGAATGTTGGCCCGCATCAGCCGCATGAGGCTCGCCATGCCGCCGATGCCGAGCACGAACATCGGCAGCCACAGGTGGTGCAGGCGGTCAGCGATCTTGCCCGAGACCGACAGGCTGTCGTAGTCCACCGAGAAGGAGCCGCCGATCGGAAACCAGCCGGTCCGCAAGGCGGCGAACATCAGCAGGAACGCCAGGAAAAAGTTCGGCAGCGACATGCCGAAGAACGCCATGAACGACAGCACCCGATCAGCAAAGGAGTTCGGCCGCAGCGCCACGGCGATGCCGATTGGGATCGCCAAGCTCCAGGTCACCAGCATGCTCGCGGCCGCCAGAATAACGGTATTCAAGGCGCGCGCGCCGATGAGGTCGACGACTTTGACGCGGTAAGCGACCGACAGGCCCAGATCCAAATGCAGCACGCGCCACAGCCACTTGAAATAACGGATCACTAATGGATCACCGTAGCCGAACTGCAGCTCCATCTGATGGATCAAATCCGGCGAGATCGACGGGTTCATCTTGAGCGTGCTGAAGTAATCCCCGGGCGCCAGATCGATGATCAGAAATGCCAGTAAGGTGATCCCGAGTAACAGCGGAATCATGTGGAGGAGACGGCGGGTTACGTAGCCCAACATCAGCGCCCTCTTGCCTTCATTTCTCCGCCACTCGGATCAGCTCGGGACGATACAGGCCCCAGACGGTCGGCTCGAAATTCTGCAAGAAGCGCTTGTACGCAATGAACTGCGTCTGCCGGATGGTTTCGATCATCGGCAACTGTTGGTGCAGGATGTCCTGGATTCGCCAGTAGTATTGTGGACGTTTCTGCACGTCCAGCTCGCGCGAGCCTTGCTCCAGGAGCTGATCGATTTCCGCTTCCCACGCTGTCGCCGGCGTTGTTTGGTTCGGGTTCCACAGATGCAGGTTGCCGCTCGAGCGCAACAGGTTGGCACCGTTGTTGGGCTCGATGGTACCGGTGAAGCCGATGAGGACGGCATCCCAATCGAAGGTGTGGTCGAGCTTCTCCACCAGCGTGGTGAAGTCGAGCGGCCGGTAGTCCACCTTCATGCCGAGCTTCGTCCAGTCCTCCTTGAGCATCGAGCAAATGCGCTCGCGGACCTGATTGCCGGCGTTGGTGTTGAGGGTGAACTCGATGGGGTTGCCGGCCGCATCTTCGAGGATGCCGTCGTTGTTGCGGTCGACGTAACCGCCTTGCTTCAGCAGCCGCCTGGCCTCGTCGAGGTCGTAGGCGTAATCCTGCAGTCTGGGGTTGTGGTACAACTTGTTCTCGGGCGAGATCTCCGCCACTGCCGGCTTGCCGTAGCCGTTAAGGCAGTTGAGGATCATCGACTGCTTGTCGATGGCATGCGCCAACGCCTTGAGGAAGTATGGGTCGGTGAACCAGGTGAGCCGGGGATCGGTCTTGCCATTTTCAAGGTAGTGGCGCGGATTGCGGTTGAACCCGACGAACTGGGAGCCGGTGTCGAGGCCGACCTCCTCCAGGCTGATGTGGAGCGCATCGGCTTTGTCGCGCAAATCGGCGACCTCCTCCGGGCGCGGTGTATGACTGTCGGTCTGGCCGGAGAGGAACTTCAGGTACATAGTGTCCTGATTGGGGACAATGAGGAGTGTCTCGTTTTCGAGATACGGCAAAGGCGTGCCGTTCGCGTCCTTCATCCAGTAGTCTGGGTTGCGCCGGAATTCGATGAATTGCGCCGGCACGTACCGGGCCAGACGGTAGAAACCGGTGCCGATGATCTGGTCGGGTGGTGTGTCGATGCCCCAGCTCTGGGCGAAGGTGCCGTTCTCCAGCGCGCGGCCGAGGATGTGTTTGGGAAGGATCGCCTGACTGAGCGAGTTGACCAGCGGCGCGAAGGGCCGCGGCACAGTGAAGCGTACGGTGTAATCGTCGATGACTTCCGTCTTGATCGGCTGGCCGTCGACCAGCAGCGTGTGCTTGCTGCTGTTCGCCACTCTGTCGTCAAAGATGGCGGCAAACGTAAACCCCACGTCAGCAGCGGTGAAGGGCACGCCGTCGTGCCAGCGCACGTCGTGGCGGAGGTGGAAGGTGTAGACCGTGCCGCTGTTGTTCACCTCCCATCTTTCAGCCAGTGACGGCTCCATTTCCGTGGTCTTCGGATTCAGCCGCACCAGGCCTTCGAACAACGCGCCGACGGCCGTTGCCGAAGCGCTGTCCACCACAAGCAGCGGGTTGAAAGTTTTCGGATCGCTGATAGTCGCGCTCACCATCCGCTGGCCGCGCGGCGCCCCGGCGGTGCCAGTGCTGTCCGGGCTTTGACATGCCGTGATGGCGGAGAGGAGTACGACAGCGATGAGGACAACGATACAGCGCATCAGTCCGCAACCGAATCGAGGTTCACCACCTTGGCACCTGGTGGTATCTGCACCGCAAAGACGGGGGCATCGAGCTTCGGATTCAGATCGATGTCCTCCAACGCGATTTCCAGCGAGCGCTGCCATTCCGGAACCTCCAGTGTAATGTGTGTGGCGAGCGCGAACCCGTTTTGGTCCTCATAGTCGCCAAACGTTGCGCGCCACTGCGTCTGTCCATCCGCACTCTGCTCTTCCGCGCCGAGCGGCAACGCCGCCGGCGAGAACCAAACCACCTGTGCGCCCCGCGCTGAATCCTGCCGCAAGCGGATGGAGCCCGATGGCGCGTCGAATGAAACCCTCGACTCTGCAGCTTGCCGCGGCGGCGGCGTGCCAAGAACAAGGTCGACGAGATCGTGCACCGGTAGAGTCAGCCGCACGTAGCGCCACAGGTTCTCGGGGGAGGCGTGCCCATGATAAACGGTATTCTCCTGGCGCGCGTACGCCGTCAGCGCGCCGTCATCCGCAACCAGCACAAAGACGGAGCCGAACAGCGACAGCACTTCGACACGCAGCCGGTCGGGCCGCGCCACCGCGATGGCCTCCCGCGAGCTGTTAGACTCTTCGGGGTCGCGATAGCGGATATGGGCCAACGCCCGAAGGCTGCGCACGTGCTCGCGGCGCTGCGCCAATACCGCCTGCAACTCGGCGGCGGTGGGCAGTACCGGCGGCGGCACCGCCGCCACGGGACGGCGTACGGCTGCACAGCCGCTCCAGAGCACGGCGGCGCATAACACGGCGGCGAGGGCGGCGGCCTGGGACGAAAGTCTACCGCGGGGAACGCGCCGGACTGTAGCCGCTACGAGCCGGCCTCCAGCTGCGCCACAGGCGATCATCGGCAGGCTCAGGATTCCTTCCCGATTTCCGAGTGGCTGCCCTCCAACACCTGAATCTTGCCTTTGATCCGCTCGACTTGCGCCTTCTCTGTCGAGTGACTAAGCGCGTCCTGGTACAAGCGCAAGGCCTCTTCGGGCTTGCCGGTTTGGCGGTAGGCATCCGCCAGATGCTCGGTGATCGTGGGATCATCACCGGCGAGCTCGAGCGCATGCTCCAGCTGCTCGACGGCTTTGTCGTAATCGCCGCGCTGGTAGTACACCCATCCCAGGCTGTCGATGTAGAACCCGTCGGTCGGGTCGAGGGCGATGGCGCGACGGATGAGGTCTTCAGCCTCGTCCAGTTGCACACCCATTTCAGCGAAGGTGTACCCGAGATAATTCAGCGCCGGAGCATTCTGCGGGTTCAGCTCTATAGCCTTCCGCATCTCGGCGATGCCAGCGTTCTTGTCTTTCGCCTCGTCGTACAGCGCCCCGAGCGTGAAGTGATACTTGTCGTTATTCGGTTCGCGCTCCACCATCTCCTTCACCAGACTGATGGCCTCGGGGAGGTCGCCTTTTTCGCGGTACAAGGACGCGAGCAATCCAACCAGCTCGCCATCGTCGGCTTTGGCTTCAAGCCCGTCTTTCACGTGCGCGATGGCCTCGTCGAGACGCCCTTGCTTCTGGCGGATGTAACTTATGCGCACCGCAGCATCGACGTAGAACTCCGAGTCGCGCGGAATGTGTTCGAACTCGGAGACCGCACGCTCGTAGTCCTTCATCTCAGCGTACACCGAGCCCAAGTAGTAACGCACGCGCGCGTTCTGCGGTTCGGCCGCCAGCACCAGCGTGAACTCGGTCGCCGCTCTGTCGTAGTCACCCTTCTCGAAGTAGATGAGGCCGATCTTCACCCGGGTGTCCTGCGGATCGGTCTCCGTCTTCTCCAACTCCTGGAACTGTGAGAGCGCCTCATCCAACCGCTTCTGTCCCACGTACAGTCCACCGAGACGTTTACGCGCCACCGCGCTCTGCGGGTCGGTCTTGAGCACGCGCTGATACAGCTCAATGGCTTGGTCGTTCTTCTCCTCGGCCTCGTACAGCAATGCCATGTCGAGGAGGACCATCTCCGATTCCGGGTTCAACCGCAGCGCCTCTTTGTAAGCGTCCTCGGCCTTGTCGAAATTGTGCGCTGCCGCCTGCACGCGCCCCAGATAGTAATAACCCAGGAACGACTGCGGGCTCATGCGGGTCAGTTCCTCCAGCACCGTCACCGCGCGGTCGAATTCGCCGCGCTTACCGTACAAAGCGCCGAGAAACAGGTGAGCTTCCTGGTTGTTGGGGTCGAGTTGAAGGACGGCTTCGTATTCCCCTGCTGCGTTGGCGTCCTGGCCGAGCGCCGAGAGGATGCCGGCATGCAGCACACGTGCCTGCGCGTTTTGCGGATCGAGCTCGATCGCCTTCTCGATCTGAGCCAGCGCTTCCTGCAGGCGGCTGGCTCGCACATAGAGGATGGCCAAACGCTGTCGCAGCAGCGGTGACGCGGGGTCCGCGTGGACCGCCAATTCGTACTCTTTCAGGGCCACCGCCTGGTCGCCACGGTTCATGGCGATCTCGGCCTTGAGGAAATGTCCTTCGGCCTCCGCCTCCGGCGGCAGCTGGGCTGTCACGAACTGCGAGGAGCCCATTTCGGTGGCCCAGGGAAACTGCCCATGCGGCGAGATTCGTCTCTGAACGGCGGCACATCCCCCGAGGAGCGCACAGCACCCGATGACGACCGCCGCATTCCACGTAGAGGAAAGGCGTAACTGCATCATTGGAAGCCCGTAGCATAGACGTCCGTGAGCATAGGATCAATCGAGGATCGCCAGCGGCGTGGAGCGCTTAAGCAGGCTGCTGAAAAACCCCCGAAAGGGGCGATTTTCGCGAAGTGGTGATTTCGAAAACCCTTGATTTTGGCCGCTTTCGTGAACATTAGAATTCCCTCGAAAGTCGTTTTTCAGCAGCCTGTTAGACACGAAATGCAATCCGGCTGTTCCGTGCTGCGCTCATCCCGCGGCCGGATGGTGAGCTGGAGGAGCCTTGGGATCGAGCGGCAACCAGACGCGGAAGGTGCTGCCGCGGCCCACTTCAGTATCGACGGTGACGGTTCCGGCCAACAGCTCCACCAATCGGCGGACGATGTACAGGCCGAGCCCGACACCGCCGTACCCGCGCGTCGGCCCGCTCTCGCCCTGCCGGAACGCTTCGAAGATGACCGGCAAGACGTCCGGCGCAATGCCGATGCCCGTGTCCGCCACGGCAATCTCCACTCCCGCCACGCGCTGGCATGCACTCAAGGTGACACGTCCTTCCGCCGTGAATTTCATGGCGTTGGACAGCAGGTTCTTCATGACCAGCTTCAGCTTCACCGCATCCGTCCGGATGCGTGGCAGCTGCGGCGAGGCATCGCACACCAGCGCCACCATCGGCTTCTCATACCGCTGAGCCATCTCCGCGGCGAGCGTTTCCAGCAGGTTTCCCACGTCGATTGCTTCGAGACTCAACGGGGGCAGGCCGGTCTCCAGCCGACTGATGTCGAGGGTGGCGTTGATCAGCTCCAGCAGCTCCTCCGCGCTCCCTTGCGTCCGTCGCACGGTGTCGGCTTGGTCAGAGGTGAGAGATCCAAACACCTCATCCAGCAGGAGAGCGTTGTAGCCCATGATGATGTTCAGCGGGGTACGCAGCTCGTGCGACATCGTCGCCATGAAGTCCGACTTGAGACGGTTAGCGCGCTCCAACTCACTGATGATGCGGAAGTGATCGAGTGCCACCGACGCAATCTGGCCGATGCCGTGGGCAATCCGCTCCTCTTCGGGGCTGAGGCGTCCGGTGCGGTTGTACCAGGTTGCAGTTTGCACACCGACGAGTTCCTCGCCGCGCCGCAAGGCCATATACAAAAACAACTTCACTCCGGATTGCAGAGCCATCGCGGTGGCTGGCTCGAGCCCCCTTGGGATGTCGGCAGGTTGGAATTGGAGGATGCCCTCGCGGGCGAGCCGCTCGACCTCGGGCGCGAACGTCGTCTCGGATATCCTCACTGCCCGCAGCGACTCCCAGTATTCGGCGGTGTGCCCGGCCATGGCCGCTCCGCTCCAGTCGCGCTTCTCAGGGTCTCGGAAAAAGGTCGAGCTCACATCGCAGTGGAGTATCTCGGTAGTGACCTGGCACAGCCGTTCAAGCAACTGCGGGGTATCGAGGTGCGCGATCAGCTCACCGCCCAGGCGGGCGAGCGCGCCAGATACGTTGGCCTCTTCGCGCTGCGCCTCATAGAGCTTCGAGCTTTTCAGGCCGATAGCCAGCTGCTGCGCGATGCCGCTGAGGACATCGACGTCGGCAGCGGTGAAAGGGGCCCCACCCCGTAGCCGCGCCGCACACAATCGGCCCAAATACTCGCCGTGCACGCGCAGCGTCACCGCCGTTAGTGCGCCGATTGGAACCTGTGCAGCGAATTCTGCAAGCACTCCAGGGTGACCGAAGTCGTTGATGACCAGCGGTTGTTCTTTCGCGACGTCCTCTCCAAAGCGCCGTTCCAGCAAGGATTCGAGGGCCGACAGGGCGGCGCGCCAGCCGGGTTGAATGCCGTAGTCGCCCGCAATGCGAAACACCTCGCGCAGCGGGTCGAGAAGCAACGTGACGAGCGCATCGCACGGCAATACTTCCGCGACCCGTCGCTGCACACCGTCGAGCAGCGCGTGGGGATCGAGCGTCCCGGCGATCTCCGTGGTGATCTGCAGCAACACGGCGGTTCTTTCCTCCGCCCGTTTACGCTCGCTGATGTCGTGCTGGATCGTGACGTAATGCGTGATCGCTCCGTGCGCGTTCCGCACGGCTGCAATCACCAGCTCGGCCGTGAACAGACTGCCGTCCTTCCTGCGGTTCACGATCTCGGTACGGTAGGTCTCTCCAGCGCTCACCGTTTTGAGCAACTGCTCGTAGAACGTCTGAAAGAAGGTCTCGTCGTGCTTGGCCGAGTCGAGGATATGATGGGTATGACCGGTTGCCTCCGCGAGGCCATAGCCGGTGAGGCGCGTGAAGGCGGGGTTGATCCACTGGATGCGGCCTCGGTCGTCGGAGATCGCGACGGCGTCGGGCGCAGATTGCAGAGCGGCGTCTTGCAGGCGAAGCTGATCGAGCGCCGCGGAGAGCTTACGCGTGCGCTCGATCACCCGCATGTCCAATTCGTTGGTGAGTTGCTGTAGCTCCTGCTCGATGCGCTGGCGATCCGTCAGGTCCATGACCACCCCGCGCACGCCGGTAACTTGGGCTCCCTCGACGACGACGCGAGCGCCGTTGCGTACCCAGCGGATGTCCCCCGATTTCGCGACGATTCGGTGATCCTGCAGATGCGGCAGCTCCCCAGACAAGACGGCAAAGAAGACCTGCCTCAGCATGGAGGCGTCCCCCGCAGGGACAAAGTCAGTGAACGGCCGGCCGACGATTTCAGCGGGCGCGTAGCCGTAGGTAGACTCAACGGCCGGGCTGACGTAGGTCACGGTGCCGGCGGCGTCGAGCATGTAGATGGTCTCGCTGATGTCCTCGACCAGCTGCCGGTACTTGTCCTCCGAACGCCGCAAGGCTTCTTCGAGCTGCTTGCGTTCGGTGATGTCGATGTCCGCGCCTAGCAAGCTATAGGGCTGGCCCTCTGCGTCGTAGTCGGCAACGCCCCGGCTGAGTACCCAGCGGTACGAACCGTCCGCGTGCAGCATGCGCTGCTCGGTCTCGTAAGCGCTGGCGCACCGCTGGAGATGGTCTTGCATGGCGGCGGTGGTCCTGGCGCGGTCCTCGGGATGAACCAGATCCCACAGATCGGTCAGCATGATCTCGTCCGGATTACGCCCAAGCAGGCGTTTCCAACCCGAGGCGAAGCGGACCTTGAGTGTCCGCAGGTTGGTATACCAGACGGCGACCTTGGCGCTCTCGGTCGCCTGTCGTAGCGCGCGCTCCGCCGTTTGTCGCCGGTCGATCTCACACGCGAGATCCGCGTTCAGCCGCTCCGCCCAAAACGCTATCAGCAAGGATAATGCAGACAGGACAAGCGTTGGAATCGTCGAAGGGTGATCCAAGGTGCCGTTCAGGCTCCAATGAACAGACGCAAATCCCAGGCTGCTGGCCACCACCACGACGCCTTGCGCGGCGACTCCCCAGGGGAATACCGCAGCCATCATCAAGTTCAGCGCGATCAGCCGCAGAGAAAGCATCCAGAGCTCTCCGGTCCACAGCCCGTACAGGGCCACGAAGGCGACGAGCTGGACACAGAACGCGACCGACAGACCCAA
>JBEKBJ010000075.1:0-25910 GCA_050015455.1 Binatia bacterium
AACCCCCGGATCTTCACTTGGTGGTCAGCGCGACCGAGGAACTCGATGTTTCCATCCGGCAGATAGCGGGCCAGGTCGCCGGTCTTGTACAGTCGTGCTCCCGGCTCGGCGCTGAACGGATCTGGAACGAACTTCTCGGCGGTCAACTCAGGCCGGTTCAGGTAGCCTCGTGCCACGCCCACCCCGCCGATGTGCAGCTCACCGCGAACACCGATCGGCAGGAGACGAAGTGCGTTGTCCACAACATACGTGCGCGTGTTCGGTATCGGTCGTCCGATGGGAATCGCAGAACGATCGATGCCCCCTTCGCACAACCAATATGTCGAATCGATAGTCGCTTCAGTCGGTCCGTACACGTTGAAGAGCTTGGCCTTGGAGCGGTGTTGGAACCCCATGACCACTTGGGGCGCCAAGACTTCGCCCCCACACATGACGGCACGCAAGGCAAGTGCATCACCGAAAACCGGCTCCTCGATGAGGGGGCGCAGGAGCGACGGAACGCAGTGGAGAATGGAGATCCGTTCTTCACAAATCATCTGCGCCAGGTAGCGGCAATCCCGATGACCGTGAGCTTCCGCAATGACCAGCGTTCCTCCTACTAGCAGAATCGGGAAGAGTTCACGTCCAGCAGCATCAAAGGTGATCGGAGTCTTCAGAAGACAGCGGTCTTCGGCTGACAACTCGAGCGTCTCGGTTATCCAGTGGACGGCATTGCTCAGTCCACCATGTTCGACTGTGACCCCCTTCGGCTGTCCCGTTGAGCCCGAGGTGTAGATCACATAGGCAGCGTTCTTGGTGGTTACCGTGCTGACCGGATTCTGTTCACTCATCGGAGCGATGGCGTCCCAGCCCGAGTCCAGGCACACGAGGTGCACCCCACGCGCGGGCATGCGCTCCGCCAGATGCCGTTGCGTCAGCAGCACTGGCGCGCGCGTATCTTCCAGCAGGAAGGCCAGGCGCTCCATCGGATACGCCGGGTCCAACGGCACATACGCTCCGCCGGCCTTGAGAATGCCAAGCAGCCCGACCACCATCTCCAGGCAGCGCTCCATGCAAATGGCCACCGGCACTTCGGGCCCCACACCCAGGGTTTGCAGGTAATGGGCCAGGTGATTCGCACGGGCGTTGAGTTGAGCGTAGGTCAGTTGCTGCGCGTCGAACACGAGGGCGACCGTGGCGGGCGTACGCTCCGCTTGCTGCTCGAACAGTTGGTGCAGACACTTGTCTCTGGGATACTCGGTCTCGGTATCGTTGAATGCGATCAAAAGTTGCTGTCGCTCGGCGTCGCTCAGAATCTGCCGGTCAGACTCGGCGAGCATGTCCTTCAATGCGGTCAGCCTGGCATCGGGTTGTGTAACGACATGGCGAAGAAGTGCTTCGAAGTGTCGTGCGAGTCGCGCGATCGTCGCCGCATCAAAGAGTGCGGTATTGTATCGTACGGAGATCGAGAGCGATCTTGCCGCCTCAATGGCCAACAATACCAGATCGAGGGTCGCCGCCCGACGTTCCAAGGGCAGGGACTCCAGCACAAGTCCCCCCGGATTCATGCGGAGCCCTGTTTCGCCCAGCACGAACGCCGGTCCTCCCTGTTCTGCGAGCCCGTGTGGCTTGTCCAAGACGAACATGACCTGGCAGATGGGCGAACGGCTGAGATCGCGGGTGGGCCGAAGTTGTTCGACCAAGCGCAGGGTAGGGTAATCCTGATGTTCGAGAGCGGCCAGGACCGTCTGACGCACTTGGCCTAGATGTGCCTGGAAGGTTGGATTCCCAGAAAGATTCGCTCGTAGGAAAACCGGATTGGTGAAGAGGCCCACGATCCCTTCAAACTCGGCCCGGCTCCGGCCAACCATGGGCGAAGCCACCAAGAGGTCTTCCTGATCGGTGTGATAGTGAAGCATCACTTGGAAGGCCGCCAGAAGGACCATATACAGAGTCGCCCCCTGGGTCTTCGCCAGCGCTTTGATCTGTGCGCTCAGTTCGTCGTCCAGACTGAAGTCGTGCGAGGCTCCGCAATACGTCTGCATCGGCGGTCGTGGCCGATCGGTCGGAAGATCGAGTACAGGCAACTGCCCGCCCAGTTGTTTCTGCCAGTACGCCCAGAGCCGCTCACCTTCCGGGCTCGCCAGCATCTCGGCCTGCCAACGAACGTAGTCCGTGTACTGCAAATCAAGAGGAGGGAGAGTCGCTCGCACGCCCGCTCGTTCCGCAGGGTACAGCACGCCGAGCTCAGTCAGCAGCACAGCGAGGGACCAGAAATCGATCACGATGTGATGCACGACCAGCAACAGGATGTGTTCGCGCGTCGAGCAAGAGAACAGACTCGCCCGCAATAGGGGCCCTCGTTCCAGATCGAAGGGGCGATACGCGTCCTCGACCAAGCGGGTCTTCAGCTCATCGCTGCACCAGGCCGAAGCATCCGTCTCCTCGAAGTGAACCTTCAGGTGTTTGTGGACCTGCTGAACGGGTTTGCCGGAGTGCGCGGAGAACGTGGTCCGCAGGGAAGGATGGCGATCGATGAGGGCCTGGAACGCACGTCGCAGGGAGGGAATGTCAACGTCGGAGCAGATGCGCGCAGCGAAACTGACATTGTAAACCATGCTCTCCGGTGCGAGCTGGTGCAGGAACCATATCCCCTGCTGATTGTAGGAGAGCGGATAGTGAGCCGGGGCGGCGCTCGCCTTCTTCCGCAGAAGTGTTGCCAGGAGGGAACGCCTCTCTGCCGGTGAGAGATCGGCAACTCTCTGGGATGCGTTGCTCATTCATTCGCTTCTTCTATGGCCAACATATCGGTGAGCAATGAATGCACTTGCTCGTCCGAAAGCTTATCAAGGTCTTCCGGCAGGGGGTCATTGATACCGGCGATGGGCATCGATAGGACGGCAGCCTCCGCTGTGAGTTGCTCAAGGATCTGCGTTGCCGCCTCGGCGACGCTGAAGCCCTGGAGAAATTTCACTATCGGCACGTTCACGCCTAAATCGAACGCTATCCGATTCTTCAACGCGACAGCCATCAAGGAATCCAGTCCCAGATTGCTCAGGGGCTGCTGGACGTCGAGCTGGGATGCGGGAAGCCCGAGTACGCGAGCCACTTGCTCACTCAGGTAGGACTGCAGTAACCGCGGGCGCTCCATTGGTTCCGCGGCAAGGAGGGTATCCCGCTTTTCTCCCGGATGCCCCGCTTGCAATGGGTTGGCGGCTTCCGCACGCGCAAGTTGAGAGACCAGCGGTGGGTCAGTGCCCGCTGGATGGAACTGGAGATACTGTGCCCAGTTGACGGGAACCACGGCAACCTGGGTCGAGCCTAGCCGGAGCAGTCGTTCCAGCACTTTCAGCGCTAGCTCCGGTGCGAGGCTCCCAATTCCCACGAGCGCGAGGTGCTTGGCGAGGCGCCTCCCCCCAGGTGTATCCGCAAAGCCCAGCCCGGCCCACGCTCCCCAGTTGATGCTCAAGGCCGGTCGGCCTTGGGCTCTTCGGTGATGCGCCAGCGCATCGAGGAAGGCGTTGGCAGCCGCATAGTTCCCCTGACCAGGCTGGCCCAGGAGGGAACCTGCGGAAGAGAAGAATACGAAGAGGTCCAAGGGAGCGTCTTCAAGCAGGCGATGCAGCAGCCAGGCACCCACCATCTTGGGCCGCAAAACCGCATTGAGTGCGGCGGTATCAAGCTGCGACAGCAGTCCGTCCTGCAGCACTCCCGCCGCATGCACGACACCGCGGATCGGCGGCCAACCCTCAGCGCGAAACTCGTCCAGAAACGCGCTCAACTGTCCTTCATCCGCCACATCCACCGCGGCCAGATGCACGCTCGCTCCCAAGCCTTCCAGCTCTCGAATGGCAGCGATTTGATGAGCGCAGCGGCTTCCTGTTTCTACCGAGGTCCAGCTCGAGCGTGGTGGGAGCCTCGTGCGCCCCAAAAGGATCAACCGCCGAGCCCCCTGCCCCACCATCCAACGGGCGACCAAGAGGCCGAGTTCTCCCAGCCCTCCGGTGATCAGATAGCTGCCATCAGGCCGCCACCGGAATGGAGGTCCCTGCATGGCAGAGTGGCGCTTGCGCACCAGACGGGCCACGTATCGCCGCCCTTGACGAAACGCCAACTGATCCTCTCCATCCGGACGGGAGATTTCCTCCCGCAACTGATGCGTGGCAACGTCATCGAGCGGGACCCTGGGTTCCAGGTCGATCAGTCCTCCCCAGAGCGTCGCGTGCTCCTGAGCAATAACGCGACCCAATCCCCACAGAGGCGCCTGAGCTACGGCCAAGTGTAAGGGCTCTTCTTCTGCCGCTTGAGCTCCGCGCGTGACCAGCCACAAGCGCGGGAGGTCTCGCCATTGTGCCTGAGCCAGCTCCTGGACCAACGTGAGGACACTGCCGCAGCCCAGAGTTTGAACTGCCTCCACAGAAGCCACGGTGGTCTCCTCCGGAAGACGAATATCGAGACTCCACAGATGGACAATCCCATGGCAGAGGGTCTGATCAGATACCAGAGCCTCGAAGAGCTGTCGTAAATCCTCCGGCCGGTCTGGACGGATACGGAAATGCTCACCGTCCGTGTGCTCGTACGATTCGCCACGAGCGACCAGAATGCCCCTTTCTCCCTGTGCGCTTAGCAGTGCTGCCAGCGCTTCTCCGACCCCACTGCTGTCGGTGAAAATCAGCCAGCTTCGCGGGCTGGCTGGCAAGGAAGATTCCGAGACTCGTTGTACTGCCCGACGCTCCTTGAGTTGCCACTGGATCTCATAGAGCCAGTCGTCCAGATTCTCCTCAACTGCGCGTTGTAAATCGTCGCCTAGCAGAACCCAGGGCGACCCATCGGGGAGCGGACCCGCCGAAAGGACGCCGGCCGCAGGCCCCTCTGCTGCGGTCGCCAGCCAACAACGTTCTCGCTGCCACGGGTAGAACGGGAGTGGAACGCAGCGTCCTCCGGCCGGATAGGTCCGGCTCCAGTCCACCGGGCACCCCAGAGCGTAAAGCGCGCCCAGCGATCCCAGCATGACCGTGTGGTCTTCTTCCTCACGCCGCGCGGAAGGGAGCACGGCACCCTCTAGGCCGAAGTGATGCATCCCTTGTTGAATGGCGCTGAGAAGAATGGGGTGCGGGCTGATTTCCAGGAAGATGTCATGTCCATCTTCCAGCAACCGCTGAACCGCAGTCGAAAAGAGCACAGGCTCTCTCAGGTTCCTCCCCCAATAGAGGGCCTCAAGCTCCAGCCCGTTGCTGACCATGCCGGTCACGCTCGAGTAGATGGGCACGGATGCGGATCGAGGCTCCAGCCCTTCCAACGCCAGCAACAAGTCAGCCCGCAAGGGATCCATCTGGGGGCTGTGGGAGGCAAAGTCGACTTTCACCGCACGGCAGAAGATGTCTTGACGCTGCAATTGATCAAGGATCGCATCCAGCGTTGCCGGATCACCTGACAACACAGTCGAGGTAGGGCTATTGTTGACCGCGATGGACACGCGATCTTGGCAGCCGACCAGAACGCGGCGAGCCTCCTCCATGGAGAGCTCCACAGCCGCCATCGCCCCTTGCCCAATGGTGGGCTTGACCAAACGGCTGCGATGGCAAATAACCCGTACTGCATCTTCCAGGCTCAGTGCGCCAGCGACGTGAGCTGCCGCCACCTCTCCCATGCTGTGGCCCACCACGGCTTGTGGCTCGATGCCCCAGGAACGCCACAGGGCTGCCAAGGCCACCTGCACCGCAAAGAGGGCCGGCTGGATGATAGCGATTTCGTTCAACCGGGACTGTGCTGCATCGGTGGCAGCGAGCTCTGCCAGCAAAGACCAATCTCCGTACGGCTGCATCGCCCGGTCACAGCGTTCCACGACCTCCCGAAATACAGCGTCCTGCTCCAAGAGCGTTCGCCCCATGCCAAGCCATTGAGACCCTTGCCCCGGAAACACAAAAACCAGCTTTCGCGGGCGACCTGAAACCTTGCGACCGGCAGACAGGCCGGGACGAACCTCTCCTCGCAAGAACGCCTCCAGGCCGTCGGCCAGTTGCGCCGGCGAATTGCCTGTCACGGCGAGACGGTAGTCGTGGTGACTGCGCCGCACACTGGCCGTGTAACAGAGGTCGTGCAGCGACACCCTGGACTCCGGGATTGCCAGAAAGTCTCGGTACGCTCGAGCCAGAGACTGCAGGGCTTCCGAGCTGTGTGCCGACAGTGGGAGCAGGTACGCAGATTGGGTCTGGCGGATTTCGCGACTTTCCATTCCGCATTCTGCATTGTGCATCTCTGCATTCGACCGGGGAGCCTCTTCCAGGACCACATGAGCATTGGCTCCACCAAAACCGAATGAGCTCACCCCGGCCAATGCCGGACCCGACTCCGCAGGCCACGGACCCAGCGTTGTCTGCACTCGGAGCCGGAGCTCGTCGAAAGGAATCTGCGGGTTGGGTTCCTGAAAGTGCAGGCTCGGTGGGATCTCCTGATGCTTGAGCGCCAGCGCCACCTTGATCAATCCAGCGACGCCGGCCGCGGCCTCCGTGTGACCGATGTTCGTCTTGACCGAACCCAGGGCGCAGGGGTGCCCGGGGAGACGGTCGAGGGCAAGCACCGCACCCAGGGCTTTCGCTTCCATCGGATCGCCTAAGAAGGTGCCGGTGCCGTGCGCCTCGACGTACTGAACGTCGCCCGGTGAAACTGCGGCTCGCCGATAGGCTTCTCGCAGGACCGCCTGCTGGGCCAGCGGATTCGGAGCCATGAGTCCGTTGCTGCGTCCGTCCTGATTCACTGCGCTGCCACGAATGACGGCATAGATCGGATCACCGTCGGCCAACGCTCTCGAGAGGGGCTTCAGAACGACGAGACCCGCACCCTCACTGCGAACGTAGCCGTTGGCCCGGGCATCAAAGGCTTTGCAGCGCCCGTCCGGAGCCATGGCCCCCGCTTTGGTGAAACCGATCGTCACCGCCGGCGAGAGGATCAGGTTCACGCCCCCGGCCAGAGCCAGCGTCGACTCTCCGGCTCGCAGGCTGCAACAGGCCAGGTGGATGGCCACGAGCGATGAGGAACAGGCAGTGTCGATTGCCATACTCGGCCCCCGGAAATCAAACACGTAGGAGATACGGTTGGCCGCAATGCTCAGGGCATTGCCGGTGCCCGCATAGGCGTCGATACGACAGAAATCACTCAACTGCCTGCGACCGTAATCGTTGTTCGAAATGCCGACAAACACACCGGTGTCGGTGCCGACTAGGCGCTCCCGCACCTGTCCGCCATCTTCCAATGCTTCCCACGTGAGCTCCAGGAGGAGGCGCTGCTGGGGATCCATGCGTGCAGCTTCCCGCGGCGAGATACCAAAGAAACGGGGATCGAACTGATCCACCTGATCGAGGAAGCCGCCCCACCGAGTGTTTATCTTGCCCGGGATCGCCGGGTTTGGATCGAAAAAGACTTCAAGGTTGAAGCGCTCCGCTGGAACTTCGCTGATGGCATCGACTCCGTCGCGCAGCAACTGCCAGAAAGCTTGCGGGTTGTTGGCGCCGGGAAATCGACAGCCGATGCCGATGATGGCGATCGGTTCAGGTTGTGCCTGCTGATCGTCGCCAACCGCGGTGGCTGACGGCGCTACATCGGGTGACTCTGCCAAATACCGAGCAAGAGTCTCGATGGTGGGGTACTCATATGCCAGATCAGGAGACAGTTGGCGTCCAAGCCACTCTGCGAGTTCACCGGAGAGGCTGACCAACTCCGCTGAGCCCATCCCGTAGCTGGCGAAGGGCTCCCGGACATCTATCTCGTAAGACTCGATCTCCAACAACTCGGAAAGCCGTGCGATCAGCCAGGATTGGATGACTTCTGCGGTCCGAGAATCCACTTGAAAACTTTCCTCTTCGTCACCGATGGACAGATTCGCATCAGTGCTTGGACACTTCCCCACATCGCGCACTGCTCACAGCCTATCGAACGTGCCATTCAAGAAGCTGACCTGGCACGCACCACGCTGAAGCTTGCCGCTGGGAGTCTTGGGAAGGCTGCCGGCCCTGAGTAGCACCACTGCGTGCACTCGTACGTCATGCACTTCCGCCACCGCTCGCCGAATGGCCCGACCCACCGCCTCGACATCCAACCACAGACGCCCCTTCGGATGAGGGCGCGCGTCCTCATCCTGCTGGCAGCGACTCGCCGCTTTGTGGCGGCGTTCCACCTCGGCTGCGAGTATCAGACGTTCGTCGTCGGCAACATCGACCGAAAACGCCGCGCAACAACCTGACCGTATTGCGGGATGGCTCTGTTCCACCGTCAATTCAATGTCGTGGGGGTAAAGGTTGCGACCGCCGATGATGATCAAATCCTTCAAGCGACCGGTGACAAACAGCTCGCCATCTTTCAAGAATCCCAAATCCCCGGTGCGGAGAAACGGTCCTTCGCCGGTATTCAAGTGGGCCCGGAAAGTGCGCTCTGTTTCTTCAGGTCGGTTCCAATAACCCTGAGCAACGCTCGGGCCTGACACCCAGATTTCGCCCACTACTCCTGGTGCGCAAGGGGTCAACGATTCGGGATGGACAATGACGATCTTGGTATCGGGCATGGCGCGGCCACATCCCACCAGCGTCCGCACATTCGGTTGCTGCTCGGAGGCCTCGACGATGCGGTTCTGCGCCAGCGCTTGCGCCTGGGTCGCGCAGACGATGGGCTCATCCTTCACCAGCCCGCCTGACACCATCAGAGTGGCTTCGGCGAGTCCATAACACGGATAGAAGAAGCTTGGGCGGAAACCACAGGATGCAAAGGCCGCAGCGAACCGTTTCATGGTGTCCGCGCGGACTGGCTCCGCGCCGGTGAATGCCACGTACCAACTGCTGAGGTCGAGCGTCTCGCGTTGCTCTGGAGTAATTCTGCGAGCGCACAGCTCATAAGCGGAATTGGGGCCGCCACTGACGGTGCCTTTGTAGCGCGAAATAGCCCGAAGCCACCGCACCGGCTGCTGAAGAAAGGATTGGGGTGGCATCAGGAGACACGGACGCCCTATACACATCGGTCCGATGATTCCGTTGGTAAGTCCCATATCATGGAAGGCCGGGAGCCAGCTCACGGACACGCCACTGTCTGGTGTGAGATCGAAAGCGTGGTTGATGTGGGCCGAATTATGGAGGAGGTTCCCGTGACTGACCATCACACCCCGCGGCGCCGAAGTAGAGCCTGAAGTGTATTGGAGCAACGCTAGCGTGTCGCTGCTCACGGCAGGATCTTCCCATTCCGTCTCCAGCCTGCCGGTAATCTTGTCGGTGGCTAGCCAGCGCATTGTCTGTAGCTCCGGAGCCTGCGAGAACAGACCCTCAACCTTGGAGAGGATCGATGACGTGGTGAGCGCCAGCGCCGGTTGCGCATCGTTTGTGATGGCCCGCAGCCTGGGGAGAGTCCGCTGTTGCTGGGCCGGATTGGGCGGGGGCAGAGGGACAGGAATCACCCCGGCGTATAAGCAACCAAAAAAGGCGGCGATGAACTCGAGACCTGTTGGATAGAGCAACAAGGCGTGCTCTCCCCTTGCTCTGTAGCTTTGGAGCAGCGCACCGATGCTCCGGGCCTGGCAGTCCAGCGCCGCATAGGTCAGATGGTCCCCTTCTACTTCTCCATCGAGCAGATAGGTATAGGCCCGCTGCTCAGGCTGCTGAAGCGCTCGCCACCGAAGGACTTCGACGAGCGAGGAAAACTCGACAATTGGACGACCAGCGCCTCTATTCATCTGTGTCGCCTATCCTCGTCCCCGCAGAGCAATGGTTAGAACGGTCCGTGCCCTGGATGGTCGCGGGCCGTACAGGCACAATCCGGCTTTCCGCAGGGTCGGTAGGTTTCGGTGATGGACCCGCGTGGCATGTCGCCGGTCGCGGCCAGTTGCTCCAGCAAGGCCGCCCGCCTGCCCTCCAGTTGCTCGATGGTGTCCGCCATATCCCCACAGCTCTCCCGGATAGTTTTGATACTATCAACAGAACGGCGCGAACGGCAAGCATCCGCCCAGTTTCCCCACGTGTTCACGCGCAAGGTGGGCGGCAAGACCCAGACCTGCGCGCGTGCGCCGGGAACTCCACCAAGAACGGGTTCACGTCGGTGATCTGACCCGTCGCGGCATCCAAAATGAAGATGCCGAGGCCTCGGTTGCATGCCTCCTCTGCGGCGAAGGCTGCACAAACGGAATCAGAAGGACCCACTCTTCTCGTAAGTCGTTCCACGTCACTTTTGTACGATAGGAGGCCGCAGACTGGCAGACCGGACAACTACGCGCGTAGAACTACGTGTACGGTCTTACGCCATCACGGCGCGGGGAATTTGCAGGGTGCACCATGCCCCAGGGGGCGCATCAGAACCGGCGCAGTGGCCTCGCCGCGAGTCGAAAGCCTCGACCTCAAGCAGCATCGCCAACGAATGAACCGCTCGAACCGCGACCGCGAATGGGACGACTGCGTCGCGTGAGGGTCTACGCGCGCGAATCGGCTTCCCGCACGCCCAGCACAGTGCGGACCAGCTGGGTTGCCGAGGAGACGTTCATCTTGGAGAACACCATGCGGCGGTGCCCTTCGACGGTGCGGACACTGACGTTCATCGCCACCGCGATCTCCTTGGACGTCTTGCCGGCAACGAGCAGCTCCGCGACTTCGCGCTCGCGTGGCGTGAGGTGCGCGAGTCGATTCATCACGACGGCGCGTTCGGTGGTCACCGCGCGTGCCTGGCGATCGCTGTCGATCGCCGCGCGGACGCGCTCCAGCAACACCTTGGGCGGCGCCGGCTTTTGCAGGAAATCGGCGGCGCCAGCTTTTAGCGCGCGCACCGAGCTCGACACATCGCCGTGGCCGGTCAGGACAATGATGGGAAGCGTCGTCTTGCGCCGTCGCAGTTCATCCTGCACGTCCAGGCCACTGCCGTGTCGCAAGCGAACGTCCAGCACCAGGCACCCCGGGCGTTCCGGGTCGTAGGCGGCGAGGAATTCTTCACCCGAAGCGTACGTCTCGACCGCGAGTCCCGCCGACTCCAGCAGGGCGCGCAATGACTTGCGCACGCCGACGTTGTCGTCGACCACAAAGACGGTCGCTTCGGCGGTCATGTGGCACGCTTCTTCCGCGCCGTCCTGGGCGGCGGCAGCAGGGGCAGCATGAAGCGGATGGTGGTCCCGCGGGCCCCGTCGGCGCGGCGCTTCACCCAGATTCGGCCCCGATGCGCCTCGAGGATGGAGCGGCTGATCGCCAGACCCATTCCCAGACCGTCTGGCTTGGTGGTGAAAAAAGGATCGAACATGTGCTCCATGGCTGCGGCGGAGACCCCGGTGCCTGTGTCGCGCACGGCCACTTCCGCCATGCCCTTCGCTGCCCACACCTGGAGCTGGATTTCTTGGCGGTCGCCTGGTGCTTCCCGAATGGCATCGATGGCGTTCTGGATGAGATTCACAAGGACCTGTTCAATCTCGATGCGATCGGCGCGCACCGGAATTGGTCGCGGCGCCAGATCCAGTTGGAGCGTGATCTCCCGCTGCACGATCTCGCGCTCCAGCAACCGGGCAACGTTCCGAACGAGTCCATTCAGGTTAGTCGCCTCCAAATGGGACCCTCGCTTCTGAGCGAACTCCCGCAAGTGATGCACGATGTCGCCGGCGCTGAGCGCCTCGGCGGCGGCATGCTCCAGCAGCGCGAGCAGTTTGCGGGACGCGGCCTTGCCCGACCGCACGTACGTGACACATGCCGCCACGTCGTTGGCGATGGCCGTGAGCGGCTGATTGATCCCGTGCGATAACTCGGCGACCAATTCGCCCATCGTGCTCAGGCGCAGCACGTGCGCCAGTTCAGCCTGATGCTGGCGTGTCTCCTCCTCGGCTTGCTTGCGGTTCGTCAAATCGGTGAGAATCAGACACACGGCCTCGAGGTCTTCCGTCCGCACACGATTCGCGGCCAGGGTGACCTGAACGCTCGTGCCGTCGGCTGCACACAGGGTCGCTTCAGCGCGCTGCGCTCCGGTGCGGCCGTGCTCCAGGAGCGCACGAACCGCCGGCTGATCGGTCGGGCGGATGCACGCATAGATGGACGCGCCTACCAGGTGCTCCAGCGCGGTCCCGAGCATCGCCGCCAAGCAGCGGTTGGCGTATAAGATGGTGCCATCGGTGCTCACCGTCGCCGCACCCTCTTCCATCTGTTCTACCAGCACGCGATACGGATGGTCGGCCCCCTGGAGCGTGAACACTTGGTCCCCGTGCCGGGTACGGACGACAAACGCGTCCACCGCGCCGCCCCGAATCGCGCGCAGGGTTTCTTCGGCCTCGGCGAGACGCGCGCGCAGCTCCCGCACGCTCGGTCGCCGTGGGCGGGGCGCGGTGTCTTTGGCGCTCATCGGCGTTCGACATCCACTGCGAAAAGCGGCATGGCTACTTTCTTCTGCGCAGATCCAATCCGAGCAGCACACGCTCTGTGTTCGACAGGTCTCCCACCAGCGTGCGCAACGGCAGTGGGAGCTTTCTCACCAGTGTCGGGACCGCCACGATTTGCTCGCCTTGGGCGAGCCTCGGGTGTTGGTACACGTCGATCACCTCCAAGTCGTAGCGACCACGCAGGTACTCCTCGCAGATCGCCTTGATGTTGGTGATGGCGCGGGTGGATTTAGGCGTCATACCGACGACGTACAAGCGCAGCACGTACCGTGCGGCGGCCGGTTTCGACAGGACGGCCTCGAACTCCGCCCGGGTACTGCGGCGTCGCATGCTGTCGCCTCCCTCACTGGCGCGCGCGCAGTTGCAGGCCCACCAGTACGCGTTCGGTGTTCGACAGATCCCCGATGATCTTGCTCAGCGGCGGCGGCAGTCTTCGCACCAGGGTGGGGATCGCCACGATCTGATCGCCGCGCGCGAGTTGCGGGTTCTTCACCAGATCAATGACCTCGATGTGATACTTGCCTGCAAGGTGGCTCTCACACAGCTGCTTGAGATTGGCGAACGCTGCCAGCGACCGGGGCGTCTGCCCCGCGACATAGAGCCGTAGATCCCATCGTTCCGCGCTCCTCGCCGAGCGCCGTCCGCTCCGCGGCGCGCTGGTGGACACTCTTCTCCTGGGCATGCTCATTGGCGCCCCCCCTTTGCGTGCACTCTCGGTGCGCGGCGCACCGCGGGGGCCTTGTCGGCCTTGCGCTGGCGCGTCATCTCGGCGCGATCCAGCTGCGTCCGTTGCTCCCGCTGCTGCAACTCGGCGACGCTGTCCTGCACCCCCTCGGCCTCGCGCTTGTACTCTGCCCGCAGGACTGCAATCTGCGCCTCGAGCGCCGCGCGTTTGCGCTCGAGGTCGCGTTGTTTCCGTCCCACCTCTTGCTGCCGTGCCGCGCCCTCGTCGCGCTCGTGGGCGGCCTGCGCCAGACGGGCCGACCCGGTAAGTACCCCGCCTGGTCCGAGGTCGACGTCGACCAGCTCGATCCCGTGATCGGTGAGCAGCACCTCGCGGATCTGGTTGGAGTGCGCCATGCCGCGCGACTTGAGGATGTAGAGCCCGCGGTTGCGCTCGCCGTTCAGCTCGAGGTCGCGCAGCAGCAACCAAGTATCCATCAACGAGGAGATGCCGACGGGGGTGTGCTCCAGAGCACCGTCGGCCGATGTCAGGCTGGTGCAAAGGGTGGTGATCTGGCGCAGCTTCAGGGCATCTACCAGCCGCATCAACATCGACTTGGCGGCGGTGACCTCACCGACGGACACGAAGTTGGTGATCGGGTCGATCACCACCACATGTGGGCGGAATGTGTCGATCATCTTGTCCATCGTCGCCAAGTGCTGCTCGAGGCCGAGCGTGGGACGCGACGCATGGAACTGCAATCGCCCTTTGTCCAGCCACGGCTGCAGGTTCAGGCCAATCGAGCGCATGTTGCGTGTAATCTGGTCCATCGATTCTTCGAAGGCGAAATACAGGCCGCGCTCGCCGCGGCGGCAGGCAGCATCGGCGAAGTATGCCGCGAGGCTGGTCTTCCCGGTGCCAGCCGTGCCGGAGACCAGCACGGTGCTGCCGCGGAAATATCCCCGGCCACCGAGCATGGTGTCGAGCCGGGCGATCCCGGTCGAGATCCGTTCGGTGGAAGCCGGATGCTGCAAGCCCAGCGAGGTGATCGGCAACACGAGAAATCCGCGCTCGTTGATCAGGAAGGGATATTCGTTGGTGCCGTGTACCGAGCCGCGGTACTTGACGATGCGCAGCCGCCGCGTGGAGACCTGGTCGGCCACCCGGTGGTCGAGCCGCACGACACAGTCCGAGACATACTCTTCCAGATCGTGACGGGTGAGCGTGCCGCTCCCCTGTTCGGCCGTCATGATCACCGTCACGCCCTTGTCTTTCAGCCAGCGGAACAGGCGCCGCAGTTCGGCGCGCAGGACCAGCATGTTGGGCAGGGCCGCGAAGAGCGACTCCACGGCGTCCAGCACGACGCGCTTGGCCCCGATAGAATCGATGGCATGGCCGAGCCGAATGAAGAGCCCCTCGAGATCGTACTCGCCGGTTTCCTCGATCTCGCTGCGTTCGACGTGCACGTAGTCGATGTACAACTGCTTGCGACGGATCAGCGCTGGAAGATCGAACCCGAGCGAGGCGACATTCTTCGCCAGCTCATCGGCGGTCTCTTCGAACGCCATGAACACGCCCGGTTCATGGTAGTCGGTCGCGCCGCGGACCAGGAACTCCAGTGCCAACAGGGTTTTGCCGCTACCGGCGGCGCCACACACCAGCGTCGGCCGCCCCCGAGGCAAGCCGCCACCAGTGATTTCATCGAGCCCCTGAATTCCCGTCGGGCACTTCGGCAGACCGCGTATGGCCGATCGTGGGGTGTGCTGTGTCTTGGCCAATTATCAGAGCCCTCCACCTTCACTTGCTTATACTTTCTTTGGCATTTTTTCAAAAGGAAGATCTGGGCGACCGGTGAACACTCCACCCTCCGCAGGGCTCCGGAGGACGGGTGACGAAAAATGTCCAACCTGCCAGCCGACGCAGCTTTATGGTGAGGCGTCTTTGTTCTGAGGCTCAAACCCGTGCGCGATGGCTTTGACGAAGGTCAACAAGCCGATCGGGGCTCACAAGACTACGCGCGTAGAACTACGCGGGTGGTACTACGAGCTTACGGCGTTGCATCGGCTCGTGTACAAACAAGCACGAGCACGGTGGCAATAGAGAACCTTGCTCGGCATGTTGCGCCCGAGGAATGCAAGCCCGTGCGCGACGCCTGGATTTTCACAACTTGCACGAAAGGGAGATCAACGATGGCCAGTGGCAAGACGGATGAGCTGAAGGGGCGCGTGAAGGAAGCCGCGGGGGCCCTGACGGGCGACGAGAAACTAAAGCGCGAGGGTCGGGTCGAACAGGCTGTCGGAAAGGTCAAGCAGAAGGCGGAGAAGGTGATTGATAAGATCAAGGATGCAGTAGGGTGAGCGTCGGCCCCGGGTGCTATCCGCGAGAGGTGAAAGATGAACGCAATCAAGGTTCTGGCAATCGCGCTGATCGCGGCCGGCATCCTGGGGCTGGTGTACGGTGGCTTTAGCTACACCAAGCAGACCCACGAGGCCAAGCTGGGTTCGCTCGAGCTGTCGGTGAAGGACAAGGAGACGGTCAACGTCCCGGTCTGGGCTGGTGTGGGGGCGATCGTGGTTGGCGGGCTCCTCCTTCTTGTGCCCAAGAAGAACTAGCTCCTGCCCCTTGCAGAACCGGGTTGGGTCGCTGCGGACTTTCTCAAGCCCGACAGGCTCCTAGTTCTTGTGATTGCAGCAACGAGCCCGCGCTCGGCCTCTTCCTTGGCGATATCCGCGGACCGTCATTCGATGCGAATCTTCTGCCCGGCGAAGTTACGCGGTCCTTCGAAACGTGCGAGGCCGGGCGGCGCGCCGAGCTTTACGAAGAAATTGGTTTCGGGGGCGAACATGCGGATGATCGGATCGATCAGCCAGTTGACGGTCGGGCGCAGTGCGAAGCGCACGACGTCGATCTTCCCGCCGCGGCGACGGATGCTGCTCTGATCCTGGCGCAGAAGCTCCAGGTCGAAAACGCGGGGCTTCGGCGTGGGGACGACCGTCCGGAAGACGAGGCGGCCATCGACGGCGTTCTGCTCGAAGTTCTTGATCACGATGAAGATCAACGGACCCCAGTACGTGCCAGGGGGCAGCTCGACGTGCTCGTCGTATGTCTGGCGCTTGTCGCCGAGACCCGAGAATCCCGTGATGCGCCCGCCGGCCACTTCAATCGTGATGTCGACGGTGGCAACGGCTTTGGCGTTACGAATGACCGAGCGGCCACGGAGCGTTTGGAGCGTCTCCCCGATTCGTGCCTCGACCCGGTCTTCGTCGCTGGAGCCGTCGCCGAATCGGGCGATGCGCACGGCCTCCAGAATGTCGCCACGACGGCGCTGACGATACTCGACGAAGCCGATGGTTGATTTGCCGTCGGGAGAGAAGATCGACGTCATCCCGGCGACATCGCCCTCGATCCATGCGAGCCGGATGGGGTCTCCCGCATCGCGGGCCGCCGCAGGGTGTGCAGCCAGCGTTGCGACAGTTGCGAGGACGAAGAGTAGTGGCTTCAGGCTCACTGCCGCACGCGTCCCTGCAGAATCGTATTCTCGATCGTCGGTATCAGGTCCTGGATGATCGAGTCCTCGTAGCGTCCCGAAGTCGGGTTGATCAGATCGGGTACCTGCGATTCCGGGACGCGGTGGTTGACGTAGAACGACCCCTTGCGGCCACCGGCACCGGGCAGGACGGCGACGAACATGTTCTGGACCTGATTCGCGAGAATCAGTAAATCGAACAGAGTGCCGAGCTGCTCAAAGTCCTCCGGCGCCTGTCCATAGCCGCCGAGGATGTAGACGATCGGGAAGCTGCGATTGGTGTGAAAGTATGCCGGGGGTCGATAGATGAGCACCGGCTGGGTTGCCGTCTCCGTCGTCTGGCGCAGGCCGTCTTGATTGGCATCGCCGCCATCGAGGAACCCACGCGGGTTGGCCAGCAGCGTGAAGCTCCCAAACACATCGTCGCGCAGGATGTGTGCCGGTTCGGAATCCATCGCCAGATACTGCCGCGAGGGATCCGGATGGTGCAGGAAGGGATTGCCGAACGCGATGACAAGGTCCTTGATCATCGACAGCCGCGTGTCGCGTCCGGGGTAGGGCTCTTGGTGATCGAAGGTGAAATCATCGCCGACATTGAGCGGAATGACCGCCTGCGGTTTCACCTCGAGATTGTCGTTCACCATGTCCCGCAGGAGTTGCCGCATATCGACGGGGCCACCGAGGGCGGCGATCGTACCGAACAGGTCGGCGTGCTTCGTACCGATGTTCATTGCGCCGTATGCGCCCATAGAGACGCCCGTGAGCGCACGGAACTGCCGGCGCGCTTGCAACGAGTCCGGTGTCGGGGTCTGCGTGGGACCAGAGGTGTTGGTAGGAGCGCCGGAGGGGAGCGGCGCATTCGTCGGCGTCGGAGTGAAGTTGGTTCGGGTGCTGGTGGGTATGCTCGGGCCGCTACCGCCGTGCCCGCCGCACGCGGCGAACACGACCATCGCGAGAAGAAGAAACCGCAGAGATAACGATTGGGATTCACCGCGTCGCTTCATCGGCAACACCTCCGGACCCACCTCGCTGAAGCGGGTGGCATCGCCAAATGCGGTCTCTTGGAGGCATTCATGTTGTCTTCCAAAACGCTGGGTTTCTCGCGCACTACAGGGATCGGTTCGTCGCCCGGCGCGACTTCGCGGCTACGGGATCTGGAACGTCAATGCTTCCTTGGGACCGAGGGGTTCGTGATTGTTTCCGGCAAGCATCACGACCAACGTGTGCTGTCCACTCGAGAGGCCATGAAAGCTCAGCTTGGGTGTCGTGGTTGCGATGACCGGCCCGTTGTCCAGCTGGTAGTGCAAGTGGCCCTCGCCCTTCTTGGCTTGCCCGTGCGTCTTGTCTGGATCGATGAGCTTCACGCCGCTAACGGTCACTTGAACCGTGGCAGTTTTCGCTTCGGCCTTTTTTGCGGCATCGAGGAGAGTCGCCTTGAGGGTCGGGGTTTGCGCTGCCTGGGCGATAAGGGGCGACGAAACAAGTACACCTAGCACGCCAGCAATGGCGACGGCGCGCCGAGCACAGGCTCGCGTACGGTTGGGCTTAGTCGTTAACATATGCATTCCTCCTGCTGGTTGGCGCCCGGGTGCCGGATTCGTGCCAGAACTCGAGCGGGCCGTTGCCCTTTCACCATCTCCCCGTTGCGTCCGCCCAGCAACGTTCGTTTGGCTGCTGGATTTGTACAAGGGCAGGGCACCTGCCGTAAGCTCGGACTACTACGCGCGTGGTTCTACGCGCATAGTCTTTGCTCTCACACTGCTGGCGGGGCTCGGCAGGCTTGTCACGCGCATCATGGCGGAGTGGCGAGCGACCCTTCCGGATCGACACCGATCACCTGATAGCGTCAAGGAGCGGACGGATCGGATTCTCGGCGCGACGATCGTCGCCCGTCATGCGGGCGAGATGATCAACGAGATCACCCTGGCGATGGTCGCGGGGATCGGTCTGCGCACCCTTGCCCGCGTCATCCACGCGTATCCGACCCAGGCCGAAGCGATCAGGAAAGCGGCGGACGCCTACAACCGCACGCGTCTGACGCCGGCGATCCAGTCGCTGCTGCGGCGCTGGCTGGCGTGGTGAAACCCTGTCGCCCCCGGTTCGAGCCGTTGTGCTGCGCTCAATGGCGGAGAGCGAGAAAAAGGACGACGAGAGCGACCACGAGGAGTACGACGCGCGCAACGGTCATCATCTGCGTTCTGCCGACAGGCCTACCGCCCCGCGGTCGAACGCCGATGACCGCAACGAGGGCGATCAGGACGCCGATGATCAATGCTGTGGGCCCCATGGATGTCTCTCTACACGCCGGACGGCGAGATAGCTATGCACGTTACACGCACTCCAGCGCATCGTTCGGAGGCGAGTTCACCGTCGACGAGAATGCGTAGGCCTCCATCTTCTCGCTCGGCAGCGGCACAGCGACGCGCGGAGTTCATCTGATTGCGTTGGCGGAGCAGGGAATCGAACCCTCCGGCGACCTTGCGGGCGCCCACGCGGTCTTGAAGTGCGGCCTCAGCTGGCATTCCGTTGCCCCCAGTGTTGCCCCACCTCTCGAAGCCGACGGCCCAAGCACCACGGAACAGCTTGCGGCGTCTGGCTCCATCAGGCAACGTTTTCACAGCGATAGACACCTCGGTTGACGGACACGTAACGCATGACGAATGACGAAACCGACTTCTGTTCCCTCTTAGCTGAAGCTGCGGCGGCGCGAGAACGGGCTGGCAGTGACCTTGAGCGCTTGGCGCAGGAGGTTGACAGCGAGAAGCTCTTCGCTGCGCTGTTTGCTCATCTCGCTTTGTCGCCTGCTGGAACGGCCAACGAAATCACACACAGCGCGGTTCCGTTGAAGCTCGAACTTCTGGCGTTCCATCTGTTTCCCTTCTTCGGGAAGCGCCGAGGTTGTGATGTAAATGCCCTGCATGTAGCGCGAGGGCTGACCGCGCTGGACGGGCTATTTGACTCGACGCAGCGGGCAAACTTATTCGAAAAAGTGCACCGCAGTCGTACATCCGATCCGAGCACGCGCGAGCTTGACGATCTCGTGTGGTTTGTCCGTTTGCAGACGCAGGTGGTGCGTGGCTCTGCATACCCCGAGCAGATTGCAAAAGAGATTAGCGAGACCCTGGGACGGTTCGACAGGTGGTTTGACACTCGCATTGGCATCTCCGCAACGCGAGCGGTCGCGGCGCTGCTCGTCATCGTAGCGACAGCAGAAGCGCGAGCCACATCCTGGATTCCGGACCTCCGCGAATGCGGTAATTCCTTCATGTAACACTTCGAGGCCGCACGTCGGAATGAGAACCGGGCCCCTACTGAGGAGGAGCGGGTTTTGGTCTCGATGTTTAGAAGTGCAAGTGACGCATCGGCCTTCGGTTGCAGCGCGCGGCTTGCGGAGCTAGCCGCCCATCTCCCGGTGGGACGAGAGTCCACAAATCTCGATCCGCCACTGACGGAACGCGAATGGGACGCGCTTTGCGCGCTCATTGGATGCTCGCCC
The DNA here is from genome assembly GCA_050015455.1 of Binatia bacterium. Lineage (GTDB taxonomy): Bacteria > Desulfobacterota > Binatia > HRBIN30 > HRBIN30 > JAGDMS01. The sequence continues at coordinate 20,042 of JBEKBJ010000075.1, forward strand.
GAAGTCCGTGCTGGAATGGCGGATCCAATTGAGATGAGACGGTGGCCACTGTTTGTCTTGACCAAGAAGGAGGTGCTCCGCGGTGTAGTCGGGCACGCTTTCGATGAGTTGCGGGTTGCTTTTGAGTCGCTTGCGTCCCAAGACCCGGAAGTGTTTGGCCGGTACAAGGACCGGAGGGGAGAGTGGCACCACGCACAAGTAGTCAGCGGCCTCAAGCGCGTCTTTCCATCGGATATCGTCTTCGAGTCGCTCACGTACCCAGATCCTGACAAGCCCGCGGGCCACACTGCCGAACTCGACGCGGCAGTATGGTGGGACCCATTTCTCATTCTGGTCGAAGCAAAGTCGGGGCAGTTCAGGCTTGAATCGCAGTTGGGCGACGTCGGCCGGTTGAGGACCGACCTTAGCAACAATGTTGCCGATGCCTTCAGACAGGCGCGGCGCGCCGCTCGGTACGTTCAGTCGATCGACGAGGCGCGGTTCGTCGAGAAGGGGAGCGGCCGCAGAATGTTGATCAAGAGGCGTGATGTTCGGCGGACGTTTTTGATCACGGTGTCGCTGAGGCACCTGGCCAACGTCGCGACCTACCTTGCATGTGCGCGGCCCCTAAAGCTCTTCACCGGAACAGAATATCCGTGGGCTGTCTCACTCGCGGACCTTGAAAACATTGTCGAATACAGTGAGGGTCCGGACATTTTCCTGCACTACATCGAGCGACGCCTAGCGATACAGCAAGAGCCCACAGAAGTCATAGGGGACGAGCTTCATTTGTTCGGCGCATATCTCAAGACGCGACTTCCGGAATCCATGTTCGTTGAGGAGCAAGGACAACGCTTCACCCATGTACAGTTCGCGGACTCTCACCTGATGTTCGACGAGGCCATGGAATATCGTCGCGGAGAACGGCCGACTGCTCCAGAGATTAGCCTGGCAGTCCCTCCCAGCGTATCTGCCATTCTTGCAGAGTTGCGAAGAGGCGAAAAGGATCCGCAGGCCCGGTGGATCGCTCACTGCCTGCTCTCGTTCGGCGATGAGCATCTCGCGGCTCTCCACCATATTTTCGTCACCGCGCGAGAACGCCGGCCCAGCGCCGGAAGATTCGGGCGTGCAGTGTACTCGGTCAACAACTGTGTTATCTGCGCCGTGACAACCACCGATCACCCGCCTCACGTTCTGCGCGATCAGGCCAAGTATGTCGCTGTCATCGAAAAATATCGCCGCAAAGCCGATCTCGTGGCATGCTTCGCCATCGACTTACGCGAGTCGAAAGCGCCCTTTCAAACGGCCCTGTGGGTTGAGGGCAAATGGCAATACGACCCCCCGCTGGATCGATTAGTTCAAGAGGAATCGGCAGGCCGGTTGACATGACGTCTCAAATTATCGAGCAGCCGAGTTGTAATTCGCCACACCGATGACAGCAGTCACCCGGCCCGGCGTCGGTGGGTGATGCCGCGCGCGGTTTCCTCCAGCCACGGGCGCCCTGTCGGCGCTTTAACCCTCCACGCCCAGGTCGCGAAACTGGTTCAGGATCAGCTCGCCCACGATCAGGTCACGCGCCAGCCGGTGCGCGCGCTCCACCGACACCACGCGCACGCCGCTTGAAGGAATCCGCGCGAGCAGGTCGGAAGAGCCGAAGAGCCTCTCTCGCAGTCGGTCCTCGACGGCCGCGACCGGTTTTTCGGGTCGCCTAGTTCGCGCACGATCTCCGCTTGGCGATTCCACTCGACCGTGCGTAACTGGCAAAGGTCGTCATGGCGTCGTCGTGGCTGAGGCTCTGGCTCTATGCTTTGAATTGCTCGGGCGTCGTGCCTTGAGCCCATACGCGCATCGGGGTAAAGTAAGGAATCCTTACTTACGGATGAGGAGAGAATTCAATGCTCGCCAAGGTCACCGCCAAGAACCAACTGACGCTGCCCAAGAGCGTGACCGCCGCCGTCGGCGCGGCCGAATACTTCGAGGTCGAGGCACGGGAGGGTCGGATCATCCTCACCCCCGTACGCATCCAGCGCGCCGACGCCGTGCGCGCGAAGCTCGCCGACCTCGGGCTGGACGAGCAAGACATCGCCGACGCCGTCGCGTGGGCCCGGCGGCCGGCTCGGAAGACGGCGGCGCCGGCACGAAAATGAGCCGCGCGCCCCGCGTGGTGCTCGACACCAACCTCGTGCTCTCGACACTGGTGTTCACGCACGGCCGCCTCGCGGCCTTACGCCACGCCTGGCGCGACGCGCGCTGCCGGCCGCTCGTGTCCCAGGCCACGGTGGCCGAGCTCATCCGCGCGCTCACCTACCCGAAGTTCAAGCTCTCTCCCGAGGAGCAACGGGAGTTGCTCGCCGATTACCTTCCCCACTGCGTCACCGTGCGCATGCCGGCGAAACCGCCCAAGACCCCGGCGTGCCGCGATCCGTTTGACGTGCCGTTCCTGCAACTCGCGATCGCCGGCAAGGCCGATTATCTCGTCACCGGCGACGGGGATCTGCTCAGCCTTGCGAGGAAGTTTTCCTGCCCGATCATCACCGCCGGCCAATTCCTGACCAAGCTGGAGAACGGTTGACCCCATAGCGGTCCCGCCGAACGAACGCCGGCCGCAGGCCCTAGCGAATCCTGAACGGGAAGATGAAGGTGAAGCCTCCCGGCGGGGGCGGCGGGGCGTAGACAACCGGCGGGGGCGCATAATAGACGTCCGGCGCCGGCGCATAGATGACCCTGGGGCGATGCCTGCGGCTTTGACGATACTGCCGCTGCTGGTGCGCCCGCCGGTCATGATGCTCGTGTTCGTCGGCTCGCGCCGGCCGCACGACCACAGCGGCGCTGACGATTGCAAGCGCCATCGCCAGCGTGCCGATCTTGACGCGCCAATCCCTGGTGAACGTGGTCGAGTTTTCCATAGTGACTTCTCTATTCCTGGAGCGACGTCCTGTAATCGGACGAATGATGCTGTTTGGTCGGACGCGGCCTTCTCATTTCTTGTGCCTGTGCTCTGCAGCGCTTGTGCGGCTTCGGAATACGACATCGGCAGTCTTCTTTTGTGCGTCCGACATACTGTCGTAGAGAGCTTGGAAGGCCGGAACCAACTTACGGATTTCGTCGGCATGCGCATCGATCACCGCCGCGTAGGATTTGAGCTCGTCGACGGCGCTCCTCGATTTTGCGCTCTGAGCTGCCTCCTTGCGATGATCTGCCATCGCCTTCGCGTTCTCGCGCATCACCTGGGCGAAATTGTTCCATAGGGTCTCCTGAGCCGCCGTGATGTGGAGGCTGCTGTGCAGCGCTTTGATGCGCGCCTCGACAGGGTCGGCCGGAGCGGGTTTGGTTTTCGCCGCAGCCTGGGCGAGGTCGCCCGAGACCGAGAGGAAAGGGCTAGCGGAAACGATGGTAGCGAACAGCGTCGCCATTGCAACTCTGCGTGCAACCGGATGCGTAATCAGAAACATGATCTCCTCCCTCTGTCTGGCTGCGGTCACGGAAACCGGAGCCGTTCTTCAACTATTCAACGTGTTCATTTGGCGTGGCGCGAAGACTCGTTGGGTACGCTCTCCATGTGAAGATTCGCTTCCATCGCCTACGTCAGAAATGACGCCGACCGCAGGTCCCAGGCGATCACTGCGGCGCTAGCACCGGAGTGTCGGTGCGTGTTTCACCGGCTGTTGCGTGACTCTTCGTCGTCGCCCGCGCCAGCTTCTTGGTCGGTTTCCGGCGGCGTGTCGTTTCAATCTTGACCTTCGCCACGCCTTTCTTCGACATCCCGATCTGTCGGGCGGCGGCGAGAGAGAGATCAATCTTCCGCCCCTTCGCATACGGACCACGGTCGTTGATCGTGACCTTCACCGATTTTCCGGTCTCCAGGTTGGTGACCACAGCCTTGCTGCCCAGGGGCAATGTCGGATGTGCCGCGGTCAGCTTCTTCTGATCGAATGTTTCTCCGTTAGCGGTCTCTTTCCCGTCTTGCGCTGGCCCGTACCAGGAGGCGTTTCCGACCTCCTTTACCTTCGGCCCCTCAGTGTTGGGCACTTCCTCTTTCACCTGGGGCGCCACCACGGGCGGCGGAGGAGTCTCCCTCCGGCCGATCGGCAGCGCGCAGCCCGGCAACAGCAATGCAAGCATTGCTCCTCCGATTCCAAACACGACAAGCAACTGACGAGGATGTTTCATCTGAGTTCCCTCTCGTTACTCGGGTGCCGACCCGGTTTATCCGGGGCCGCGCGCTTCCTCCACCAAGGCCAGCAGGCGGACGTTGATGGCAGTCCTCACTGCTCTCCCAAGACTTCCCTCCCTACGGACCCACTTCAGTGAAGCCCGTGACATCCATCGTCGTGACGAACCGACCGTCGGAGCGCTGGGGCAAGGGAGGGGTTTGGAAGGTAAACGGTGCGCTGGCGTGCGGGGCGACGTCGGCAGCAAACGTGAACGGCAGCGTCCTACCTGGGCTGTCGTCGGTGCCGGGATGACGCTCGTTATTCCACAGCCACGTTTGTAGGAGCAGCAACTTAACTCCACGAACAGTGGCAGACGACTTGTTGACGATGGTGCCTGAGACCGAGCCCTCCCGGACGGTCAGGCCGTTGATGACAATCGTTTGAGCGGCCTCAGAGGACGACACGATTGGCGCCATAGCGGTAGCGCCATGCAGCGGCAGGCTGAGAATGCCCAGCAGCGCGCCGAAGATCCAGATCCGTGTGACCATGATCAATTCTCCTTCCTTGTGCCGCGCCGGAGCACCTGCTCAGGCAGCGACACGCTGCGCCGACCGTCTCCCGGTCGGGCGGCTTCGAGCTTTTTCTACTCTCTACTGACAAGCGGTACCCAGGTTGCGCCATTCGCCGTCCTCGCAGCGGAAGGTGATACCGGACTTGCAAATGGTTGACGCCGTCGCGACCGTGGCGCCGTTGTACATGCAGGTGCGCCCAACCGGCGCCATACCCACCGCGGGCTCGCCGCCCCCCGTGCAAGCGACCGCGAGGCCCACCCACGCTCCCTCATCACACCGGTACTGGGTGCCCGATTGGCAGCTGGCTGACCCGGGGGAATACGACTTGCCATTGAACGCGCAGTCCTTGGCGCCGACCGGAGGCTTCTCGGTGCAGGCGATTGCCAACCCCTTCCACTGCCCATCATTACACCGGTACTGAGTGCCAGACTGGCAGACCGTCGAGCCGTCTGAATACGTCGTCCCCTTGTACGTGCAGTTGCGAACGCCAAACGCCGGTCCCGCAATCAACACCGCGCCCAGGGCGAGAAGTACCACTTTCCTCTCAATCATAGTGTTCTCCTTTTCTGTCCACGTGACAGAGCGGCTGCATGAGCCGCTCGCAGAAACCACTCGGTTGCGGTCCACCGTGGCTGCCGTGGCCATGTCCCCTTGTACAAGACCAGGGCAGGCGCCGTAAGCTCGGACTACTACGCGCGTGGTTCTACGCGCATAGTCTTACGCTCTGACGCTGCCGGCGGAGATCGGCCATCTTCGAGAGAAGCACACAGTCGGTCTTTTCGTCATTCCCGCAATCCTCAAGCGGGAATCCACCCCCCGCCCCTCGCCTACATGCCCGCTTAGAGATTGCGGGCATGACGGTTTGGAACGAGCGGTTCATTGGGCGGCGGCGCGACTTCCCTGCCGCGGCGACTCCGCCAGCGGTGAGCGGGCCTGGAAGCGGACCGGCGACCGCCGGTCCGCGACGTTTAGAGACCCGACCTAGTCTACACTCGCTCCCGCTGCACTCGACGCAAGCCGACACAAGCGACGCCGGCGAGCAGCGCCAACCCTGATCCGATGCTAGGCCGAAAAGTCGTAGGGGCGGAAAGAAGTTTCAAAAACCCGGCAGGTGGGTCCTGAGGGCCTTGACAATTAGGTTAGGACAAGCTAGTAGGCTTGCCC
>JBEKBJ010000076.1:0-25684 GCA_050015455.1 Binatia bacterium
CGCAGTTTGGCTCGGCCCACTCGCCGACCACAGCGGGCCGCCCGGCCGGCGTCAGCCGCCCGCAGCGGCGCCCAACGCGCCGGATCGCGCGCGCCGGTGCGTTAGCGCCGGATTTGGGTGCCCAGCCCTCTGCCCATAAAGAATTCTCAGACCAGCCCTTGGGCGATCATCGCCCGCGCGACTTTGATGAAGCCGGCGATGTTGGCGCCGCGCACCAGGTTGCCGGGGGAACCGAACTCCTCGGCGGCTTCGGAACACTGATAGTACACGTTGCGCATGATCTGCTGCAGCTTGACGTCAGTTTCCTCGAAGCTCCAGGCTTCGCGGCTGGCGTTCTGCTGCATTTCGAGACCCGAGGTCGCCACGCCGCCGGCATTCGCCGCTTTCCCCGGCCCGAACAGGGTGCCAGCATCCAGGAAAAACTGAACCGCTTCCGGCGTCGTCGGCATGTTGGCGCCCTCGCCGACCGCGATGCAGCCGTTCTTCACCAGCTTCTTGGCGTCCTTTGCCGTGATCTCATTCTCGGTCGCCGACGGGAACGCCACGTCGCAGGCGACGTCCCAGATGTTGCCGTTGGGCGTGTAGTGTCCGCTCTTGTGATATTCGCAATAATCCTTGATGCGGCGGCGCTGGACTTCCTTGAGTAGCTTGATGGTCTCGAGATTGATACCGTTCTTGTCGTAGATGACGCCGTTCGAGTCGCTCATGGCGACGACTTTACCGCCGAGCTGGGTGACCTTCTCGTGGGTGTAGATGGCGACGTTGCCGGAGCCGGAGACGACCACTTTCTTGCCTTTTAAGCCTTCGTTGCGCGACGCCAGCATCTCGTTGACGAAGTACACGCAGCCGTAGCCGGTGGCTTCGGTGCGCACCTGCGCACCGCCATAGATCAGCCCCTTGCCGGTGATGACGCCGGCCTCGAATTTGTTGGTGAGGCGCTTGTACTGGCCGAAGAGATACCCGATCTCGCGACCACCGACGCCGATGTCACCGGCGGGGACGTCGGTGTGCTCGCCGACGATGCGCCACAGCTCGGTCATGAAGCTCTGGCAGAAGTGCATGACCTCGTTGTCAGACTTCCCTTTGGGATCGAAATCGGAGCCACCCTTCGCCCCGCCCATCGGCAAGCCGGTCAGCGAATTCTTGAAGATCTGCTCGAAGCCGAGGAACTTGATGATGCCGAGGTAGACGGAGGGGTGAAAACGCAGGCCGCCTTTGTACGGGCCCAGAGCGCTGTTGAACTGCACGCGGAAGCCGCGGTGGATGTGGACCTCACCCTTGTCGTCCTGCCAGGGAACGCGAAAAATCAACTGGCGCTCCGGTTCGCAGATCCGTCTGATGACTTTCGCTTCGGCGAACTCCGGATACTTCACGAGCACCGGACCCAAGGAGTCGAGCACCTCCTTGACCGCTTGGTGAAATTCAGCCTCGCCCGGGTTCCGCTTGATGACATCCTGGTAAATTGATTCCACGCGCTCCGTCAGTGCCATTGTTTTCTACCTCTCTGTGGTTTGTGGCGAGCACGATTCGGCTCGCAGCCGGCGGCACTCTAGTCCTGACGTTTAGGGTGTCAAGATCCAAGTGACAAATCGGGTATAATCGGGTATAAGGATGGCGCTCGGTGAGAGAGAGGTGGAAGAATCGTCGCGGGAGCGGGAGCGGTGTCAGCCCTTCTGTCCGACGTCGCCGATGTACTGGTCCTCCCGCACCACCTTGCGAGGCCCTCCGTCGAGGGCGGTCGACCAGTCGTGTGGCTCGGCGATGGCCTCCAGCTTGCCAAGAATACCAAGAGCGCTGGCGCGGTCGTAGATCAGTTGCCACCCGCACTCGAGCTCCGGCCGGACCTCGCATCTGCCTTCCTGCGAGCCGCCACACGGGCCGTTGAGGAGGCGCTTGGCGCAACGGGAGAAGGGGCAGATCCCCGCGAACTCGCCGAGCCGGCAGTTGCCGCACGCGGCACACTTCTCGGTCCACACTCCCTGTGATTCCAGGACACCGATGAATTGCGTGTTCAGCCCGGGGTAGACGGGTGTGTTCGGAAACCGTTCCGCGAGGTTCTGCACGCCGGCGCCGCAGCCGAGAGAGCAGACCGCGTCGTACGCACCGATACGTGGAGCCACGATCTCGATGAAGGCATCTTCGCACTGGCGCTCGATGGTGCACTCGTCGACCACCACCTTGTCCCGTCCGATGAGCCTCAGGGCCATGCGCAGCGCCGTACCAAGGATGCCCACCTCGCGTTCACCGCCCGCGAGACACACGGTTACGCAGGTACCGCAACCCAAGAGCAGCACCCGGTCATGCTCTTTGATCATGTCGCGTATCTCGGGGATTTTCTTTCGATCGGCAACGATCATCCTGCTTCTCCTCGGAGTCCGGCCTCCCCCTCTTCCCGCATCTGTTGGATGCCGGCTTCGACTTTGTGACGTTTCACCCGCAACGGACTCGGCCCCAGGCGAGCAACGCGCTGGCTCATCTCAGTCGCGATGGCCGCGAAGCGGGGGCCTTCGGCCGAGGAGAGATTGAACATTTCCAGACGCTCCGGCTCGATGCCGATCTCGTCCAGCAGTTGCCTGACGCGCTCGATTCTCCGGCGGGCCCGGAGGTTCCCTTCGAGGAAGTGGCAACCTCCTTCGAGACAGCCCGCGACCATCACGCCGTCGACGCCGCGCTCGAAGGCCGTGAGGATGTAGTTCGGCTCGATCTTTCCCGTGCACGGAAAACGCAACACACGCACGTTCCCGGGATACTGAAGCCGCATAGACCCGGCCAGATCCGCAGCCGCGTATGCGCAGTAGTGGCAGCAGAATGCTAGTATAATAGGTTCTCTTGTCACTACGGCGTTCCTTTCGCCGGGGCCGGTTGGCTGACATGCCACCTTGGTTGTGCGACCCCGACTTGCTCGGGAAAGACCGGTTCCAGATCCGGCTCTTGCGCGCGCCCTGTTAGCAGGCCGTCTATTGCTGCAACGATCTGGGTACTGGCGTAGTTGCGGAGCGTGATCGCCCTGGCCGGGCAGTCCGAGGTGCAACTCCCGCAGCCCATGCAAACAGTGCCCTGCACCTCAGCCTTGTTGTTGAGACCAACGTGCGGTGCCATGTAGGGGCAGACGTGGACGCAGGTCATGCAGGAGATGCACTTGTCCGGATCGACCCAGGCGATCTGGCTGCTGACCGGTATCTCCTCGCGGGAGAGGATCGACGCCGCTCGCCCCGCTACCGCGTTGGCCTGGGAAATGGTTTCGCTGATGAACTTCGGCGCGTGCGCCGTGCCGCACAGGAACAACCCTTCGCTCGCGAAATCCACCGGGCGCAGCTTCATGTGCGCTTCCAGGAAGAAGCCATCAGCATTGAGAGGGACACGAAGCAACTCGCTCAGCTCGCCGCGATCAGCGCGCGGAACAACCGGGGCAGCAAGAACCAGGAGATCCGGTCTCACGAGTAAATCGCGCCCCACGGCCGGCTCGTAGAGGCGCAGGCGTAAGTGGCCGTCGAGATCGAGCTGTGGCGGTCGCTCGGGCTCGTAACGAACGAAGAGGACCCCTTCCTCGCGGGCCCTGCGGTAGGCCGTCTCGCGGAACCCGTAGGTGCGCATGTCGCGATAGAGCACCATGATCCGTGCTGCCGGAAAGCGCGCGCGTAACAGCAGTGCGTTCTTCACCGCCGTGGTGCAGCACACCCGGCTGCAATACGGCCGTTCCTGATTGCGCTGCTCGACGCACTGGATCATCACCACGGTGGCATTGGTGGGGAGATCGAGATCGTCCCGCCCGATCCGACCGGACAGCTCGAGCTGGGTCAGGACGCGCGCGTCAGATCCATACCCATACGTCTGCGGCTTCTGCTCGGTGGCGCCGGTTGCCACCACGATGACGCCGTGCTTGATCTCAGTGCCCGCGCCGTCACCGTCGCAGAGCAGCCTCGACGTGAAGCTGCCCACGTGGCCGTCTACCTTGGCAACGCGTGAGCCGAGATGGACGGTGATCCGCGGGTTGTCGGTTACACGGGCGATAGTCTGATCGAGAAAGGCCCCGACGTCCTGGCCGTCGAGCGTTGTGTGGATCTCACGGGCGGTGCCCCCGAGCGCTCTCTGCTTCTCCACCAGATGAACGGGGAAGCCTTGGTCCGCCATCGCCAACGCCGCAGTCATTCCCGCCACGCCGCCGCCGACGACGAGTGCGCCACCGCGTACTGGAGCGGTCTCGTCCACAAGCGGCACGGATCTCGCCACGCGGCTCACTGCCATGCGCACCAGATCGATCGCTTTCGCGGTCGCCTCCTGCGGGTTTTGCGAGTGCACCCACGAGCACTGGTCCCGGATGTTGGCCATTTCCAGGAGATAGGGATTCAAGCCGGCATCGCGCAGCGTGTCGCGGAAGATCGGCTCGTGGGTGCGAGGCGTGCACGATGCGACGATGACTCGGTTGAGGCGGTACGCGGCGATCGTGTCCTTGATCAGGTTCTGAGTATCGTCAGCGCAGGTGTACAGGTTGTGATCGGCGAACGCGACGTAGGGCAACTCGCGGGTGCGCTCGACAACCGCTCTGACGTCCACCACGGAGGCAATGTTGCTGCCGCAGTGGCAGACGAACACGCCGACCCGGGGCGGCTCGTCCGTCACGTCGCGCTCGGGCGGATAGGTCTTCGTCCGCACGCACGTGCCCCGTGCCGGCGCGAGCAGAGTCATCGCCCGGGCCGCCGCAGCGCTGGCCTGCATCACCGTATCGGGGATGTCCTTCGGTTCCTGGAAAGCGCCCCCGACGAAGATGCCCGGGCGGGAGGTATCCAGCGGGCACAGCTCGCTCGTCTCGCTGAATCCCCAGCGGTTGAGGACGACGCCGAGGCGTTCGGCCTGTTCCTGCACACTCCCGCTCGGTTCGAGCCCGAGGGACAGAACAACCATGTCGAACTCTTCCTCGACCTGCTGCACAGCGTCGTTCGCATAGACGACCCGGAGATTCTTCGTCCCCGGCATTTCATACGTGCGGGAAATGAATGAGCGGATATAGCGCACGCCGAGCTGGCTTTTGGCGCGCTCGCAGTAACGGTCGAAGTCCTTGCCGAAGGCACGCAGGTCGAGAAAGAAGATGGTGATGTCGAGATCGGGCTCGTGTTCTTTGGCCAGAATCGCTTCCTTGGTGGCTGCCATGCAGCACACGGAAGAGCAGTAGTCGTTGTCACATCCTGTGTCGCGGGAACCCACACACTGAATGAAGGCGAGACGTTTCGGGGTCTTCCCGTCAGACGGTCGCACGACGTGTCCGGCCGTCGGCCCCGATGCCGACAGAATGCGCTCGAACTGGACGTTGGTGACGACGTTGGGCGCGAAGCCATAGCCGAACTCGCCGCGCTTGGTTGCGTCGAACTCCTCGAAGCCGGGGGTGAGCAGCACCGCGCCGACTTGGAGCGTGCGCGTCTTCTCCGCCATATCGTGGCAGATCGCCCCCGGCTTGCAGGCCTTCTCGCAGAGCCGGCATTCGGAGCACAGGCCGCAGCTCAGACAGCGACGGGCCTCGGCGATGGCTTCCTCCTGGGAATAGCCCAGGTCAATCTCGCGGAAGCCGGCCAGCCGCTCGCCCACCGCCGCCTGGGGCATGGGGCGGCGCGGCTCGGGCTTGGCGTCGGGCTGGGGATTGGGCGCCAGCTTCTCTTCGGAAGTGGAAGTGGCGGGCGCGTTCGCGGGCTGAGTTTCACCTCGAAGATAGCGATGAATCGCTTGCGCCGCGCGGTGGCCGTGTGCCATCGCGTCCACAAGGGAAACAGGCCCGAGCACGCCGTCGCCGCCGGCGAAGATGCCGGAAACATTCGTTGCCAGGGTCTCGCGGTCGGCCAGGATGCGGCCCCCAGGCCCGGTGGCTACGGGGGCCAGCGCGGCAGCGTCCACGCCCTGGCCGATTGTCACAATCACCGTGTCGGCGGCCAGGGCGCTGACCTGCGCGTCGTCAAACCGCGGCGCAAACTTTCCCGCCTCGTCGAAGACGCGCGTGCAGGCGCGGAAGGCCACGCCGGTGACCTTCTCATTCTCCGTAAGGATCTTCGTGGGCCCGATGCTGGTGTGGAAGATCACGCCTTCTTCGAGAGCCTCGGTGGCTTCCCACGAATGGGCGGGCATCTCCTCGCGTCGCTCCAGGCACGCCAAGTGGACGCTCTTGACGCCGGGCAGCCGCCGCGCGCACCGGGCGGCGTCCATCGCCACGTCCCCGCCGCCGATAACCAGCACGTTCGGACCGATCGTGGGACGAGCGCCTGTGTTGACCTCATGCAGGAACTTCAGCCCCGGCCACACGTCCTTCGCGTCCTCACCGGGGATACCAAGTTTGCCGCTGAGCCAGGCGCCGACGGCCGCGAAGACGGCGTTAAATTCGCCGTGTTCGGACCCGTTGCCGTCGGCCGCCGCACTGGATTTCAGCAGCTTCGCCGGGTCTGTGAGGCGGGTGCTCGTCTTCGCCTCGATGCCCATATCGAGGAGGTACTGGATTTCGTGGTCCAGCACGTCCGCCGGCAGCCGGTAGCGCGGGATACCGTAGCGGAGCATGCCGCCCAAGAGCGGGTTGGCGTCGAAAACCGTCACCGCGTAGCCCAGCATCCGCAGGTCGACCGCGGCGGTCAGGCCGGCGGGGCCGCCGCCGATTACGGCCACTTTTTCCTTCTGCGGGGCGGCCGGCTGGGGCGGGACGTCCTGAATCTCTTCCCTATGGGCGTAAACGTAGTCGGCCGCGAACCGCTTCAGGTCGCGCGCCGAGACCGGCTCGTCGAGATCTTTACGGTTGCACCTGGTCTCACAGGGATGCTGGCATATGCGGCCGCAGACCGCGGGCAGCGGGCACCGCTCGCGAATGACATCGTAGGCTTCCTTGATCTTCCCTTTGGCGAGGAGCGCGACGTAGCCCTGCACGTTCACGCCAGCGGGGCAGGCGGCCTTGCACGGCGCGCGCCTTTCGGACTTGACGATGCCGAAGACGTTGGGGATCGCCTGCGGGTAGGGCCGGAAGATCGCTTTCCGCCCGCCCAGCCCGCGGTCGAACTCGCTCGGCAGGGTCACGGGGCACGCCTCGGCACAATCGCCGCAGGCATTGCAGCGGCTGGAATCCACGTAGCGCGGGCGCTGCCGGATCACGACCTCGAAGTTGCCAGCCTCGCCGCTGATCTTCTCGACTTCGGCTAGGGTAATGATCTCGATATTCTCGTTGCGCCCGACCGCGACCAGCTTGGGCGAGATGATACACATCGCGCAGTCGCCCGTCGGGAAGGTCTTGTCGAGCATGGCCATCTTGCCGCCGATGGCCAGCGACGGCTCAAGGAGGTAGACCTTGAAACCGGATTCGGCCAGGTCGAGCGAGGCCTGGATGCCGGCGATGCCCGCACCGCAGATCAGCACCGCGCCGCACGGCTCCTTACCGTTTGCGCCCGAGGAGGGAACGAGACGTTGAGTGTTCAGGGTCATGACGTTGCTCCCCCGCCCACGCCGGGCGCGACTTCGCCTCGCCGAAGCAACAATGTCGGACTGACGCTCAGCGCATCGAGACCCAGCGCGTCCGGTGCAAGCCCCAGGGCCAGACCGAGAAGTTGAGTCACATACAACACCGGGGTGTCAGGAAGATCACCGTATGACTTGTGAATATCCGCCTGCCGGAGGTCGAGATTGACCTGGCACATGGGACAGGCAACAGCCAGACAATTGGCCCCCGCCTGGCGCGCCATGGATAGTAGTCTGTGACCCAGGCGGCACACCACGTCGGCATTTGTTATCGACAGGCCGGCCCCACAGCATTCCGTCTTGTACGGCCAGTCCACCGGGCTCGCCCCTGCCGCGGCGAGGATCGAGTCCATGCAAGTCGGATGCTCCGGCACATCGAACGCAACGATCTGCGGCGGCCGCAGCAGTAGACAGCCGTAGTAACTCGCAACCCGTAGACCATGGAGCGGCCGCCGCACACGCTTCCGGATCGCGTCCAACCCGACACGATTCACCAGAACATCCAGCAGATGGACGACCTCGACGCCGCCGTCGTACGGCCGGCCCGTAACCTTCTCGGCCCGTTCCCGCTCGGCAGGCTGGTGGCGAACCTTGTGATTCGCCGTGCGCAGCCGGGAATAGCAGGAGGCGCACGCGGTCATAACCGGGGCGCCCATCAACTCGGCTTTCTGCAGGTTGACCACCGGGAGCGCGAGCGCCAGCGAAGCGTTGCTCGCATGGGCCGGGGTCGACCCGCAGCATACCCAGTCCGGTATGTCCTCCAACTCGATGTCAAGTGCGCCGCAGACGGCGCGTGTGGAGCGGTTGAAGTCCCACGCGGTGGATTCCAGACTGCAACCGGGGAAGAACGAGTACTTCACCGTTTCTTTTCCTCCCGGGCGGCGGTTTTGAAGACTTGTCGCACCTGCGCGACGCTACGGCTTCTCTTCGGCAGCAGGGCGAGCTTGCCTTTGGCGAGCATCTGCGGTGCCTTGTCCATGTCGGCGAAGATGGTGCCGCTCTTGAGCTTGTAGAACAGCAGAGTCTCCAGCTCGAAGGCGCGGCCGTGACGGCGCACACTGTCGAGAAAGGCCTGGTTGAACTGCTTGCCGCGAGCATTCGTGAGATCCACGCCGCGCTCGACGGCCATCATGCGCAGGGTGTCCATGACCGAAGCAATGTCGATCTCCATCGGGCAGCGTGTGGTACAGGCCTCGCAGGAAGCGCACAGCCAGATGGCGCGGGATGTCAGGGTTGCACTCTCGGCGCCCAGGTGAATCAGACGCATGATCTGGCTGGAGAGAAAATCCATATCCTTTCCGACGGGACAGCCCGTCGAGCACTTGTGGCACTGAAAGCAGACGCTGACCCTGGTTCCGCTGCGTCGTTCGACCTCACGCATAAACCCGGGACCGTTCCATTCGAGGGCGGTTGACATGACTAACCTCCGAGCGCCTCCAGCTCCGCTTCAACTTCCTCCCCCACGTAAGGTGCGACCTTGCGATAGACCTCGGCAGGTTTCCGCAGCACGCCGTCCACGGTGAGAAGATCCTCGTCGATCCTGATTCCGAATAGCCGCTCGTTTTCCTGCAGGTATGGAAGAATGAGCTTCCAGTCGGCAGTGGAGAGCGAGTAATACGCCCCGGCGTTGAGGTGCTCGTTCACCAATGTCCGTTGCGGATCACGAACATAGATGGCCCCGCCGGATGCCAGGGAAAGGAGATTACTGCCCGGATATGGAAGTTCCAGTGGAACCACGTTTCCGTCTTCGTCGAAACGGAGTCCGTTGACGATGGCGAACCCGCCGCCCTTCAACGGATCCCCGGCCATGAACGATTCGGCCAGGAAGTCCAGAGCGGTACCATTGATGACAACCCTTGGCCGCCCCACCGCGTTGATCATCGGTCGCCCGGCGGCATTGCCAAGCACGTAGATTTCTCCGCCCTTCGCGCCGTAAAGGAACGTCTGGCCAACGTCGCCGTAGATGACCAGCTTCCCCCTCTTTGCGATCTGGCAGAGCTGGTCTTGCGCATTCCCGTGCACGTACGCCTCAAGCCCATCGATGCCGGAGCCGAGGTAGTCCCCCGGATTGTCGTAGCAGTCGACGCGCAGGCCATCCGTGGCGGGGCCGAAACCCGCGGCATGAAACCGTGTGCCGCGACTGTTGTAGTGGATCAAATGGCGCCAGCCTAGACTGTAGGCCCTGACCGCGAGCGTGGCGTCGCAGTCGTGTCCTTCAGCGGCAAAGCCACGTGCATCGATGAGCAGGGTCCTCTCTTCTCCCTTCGGACCGCGAAGCTGGTCGCGGGACTGCCAGGTGATGCGGCGATAAGGGCTGGTTTTCGCCTGATCGCAGAGTGGTTGGCGCTCGAAAATCTGTTCCAGCCCGGCGCGAAGAATGGTGAGTACCGAGCTGCGCTTCTTGTTTCCGGTCGGATAGCGACGGTCGATGGCAAGGGTCAGCGCCTTGATTCCCAGTGATGGGGCGCTCTCGGCAGTCCGCGAGGCGATCTCGTCCACAAGCCAGCGCAGTCGATCGTAGTCCATCGCTGCCAACGAAGCACGCAGGTAACCGAAGAGAGCGTCAGCGTTGCCACGACTGATTGCCTCTTCGATGGCCGCGACGTCATGGTCGTTTCTCGCTTCCACGGAAGGCGGGGACGAGAAATCGCAGTGCACCTGTCCCGGCGGAGTCACAACCTGATTGCCGAACTTGTTGGTGACGCGCATTGTGTAGCGCAGATTCTCTCCCTGGCTCGCGTTGTCGGGCGACACCGTCAGGAGGAAGGCGCCACCATCCGTGTGGCTCCCACCGCGGGCGTTCCAGTACTGGTCGGCAACGGGCGTGAAGCGACGGTCCTCGGTGGCCAGACTTGCCAGGGTGGCATCGATCGCCTGCTTCTCGGAGCAGATCAGTCCGATGGAGACTTCTCCTTCTTGCAGGGCAAACACCTGCGGGCGCAGCATCGCCGTGTCGGTGATACCAAGAAGCTGGAACTCCTTCGTCTCGGCCAGGCTGCGAGCAATGATGAAGAACCAGGGACCGTCCGGAGCGGCGTGCAAGTGCACGGCCTGGATCTGACGGTAGATCTCGCGCTTCTCGGCCGGCAGGCGGTCGAAGTCCAGCTCCGTGGTCGGCGCCAGCGCTTCGATGATGTACTCGGTAGGGTACTTGTAGCCGCGGTTCATCAGATCGAAGAGCAGAACCGAGACTTCCGTGTCGGTGAGGAACCTGGGGAAGATATTGCGCTGGGCCAGGTATTCGCACACCGAGTGGTAGTTGGCGAAATCGCCGTTGTGGACCAGAGCTTCGTTGAGGCCCACGAACGGGTGCGCGCCGGCCGGGTGCCAGACGCGTCCCTTGGTGGGGTAGCGTTGGTGCGCGATCCAGACATGTGCGCGCATATCCGGCATGCAGTAGTACTGCACGGCCGCCTCGGCATACCCCACGATCTTGACGATGAGCAGATTGCGGGAGTGGGACAGGACAAAGGCACGCTTCTCGCCGAGCGATGCGTAAAACGTGTCGTTCAACCGAATCGAGTTCTGATAAATGAACTCGTCTTCGACCTCGCGCTCCGGTAGGCCGGTCAGGTGCTTCTCCGCGGCGAAACGTTCCAGCACCGCCGGCTTCACGCGAACGAAATAGCGCGCCACATCGGGCGGACGGACTTCCAGGAGGGGCACGTCGCGGTAATCGTCCACGGTGGGAATCGTGCCTCCCTGATCCACGTCGAAGCAAGGGTTGATCCACGTCTTCTCCAGGTCACCACGAACGTTGGGATCGAGCATGGCGACCTGCAGAATGTAGTCTTGCTCGAGGGTCTTACGGGACACCCCGATGTCTTCCGGAACCAGTCCGCAGGCAGCGATTCCCCCGCCCTTGCCGTTGCCTCGGTTGCGCATCTGGATCGACGGTTCGTAGATGTGCTTGCCCCCCACCGGGATCGTACAGGCGAAGCCGGTTACGCCGCAGCCGCCTTCAGCCTCCGGTGAGCGGGGAAACCACGCTCCCGCCGCGGGACGAAACTCCGCACGCGCGCGCCGGAACGCTTCAACCCGATCGAGGGCTGAGAACTGGAGGCCGGCTTCGTTGGCTCTCATGAAGCCGCTCCGTTCCCGCCTTCATAGTCCAGGTGGGTGAGGAGATCCGTTCGACCACGCAATGCAGCCACCGAGTCGAGCCCCAGGCGATACAGGATCGAGACCAGCATCTCGCGCCATGCGTTGTAGAGGTTGACGAGCCGCTGGGTGCACCACTCCGTGGTCACTATTTGCAGCAGCTCCTCGTCCGTGGTGGCGATGCCGCGAGCGCAACCGCGTCCGCTTTCGCACGCCCCGCAGCGAATGCAGCCGACGGCCACCAACTCGGCGGTGCCGATCACGACCCCGTCGGCGCCAAGGGCAACGGCCTTGGCCATATCCATCGGCGTGCGGATGCCGCCGCTGGCGATCACCGTGATCTTCTCGCGGATACCTTCGTCGACCAGGAATTGATGCACTTGGTTGACCGCGTACTCGATCGGCATGGCGATGTTCTTCTTCGCTACATTTGGAGCCGCGCCCGTGCCGCCATAGCTTCCGTCGAGATGTATGATGTGCGCACCGGCGTAGTAGGCACCGACCGCCACCATGTCCACATCGGTCGGCGTCGAGACCTTGGCGGAAAGCAACGTCTGCGGATTCGTGTGGGCGATCCAGTCGAGATGCTTCTTGTGATCTTCGACGGAATAAACACTGTGAAACGGGAACGGTGAGAACAAGGAGAATCCTTGCACCGCTTCGCGCATGGCCGCGACGGCCGGGGTGTTCTTGTCGCCCAGCAGGTGGCCTCCGAGTCCGGGCTTGGCCCCTTGGGCGTACTTGAACTCGACAATGCGTGCGCGCTGAATCGTCTCCTCACGTACGCCGAAGAGTCCCGTCGCCACCTGGGTGATCATGTGGTCTGCATAAGGGATGAATCGATCCGGATACCCCCCTTCTCCGGTACAACTGAAGCTGTTCCACGCCGTCGCCGCCCGCGCCTTGCCGAGAAGGGTGCGAATGTTGGTCGAGCCGAAGGACATGCCGCCGCCGTACCAGGGGATATCGATCTCGATCTTCGGTCTGTAGTCACCGCGGCGGTTGAGGAGCAGCTTGGTGGAGATATCCTCCGTTCGGAGATCGGTTGGGGGCGATGGAGGGAACCGGAATCGCAGCCGGTCGAAGCCGCCACCTGATGCACCGATCTCGCTCTCCAGATGAGAGCGAGGAGCATGTCCTGTCTCGGACATCTCCCACGTGGCAACGATCAGGTCGGGGGTCCAGCGGTAATCGCCGAGGGTTTCAAAAGTCGGGTTCACGTCAAGTGAGAGCGCGTGCTGCGGACAGGTGTCCACGCAGTAGTGATCGGTGTTTGCGCACTCGAAGCCGACGCACCGATAGTCGAAGGGGCGGATGACCCGGTTGTAGCCGCGTGGGCGTCTGTGGACGTCGTGCGGGCACACTTCCACGCAGCGGCCGCAGGCTGCGCAGTTGGGACCACGATGAATGCGGTACTTGCCGATCTCGTTCCGATAGCGCGGCGGCGCTGGACGTACCTCCCGCGTCACCCGAGCGTAGTCCGGATGGGCGATGAACTGCTCGCGTGGTTGGGGCTTCCGCGCCCGATGATCGAGTGTCGCAACTTCCATTCTCAGCTCGCTCGGGGCTGATCTTTCCGCTTGCCGAACAGTCGGCCGAAGGTGTTGCGCTCCAAATCCTCGAAGAACATGCAGCGGCCGGTCTCTCCGCGCAGGCGGCGTACTTCACGAATGCCCATGGCACCCAGCATCTCGATCAACTGGCTGTGCCAGGCCCCCATGAGGTTGACGATGCGTTGCGTGGCGTACGCCTGATCGGCTTTTTCGAGCGCGATCGGGCAAGCGGCATCGTGCTCACATTGCCCGCACAGCCTGCACTCCAGCGCCACCACCAGAGGAAGATCGATGGCAACCAGATCCACGCCGCAGATGATGGCCTTTGCAACATGCTCGGCCATGGCGATCCCGCCCGAGGAGAGCAGCGTGACCTGATCACGGATTCCATCCTTCACGAGTGCGCCGTGGACCTCCCGGACCACATCCCGCATGTGGCGAGGATTGAGTCGGACCTGCTCCCACCCGTGCGAATCGAAGAGCAGGTTGATCACCTCTGCTCCTTGTCGCACAAGGTCCAGCACCCGCTGCGTTGCCCCGGCTGTCGTCGCGACACGAACAGCGACGATCTGATCGGAATTCCGGGTCTTGATCGAAGCCTGAACGTCAGCGATGTCGTCGCTGTCCTCGATTACCACCATTGGTGCCGCAGCAAACCGCTGCTTGGCGCGGCTGCGAGCACCATCCAGCAGCGGGAGGACGTTGTCTCTATCCGCTCCGGCCACGGCTTCAAGGGCTTCGTCGTCGACCATGGCGAAGACGCCCAGCGTTTTTGCGGCTCGGAGGACGGATGTCATCACCGAACCACGGTACCAGCGCCGGGGAAGGGCATCGAAGATGATCGGCAACGGGCTTGTGAGCAAGGGCGGCGGCGAGGCGTGAAGAGAGCCGTCCCGAAACGAGAGATGGCTGAGCTTGCGGCCGATATCCACGCTGGTGTTGATATACTCGCGTCCGTGAATGCCATCCCGCGTCGGCCGGACGATCTCCGACATGTCAGTCCACATCGAGTCGAAGCCATTGCCGCTGAAGGGCCCCCCGTAGCCGGAGCCGGAAACGGGGATGGAGCCGGTCTCCGATTGGTACCAGGTTGTCAGAATGACGTCAGGCGTGAAGTAATCGTCGCCAAGGCGTTGGTACTCCGGGTTGACCACCCTGGAGAGGAGGTTCTTGGTACAGTTCTGGATGCAGGTGAGGCAGCCCTTACACTGGTAGAGATAGTCGAGATAGCCGTTCTCGTTGCGCAGCCGTTCCGCCTCGTCCCGATACAACCCATACACACAGGCGCGCTTGACGCAGTCGTGACAGCTCGCGCAGTCTTCTCGCCAATCGACGATACCGAGCTTGCCCACGGGACGCACTCGCGGGCGGGCCGGCTTCGTGTGGATATGATACTTCAGCGGCACGCTTAGTCGACTCCCAGTCCGGATCTCTGCATGACTTCCAGGGCGGCCTCGTCATCGCCATCGGCGCGGATCTCGAAACCGCGCACGCCCTTCAGGCTGGACAACTGCTGGATGGTCTCGGTCGCGATGTCGATCCCGACCGCTCGCTGAGCACTCTTGTCCTTTTTCGACGACAGGCGCACCAGCAGCGCATCAGGAATCAGCGGGGAGGGATGCCTGGCGGCGTAGTTTCTCGCGCTCGCAGCATCCGTGAGGACGCGAACGCCAAGCAGAACGGCGGCCTTCTCGGCAATGCCGCGTTGCGCGGCCTTGTCCCAGAAAGCCATGAAGCGCTCCAGGTTGAATATCGGTTGACTGATCAGGAACTGCGCCCCGGCACTCACCTTCTTGGCCAGCCGCAGCACTTGCATCTCGACTGGATCGGCATAGGGGTTGGCCACCGCGCCCAGGCATATGGGAGGGGCTCCGTTGAAAGAAGCCTCTCCGACAATTGCCCCGTCGTTGGTGAGATTGGCAAAGGTACGGATGAGTTGAATCGAGTCGATGTCGAACACGTTCTTGGCAGCCCGGGCAGGGCCGAGAGTCTGGTGAGTTCCGGTCGTGCACAGGACATTCCGGATGCCCAGCGCCTGTGCCCCGAGATAATCGGAAACCAGCGCGATGCGGTTTCGGTCGCGCGTGACCATGTGCAGGATCGGCTCGATGCCCTCCTGGGCGAGCAGCAATGCTGCGGCCAGGGCCGACATGCACACCCCGTCCCGGTTGTCACTGACACCGACGGCGTGAACCTTTCCTACGTACCGTCTTGCTACGGCACGCACGAGTCCGGGATCACCACTCTTGGGAGGTGAGATCTCCGCAACCAGGAGAGGCTTCCCGGATTCGATTTGGTTCTTTAGGAAAGACTTCTCTGTTGGCATACTCTGAACTCACTTGGGCGCAATCTGCCCCCGGGTGCATCGTGGCCTCCCTCCCGGCCATCCCGCCACGTGCGTGCGGATTCCCCGGCCGGTCACCGGATCGCTCGTCCGCCTGGCGCTCCCCCGGATCCACTCAGTGCGTATAATCGGTTTTCGGCTGGTTTCTGTTACCGGGCCTCACTGTCATGAGACCACAGTGCACGGCGGCTCACGGCCGGGTCGCAATCGTTCGCGATTCGGAAATTTCAATGACGGTGATGGTTACGCTTCCCCGCAGCGCATCTCATGCCGCGCTGGCCACCTCCTTAATCCCGGCGCCGGCCGGAACGCCGCATTCGGTCGAAGGAACGCCTGGTTCATCGTCGCCCGTCGTCACCGTTTCAGCGCCGACAGGAATCCGTCCGAGCGCGGACAACCGCTGCACCGCCTTGCGAACCGATTGTTCGAGCTTGCTGAACGGCTCCTCCGGCGAGCAGTGCAGTAGCTCAGCGCGTTCCGGCTCGAGTCCCATCTCCGCAAGGAATCGCTGGATCGTGCGGATCCGAACCTCTGCCCGGCAGGTCCCCTCGCCCCAATGGCAATCCCCCTCGGGACAGGCAACCACGCAAAAACCGTGCGTCACGCCTTCCAGGGCATGCAGCAGATACTGCGCGTCGATCTTGCCGCTACAAGGGATCTCGCGCACCAGCACGTGAAGGCCGCCCTGCTTCCACTGGTGCGGCAAGTGTCCAGCCGCTGGAATGCAATTGCGGCACACGTTCACGACTGCATTCGACGTCACAGGCTCTGACATCGTCTTCCCTTAGCTCTCGCTGCACTGACCTGTGGCTCGCGCGCGAGCGATCCATCGTTGCGTTTGCCGGTCCACATCCTGTCCATCAGCTCCGCCAGCTCGGAATTTGAGAGCGACGCGCATGCCAAGATCCGGTTTGGTCGACAAGAACAGAGCGGATAGTCACTATTAACGGGGTAATGGTCATAGGTGCTCATATCAGACGTTGCCGTCATCGGGGGTGTACCCAAGAGAATTCCGAGTGCCGGTATATAGAGCGCGCGTAACCGCTCTGTCAAGGGCGTTTATTCAAGCGTAAAATCGGGTATAATCGGGTATAAGAGGAATGCTGGGTGAGGGAGACGTGGAAGAACGCCTTGACGCCAGGTTGCGAGAGATCGCGCCCGCTGCCTTTCACGATTTGATCACGGCGATCGCGGAGATCGACGAGTTCAAGGGATCGTTCCAGGGACGCGGTTCATCTGATGTCTCGACGCTGCAGCGGCTCAGCCAGCAGGTAGTAAAGATCTCCGCGGCCGCCTCGTTGCGGATCGGCGGAGGCGACAGACCCCAGAAGGGCGTGAGCCCGCAATGGCGCGGCAACAGCGGGATAAGGAAGCCGGATCCGCGCGACGCCGCCCACGTGGCGGGATACGCCGAATTGTTGCAGGCCGTCTTCGACGACTACCGACGCATGCAGCTCGGAGAGGACCTCATTCTGCAGTTCCACGCCCGGGTCTTGAAGTATTCGCATGCAGACCAGCTCCACCGCAGCAAGTACAAGACCGTTCTTGACTCGTCCCGGTCGTATCTACACAGGAAGATGGAACCGCTCGCGCTGCGGGCCGCCGATCCCGACCTCGCGCCGCGAGCGCTGGCGGCGGCGGTTGCATGGACGGTCAGTAGGCTGGCCGCCCCCGAGTTCCACCCGCTGCTGGTGATCGCCGGCTTCATCCTCGAGTTCCTCGTTATCCGGCCGTTCGCCGATGGCAACGGGCGGGTCAGCCGCGTGCTCACCAACTTGCTGCTCCTGCAAAGCGGCTACACGTACGTACAGTATGCGTCGCTCGATAACATCATCGCCGAGCGTTGGACGGAGTACTACCTGGCGCTGCGGCGGAGTCAGGCGAGCACGAGCCTGCCGCGCCCGGATATCACGCCGTGGCTCGGCGCCTTCCTCGAGACGCTGCAGATCCAGTCGAGGCAGCTCAAGTCGCTGCTAGCCGGGCAGGCTGACACTCGCGTGCTGTCGGCGAATCAGTTGCGGGTCTTGAATCTGCTGGAACGGCGCGGCGAGATTACGAATCGGCTCCTCCGTGATGAGCTCGGCATGCCGAAGGACACCGCCAAACAGGTGTTGAACCGCCTCGTGGCGCTCAACCTGGTGCAGCGCCGAGGCGCGGGCAGAGCGGTCGCGTACCGCAAAGCCCCGCTTCAAGCGGACAGCGGCGCGGCCAGATAGCACACCGCTTTGGGGGTGAGGCAATTCACGTTGATGTACACCGTCCGCCCCTCGGGTGTCGCCGGCGCGTCGATCACGCGAACGACGTTCGCCCAGCCGGCCTCGTCGGGCACGAGGTCGCCGAGTCTGTTCTTCTGCTGTTGGAAGAAGGTCTCATTCAGGCTGTTCCCGTTCCTTCCCGGGTAGAGCGCGATGTAGAGCATGTTGGCTTCCACCATATCATTGAAGAAGTGGGTGCCCAGGGAAACATCCGGCACGACGTTAATCCCCGCGCTGACGATCTCGCACAGGACCGATACGGTGTTGATCTCGGCGAACGATACCGGCACGCCGAGCGACGGGGTGCTGGTGCCCCACCGCCCCGGACCCAGGAGCATCAGGGTCTTGGGCTGCGCTCCGTCCTCGTCGATGTGGGTCAGACGTCCAATCAGCCGGGCAATGGAGAAGCGATCGCGTATGGTTAACTCGGCGTACGCAGCCGGAGCCACGTAGATGAGGCGATCGACGGCGGCGAATGAGCTCTGGCCGACGATGGTGCCGAGGGCTTCGAACACGACGTCTTCAGGTTTCAGTCCCTCCGGCGGCGGCACGATGCCGCCGCCTTCCCTGACCTGCAGCGGCCGGCACTGCACGAGGTTGATCCGGCAGCTGCCGTCCGCAAGGAAGTTGGCGGTGTACTCGATATCAACCGGATAATCGTACGCGTTGTGCAAGACCCGGAGCATGTCGCGCATGTCTTGCACGAAGGAGGTTTCCGAGAGTAGCCGCTGAAACGTGAGCACCCAGGGTAACGCGAGGGCACCGCGTCTGTCCGGCGCGTCGCCCCCGGAGGCGTGCTGCCGTGTCGCGAACATCTCGACGGGCAGGCCAGGACTGGCGCTAAAGACCGCCTCGCTGTGCAGGGACTCGAAGCGGTTGGCATCGAGGTCCATTACATCGGCGCGGTGCTGCGCGTATTCCGTGACCTCGTCGAAGTTGGCTTCCGGTCGACGCAGGGGCGCGTTCAACGCCACCACCCTGGTATAGTCATCATCGGAGCGCTCCACGGCCCGCGTCCCCAGCCCGAACACCAAGCGCAGCACGCCGGCTTGCGGATCGATGTTCTCGTTCCACACGTATGGGTTGTACGACAACCCCACACCGGCAACCTGCGGATAGAAGAGATTCCCGTACACGCCGCCCGACACCCGCTGCACCAGGATCGCCATCTGTTCGTCCGACTCGAGGAGCCCACGGTGGGCGCGGTACAGTAGCGCCTCGCGCCTCATGGTACTGGCGTACACCGTCCGCACCGCAGAGAGAAAGGCGGACAGGCGTTCCTCCGGGGAACCCTGGTTTGGGCAGAAGACGCTCTCGTACTTTCCGGTGAACGCGTTTCCGAAACTGTCTTCGAGCAGGCTGCTGGAGCGGATGATGATCGGCGACTGGCCGAAGTATTCGAGCATAGCAATGAGCTGCTCGCGGATGGAGGGCGGGAAATCTCCCGCAAGGATCTTCTGTTGCGCTTCCTCGGCCCCGTCCAGGAACGAGGTGCGGCTGCGCTGCGTACGCCGAATGCGCCAGCAGTCGTTCCGCACCAGGAAGGAATAGAAGACATCCGAACCGACGAAAAAGGAGTCGTGCGGCTCCAGCTTGTCGCGCCATCGGCTGTCGGTCCTGCACAAGATGGCACGGGCGAGCAGCATACCGACCGATTTGCCGCCGATGAGTCCGGTCCCGATCATCCGGTTTCTGATGGCGAGCAGGTCGGCCAGGTCGAGGTACTTGCCGGCGAGCGGGATGAGCCGCTCGTCGCGCGTCACCATCATCCGCAGCAGGTGTTCGAATATCTCCCGCCCCGCGCTCGCCGGGCGCGCGCCGCTTTGGATGGCGTCGAGGACTTCGCGTGCCTGCATGAAAGTGCGGTCCCAGACGTCGAGCGTGCGGGAAGCGGAGTCGAGCCGCCGTTCCGTGGTCTGCACCAACATCTCTGAGAGGACAGCGCTCTCCGTCAATGGGCGGAACAGCCCGTTGTCGAAGACGTGGGGCAGGTACATGGTGGACGAGCGGCGCTGGTAGACTTTGAGCGGATGCACGTAGCGCTTGCCATTGTGCCGGAACACGTCCAGCAGGATTTGCGTCGTATCGCGAATGGCCGCGACCGCTTCGATGGAATGACTATCCCGGCGCAGGGCGAAGTACGTTACCGTCTCCAGGTCGTACAGGTACGGGCACGTGACCATGAAGAAGTTGGCCAGCATCAGGTCGCTGTACCAATCGGCGGCCAGGTCGGAGAGGCAGTCGAACACGTAGAAGGCGCCCAGCCCCTTCTGTTCGATGACGTTGTGGATCTCGGCGGTGAAGGTTTCGAATCCCAGCTCCGGAGAAAGGCGATGGATCTCAGCCCCCGTGTCGTCAGCAACGAGTTGGGCGTGTCGCGCGAATCGGAAGTACACCAGTTTCTTTCCCTGGCGGACCGCATCGGCGCAGAACGGCTCCACGAAGATGGCGTAATCGTCGATCGAATCGACCTGCCAGACGATGTTATCGCCCGGCATCACTCCCTGGATCACCTGATCCAGGCTATTCAGGCCCGTGCTCAGCATTCGTATCGGTCTCGATTGCGAGGACACGGAGATTGTCGAGAGCTTGCGGCATGCGCCGCTACCGGATTCCTTCTGCCCTTCTTTCGGGTCGACTCTTTCGTATTTTCTTAGACCAGAAGCTCTCCGACCTCAACGGTGGCGGCCAGATGGCCATGCAGCACTACAGCCGCGGCTTGCAGACCAGCGTGAGCGAGTCGGTGTCCTCCGGCCGCTTCCTCCCGGTGACCGGATCTTTCGACGGTGAGGCCCGCAGCTTAAGTGTCTCGCTCGCGCTCTTCAGCCCGTGGGCGGTCTGCCGCAGGGGCACGCTGATCGAAGCGAAATTCGTGCAAGCGTTGGCCGTGGACAGGGGTGGGTCGAAAGCCACGAACCGACCCTTACACACCCCGTTTGCGCTGCCTGTTGCGGAGTCGCAATCAGCATTCACCCGGCAGAGCTGTCCAGCCTTCACCCGGGGCCGCGTGCACTGGCCGCGCACCACCCCTTGCAGCCCCGCAAGTGCGGTCTCCAACGCATCGCGGTTGGCTAGCGTGGTGGCGTCTTTCGGCTGCGCCTCAGGGGGCTGGAGCAACTGCACGCGTGCAACATCGGTTGGAGCGCAGGCAAGACGCTCTTCAGTGACGTTGAAGCACAACTTGATGTTGAACGTGCAGGCGTTGTCGCCGGCCGGGCCGAAGTCGCAGGCCGGATCGCCCTCCGTACATTCGAGCCGGTTCCGCGGCAGCCCGCTCCGGGCCAGTAGCGGCGGCGGATCTGTGACCCACTCGTGCACGCAGTCGGTGCTGGGCCGGCCGCCGCCGGGTATCAGCTCGGGTGTGTTGGTCGGCGTCGGCGTCGGTGTCCCGGTCGGAGTGACGGTGGCGCTTGGCGTCGATGTGGGCGTCAGCGTCGCCCTGGGAGTGTTGGTCGGAGTGGGTGTCGGCGTGTCGGTTGGCGTGAAGGTTGCCGTCGCGGTCGGTGTGTTTGTCGCCGTCTGAGTCGGTGTGGCGGTCGGCGTTGCGGTGCTTGTCGGTGTGTGGGTTGCGGTGTTCGTCGGCGTTTGAGTGGATGTCGCCGTCGTGGTTGGCGTAGCCGTTGGCGTTGCCGTTGCGGTAGTCGTCGGGGTGTCGGTGGGAGTAGCGGTTGGGGTTTCGGTCGAGGTCTGAGTCGATGTCGGCGTCTGACTCCGCGTGTCGGTAGGCGTCATCGTGGGGGTGTCCGTGGCGGTCGGCGTGGCCGTTCGAGTCGGCGTCTCGGTCGGCGTAGCCGTGGGTGTTATCGTTGGCGTGTGAGTCGCGGTGCTCGTTGCCGTCGCCGTATCCGTGGGGGTTGCGGTGGGGGTGTCAGTTGGCGTCACTGTCGGGGTGTCGGTCGGGGTTGCTGTCGAAGTCGGAGCGGGCGTGTCCGTCGGGGTGCTGGTCGGCGTGTCCGTTGGAGTTGGCGTCGGTTGTTCGATTTCAAACACGCCTCCGCCAAGCGTTCCGGCATAAAGTGTAGTCGGGTTGAAGGGATCGATGGCCAGGGCGGCGACGTCCGTAATGGTAAGGCCCGTGCTCATCATGCTCCAGCTGACGCCGCTGTCGGTGCTCTTGAACACACCGCTACCGATCGTCCCTGCGTACACCGTGGTCGTGATTATAGGGTCGATCGCGACGGCGTGGACTTCGCTAGTGACGCCACCCGCACCGTTCCAGTTCGCGCCACCGTCGGTGCTTTTGAAGACACCCCCGCCGCCCGGGCCGGCCGTCCCCACATACACTGTCGTGGGAGACGTGGGGTCAACGGCCACGGCGTAGATGATATAGTTGTCAAGCCCGTCATTCGCAGCGTTCCAGTTCGCGGCGCCATCAGTGGTCTTGAATAACCCGCCACCAAGGGTTCCAGCGTACAGCGTGGTCGGGGTCGCCCGGTCAATGGCCACAGCGCCCACCGAGGTACTGGTCAGGCCGACAGTCGCTTGAGTCCAATTCGCGCCACCGTCGGTGCTCTTGAAGACACCATTGCTGCTCGTTCCTGCGTACAGTGTGCTGGGTGTGTTGGGATCAATGACCAGAGCGACAACGACGGTGTACTGCAATCCGTTGTTGGCGGCGCTCCGGCTCGTACCGCCCGTCGTGCTTTTCAGCAAGGCCGTCGCACCATCATCCACAGCAGCATACACAGTGGTCGGGATGGTGGGATCAACTGCCAGGGCTCTGATGGAATAGTTTGCGGGAGGGCTGTTCACGGCGACCCAATTTGCCGCACCAGTGGTGCTCTTGAAGACGCCCCCCATCGCGCCCGCGTAGAGCGTCGTCGGGATCGTCGGGTCGATCGCCACAGCCCACACGTTGCTGGCGATCAGACCGGTGTTGGCCACGCTCCAGCTCTCGCCTCCGTTCGTGGTCCTGAAGACGCCGCCCGCACTTGTCCCCGTGTACAGCGTGGTGGGGGTGGTCGGATGCACTGCGAGGACTAAAGGGAGGGGGTCGGTAACGCCATTGGTCGCACCGCCCCAGCTGGCACCACCATCCGTGGTCTTGAAGACACCGCCGGGAGATGTCGCGGCGTAGACGGTCGTGGGCGTGATGGGGTCAATTGCCAGGGACCACGCGCTGCTGCTGTATACCTGGCTCCAGCTCCCAGCGCCATCTGTGGTCTTGAAAACGCCAACATCGGGGGTGGCCGCGTACAGCGTCATCGGCGTTGTCGGGTCCATTGCCAATGATTGGACGCTCTGGAACAAGGTGCCACCGAGGGTGGGCAGCCCGCTGTTCATCGGGCTCCAACTCGCAGCGCCATCCGTGCTCTTGAAAACCCCTTTGTAATTCGCAGCGGCATAGAGGGTGGTGGAATTTCCCGGATCGATTACCACCGTCGCTACGGTGGTGTTGATGCCCATACCGGCGTTGGCCTCGCCCCAGCTCGTGCCCCCGTTGGTGCTCTTGAAGACGCCGCGACCGTTTGTCCCCGCATAGACCATGTTCGAGTTTGTCGGGTCGATCGCCAGTGAAGCGATACTCTGGTTCAGCAGGCCAGCATTGATGACGCTCCAACTTCCGCCGCCGTTGGTGCTCTTGAACACACCGTAGCTGAGTGTCCCCGCGTACAGCGTCGTTGAGTTCAGCCAATCGATCGCCAAAGCACGAATGTTTGTTTCGGTCAGGCCGGCGTTTGCTTGAGTCCAGTTTGCACCGTTGTCCGTGCTCTTGAACACCCCACCGACATCCGTTCCTGCATAAAGGGTGCTCGGGCTCGTCGGATCAATTGCGAGGGCTTGGACTTTGCCGCCTTCGGGACCGTTGCTTGTCCACACGTTGAGTCCCGCCTCAGCGATCCTTACACTCCCTATCGCTACTAGCAGTGCCAACGCGGCGCTCAGCCAGATAATGACCTGAGCAATGATTGCCAGGTCGAACGGCAGGGCCGTGTGTGCCGAAGGCGCCGGTGAGCCGAGATCCTGGACCCCGTCCCGTCGCTGACTGGAATGTTGTCTCCACGCGTGCATCCGTTTGCTCATCTGTACCCCCTGTCCTGAGATCGCACCGTCCCTCGGCGCGTCCCACCCGCCGAAGGGTCACCTCGAAGGTGCAAGGCAGGTGCCGCAACAGATGCCGAGTCCCCGCGTTGCCTGGCGACCGTCGAACGGACAAAAGTGTAGACCTTCCGCGTAGAACCTCGCGCGCTTTTGACGGTGCGGATACGGTCGCGTGACTCGTAGTCGCTTTTTGTTGATGACTCTTGTCAGCGCACGTCCGGATTTGTGCGGGGGCGGCTCGCAAGAGCCGTCCCGACCGCGACAGCGCGTCCGATTTGAGGTCGAGTGTCACCGCGCCCGGTGCATGTGATTGGTCATGAGCGCGCACAAGGCGGGCAGCGGCGGCGGGGCTACAGGTTTGTGAATCGCTGATCCAGGACGCGGTCGAGCGCGCCTTCTCACCGGACTTCGAAGCGAAATCGGTCAGCGCCCTGCAGCTCAAGGTGCAGGTAGCAATGAGGGTGATTCGAGCAGAGGGATCCTCCTCCACCGAGCGAGCGATCGGCCTGGAAGCCGATCCCGCCGTCCGCCGCTTCCTGCAGCGACGCTGCGTGGAGCTGCGGGGACAACCCTCGGGCGCGGGCCCCTCAGAGTGAAGCGGACGGGAGTCGGAGCACGAGCTGAGACAACCTCCGCCCGTGCCGTCGACCAAAAGTCCCCACCGCGTGTCGCAGCGCTGGCCACCTGATCACGGCCCCGGGTTGCAGACCAGGGTCAGCCAGTCGGTGTCTTTCGGCCGCTTCTTGCCGCTCACCGGATCGTTCGACGGCGAAGCGGTCAGCTTCAGGGTCCTCGTCCCCACCCTAAAGGTCTTTCCGAACTTCCGCAGCGGCACCGTTATCGATGCAAAGTCCGTACAGGTGTCCGTCGTTGCCAGCGGCGGCTGGAAAACGACCGACCGGTGCCCGCACCTCCCGTCGCCGGCGCTCGGCGCGGAATCGCAGTCAGCATCGGCCGCGCACGTTTGGCCGCGTTTTGCTCTACTCGTACACCGGCCATGCACGGACGCGCCCAGGCCCTTGAGTGCTGTTTCGAGCGCATCGCGATTAGCCCTATCAGTTGCCGTTTGTGGCTGCGAAAGTTGCACCCTGGCAATGTCGGTCGCGGAGCACTGAAAGCGCCGCTCAGTGACGTTGAAGCACAACTTGACGTTAAACGTGCAGGCGTTGTCGCCCGCCGGGCCGAAATCGCAGGCTGGATCGCCCTCTGTGCACGTCTGCCGATTCATCGGCATGCCCTTGCTGTTGCGTGCCGGAACGAGCGCCGCCTGCCACTCGTGACCGCAATCGGTCGCGCTCAAGCCACCTCCAGGGATCAGCTCACTCTGGCAAGTAGCCGAGCAGCCATCGCCGCTGACCGTGTTCCCGTCGTCGCACTGTTCGCCGGGATCGAGGACTCCATTCCCGCACGTCGCTGGTGCGGTGGACACCGGCGTGGCCGTCGCGGTCGGCGTCTGAGTCGGTGTCAAAGTCGCGGTGTTCGTAGGCGTGAACGTCGCTGTCGTGGCGGTGGTTGCCGTGTTCGTCGGCGTCGGTGTCGGGGGCGCGGTCGGCGTGCTTGTCGGGGTGTTGGCTGCCGTCGCCGTTGGCGTTCGCGTCGGTGTCCTGGTCGCCGTGTTCGTCGGCGTGAAGGTGGCCGTCCCGGTCGCCGTGCCGGTTGGGGTCGAAGTGGGTGGACTGCAGGTCCCCGTCCAGCTGCTGCCGTTCCAAGTGAGCGTGCCGGAGTAGCCACTGTTGCAGGTGCAGTTCGGCGCCCCGCTGGCGTTGGCCGGACAGCTTGCGAGACTGCACGTGCCGGTCCAGCTGCTGCCGTCCCAGGTGAGCGTGCCGGTGTAGCCGCTGTCGCACGCACAGTTCGGGGCGCCGCTGGCATTGGTAGGGCACGCCGCTAGGCTGCAGGTCTGCGTCGACCAG
>JBEKBJ010000077.1:0-25158 GCA_050015455.1 Binatia bacterium
TTGCGTGTCATCGCCTTGACCTCTTGCCAGATCCGTCGCTCCATCGGCGACGACGTAGCCGGTTAAGGCGGACATCTTTAGGTGCTTATGCCCCCGGACATCTCCAGTGCTTCTAACACTCGGCGGCTCGGCGGCTTGCGAGCGACGGGCCGCCGGTGTTACGCTGTCGCGCACGCAGCGTTTGTGGTGCCACGCAGACCGGCCGAATATGAGCCCGCAGGCCCAATGAGCATCTACGCCACACTCTGGTCGCTGAAGTTCCCGCGGTATGGTGACCACTACGTCGGGTGCGAGTGGATCGAGGTCACCGCTCAAGGCGTGCCCGCGCATATCGGGACACCCACATCAGGGTTTGGCTACGAAGACGGCGACCCGTACGCAGAGTTTCTCCCGCCACCAGTGGCGGTCGACCCCGACGGCGATGCCAAGTTCATGCGAGCGGTCGTCATCGTCACGGAGGAGACCGAGAAGGGTACGGATCGTTCTCACCAAGAGTACCGCAACTCATTGCTAGTCCTCTCAGGCCAAGAGTATGCGTCAGTCTCGTTTGTCGAGCTGCACGACCGGATCTGTGACGCTCTCCGTGGTAAAGGTCCACGCCTCATGGTGCAGTCTTGTACGCGTGACGGCGGCGTTCAGCTCATTTTGTCTGATGGACGGACCCTCGACAGCAGGAAACGATGAACAGAAACACGGAAGGCGGCTTACTGTTGACCTTGGACTTTCAGAAGCTGCCGAACGGCGAAGGATCTCAGCCTCGGTCATCCGCAGCACGCGACGGTTTAAGCCGTCCCGCCAGCGAGGTTGCTCCGGCACGCGAGCTTGGGAAGATTGCTTTTGACCACCGATGGGAACTAGTAATGGGAGGGTAGCAAGAGGAGTGACACCAAGATGAATAGCCTTTCCACGGCAGCCATTTTCGAGCGCCTCGCCCGCCTGGAGGGTGAGCTGACTGAGCTGCGACTCGCCCTGCTCAAAACCCACAGCGCCGAAGTCGCAAAGAACCGCCCTGGCTCTCTGCGGGGGATCTGGCGCGGAATGGTCATGAACGATGAGGATTTTGCGGAGGTCCACGCCTCCCTGTTCCCCGAAAAGCGTCTCTAACAGAGTCAGGGAGCCGTCGAGGAGTCACGCAAGACGACCAGATTATTGTGGCGACTGCCCTGCTCTACGAGGCTAAGGTCCTCACCAAGGACGGGGCCATCCGAGCGGCCGGGCAAGTCGAGACTGTCTGGTGAGTTGACGGCATCCCTCCAGTCACCGGCCACGTCGCGCCCGCTGCGGCGCGGGCCGCTCTCGGAATGGCGGGTGCAGTGGGGCAAGCGGGGCTGTGCGGGTTGCGACTAATCGCGCTCGCGTATCGCGTCTGGCATATCGCCTGTGGCTCTGGCGCCCGGAAGGGACCCGTAGTCGAGGACGGCCGTGCGTCATCGTGCCATTGAAGCGAGCAACCGAAGTCGGGTAAGCTAACGCTATGCACGCTATCGATCTGAACAAGGCAAAGGCGCAGTTGCCCGAGCTCGTCGAGAGCGCACTCGGCGGTGAAGAGGTGGTCCTCACGAGGGATGACCGGCCCGTCGTCAAGCTCGTCCCGGTTGCAGCGTCGAAAGCGCGGCCGCTGTTCGGCTCTGCGAAGGGACTGATCACCATTGCGGACGATTTCGACGCCCCTCTGGAAGATTTTGATGAGTACATGCGATGAGGCTGCTGCTCGATACGCACAGCTTCCTGTGGTTCATCGCTGGCAGCAGCAACCTCAGCGTGGCGGCCCGCGCCCTTATTGAGGCAGGGGACAACGAGAAATTCGTGAGCATCGCCAGCTTCTGGGAGATGGTGATCAAGCTCAGCCTCGGGCGGCTCGCCGTCACGCAGCCGTTCGATGTGATGATGCGCGTTCAACTGGAGCAAAACGGCTTTGCGTTGCTGCCGATTACCCTGCCGCACCTCGCCACCGTGTCCACGCTGCCATTTCATCATCGCGATCCGTTCGACCGCCTGTTGATCGCGCAAGCAAAGGCCGAGCAATTGCACGTCGTGACCGCGGACCCGGCGTTCGACGCGTACGCAGTCGGGCGGTTGTGGTAAAGGTCCGGCCGTCAGAGGGT
The DNA here is from genome assembly GCA_050015455.1 of Binatia bacterium. Lineage (GTDB taxonomy): Bacteria > Desulfobacterota > Binatia > HRBIN30 > HRBIN30 > JAGDMS01. The sequence goes on from JBEKBJ010000077.1 coordinate 2,106, forward strand.
CTGCACCTTCGTAATCCGTCTGGGCCGAGGGTCGAGTACGGGGCAGGGAATGAAGAGTCCGGTGTTTTGATCGAGAGTCCGGTTAGCGGGTTTGGGGTCTTGACCTTGGGCTTTCAGAACCTGCCGAACGGCCAAGGATCTTAGCCCCGGTCACCGCCCACGTCACGGCCGATGCGGCGCGGGGCGCGCTCGGGACGGGGCGGGCAGTGCAACCAGAGCACCTCTGCGGGTTGCGACGATCGCGAAAGTCCAGGCGTGAACCGCCCGAGTCTCGATAGCAGGTCGAGAAAACGTGTCACCGTTGGCCTCGCTATTCGAGCCCTATCGTCAAGCAGAAGGTCAGCGAAGCCCCGGCAGTATCCCTACCACGTGCACCTTGGCGGTCGCTGCCGCGGAACCTGCGTTGACCGGGGGCGTGCCCGTGGGTTACATGAATGTCATGCCAACACCTCTCGAACAATGGGTCGACGAGACGGCCGCGATCACGCGGCCAAAGAGTGTCCACTGGTGCGACGGGTCCGAAGCTGAGTACCACCGCATGATTGCGGACATGCTTGCCAGCGGAGCCCTCGTCGAGCTGAATCAGAAAGAATACCCGAACTGTTACTTGCACCGGACCGACCCGAGTGATGTGGCGCGCACCGAGCACCTGACCTTCGTATGCCCCGCGAACCAGGACGATGCCGGGCCTACCAACAACTGGATGCCGCTGGCGGAAGCCAAGGAGAAAGTCGGCAAGCTGTTTGCCGGTGCCATGAAGGGCCGCGTTATGTACGTGGTGCCGTACGTCATGGGGCCGGTGTCGTCTCCGTACAGCCAGATCGGTGTCGAAATCACCGACAGCCCTTACGTGGCTGCCAACATGCGCATCATGACGCGCATGGGCGGCGCCGCACTTGAGCGCCTCGGCGCTTCGAACAACTTTGTCAAGGGCCTCCACTCGCTGGGCGACCTGAACCCCGAGCGCCGGTTCATTGTGCATTTCCCCGAAGAGCGCCTCATCTGGTCGGTGGGCTCTGGCTACGGCGGCAACGCCTTGCTCGGCAAGAAATGTTTCGCCCTGCGCATCGGTAGCTTCATGGGACGCCAGGAGGGGTGGTTGGCGGAGCATATGCTCATCGTCGGCATCGAGGAGCCGAACGGCCGGACAACCTACATCGCGGCGGCCTTCCCCAGCGCTTGCGGCAAGACCAATTTGGCTATGCTGGTGCCGCCGGAGAGCCAGCAGGGTTTCAAGGTGTGGACCGTGGGCGATGACATTGCCTGGATGCACGTCGGCGCCGACGGCCGCTTGTGGGGGATCAACCCCGAAGCCGGCTTCTTCGGGGTGGCGCCGGGCACGAACTTCAAGACAAATCCCAATGTCATGAGGACCGTCAATCGCAACTCTCTCTTTACCAACGTGGCATTGACACCGCAGGGAACGCCCTACTGGGAGGGGATGAACGGGGCGCCGCCGGAGGCCATCGACTGGCAGGGTAAACGGTGGACGCCGCAGAGCGGCACGAAAGCCGCGCACCCCAATTCGCGTTTCACCGCACCGGCACACCAGTGCCCGTCGATCTCGCCGCTATGGGAAGATCCGAACGGCGTGCCGATCTCAGCTATAGTGTTCGGCAGCCGGCGCAGCACGCTCGTTCCGCTGGTGTTCCAGTCCTTCAGCTGGGCGCACGGCGTGTTCCTCGGCGCCACGATGACATCGGAGACCACGGCGGCGGCGACCGGTGCGGTCGGCGTCGTGCGCAACGATCCGATGGCCATGCTGCCGTTCTGCGGCTACAACATGGGTGATTACTTCGCCCACTGGTTGCGCATGGGCGAGCGGCTGAAAGCACCGCCATTGGTGTTCCGGGTCAACTGGTTCCGCACGAGCGAAGACGGCAGGTACCTGTGGCCCGGCTTTGGGGAGAACCTGCGTGTGCTGCGCTGGATCATCGCCCGTGTGCACGGCGAAACCGAGGCGGTGGAAACACCGATCGGGCTATTGCCGCGCCCGCAGGATATCGATACCAGGGGCATCAAGCTCTCGCCGGCGGTGCTGGAGGAGTTGCTCACGGTCGAGCGCGAAGGGTGGCTCCAGGCCGCCGCGAATCAACGGGAGTTCTTCAGTAAGTTCGGCGACCGCATGCCTCGAGAAATCATACAAGAGAACGAAACGCTGGCCCGCCGGTTGCGACAATAGCCGGACTACGAACCGCAGTACGCTGCCGGGCGCCTGTTGCTCTCGTTCGCGCTTTGCGTGAGTATTGCCTGCGCGGAAGCGAGAAAGGGAGCGGAATGGCCCTGAACTTCGATCTCACCGAGGAACAGAACCTGCTGCGCCAGGCGGTGCGGGAGTTTGCCGAGCGGGAGATCGCGCCGGTGGCCTCGGCGCTCGATGAGAAGGAGGAGTTCTCCCTCGAGCTGACTCAGAAAATGGGAGAGCTGGGGCTGCTCGGCTGTTTCGTTCCCGAGAAGTACGGCGGCTCGCACATGGGCTACGTGTCGTACATCATTGCCGTTGAGGAGCTCGCCCGCGTCGATGCCTCCCACGCCGCGACCATCGCGGCGGGCAACTCGCTCGGCATCGGCCCGATATATTACTATGGCACCGAGAAACAGCGGCAAGAGTGGTTGCCGGAGCTGTGCAGCGGCAAGATGCTCGCCGCCTTCGGTCTCACGGAGCCGAACGCCGGCTCGGACGCCGGCGGCTCGAAAACGACGGCGGAGCTCAAGGGCGATCACTGGGTCATCAACGGCTCGAAGATCTTTATCACCAACGCCGCCAACCCTCTCACCGGAGTGGTCATCGTCCAGGCGGTGACCGGCCGCACCGCCGGGGGCAAGCCCGAGCTGAGCTGCCTGATCGTGCCGCGGGACGCGCCCGGCTTCACGGCCCGGGAGATGAAAAAGAAGATGATGTGGCGGTCCTCGAACACCGGGGAGCTCTTCTTCGAAGACTGTGCCGTGCCGAGGGAAAATTTGCTCGGCAAGCGCGGTGACGGCTTTCATCAGATGCTGTCGACCCTTGATGGAGGAAGACTGTCCATCGGGGCCATGGGATTGGGGGGAGCGCAGGGCGCCTACGACGTGGCTCTGGAGTACGCGAACACTCGCGTCCAGTTCGGCCGGCCGATCGCCTCGTTTCAAGCCGTCGCCTTCAAGCTGGCGGACATGGCCACGGAGATTGAGCTGGCGCGCAACCTCCTTTACAAGGCGTGCTGGCTGCGCGAGCAGGAGCGGCCGTTCGGGAAGGAGGCGGCTATGGCCAAGCTCTACTGCTCCGAGGTCATGTATCGCTGCGTCAACCACGGGGTGCAGATCCACGGCGGCTACGGGCTCATGAAGGAGAACAAGATCGAACGCTTCTACCGTGACCAGAAGATCCTCGAGATCGGCGAGGGGACCTCGGAGATCCAGAGGATCGTCATCGCCCGAAAGATTGGCGCAGGTGGTGTCTGAACGCCGGCCCGGGCGGGAGAAAACGATGCAGATGAAGAAGACCAAGCAGACCAAGTCGGCTCGGCGCGGGCAGCGAAAGATGAGGGCGCAGGTGCACCGGGTAGGTGGCGAGGACTTTCTCACCGAGGCTGTCGTAGCCGCACCCGGGGCCGGCCTTGCGGCGGCGCGGGTCGAGAAACGCAGCCTTGGAGAGCGTATCCGGGAGGCGCGCGAAATGCGCGGGCTCACGCTCGAGGATCTCAGCAACCGCAGCGGCATCTCAGTCGATGGGCTGGAGCGCGTGGAGTCGAACCGGACGATTCCGCCGTTGGGGCAGCTCGTACGCCTCGGAAAAGCGCTCGAGATGAAGATGGGGTACCTCCTCTCGACGGGCGTGGACAAACCGATGTGCGTGGTCCGCGCCGGCGCCCGCCCCAAGGTCGCCCGACACAGCAAGCAGCGGAGCGAGCAGTACGGCTACGTCTACGAATCCCTCGCTCCGGAGAAAGCCAACCGCCTCATGGAGCCGTTCCTCGTCACTCTGACGCCGACGGAGTTCGGCGAGTTCTCCAGCCATGATGGGCAGGAGTTCATATTTGTGCTGGAGGGCGAGATCCGCGTCCAGGTGGGTAAGGTAGTCGAGCTGCTGCGTCCGGGCGACTCGATCTACTACGATTCGAGTCATCCGCATCTCGTCAAGTGCTACGGCCAAAAGCCCGCGAAGATCATCGCCGTGATCCATGCGGGCGTGAAGTAGGGTTTGACATCGCAGGAGGGCTTGTGAACCTCGAGTATGAATGCAGTTACCACGCGACACTCAAAGAGCCCGTGACCGTTGGCGCAGGACCTTACGGCACGCGGCTCGTTTTCGAAGTCACCGGTGGAAGCTTTGAAGGGAAACGGCTCAAGGGCAAGATCCTGACCGGCGGCGGCGATTGGTTTCTCGTCGGGCCCGATGGGTGGGGACGCCTAGACGTGCGCGCCCAACTGATTACCGACGATGGCGCGGCGATCTACGTATCGTACTACGGCATCCTGGAGATGAACGAAAAGATGCAGAGCGCCATCGCTGAGGGCGGCGGTACGGACTACGGCGATCAGTACTTTAGAACCAACCCGCGCCTGGAGTGCGGCGACCCGCGTTACGCCTGGTTGAATCACACCATGTTCATCGGTGAAGGACGCGTACTTCCCGGGGCTGTGGAATACCGGGTCTATCGCGTCACGTGATGTAGCGTGCTGGATAAGCAGCCCGTTGAAAAGCCCGCTCATGCTTCGAGACGCGCCAGACGGCGCTCCTCAGCACGAGCGGGTTCATCTTGTCGTACCAGGCCTTTCTCCGTTCGCCCTGAGGAGGCGCGTAGCGCCGTCTCGAAGGGCGGCAGGCTTTTTCAACGGGCCGTTCAGTCTCGACTTGCGCAACAAAGTCGGATCTCCTATTGCTTAATGCACCCCGGTGGATTCGTATGAAAGGCGACACGGTTGAGATCCGCTGGCACGGCCGCGGTGGTCAAGGGGCGATCACTGCGGCGAAGATCGTTGCGCAGGCCGCTTTTGAGGCCGGTTTCCCCGGCGTGGTGATGGCCCCGAGCTTCGGCACTGAGCGCCGAGGCGCGCCGGTCGAGGTGTCATTGAAGATATCGAAGAGAAAAATTAACGACGTGTGTCCCATCAAACATCCAGACGTGGTCGTTGTGCTCGACGATTCCATTCTGCGCGAGATCGACGTCACCGCGGGGCTCAAGCCGGGCGGCATATTGGTCATCAATACGCCGAAGGGTAGGGCGGTCTACGACGGCAACCACATCAGGGTCGCGACAGCCGACGTGACGCATCTGGCGGAACAGGCCGGCCTGAAACGGGGGATCGTGAACACCGGCATCATCGGCGCATTGGCGAAAGCGCTGCCGATCGTACCGTTCGCCAAACTGCGCGAGGCCATCACGATGGAATTCAACGGCAAGAAGGGGGCCGAGAACGCAGAGGCCGCGCGCCTGACGTATGCGCACACGACGATGGAGTAGTCGACATGACCACTGAGAATTTGCGTGTATTGACCTCGGCGAGCTATGCCGGGCCGGGCGACGCCGGACGAACCGGCTCCTGGCGCGTGCTCCGGCCGGTCATCGATTACGCCAAGTGCGCGCCGGCGAAGACGGGGAAGCCCGCCTGCTTCCTTTGCTGGCTCTATTGTCCGGACAGCGTGGTGTCGAAGACCCTGGAGCCGACGATCGATCTCGAGTACTGCAAGGGCTGCGGCATCTGCGCCGAGGAATGTCCCTCCAAGGCCATCGCCATGGTCGAAGAGAGCAACTTCACAGAGATGGAGTTTCCTTCCTTGACAAGGGAGGGTTAGGTAGCAACTGAGCGCGAGCCGCAAGTCCCCCTCGGCCCCTTTTTGTCCCAAGGGGGAAGTTCCTTGTGCGGAACGCGTTTTCTTCTAACCGAGCTTGAGATGTTCGTATTCGAATCCGGCAACATCGCCGCCGCTACCGGGGCGAAGCTCGCACGCGTCCAAGTCATCGCCGCCTATCCGATCACGCCGCAGACTCCGCTCACCGAAAAGCTCTCGGAGTACGTCGACAGCGGCGTGCTCGACGCCCAGTACGTAGCAGTCGAAAGTGAGCATAGCGCACTAGCAGTGTGCATCGGCGCGTCGAGCACCAGCGCGCGGGCATTTACGGCCACCTCGGCCAACGGCTTGCTCTACATGGCCGAGCAGCTGCATTGGGCCGCGGGGGCGCGCTTGCCGCTGGTCATGTGCGTTGTCAATCGTGGCATCGGTGCCCCCTTCAATATCTGGAACGATCATCAGGACTCCATTTCACAGCGGGATACCGGCTGGATTCAGATCTATGCGAAGGACCATCAGGAGATCCTCGACAGCGTGATCAAGGCCTATCGCTTGTCGGAAGAGGTCTGCATTCCGGTGATGATCTGTTACGATGGCTATTACCTGTCGCATACCTACATGCCATACGATGTTCCGGACCAGTCCGCGGTCGACGCTTTCTTGCCTCCCTACGAGTACCGGCACAACTTGGGCCCCAAGAAGCCAACCAACTTGAACACGGTGACGCTGCCGGGAGGCAGACCGGACATTCACGGCGAGTTTGCCCCTGGATACATGGAACTGCGGGAGTGCCTGCACGTGGAAATGGTGCAGGCGATCGACATCTACAGGCGCATCGACGGCGACTTCGCACAGCTCATCGGCCGTGGCGGCAACCCGATTGCAGAGCGATATCTCTGTGACGACGCGGACTATGTCGCGGTCGCGCTCGGATCCATGGCCAACCAGATCAAGGACGTGGTCAGTCGTCTGCGGGAGGAAGGGCTGAAGGTGGGGCTGCTGGCGCTCGCCCTGTACCGTCCGTTTCCGAACGAGTTTCTCGCCTCCGAGCTTAGCGGGCGCAAAGGCGTGATCGTGTTCGAGAAGGCAATCAGCTTCGGGCATTCCGGGGCGCTGTGCTCTGATCTGCAGGCCGCGCTGTACCCCTGTACCTCACGCCCGGTGGTGTCGAACTACATCCTCGGCCTTGGCGGCAGAAGCTATCAGAGCTCGGATTTCTACAACGCTATTCGCGACTGCGTCGGACGGGGGTCTGCGGACTTCCAGAACCCGGCGTGGATTGGGCTCGGCCGATAGGGCGGCATGGACAAGAAGAAGACAACTGTTCTGGAGCTAACCGACGAGGAGTTTGTCTATCCGGGCAACCGGGCGTGCCCGGCCTGCGGCCTGAGCATCCTCTACCGGATCGCACTCAAGGCCATCGGCAGGGACGCCATTTTGGTCGTCCCCCCGAGTTGTCTGACGGTGATGCAAGGGTTGTATCCGATCGCAGCGACGCAACTCTCCTCCCTGAATGTCACCTTTGCCTCGACGGCGGCGGCGGCGTCAGGTGTGAGGGCCGCCCTCAGGGCGCAGAAGAACGATCATACTAAGGTGGTGGCCTGGGCGGGTGACGGCGGGACGGCGGACATCGGCCTGCAGGCGTTGTCTGGGGCGATCGAGCGCGGCGAGGATTTCCTCTACATCTGCTACGATAACGAAGGCTACATGAACACCGGAGCGCAGCGCTCGGGTACGACGCCGCAAGGAGCGGTGACGGCCAACACCGCCATCACCGGAAAGCGCGAGCGCGGCAAAGACGTGCCGGCGATCATCGCGGCGCATTCTCCCGCTTACGTGGCGACGTGTTCGGCGGCTTATCTGATGGACTTTTACGACAAGATCAGAAAGGCCTTACGCTTGATAGGGTTGAAATATATCCACGTGCACACTCCCTGTCCCCCGGGCTGGCAAATGGAAGAACGCTTGGCGATAGCCACCGCCAGGTTGGCGGTGAGCACGGGCCTCTACGTGCTCTACTCCATCGAAGACGGCCACATGAAGCTCAGCGAGCCCTCAGCCAGATTGCTCAAGAAGAAGACCCTGCCGCCGGTGCGCCAGTACCTGGAGGCACAGGGCCGCTTCGCGGCGATGCAGCCGGAGGCCATCGAGAACCTCCAGCAAGAGGTCGATGCCAAGTGGGCAGCGTACCGGCGTCAAATGCTGTAGCGCCTCTCGTGAATCGTGCTCGTGGCCTCTGGGTTCCCATGAACCCGTGGTTCGCCCGACACCGCCCGGGGCGCTGCCCCGGGCTCACGAATGGCCGCCCCGTTGGGGCTGTCATGCGCAAGCTGAAATCCCCCGGTATCAGCCCTGAAAGGGCGGCAAGCCATCAGCCCAGGGCAACGCCCTGGGCGACGAACGCGACGATCCTCGTGGGCAAGAGGTCCATTCTTTCGGCCATTGTGTTTCTGCTGTCACTCGCGGTGCCTTCATTTGGCGAGGACCTGCCCAGGTTCTTCTTCGAGGGCAACGGCCGGCTGGTCCTGCGCCACGCTCGCTTCGAGACCACTCTCGACGTGCGCTACCGGCGTGCAGACGGCAACTACGATCCGGCGGCGCTCAAACAGATCGAGCACTTCTTCCGCTCACGCGAGGACGGCCGTGAGGCGCCCGTCCCGTTACGGCTGGTCGAGTTGCTCTCGTACATCCAGGACCACTACCATCCGCGGCAGATGATCTTGCTGTCGGGGTTTCGCAGCCCCGAGTTCAACACCGAGCTGCGCAACGCCGGCGGCGCGGCGGCGCAGGCCTCGCTGCACACTGAGGCGATGGCGGCGGATGTAATGTTCGTCGGCGTTGACATGGGCCGCGTCTGGCACCGGCTGCGGGACCTCGGCACCGGCGGCGTGGGCTATTACCGTCAGAACAAGTTCCTCCACATCGATACCGGACCGCCGCGTTTTTGGGAAGCGACGACCTCACGGGTGCGGGAGAATCTCTCCGCCGACAATGCTCGCGTGTTCCTGGCCACTGACTTCGACCGCTACCGCGACCTGAAGGGCGCGAGCTGCGTGCTGCATAGCGTCACCGCGTATCCGATCATGATCTCCTCGCACGCAAGGGTCGTCGGCGCCGACGAAGCGTCGCTTACGATCGAGCCGCCCAATGGTGCCGATTCCAATGCGGACGGCTGCTTCGTCGTGTCCTCGCCGGAGCGGCGTGAATTTCGGGTGACCAGCGTGAGGCCCGGCGCCGCCAACAGCGCGCAAGGCGAGAGCCGGATCGTACTGTCCACCTGCGAGCCGCGCCTCGGCAAGACGCCGGCGGAGATCACGTCCAACCCGATCGAGATCCGCCGGCGATAAGCACCGGCAGGTTGAGCTAGCGGCGATGGCGCCTGCGCAGTTCCACGATCATGGTGCGTCCACCTGCTTGCGTTTCAGCTCAACGCGGCCGATGCCTCGGTGTTCATATCAATGGCTCCTCCGTCAGGACTTGCAGCGTACCGCGATCACAGATCGAACGTTGCGCGCAGCGGCGCCTTCACCTCGGCTCGGATGCCGACGGGAAGCCATCCGATCCGTTGCACAAGACGCCGCGGATCGATCGCACGGACCTGATCGGTAAGGATTCTGGAACTAACGACCAGCCCTGCCGTACCGGCGGGGATAGCGTCGTTGGAGACGACAACGACGGGCCTGGTCTTACGAATCTCGCCGCCGACGGTGGGGTCGAGCTGGGCGATGTACACGTCGCCGTGGTGCAGGCGTGGTTGGGGCATGTAGGCTCTCCATCACCTCGGCATCCGCAGCAGCGAAGTCGTGCTCGATGTCGAGCTGTTCGCGGCGAACGTTCGCCGTTGCAGCGCGATAATATGCGGCGTACGCACGCTCCAGCGCAGCGCGCTCGGCACGGAGGGAAAGCTGTCCGGCGTCCACAGCCACGGCCACACGGGTGCCGGGCGGCATCTGTGCCTCACGAAGGAGCTTCGCAGGCAAGCGCACGCTGCCGTCAGGCTGGATTTTCACGAGCGTCATGGCTGCCACCGTAGTAGCGCACTCGCCGGTTTGCAAGCCGTGCGGCTGCGGGAAGCGACGGGCAGCATTTGCAGTTGAAACCTTTGCTGACGGCTACGCCGCCGATGTGTAGCGCCTATGCAGCCAAAACCTTGCAAGGGTTGCGCACGTGGTGATATACGGCGCCGCAGTTGTAAGTGGTGGGATCAACAGAGGAAGGTCACAGCCGGCGTAGCCAAGACTCTGCGTGATACGCTGGCAGGATCTTGCAGCCTATCACGCCACGACGGCGAGAGGCCCAAGTGGGTAAGCAGATAGTCGGCTTGACGGGACAGGTGGGATGAAACTCGGCGATGACGAGACTCAGATCCTGGAGAACTTCCGTCGGGTGGCTTCGAGTCATAGCCGCCACTTCGAAGCCCGACGAGACCACGTGAAGGATCTCTTAGGGTCCGCCCACAATTATGAGAGTGGCGTTTTCCGCGAGGGACTTCTCCGCGAGTTTCTGCGGGATATCCTGCCAAAGTCTCTCGAAGTGAGCACCGGCTTCATCTACGGGTTCGACGAGGTGCCAACGAGCGGACAGCTGGACGTTGTCATTTGGGATTCAAGCCACCATTCGCCGGTCTATCGAACGACGGAATTCGTCATTGTCCCGCCCGAAGCGGTTGTCTCCGTCATCTCGGTCAAGTCAGATCTCGATCAGCGGAAGACCGTGCAGGAAGCCGTGGCCAATCTCTTGACGGTAGCCCCGCTCGACTTGGCATTCCGGCACCGATCCCACAAGCACTCGCTGCCGCCGATTACGAAATTCCTATTTGCACTGCGCAGGTCAGCTCAGGACGGAAGAGTGTCCCAGTGGATCGCTGAAATCTATCGGGATGCACTCGCAACAGACGCGACCCTGGCGCGCCCAGTTGTTGAGGCGCTGAGTAACATAGACCCTCTCATGCCATCTCAGGACCATACGTGGGTCGTCGAGCGCGTTTTCCTAAAACTGGCAGTCGACATCGACAATCACGGGTCGAGTCGGCTGCAGGGCTGGGGACCTCCGGACGACATCAACGCGGCTCTCCAAAGGGCCATCGGAAGTCCAGGGTCCCTTCCGACGTACGGACCAGCGGCCCTCTGCCGGCTTCCATATTTGTACCGACAGCGCGGACAACTTACGACCCCCTTCGAAAAGCTCGTCTTCTACCTACTTGGCTCCGCATATCGCTTTCTGGGGACTCAAGGCGGCTCTGTAGTAAGCGCGTGGGGCGATTTCAATCCGGTCCACGGTGTGCGAGTGGGCGACGCAGCTGAAATCGAGGACGCCGGGGCCGAGCCCCTGTTGGACCCGGAGCGGCTTGCGTATGTGCCGCGGTCGAACAGAGGCCTTCCAGCCGACGCGCTGGAATGACACGCGCTGGTGAAGACCGAGGTTAGGATTCGGAGATCATCCGTGACCGACTACTTGCAGTATTGGAGGCCTACCTACGTGGTCGTTGGCAATCGTTTGGAACATACCACCAGCGATCGGTTCGGTAAGGTTCGTTCTGGCGACGTCATATGGGTGGTCTCAACTAAGAAAGCAGCTCTTGTTCTCCTGGGTCCGATAGTGGCGGATAAAGTCGTGGGCCAGCGCGAGGCGGAACGTCTGTTCCGTTACAAGCCGTGGCGGGCACGATACCATGTTATCGCTCGGCGAGGTGCCGCTGTCCGCCCTGCTGAAATCAAGATTGGCCGGATTGCTCGGAAACTGCGATTCATCGGGCGGGTCGAGCGTTTACCAACACGATCACGAGATTGGCCTATGTCTCTACAATCGATTCGCACACTCACTCCGGAGTCGGCGCAGTTACTGTGGGACTTCTGGAAGGCCAAGCACCGCGAACACTCGCGACTGGAACGTGACGCGGGCGAGGTGGCAGCCCCGCAATCGGTCGCTACCGAGCCACGGCGGCGTATGCAAGAGCGCGCAATCCTCTCGACCAGCCAGCTTGCGGCAGCACTGGCTGGGGGTGTCGACTACATCAGGACAAAAGGTAATGAGGTAAAAGGTCTCGCCCTTCGCCTGGATCTCAACCGACAGGCTCCAGAAGTCGTCGTCGTCGGGAAAGGACCCAGGATCGAGCGAAGGGCTCGGCTATTTCTGGACTCACAGGCGGTTGTGCCAGCTTACGTTAAGCGAAAAGCCAACGAATGGGAGTACATCGGGAAGTATCGTGCTACTGCGTACCGCACGGATCGAACCACGATCGACAAGTACCGTCAGAAACGGCCAGCGCAACGCGTCGCCGGGATTCTTTTTCTGGAGGCGGTAGACAAAGCCTACGTCGAGGTCCGCGGTGGCGGCTTTGCCGATCCACAGACCCGCCGCGAAATCGAGGTCGCCGCCGTAGAATTCGCGACGCGATGGTTGAAGAAAGAGGGGTACTCGGTAGCAGACAGGCAGCGCGAGAACTGCGGGTACGACCTCCTCGCCGTCTCACCAGCTCAGACGCTGAAGGTCGAAGTGAAGGGCACGGACGCCACAGCGCCGCGATTCTTCATCTCCCGGAACGAACGGACATCGAGCGCAGACGGTGAGTGGAGGCTGGCGCTGGTCACATCGGCGAGAACCAATCCTTCACTCGACTTGTTCTCCGGCCCAGAAGCCGAGGACCGATTTGTCTTTGAGCCGCTGGCGTGGGAGTGCAAGCTCCGCGACTCCTGACTCGCGCGTCGAGCCCACTCACCACGACCCGCGCTGCGCCGCCGCCCGCGGCTCATCGCCAAGACGTTGAGGATGTAGAAAAGGTCCGCGCACCCAGGTAAATCAAGGTCTCGCGGGTGTCGCACGATGCCCGGACGGCTGAGGTGGTTCGGAGAGTGGGGATGGCGCGGCACAAGCCGTACAACCTGAAGCAGGACAATGGGAATCAGCCCGGTGCCGTAGCGATGAGGGCAGCGGCATTTGCAAATAGCCACCGAGTTTTTCTACAAGCTCGTTAGACGCCGAGTGTCCGTCTGTCTACAATCGAGCCCGTGCGGTTCGAATGGCATCGTACAAAGGCCGAAGAGAACCTGCGGAAGCACAGAGTATCTTTCGACGAGGCCGTCACGGTCTTCTACGACCCGTTGTCCGCAACCTTCGACGATGAGGAACACTCCGCTGATGAGCCGCGGTCGATCACGGTCGGGTATTCCGCTCGCGGCCGACTGCTGGTAGTGGCTCACACAGAGCGTGGAGCAAGCATGCGCATAATCAGCGCACGGCGAGCGACCGCACGCGAAAGGAAACGCCATGAGACGTAAGGGTGGCTCTCGATCCAACGACCTGCGGCCGGAGTATGTCTTCGACTACTCGAAGGCAGTGCGCGGCAAGTACTATCGCCGCCTCATTAGAGAGGGCGCCAACATCGCCGTGCTCGAGCCTGACGTTGCGGCTGCATTTCGAGATTCAGCCGCAGTGAACGACGCGCTTCGGTCGCTGCTTCAGGTCTCTGAGACGACGCGGCGTCTAACAGGGCGGCCCACCCGACCGCGGCCACGGCGGCGCTCGGGTGTCGATGCAACGGCGGACGCTGGCCGCGGCATTTGCAAATAGCCACCGAGTTTTTCTACAAGCTCGTTAACGATCGGAGAGCGACAGCTGGGACGCAGCCATACGGACATATGGCTCCGCTGGCGGAATCGTGCTAGCGTCCTCCGGTGGCAAAGGCGCGGTTCGAGTGGGACGCGAAGAAGGATCAGGACAACCAGCAGCGGCACGGTGTGTCATTCGGGAAGGCGCAACGCGCCTTTGCCGATCCGCGGCGCGTTATTGCGAAGGACCTGTCCCATAGCTCAAGTGAGGAACGGCACTACTGCTTCGGTGAGGTTGAAGGCGGGGTCCTGACGGTCCGCTTTACATACCGGCAGGACGTCATTCGGATTTTCGGGGCCGGCTATTGGCGCAAGGGTAAGCGAATTTATGAGCGAGAGAATCAAGTACACCGACGAACCACTGGGAAAGGTAAGAATCGTTCCTGACTTCCTGCCGCCTCCCGAGGATCTTGTCTTTCGCGATGAGGGCGTGAAGGTCACGATTGCCCTGAGCAAGCGCAGCGTCGATTTCTTCAAGTCTGAGGCACGGAAGCACCATACGCAGTATCAGCGAATGATTCGGCGGCTGCTCGATGCCTATGCCGAGCACCACGGGCGATCTCTAAATGGGCGCTCAACTCAGACGCGTGCAAGAGCGGCGCGCGCCGGTTAGCGCCAGCTCGCTGAGGCTGTAGAAGAAGCCCGCGCACCCAGGTAAATCAAGGTCTCGCGGGCGTGACACGATGCCCGGACGGCCCTGATCGTTGAGCATACGGAAGTGGTCGGCCTTGAACCCGACCTACTTCAGGCGCCGTACTCCATGCGGCTGATGATCTCTTCTTGGGCGCGCGGGCTCAGCTCGGTGAAGAGGGCTGAGTAGCCGCTGATCCGGACGACGAGATCGCGGTAAGCGTCGGGATTGCGCTGCGCCGCACGCAGGACCTCGGTGTCGATCATGTTGAACTGCACCTGCGTGCCACCGAGCCGGAAGTACGTCTGCACCAGCGACGCCAGCGTTTCCGCCTTGATCCACTTCGGATTGAAGCGCATGTTCAGGTTCGTGCCGTTGACCGCGCGCTGCGCCGGCATGCGGGCCACCGAGTTCAGCAGCGCCGTCGGTCCGCTCTTCGCGCGTCCTTCGGCGGGCGTGATGCCGTTGCCGAGGATGTCGCCGGCGTGGCGGCCGTCGGCGCTGGCGCCCGCGAACGTGCCCATGGCGATGTGGAAGCCCACCGAGAAGGCGCCCGGCCAAAAGGGTCCGCCACGGTAATTCCGGCGCCGTAATGCGTGTTCGCAAAAGTGCTCGAGCACGCGCGCCGCCATGGCGTCCGCTTCCCGGTCGTCATTGCCGTACTTGGGGATCTTGTGCAGCAAGCGCGCCCGCACCGCCTCGCCGTTCCTCCAGTCCTCGGCCAGGTGCCGGGCCAGCTCGGTGATGGTCAACGACCTGTCCTCGAACACAGTCTTGCGGATCGCGGTGAGGCTGTCGGCGACATTGGCAAACCCGATGAACTGCACGCCGGTTGAGTTGTAGACGGCCCCGCCGCGCGTGAGGTCCAGGCCTTTGTCCAGCGGCCCGTTGATCATGGCCGAGGCCAGTGGTGAAGGAAGCATCTCGGCAATAGCTTGATCGAGCGCCGCCATGCCGCGTTCGATCTGATTGAGGAAGTAGGAAAGCTGCCGGTCGTAGGCGTTCCATACGTCGTCGAACGACTCGAATCCGGTGGGATCGCCGGTCTCGAGGCCGGCACGGGAGCTGAATATCACGTCCACACCGTTGCTGAGTGCAAGCTCCAGGCACTTGAGGCCGTTGATCTGCACAGCGAAGGTGGAACCGAAGGTCTTGCCCTGCGCGTTTGGTTCCAAGCAGCCCACCACGCCGTAGTCGCGCGCGTCTTCGATCGTATGCCCTGCCGCCACCAGCGAGTCGACGATGGCCTCGTCGTTGAAGAAGTGCATGGGCACGCCGGCCCGCGCGTGGCGGATGCCGGCGTCGAAGAAATCTGCGGGAGCATCGGGACTCACCCGCACCCCGAAGTTCGGCTGCACCGTGCGCACGTCGGCGTAAGCCTCCAGACCGATGTAGCTCAAGGCGCAGGTGGCGTCGGTCCCGTCGTCGCCCAGCCCGCCGACGGTGACGTTCTGAGTCGTCTTGCCTTCGGTGTCCTCGCCGCCCGGGATGAACGGCTCTTCGAGGATGTTCCAGATCTCGTTGGTCTTGAGGAACAGCAGCGACAGTAGCTCACGGGCATCACTTGCAGTGATCCTCCCCGCGCGCACATCGGCGTCGTAATACGGGGCGAGGATCTGATCGATGCGGCCGAGCGAGACCGAGTTGCCGCCGCTCTCGATTTGCGCCATGAGGTGCATGAAGTAGACGGACTGGATGGCCTCCCGGAAGGTTGCGGCGGGATGCTCCGGGACGCGCCGGCAGATCCGCGCGATCTCGGTCAGCTCCGCGGCGCGCCGGCGGTCGGTCGTGCGCCCGGCCAGGCGCTCGGCCTCGTCGGCGTAGCGGTGAGCGAAACGGATCGCCGCCTCGAGGGATCGAATGACGGCGTCGTAGAACAGGCCCTTGTCGGCGTAGCGTTCTTCGGGGCCCAGCACCTGGAGCTTTTGACGGGCCTCCGCGATGATCCCGGAGAGGCCGCGCGCGAGCCGGCGGCGGTGGTTCATGGTGAAGTGCCCGATGCCATAGGTGATCTCGAGCATCATGGTGAAGACGAACTTCTGCAGGTCTTCGCCGACGTCGCCCGGGACCAGCTCCTGGAATCGGTCTTCCACGGTGCGCCCGCGCCAGAACGGGAGGATCTCCTGCGCGAGCTCGCGCGCCTCGGCGTCGCTGATGAGCACCTGTTGGATGGTACGACCAGCCAGCCCGCACGCTTCCTGCTCGATCCAGTGGGACTTGTTTTCGGGGAAGAAGGGCGCGCCCTTGAGCTTGCTGGTCCTGCAGCCGACGATCAGCTCGTCGTCGCGGATGATGACGCTGATGTTGTCGAGCACATCGGCCAGCGCTTTGCTCATGCGGGTGAGCGGCGGATCGTCCCAGTTGGCCGACATCGAGCGGGTGAGGTAGCGCGCACGTTCGACGCACGCCTCGCGCGGGGCGTGCACGATGCGCTCGCGCAGCCTGGAGACCCGCTCGCTTGGGCCCGTGTCGATGCTGGGCTGGATCGCCGCTCTCATGACCCGACTGTAGCAGAGCAGGGGTGGGAAAGCACAGCGGTGTCACACAGGTCTCACTTGGGGCGCGCGCCCGAAGTGCTCGAACTGCGGCGCGAAGAACTTGTGGTCACACGGCCACCGACGGACGAACAGCAGCGCTGGCGTCCCAGACCTTGCCTCCTCGAAGCACAATCTCACGCCGTCGCGAATCAGTTGCCGCGTGCCGCACCTTGTGCGGGCGGCGAGCGTAGGACGTTTGACGCGCGGTGTACAACGGCTGCGAATCGGCCGGCAAAAAGTGGTACTGGCTGTGGTCCCTCTCCCATCCGGGACTCGATGAAGTCGGCGGGCGGGCTTCGAGACGGCCCCAGGAAAGACGGGGCCTCCTCAGCCCGAGCAATCTTGTTATTGAATGCAAAGGAAGATCTTCCGCTCGCCCTGAGCGGCCAAACCGGCGAGGACACCGGCTTGGAGTGTTTATTAACCGTCCCCCTTACCAAGGGGGACTACAGGGGGTTTCCCACGCCGCATTTCAACCTCCCCTGGCCCCTCCTTGGCAAGGAGGGGAACCATCGACGACCCGCGACTCCGCCGACAATTCCATTCCTCCCCGGACCAGCCTATTACTACGTCCCGCGCCTGATTCGGCGGCGATCGACCGACGCAAGCGACAGGCGCGCAGGAGTCAATGAATGGGCATCGATAAGCAAGCGGCCGTCCCGCCGCTGTCCGGAACCGTGACCGTGAGGGGCATCGAGAAACCGGTGGTGATTACCCGCGATCAGTGGGGCATCGCGCACGTGCGCGCCGAGACCACGGCGGACGTCTTCTTCGGCCAGGGCTTCGCCATGGCCCAGGACCGGCTCTTCCAGATGGAGTACGACCGTTTGCGTGCCCGCGGGGAGACGGCCCGCATCATCGGACCACAGGCTCTCCCCTGGGACACTTTCGCGCGGCGCGCCCGGCTGGCCGAACTGGCACGGCGCGGTTACGAGGGACTCGATGCCGAGAGCCGCGGGATGTTGCTCGCTCACGCCGCCGGCGTCAACGCGTTTCTCGCCACCTGCTCGGCCCGCCCCGTCGAGCTGCAAGCGCTCGGCCACGAGCCTGACACGTGGCAGGCCTGGGATGCGATCGCCGTGTTCGTTGCTCGGCACGTGCTCTTCGCAACTTTCCACCACAAGCTCTTTCGCGCCCGCGTGACCGCGGCGCTGGGCGCACAGGCACTCGGGTGGTTTCGCCAGGAGGGCGCCGCGGGGCGCGACGTGCCACTGCTGCTTCCGCCCGGTGCGCACGAGATTCTGCGCGGGCTGCCGCTGGACGACTGGATGAGGGAGGTCGGGGCGGTGTCTGAGTTGTCCGACGCCATGGGACTGGGTGGGAGCAACTCGTGGGCGCTTTCGGGAGCGCGCACCGCGAGTGGCCTTCCCTTGCTCTCGGGTGATCCACATCGGGTCCTCGAGCTCCCCAATGTCTATGCGCAGGTGCACCTCGTGGGACCGGAGTTCGACGTCATCGGTCTCGCTTTTCCAGGTGTGCCCGGCGTGCCGCACTTCGGACAGACGCGCGATCTCGCCTGGTGCGTCACCAACGCGCAGGCGGACTACCAGGACCTGTTCGTCGAACGCTTCCGACGCGACGGCGATATGCTGCTCGTCAAAACGGCGGGCGGCTGGGTTGCAGCGGAGGTGACGCGAGAACACATCGAGGTGCGCGACGCTGCACCGTGCACGGTCGACGTCGTAGTTACGCCGCACGGACCGGTGATCATCGGCGATCCGGCCTCGGGGACAGCCCTGGCCTTGCGCAGCACAGGGCTCCTCGAACCGGGAGGGTCACTGCGTACGATCCTGCCCATGCTCCGGGCGCACTCAGCTGACGAGGGGGACGCCGCGCTCGCACAATGGGTGGAGCCGGCCAACAACTTCTTAATCGCCGACCGCGCCGGAACGGTTGTCTACCGCACCGCAGGGCGCATCCCGAGGCACCCAGCCGTGAACGCGTGGATCCCAGTACCAGGCTGGGACAGCCGTCACGAGTGGGACGGGATGATCCCCGATATTGAGCTGCCGAGGTGCCGAAAGCCGGTTGACGGCGTGATCGTCACCGCCAATCAGCGCATCGTCGATGCGACCTACCCGCATGTCCTGGGAATTGATTACGTCAATGGAGACCGCGCCCGGCGCATTGCGGACAGACTGGCCCCGCTGCAGCGGGCGACGCGCGAGGATTGTGCAGCCGTCCATCGTGACATGGTGAGCCTGTCATGCCTGTCGCTGCGGGACCGGATCGTCGGGCTCGACAGCTCTGGTCTGTCCGAGCGCGCCCGAAACATGCGCCACCGTGTCTCCGCCTGGGACGGAAGCATGGCGCGCGACAGCGTTGAGGCAGGCGACGTTGCCGAGATCCGTACCCAGCTCGTGCGTCTGATCGCCAACCACGAACGATTTGCCCGCTTGCGCACGTCGGGATTCCGCGACGAGCCGCCGGTGGTTTGGCCGCTCGAATTCCGCATCGCGCTCGCATTGGGCACACTGCTGCAACACGACCCTGAGAGTGTGTTCGGCACCGGTGCGACCTGGGAGACGTTGCTGCACCAGGCGCTGGAAGGCGCTGCGGCCGACACTGCGCCCGGCGCCTTGTGGGGAGATCGCCATCGCCCCTTCTTCGCGCATCCGTTGCGTGGGTGGTCCGGGGATCTGGATACTCTGCTCGCGACTCCCGCTGCAGCGCTAGGTGGCGACCTCGATTGCGTGTTCGCCACCGGCAGCCCGATCGGCATTTTCGACATGGTTATTGTGGGCTCCACCGCGCGCTACGTCTTCGATTTGGCCGATCGTGACGCCGGCGGCTGGATAGTCCCTCTGGGCGCATCGGGCCACCCGGCAAGCCCGCACTTCGCCGACCAACACCAGCGCTGGTCAGACGGCGAGCTGTTGCCGATCGTGAGCGACTGGTCACGGCTCGAGCGTGAGGCCGCGGCGCAGCTGCGGCTCTCGGCTGCCTAGCGCCGCGACCTGGAGCGGGTCGCGACGGTGGTGGGTCTGATCTGCGGTGGGGCGTTGGCGGTCGAGTATCACTCTGCGCTATGATAGGCGCTGCAGAGGGTAGGGGCTGACTGCGATGGGATACCACTCCGAATTCCTGGACGTCCGCCAACACGGCTTCGCGCGTGTGGCCGTGTGCGTGCCCGAAGTACGGGTTGCCGACCCGGCCTTCAACGCGTCGGCGCATCTCAAGGTGCTGGAAAGCGTACATCAGGCTGGGGCGCATTACGCCTTGTGTCCCGAGCTGGGCCTGAGCGCTTACTCCTGTGGCGACCTCTTCTTTCAGGACGCGCTGCTCCGCGCCGCCAACGAGGCGCTGCAGATCGTCGCCAGCGCCAGTGCGGCCTGGAACATGATCATCTCCGTCGGCTTGCCGCTGGTGGTGGATGGGCTACTGTTCAACTGCGCTGTCACGCTCTACCGCGGCCGGCCGCTCGCGGTGACCCCGAAGGCATACCCGCCCAACTACCGCGAGTTCTACGAGCTGCGTTGGTTCCAACCGGCCGACGCTGCCCGCGCGACGACGATCCGGGTGCTCGGGGAGGATGTCCCGTTCGGGACCGACGTCCTGCTGCGGGCGCGGCACCTGCCGGGCTTCGTCCTGCACGTCGACATCTGTGAGGACCTGTGGGTGCCGGTGCCGCCAAGCACCCTGGCAGCGCTTGCCGGCGCCACCGTGCTCGGCAACTTGTCAGCCTCGAACATCACGGTGGCGAAATGGGAGTACCGGCAAGAGCTGGTGTGCGCTTCGTCGGCGCGGAACCTTGCCGTGCAGCTGTACAGCGCTGCGGGGTTTGGCGAATCGACGTCGGATCTAGCGTGGGACGGGCAGGGACTGATCGCCGAGCGCGGCATCCTGATCGGTGAGACCGAGCGCTTCGTGCTGCATGGCAGCTCGGTGGTGGTCGATGTGGACCTCAACGCCATCGCACAGGACCGCATGCGTCAGACATCGTTCGGCGGGAACCTCCGTACGCACGCGCAGCCGCCGTTTCGCGCGGTCGAGTTCGGCGAAGCGCATGAGACACGACCGGAGACGGTGTACCACGCGTTGCTACGGCGCCCCGAGCCGCATCCGTTCGTGCCGGCAGATCCGGCCAAGCGTGATCTGCGCTGCCACGAGGTGTTCATGATTCAGGCGACCTCGCTGGCGCGGCGGCTGACGGCGTTACCGCCGGAGGCGCGGCGCGTGGTGCTCGGCGTGTCGGGAGGGCAGGATTCGACGCACGCCTTGCTGGTCGCCGCGCACGCCGTCGATCTGCTCGGATTGGAGCGTGGCCGCATCATCGCCCTCACCATGCCGGGCTTCGGCACCACAGAGCGCACCCGCGGCAACGCGCTCCGGTTGATGGCGGCGATCAAAGCTACGGCGCACGAACTGCCGGTGATGCAGCTCAGCGAAACGGTATTCCAGGCCGTCGAACATCCGCCGGAGATCGAGGACGCCACCTTCGAGAACGTGCAGGCATGGTTGCGCAAGCTGCTGCTGTTCGCCACCGCCTCACAGGAGAAGGGGATCGACATCGGCACCGGCGATTTGTCGGAGATCGCGCTCGGGTTTGCGACCTACGGCGGCGATCATATGTCGCACTACGGCGTCAACGCCGGCGTGCCGAAAACGTTGATCTCCTACCTCATCGCGTGGGCGGCGGACGCGATCTTCAGCAACGAGCCCGAAGTGCAGCAGGTGCTGCACGACATTCTCCACACGCCGATCAGCCCCGAGCTGTTGCGGCCCTCGGTACGGGGCGAGATCGTGCAACGTACGGAAGAGATCGTGGGGCCGTACGAGTTGCACGACTTCTTCCTCTATCATCTCCTGCGCTTCGGTTCCGGCCCGCGCCGCATTGCGCGGCTGTGCTTGCACAGCTTCGGGACGAAGTACACGCTGGCGCAAATCCGCCAGTGGCTGCGTGTGTTCATCTCGCGTTTCTTCCTCAATCAGTTCAAGCGCGACTGCATGCCCGACGGACCGAAGGTGGGCTCCGGCGGCGCGCTCTCGCCGCGTAGCGAGTGGCGCATGCCGGCCGACGCCTCCTCCGCCGCCTGGCTGGCCGAAGTCGACGGCATTCCCGAACAGTCGAGCGAGTAGGTCTCGGATATGGATACCGGCAAGGGACGCCGCGTCCTTAACAGGCCATTGAAGAATAGCGTGCGCATGCTTCGACGAGCTACCAATGAACCATGCCGCTCTAGCCGCCCTGGGCGTTGCCCAGGGCTGATGGATCGCCGCCCTTTCAGGGCTGAGCCCCGTGAATCGGTGGCGGTCAGCAGCCCCAAAGGGGCGGCCATACTTTAGCCTGGGGCATCGCCCCTGGCGTGTCGGCGGATCGTGCGGTTCATTGGCCCAACAGACCAGCCAGCGGGCTGGTCCGGTTCTCAGTATGAGCGCGAGAACGCTTGATTCGCAAGACTTTCCGCTCACCCTGAGCCTGTCGAAGGGCGAGCGGAAAGCCTTTTCCAACGGGCCGTCAGGCCAAGCTTGAGCCGTTTGGGCGGCTTCCCTGCTGTCTCGCTGCGCGTTGTACGTTGGGCAAGCGGGAACGCAACAGCATGTGATTCCAGCAAGAGCTTCTGACACGGCTCCGGACCCCGTTGTGGTGACAACAATGGCCTCTGACACGCTTCCAGACCCCATTGTGATCACAACAATGGCTCCCGACACGCCTCCGGACCCCAATGTGGTCACAACAATGGCTCCCGACACGCCTCCGGACCCCAATGTGGTCACAACAATGGCTCCCTGCACGCTTCCGGACCCCATTGTGATCGCAACAACGGACCTCGGCACGGCTCCAGACGGCGTTGCGGCCTCCGCAACGGGGGTGGGGGTTTGGCTTTCCAGCCATTTACACGGCAAGGCTAGCATGCTGCGTTAGACGGTGCTGTCCGAATTAGGACACTCGGGCCGGGAAAACCGGACACTGCAGCCGATGCCAGCGAGGCGACGGCCCTCCTCCTGCTACTGAACTGACCCGCGATTTCAATCGGCGGATGTGCTATTGACCGGGCGTGCGCACCCCCGTTAAGGATCACTCCGTCCCGATCCCGCCCCTCGCCTCGCAGTTTCTCTACGCGCAGAAGGAATCAACACCGGAACGCCGATTGATGGCGGCGGTCCTGGCGGACGCAGTGGATATTCTCCAGCGCGGGCAGGCGTATCATGAGGATCGGGAACTGACGTACCTATACCACGATGCGGTGGCGTGGATCACGGCCGAGCGCAATGCGTGGCCGTTCTGTTTCGTGGCACTGTGCGAAGCACTAGGACTCAATGCAGACAAGGTGAGAGCGCAGCTCTTGGAACGCAACGGCACGGCGAGTGGCGGACGGGGCCACGCACTATGCCGGACGACGTTGCAAACGACATCATAGGGGCCGAGGATTCGGGGCGCGAAACTAGTCGGCCGTAACCTAAATGCGCGTAATAAGCGACTAGCCATGGCGAGCCACGGTGTCAGCGCAGAAGCGGGCAATCTTCGTCAGAATCTCGTCCGCGGTCTTCACCCACTTGAAAG
>JBEKBJ010000078.1:0-25099 GCA_050015455.1 Binatia bacterium
CCCCTCCTACCGCACTCGCCACTTGCCGCCGCTTGACTTGCCCGATTCAAACAGCGATCACGCTACTAAACCGGACAGAATTTCCGGAAAAAAGCGGACAGAATTTCCGGAACCCACAAGAGGTAGCGCAACGAGAAAAGCGGGACGCGAGTATACAAGAGGGTATCAGATGAGGAGTAGTAATATTGGGGCACGAACGGAACGAGGAATGCAATCCCGGCGGTCACGAACGTCAACACGTGTCGGCGCGACAGTGCGGGGTTGGTGGCGATGTAAACGAGGCCGCTTGCCACTGGAAGGATCGCCTGTTGGAGCCTTGTGGCTGTGGCGAGCCCGTAGAGCGCGAAGGCCGCAGTGAGATACATTGGTCTGTCATTGCGAAGGAACATGAGAAAGAGCGCCGCACCGACAGCCCCGAATCCGATGGCCACCGATTCGCTCATGACCGAGACTGACGCGCGCCAAAAAAAATACGAGAACCCCGTGAGTGCGGTAGCGAGCACGGCCGGAAGCAAGCCGGAACGACGTTGCGCAATGCCGAAAACGACGCCGAGCGAGACGAGACCCGTGAGTACGCTCAGCATGGAGGCAGTTGGCACGTCGGACCCAACCAGCCACATGAAGGCCGCGAGAATGTAGCCGTATAAGATGGGACGGACTTCCTTGGCGTACCCGGGATCCGGCGGCGGTGTCGTGAAGCCGGACTTCACGAAGACGAGAAGGGAGTCCAAGCTGTAGGGCCTTGGGACTCGGTACCCCTGCCCCGCCAGAATGCTTCGCGCGCCTTCGACGTAGCCGACCTGGTCTGGATCATAGACGGGGTCTCGCGCGCACAGGTAGAGGAGGCCGAAAGCCACGATGAGAAATGCGCCGTACCAGATTACGCAGGGTGATAGCGATGCACCACTCGAAAGGCGTCCCCGCCCCACGCGGTACGCCGGTCCCAAAGGTAGTGCTCCCTTTGCCCCATCGCGCTGATCGCGCGCGAACCCGTCTCCCACTCGGATGGAATCCTCCTCGGGGCGTGGCGAGACTTCGCTGGGGCTCGTCATGGCCTACGATGCCGGCAGCCCGTACGCGCGGGGTAGGACGAGCGCGATCTGCGGAGCATAATCGGGGGTGTTCCCATACGGTCCTGTGTTTGCTCCTGATTCGTTATACAGCAGGCAGAGCTTTCAAGAGGCCTGCCTAAGTTCTGTTGCCAGCTCCGTAAAGCTGCGGAAGTACTCCAATTGATGATTTGTCCCACTTCCTAGAATGAGTGATTGCATCCCCGCTCTGTGGGCACATGCTGCGTCAAGTTCCTCGTCATTTCCAATATAGAGGCATGAGCGCGCAGGAGTTTCGAGCGCCTCGCACACAACGTGAAGACCTCTTGGATCAGGCTTCAGCCGATTGATCGTTCCATCCGTAGCAGCAGCGCACGTTGAAATCGGCAGTCCGAGCGCGGCAATTTTCTCAGTCGCCGGGTAGTCTGAAAAGACTGCTGTTAGCGTTCGCCGCGATTCGAAAAGACTGAGACACTGGTCAAGGCCCCGGCGCTTGCACGCCGCAAGATAACGAAGAGGGCGTGAATAAATCCATTCTGTGACCACCGACCGTACGAGCTGTTCCGAGACGCCGCAGCGTCGGGCAGCCCATCGGTACTGTTCGGCGTTGAGGTCTTCGACAACGTCGTGGCGATGCCTGGTCCGCTCCTGTCTGAATGCCCGAATGATCATCAACTCTCTCAAGCCCCGTTGTTGCCAGACAGCATGGAGCAGGAGATCCTTGCCCATCAGCAGCCGGAGTTTCCGCTGATCATAGAGCGTTCCGTCGACGTCGAAAATGACGGCGTGGATCTTCGTCCAATCTCTCATAAGCAAAACGGTTCTTTCAACGGCTTACCATGGTGTGGCAATGAACGCGCGGTTGAGGAACCAGGCCAGTGATGGGACATCGATGATAAACAATGCAGTGACGAGAATAGCCACGAACAAAACGTACGCAATAAAGCGCGGTTCTTTGTACAGTTGCTCAGGGTGCTGCGCGGCTGAATCGGGCTTCATGCCGATCGCGAGGTACCATGCAAACAATACGGCCAGAAACGGGAACGTGAGCAGCAATTCGATCCGGTATTTGATGAGGAATACTCCACCGAAGAATGCGGCTGAAAGCGCGTAGAAGAATGCGGAAACAAGCAGCCTGTTTTCATCGTAGAACTTGAAGGACCGCCTGTATTTGGAAGCGAGTTCGGGATTACCGATGAATCGGTACTCCGCATAACGTTTGATGGCCATGAGGTACGCCCCGCCCATCCAGTACGTCATCAAGGGGCTGGAGGGCGGCATTTGCATGTCGGAAACGATAAACCATCCGAGTGCGAGCCGGATGGGATTGTTGACCGACTCAGACAAGACATCGACATAGGCCTTGTCTTTGGTTCGGAACGGCTTCACGTTATACAAGACCCCCATCAACGCGAACAACGCCGTTGTCATCAGGAATCCCTTCCCGACGATATTCCCGAGGCTGAATCCGGCAGCCAGCAGCAACACATACTCCGTCAGCACAAGGAAAGGACTCAATCTGGCGATCACGGAGGGACGGTTCTTCTTGACGGGATGAAAGCAGTCAAACTCTGCGTCGAGCCATTCATTGATAACATAGTTAGCAGAGGCAATCAGACAAGTGCTGAGGATTCCGATAACAAATGCTGAAGCGAACCGGGAGAATGGAATTTGAAAGAATACCGCGGCGATAAGCGTCCCTGGGAGAACGAACACATTCTTGAACCAATGATCAACCCGCGCGATTCGAAAATACAGTTTCGGATTGATGCTATGCTTTTCGGCGGAAGATGACATACAGGGAGTCTTTCAGATTCAAGGGAATGATGAGCCGCCTCAATGCGGCGAACGAGGGTAGGTGGATCCACGTCGGCAGGTATTGGTTCAAGCGGTCGACCAAATAGGAGGCCGAGAAATACCATCCCGGCCGACCGAACGCGACAAGCTGGAGCCCGGCTTTGTCAAGTGCAAGAGTAAGCGGTCGCTTGTCGAAGTAGCCGATATGAGCTACTCGGAAATGCCACCATCGCCAGCGGAGCAGTTTCCGTGCGAACGACGAAACGTCAGGGGTAACAACGAAGCCGATTCCGTCATCCGCCATTGCTTTTGACATTGCTCTGAGCAAGCCGACGGGATCGGTGACGTGCTCGAGGACGTTGACGAGCGTCACAACATCGAACGCCCCGGTGATGTCTTTGTGAGGATAAGTCCCCTGAAACACCTGGAGCCCGCGCTCGCTTGCCTTCTGGGAGAGCCATTGGGAAGGCTCCACTCCACATCCGACGAATCCCAACTTGGCAGCCTCCTCTAGCATTATCCCGGTCCCCGCGCCAATATCTAGGAGTCTCCCTCGGGATTTGTACTTTCGAATGACTTCCAGCAGTTTCTGGCATTGGAGGGAGCGGTATCCTCTTCCCTCGTCATACGACGGATCTTCGAGATCTTCGTACAACGAGAGCGGGTTGGAGATCTCTGACACTTGCAGGAATGTACAATCAAGGCACTGACGGATCTCTCCCGTTCGGCCATAGTTGCTGTCAGTAATGGCGAGATCGGACGCCTGAAGTGTGAGGTCTGGACTCGAAGCTTTGACGAGCCGCGAGCGAGTCGAGCCGCAAATCCAGCATGCCATTCCGTCTTTGTGTGGAGAGCCTTGATCCATCGGGATTGTTCAGCCTTAAGCGCAGATGCAGAATTTTCTCTCATCGCGGTTCTTTTGCGGTATGCGCCTAAGGACGAGCGTCACGTGGACGCAACGTCCCCAGCACTAAGCCCCCGCAGTAGGCAAAAAGGCCCATTGCGAAGATTGGAAACTCTCGCATCAGGCCCAACAGCCGGCGAGGATTCCCAAGGGCTAAGCGAATAATGATTTTGGATAGCTTGGCTAGTGGAGCGAGCGGCAGCAGCAGCAGAAACAGTGCGAAGCTCCCGGTATCGGCAAAGGGCACTTCGCGACGCGCCCTCGCCGTATACCGTCCGATCATCAATTGGTTGCGCAAAAACGGCCGGAGATCTGTCCGGTTATCGTGAAGCACTCGCAGTTCGGGCAGAAACTCTATCGACCCGCCGGCTCCGACTACGCGCCTTGAAAACGCAACGTCCTCCGCACCACGCCAATCCGGAAATCCCCCCGCACGCTCAAACACGTCCCGGCGCACTGCCATGTTCGCGGACACCGCAAACCACCGGGGGCCACGCGGTGAATCGGTGAGGAACTCGTTGAACATGAGCAGCTCCTCGGCTCGACTCACCGCGGAATGTGGATTGGCGTTTGCAACCGAGCCGCATACCACATCACTTCCTGAAGCGATGGCGTGATACGCGGTCTCGACCCAGTCAGGTGCCGGACACGTGTCACTGTCGACGAATCCGAGCACGTCGCCCCGAGCCGCCGCTGCGCCGATGTTGCGGGCCTCGCCCGGCGTGGTTCGCTCGGTTCGCTGGATGATTCGCGCCTGCGGCAATACCCGCTGTGCCTGTAGGGCCGTATCGTCAAGGCCGCTGTCCACCACGATAACCTCAAACTGTAGAGCTGTCTGCTGGGTTCTGAGTGCCATCAGACAGCGCTCGATGGTGCGCGCCGAGTTGTAGGCGGGCACAACAACGGACAAAGCCGGATGTCGCGATGCGTTTACAGCCGTTTGGCATGCGTGCGTATCGATAGCCTCATTCATGTCGGTTAGCAGGGTCAGCCATCTGTGGGCCCACCGTCCCGAGTTTCAAATCGTCAAGGCCGGTCTCGACAACGATAACCTCAAACTGCAGAGCGGTCCCCTGGGTTCGGAGTCCCATCAGACAGCGCTCAATGCGCCGCGGGGCACGGCTCCTTCGTTGCCCAACGAAGCTGTCGCCTCCTGTAGTAGCGTACGAGATCGTCAATTCGAACATCGTTGATTCGCATCAGCACGAAGACGAAGGCCGCGACCGCGCCGACACGAATGACCGTGAAGAGCGCATAAGGTATGAATGACTCCAGGTAAAAGATAGACGCCAAGACAAGCAGAAGCACAGACAGGAACAGTCCCTGCCGGACGTCCAAGTGATAGTCCGTAAGGGATCGGTTGTACAAATAGGTTACGAGGGTCAGGACAACGAAAGAAGCAAGCGTCGCAAGGGCAGCCCCAAGAGGTCCAAATGGCGGGATCAACACTAGGTTGAGTAAGATGTTGAGTAGCGCGGCAATGCCCGTGGTGACCGAGCGGATCCAGGTCTTGTTGCGTACAAGGCACCCGAAATCCAGAGTGGGTACTATTCCCCAGATTGCCACGCCCACAGTCAGAGGTGCCACGACCGTGAGCAGCCCGTGATACGCTTTGGCTAATGCAATGAGGGTTACCTCGTACGAAACGTATGTGATGCACAGGGCGGCTAGGTACAGGGCGCTGACATACAGTAGAGCCAACCTGCGATACGTCTCCTTTTGGCCAACTGCATGAAGGGCGAACTGGTTGGGGCCCCACATTTGCGCGAAGGGGCTCATAATCACCAGACTCAGGAGCATCGCGAACTTGTAACCCAAACCGTAGACACCTACCTCGTCCAAACTCCAGTACTTGACCAGGAAATATCGGTCTGCGTAGTTTAAGACGTACATAAAGAGGGGTGCTGGCAGCATAGGCAGGGCGTATTTGTACAAGGTCAGTGCATAGCCCCCGGTGGTGAAAGAAACAGGAACCCTTGTGAGCATGGCCCAGTAGCCTATCGCTACCAGAAGCACCCCGGACGTTACTGCCCCGAGGAGTACGCCTACGATTCCGAGGTTCAGAACGATGACGCAGGCGAGCCCGACACCACTCCCTACAAGTGATGTACCGAGCTGAATCGACCCCACTAGGCGCGCCTCTTGCTTCACCCGTAGGTAGGCCAGCGGCAATGCTCCCACAAGCTCGAGCCAAGTGGCCGTCAAGGCGACATAAAAGCCCGACAAAGGGAGACTCCTTGCCGAGTAGACCAGCTCGAGAATCGGCTTGGCACCGATTGCCGAGAGCGCACAGAAGGTGCTCGCTACGCACACTAACCCAAGGAAGCTAGAACTCACTAGCTCAGTTACCTTGCCGCTGTTCCTTGCCGTGGCGTAGTAACGGATGAAGGCAGCATCTAACTTGGACCCGCCGACGATCCCAACGAGCCAAACGATCAAGTATAGGATGTCGAGTGAACCGAACTCCTCCGGGGTTAGATAGTGCGTATACAGCGGGATGACAACGAAGCTTACGCCCCTTTGCGCAAGCTGAAAAACACCATAGACCGACGTCTGCTTGGTTAGGACTCTAACGGTTAGGGACATCGCCTGCTTGCTCCTGCAACAAGAACGGGTATCGGGAGATGCGGCAGCTGAGATTGGGCGACGTTGGGACAACTCGGGACCAATTGTCGCTTCACCAAGTCCGCGGGTCCAGCAGCCAAAAGATCCAGCAGCGTCGCTTTGAACTTCCGACCGCCCATAGCGCCCTGCAGGCACCTGTCGCACATCAAGCGTTCCACCGTACAGCGTGTGCGGCCGGTGCCTTCGCGCCCACGTATCGGGGATGTCGTTGATGTCTAGGGTGTGTATCCAAGCAAACGAAAATCATCCCGATAGTAATCTGCAATGATTGCTTGCGATTCCTTGTTGTACAGCTCTTGATAGGGCTTGTGCGCCGTCTTATTAAGCAGCGGCAGAATGGGCGCTGCCTTAATAATGTCGGCTATCTTCTTCCAGTCAGCGTTGATTGAGTCGAAGCGTGCCAGATAATCCACAAACAGTGTTCCGCGAATCATCACATTGTGATGCTGTGGATTGAAATGGGGATTTGAGAAATTGCCTCGTCTTACGAATTGATTGAAATCCATGTGTTTGTCGATTTCTTTAATCCGTTGTAAATAGGAAAAGGCGGACACGAAGCGATCATAGGGATTTCGTACGATGCCGAACTTAAATATTGTTTCCAGTTCAAGGTCGCTAATCGAGGCTAGTGTCATCTCGTGAATGCTTAAACTGTCTTTCTTTACGATGACTCGGTGTTTTAAAAGGCCTCGTGCGATGGATTGCTGGCAAACCTTATTGATTGCCATATAAATGAACCGGCGTTGTGTGTCGAAAATTGGTGAGTCGCAAAAGTTGATCAGGTGAGTTCTAATGTCGCGTCCCTGAAAATGCATTGTCATCTCCGGGTGTTAGTCTGGTCAAAAGGTCCAGGTAGGTTTAATCTGTTGTGCGCGTATTCTTGGAGTTGTGGATTGGACACGTAGCGCGCTCGAGCGCCGTGTCTTGAAAACGTCCGGATAGTAGGGCTGCTGAAATGCGCCCATCAACGTGAAACAGGACTGCGGCGGCGAGTCGGGCGACCGGGCACGGCAGCGTGAACGCCGCCAGATGTTTCGCTTGTCGCGTGACCGAACCCACTGTTACTCTCGAGTCCCGACATGGCGGTGACCAGGTTTCGCAACCGCGCCAGGTTGTAGGCCGCTGCGCTCAAGGCCAACTTGTTGACGCGTCGAGTTCTGTGAAACAGCGTCTGGCGCATCGGGTCCGATCGTCTTCATCCAGGCGAAGATCTCGTCCACCCGTTTCCGTCACTAGCGACGTGCGTAATAGATCATGCCGGCCAATGCCGGCCGTGTTATTGAAAGAGGAGTTCCGTGTGGTCAGCGCGGGAACTGTAGCGCATCTGAGGGCAGGTCACTCCGATGGCGGATGTGACGTGTCAAAGAGCGCAGCCAACTGCGCGGTGGCCGCGACCATTGACGCCTCGATGACAACACGCTCGCGGCCAGCAGTGCCGAAGCGGCAGCGGAGATCCGGGCTTTGCAGAAGCCTTTGCATAGCCCGGGCCAGTGCTTCAGGATGGTCCGGGGCGACCAGCAAACCGGTCACTTCGTCCACGACTAGCTCCGGCACTCCGGAAAACCACGTCGAGACGACGGCCAAGCCGGTCGCCATCGCCTCCTTTATGGTATTAGGAATGCCATCGCGGTCATTGTCGTTAGCGCGTGTGCACGGTAATACAAACAAATCAGACTGAGCATAGTGATCTGGCATCTGCTCCTGAAAGGCCCGGCCTAAGAAGTGGATTCGCTCGTCAAGCTCTAGCTGCCGTGCCAGCACCCGCAACGAATCGGCGAGAGGGCCGTCGCCTACGATCGTGCACTCGAAGGGCTCGCCCCACTGCGCCAACATCGCGCAGCCACGCAGCAGAGTCGCGAAGCCCTTTTGCTCACAGAGTCGGCCAACAGCGAGTATGCGTGGCACGGCACGCACCGGACGGGCAGTCGGCACGAACCGCTGCGTGTCAACGCCGTGGTACACAACATGAATCGGTCTAGTCAGGTTCGGCACCAACTGCAGCAAATGTCGCCGGTTGTATTCGGTGCAGGTGACGACAAAGGCGGCGCCTCTCAGCTTCTCAGACAAGAGCAACCGGTCTTGCCAGATGTCGTATGCATGAGCGGTAAAGCTAAACGGCAGCCTGAGAAAACGGGCTAGTACCCAGGCGCAGGTAGCAGAGCCAACGGCAAAGTGCGCGTGAATGTGACGCACCCGACTTTCACGCATCACTTGTATCAGTGATACCGCTTCTCCGAAATGGCAGAGTGACCGCAAGCGGTCGGTCCATCGGTCGTGGGATCCCGTCAGAACATCCCGGAGGATGCGGAGGTATTGCCGTGGCTGCGCGCAGAAGGTCCTGATGTGCTCTCGCACGAGCACGCCGAGTGGGAGGGGGAGCACGTAGTACGTGTCATGCAAGTGCTGGTGCGCCTCTGGTGAGATCTCTTCCTCGCACGGTCGCCGAATGGAAAACGCCCTGACGCCCAGACCCCCGGCGCGTAACGACTGCACCTCCCGGTAGACGAAGGTCTCCGTCAGGTTGGGGAACAGATTCATGATATACGCAACCGGCCCCGAATGGTCCGACGCCCTGGCGGGGTGCCGTCCTTCACCACGGGCGGGCAGAGTCAATGCGCCACGGAAGTAATCCAGCGCTCCGAACATTTCCATCGTTGGCGCCGGTTACCCACTTTGAGCGACGTCCTGGGACTGGTCGGCCGGCCCCCCGGCGCGTAGGCTGACCGGTTCAATGACCGGCGCGAAGCTGTGCGGATCGGGCAGGGGTGCAAGAAAGCCCATCACCAGTCCGATTGCGCCCAGGGTCCAATCGGACACAATATACGTCGCGCTTCGGAAGCAGCCGCGTCGATACCACAACCCCGCAAAGGCGAAGATGCCAACGCCAACCCACACCTGCAGAATGGCTAGCGGCAATCCGGTGGACACAGCGATCACAGATGCGATGCCGAGAGCCACGTACGCCAGCATGACCAAGTGCCGGTTTAGGCGACGCGCGTGGTACCAAAAGAGACCCCGTGGAATCGCGGCGCGCAAGACCTGGCCGCTGCCCTTCATCATTCTGCGCCGAATGCGCCGTACCTGCCCGTGCCACGTATCCTTGGGCACCGTGTAGTGCGTGAACATGAGTTCGGGCGTTTGAGTCACCTTGTAACCCGCAGCCTCCAAACGACCTCTCAGCTCACCTTCCTCTTCGGAAGTGAGATAGGGGTTGAATCCCCCAGCTGCCAGCAGGGCACTCCTGCGATACAGCGCGTTGCCCCCTAAGCTTTTCTCGTCGGCCGCAAGAGCGCTCTTGTACGCCGGCGAAACCCCTTCGTAGATCTCGCGACGCCGCCCAAAGACCACGCCGACCTGGCCGTAACGTTCCATCAGGTCGATGGCCGACGGCAACCAGGCGGCTTCGATTTGGCTGTCGCCGTCGACGAACAAGATGTAGCGTGCACTGACGAATTGAGTCCCGACGAAGCGGCCTGCGGCCGCCGTTCGGGTTGCGCTATGGTAGCGGTACACCTCGACGGGGAACTGCGCCGCGATGGTTGCGGTGGCGTCGTCGGAATCAGAGTCGACGACGACGACGCGGGTCCCCGGGTGTGACTGGACGGCGCGCAGTACAGCACTCAGGCACATGCCGATGTGCTGTTCCTCGTTTCGCGTGATGACAACCACTGCCAGCACCGGCAGGCTCGAAGGCAGTGCGGCCTCTGCACCCGGAAGTGTCGATCCCATAGATGTATAGCGGATCAAGGGGCGCCCTCCTTTCTCCGGTCGCGATTGATCGCTCGCGGCGGCTTCCCGTGGCGGCTGCGCACGGGTGGTGCTAACAGGCTGCCGTGATGGGCTGATGACTTGTTCTGTCACGCTTCTGCATCCGTGTTGTAAGATTGGCGGCCGAGGTTGCTTTCGCCCTCCGGACTTCGCTTAGGCGGCCAGGCAGGATCCGGTGTGCGAGTTCGCGCAGCAGCCGTCGCGGCTCAACGACGTGTTCAAGGACTTGGGCGGCGTCGAGCTCTCCGTAAACAAGGGTCTTCATAAGGTTCGGAAAGAGGTTCATAAAGTACGCGATGGGTGCTGCCCCGTTGTCTTTTGACAACGCGTGCGGGTTCACTCGCCGACGCCACGCCAGGATCGATTGCCGCCGTTGTCGGATCGCGGTTGTTGCCATGCTGACCAGCATTAGGAAAACCCTATCCCTGCCGGACGAACCTTCTACGCGTCTTCAAAAGCCGTCGCTCAATGGTATATTATTACGATGGAGGCATATTCCGTCTGGTGCAAGGCCAGTCGGGTATGCAATTTGCTTTTCCCGTATCCGTTGATGAGAGGAGGGCAGCCTTGGCTCCGAAACTGATCGGCATTACGGCTCTCTCGCTGTACTTCTTGCTCCCGGGCACAGCCCGCGCTACGACCTACTACGTCGACGCCGTTGCCGGCAGTGACGGCAATGCCGGCACGTCACGCGTCGCAGCGTGGCGCACGCTGGCGCAGGTGTGGAACAAGATCACTGATGCGACCATTGGCGGGGACGACCTCGTGCTGATGCGTCCGGGCCGATACTATGTGCTGGACGGGACGAGCAGCGACTCGACCGAGCGGCTGCCCGGCGTGCTGAATCAGGTGCGCGGCGGCACCGCGGGCCATCCAATCACTATTTCCGTAGATACGAACTACGGTGGCAACGTGGAGATCACCGGCTCCCTGCCGGGGAACTGGAACAAAGCGGCGGGCAAGACCTATGACCGCACCAGTGCTTGGACGACTGTGGCGAGCGAGTGTACTGGCAACGGGGCACCGTGGGCGTGCTGTACTGGCAGCGGCGCGGGCTGCGCGGGGATCTACTACACCGCCGCGCCACCACCGAACGGTTCGACGGGCACTGGACCGGGAACGTGCTTTCAACCAGGTGCCAATCCCGGAGACGCACCGACCATGTGGAAGATTCTCTACTCCGCCGACTCGGCGCCCATCACCATGCCGAGCTTCGAAGCTGGTAAGAATCAGTGCTGGTTCCGGCCGGAGTACGCGCAGTTCTGTACCGCCGCCAGTGAGCCATATGCCTGCTGCACTGCCGCAGGTGTTGGCGCGTCCTGCATCGGCACCGTGCGTGTCTACGCAAAGACCGCCAGTGGTGCGGCTCCTGATGCCATCTCGCCCCCGCTAGAGTTTCCGGTTGCGGTTGCGGAGGGCAACTTCGGTCGCAGTGGGACGATTCAGTACCTCACCATCACGAACAACGGCAACGGGCGCATCTTCTACTGGCGCTGGGGCATTGCGAACGGACTACAAATTACGCGGCTGAACTATGCCGTTTTCGAGGACTTCGAGATTGGCTACCAGTCCATGAGCCGGGCGTTTTGTGGCTCGGGCAGCGGCGCGACCTGTGCCGCAAGCGGCTATTCTGCAGGAATGCGTTCCGGTTCGGGATTCCCGCGCAATACTGGCGGCTTTGCCTATTTGGTGCGCGAAGTCGAAGCGTTAGGGGTGGCTCCGCCGCTGCACCATCACAACACCTTGCGGCGCGGCGTGATTCGACGCGGGCAAGGGGACGAAGCCTATCATCAGTGCGCCACGACGAACACGCTGGTGGTCGGGA
The DNA here is from genome assembly GCA_050015455.1 of Binatia bacterium. GTDB lineage: Bacteria > Desulfobacterota > Binatia > HRBIN30 > HRBIN30 > JAGDMS01. The sequence goes on from JBEKBJ010000078.1 coordinate 11,969, forward strand.
CCAATCCGGCAAGCTGCACCACCGTTGCGGACTGCACGCAAACCTCGCTGGGCACGGCGGTCCTGTGTTCCAGTTCGACCTGCTACTACCACGACACCAGCGGAGAGGGGTACGAGACTTTTGAGGACGTGGAGTTTGCCGAGATTCCGTGGGAAGTCACGAATGGGGACACCGCCACTTACGGCGATGCGTACTCCTGGCCGCCACCTGGATACGGTGCGTGGAGCAGCGTCTATGCGTCGAGTTTTTCTCCGCTGGGCGGTGGCGGCCAGACAGCAGGCGCATGGATCATGCAGGCGCAGAACAATGTCTATCGCCGTCTGTATGTGCATGACATCGACGGCATCGCGTCATTCGAGACAAACTGCGAGGCCAATAACTGTTCGGGCGGGGGCAAGGTCTACACGCAGCCCGCGAACAATCTTGTTGAGGACAGCACCTTCGACGGGTCGCAAGTGCTTTGGGCTGGCTCCAGCGCAGGACCATTCTGTCGCACCTGCACCTGTAAGACCGTTGCGAACTGCTTTGGACCGAGCGGCGGGACTTTCTTGAAGCAAAGCATCGGCGGCTGGGACATCGACGTGCCCGGACATATCTGGCGCAATAATGTGATCCGAAACTGTCGAGGGACGTGTTTCTACGTGATCACGCGGACAGGCAGAGCGGGGCGAGTAGTGGGGCCGCAGTTCGTCAATAACACCGTGCATATCCTCGGCATCGATGACCTAGATCGGTTTCCCATCGGCCCCCTTTGGGGGACTGTCAGTTCCCCGGCGATCTTCAAAAATAATATCATCGTCCAAGACAACTTGGGAATGAGGTACACTATTTGGGTTGACCCAGACGACGCCTCGACTGTTGCGATAGATAGGAATTTGTACGGTCCATCCAATGTACGTTGGAGATGGGGTAGCGCGAACGGTACAACGACATTCTCCACCTGGCAGTCGCAGAGCGGGCAGGATGCCGGCAGCCCGGTCCCGGCCAATCCTTTATTCGTGAATTCTCCGCTGGACCTCCATATCACGTTCGGAAGTCCAGCTATGGATAACGGAATAACCCTACCTGGTTTCTCTACCGACCATGATGGAGTAACCAGGCCGCAGGGCCCCGCTTGGGACATCGGGGCGTATGAGATTCGAATCCCAGGTCCGCCCACTCTTATCTCGGTGCTTCCAGTTCCGTGAGCCTACGTGTTGACATGGGACCAGTCTATACCTCTGCGCTATCGGTCTCGTGCGGCGAACTGGACACCTGTCCGCTCATAGCACTCACCAGTGGCCGCGCGCGGCCCTGATTGATCTCCATCCCCTGCATCAATCCCAGGACAAACCAAAAGACTGCGACATCAGGAAAATCACGCCACGGCTCCCATGTCATATGCCAGCATAGGGCCACGATCGCCGCGCTCCAACCGAGAGCTGTAGCAGCCACCACCTGCTCGTCGGATCGCGTCAGGCGCCAGGCCTGACGTAATGCACAAATGATCAGGCTGACGAATGCGACGAGCCCTGGCACGCCAGTTTCTGCGGCACGCATCAGGTATTGGTTGTGGACGAAGGTGATCCAATGCTTCCCCCTTTCCGCCCGCGCAAAACTCTTGTACGCGAGCCGGTAGACGCCGTCACCAACCCCGACTAACGGATTCGCAGCAATCACCCGCACCGCGATGCGCATCATAAGACTTCGCTCATCGTAGGCCTCAGTCACGGGTGAGGTGTTGAGACGCAGGGCCATCAGTGGCCACAGGAGCAAGCCCGCCACCAGGGCTCCTGCGGCAATCCAGAGGAGCCGCCGTCGCCGTCGGGCCGACAATCGCACCCGGCTGGTTGCCGCCATGATCCATGCCAGCCCGAAGGCAAACGCCACCCAGGCTGCCCTCTTGAACGTAAGGGCGAGCGCAAGACTTCCGAGGGCCGTGACCGCTGCGAACGCGAAGGTCTCGGCGCGCCGGCGCGCAGTGACAAGGCGACCGAGCGCAATCATGAGAATCGGGAGACTGAACGCGACCAGGTGTGCTGGATTTCCTCCCAGAACTCCTGTCGCCTGAGGCGGCCCTCCCAGCGAAGCCGCGGTGGCGGCCTCTCTCTCCCGCGACCATCCGGTTTCCGTTATCTGCGGCTGGGCGGACAACGAATCCCTACCCTCTGCCCACTGACTTCCAACATCCACAATGCTGACTACCGACTGAACCGTCAGCGAAACAAGGAGAAGTGTGATCGCACGCCGAAAACGAAGCGTGGACGTCGCCAGGTTTAATGCGATCACGTAGATTGCATATGCTTGAATGTCGGCGAACAACTGTGCCAAACCGGCGCGAAGCTCGGAGGTCCCGAGCAGGGAGACGGCTGATGTCAACAGGACCGCCACGATGGGGAGCCGCGGCTGGCCCAGCCACCGAAAAGGGCGGCGCAACTGATCCGGAGTTCCCAGCACGAAGGTCCCCGCCACGGCAACTAGACCGAGGAAGAGCGCAAGATGGATCTCCAAACCCGGAGCAGTGCTCCCGTTGTCCAGCAACTGGAGGGCTAGGTTGGTTGTTCCTACGCTCAGCACGAACACGCTTGTAAGCATCCATGCCTTGTCGCGCGCCGCCAGGAAAATACACGGAAGCACCGACGCGGCGAACACAACCAGGCTGTGACGCAGATCGAGACGCGCCGTGATCACAGCGGCAACGGCGACAGCTGTTCCGAGCAACGGTGCCATGACGACGGTGATATCAGGCCGGCGAAAGAACCGGCCGTGGACGCTGATCACTTGGGGGCTCACGCCTCACTACTCTTCTGTGACTCTCGGGTACAACCCGGCATTCTTGAGGATCCTATCGAGGCCGAGAGGTTTGAGTTCACGTGCCGTCAAGCAGCCCGAGGACAGCAGCGCGACGCCGTAGAGCAACGGTGCCAGAAGCAGCAGAACGACAATGTTCACATCTCGCATCATCCACAAACAGGCAACCATTGCAGTCGCGGCCATGAGCATGCCCGCCGGTAACTGTCAGCTGCGCCGCCGTGTTCTTGGGGATCCGAAGGCGCGGGTCCATCATCCGACCATCCTGCTTCCGGTCAAACCCTGCCGGCCTCTGATCCACTCACCCGCCTGCAACCGCCACAGTGTCCGGTCAATCCATCGCCAGGCGTCGAGCCCCCCCCTGCACAGCAGGCGAAACATCCAGAGCGGTTCGCCACCCTCCACTTTCACCCGCGGCAGAGTGAAAGGGTCCATCCCGGTACGGACAGCCCCGTGCTGGGAAGTAAACGCGCAGGTGTAACCGCTCTCGCGCAGCACCATCGCAGTGGTATCGCTGTAGTCGGCATGCGTTCCAAACGGATATGCGAACGCCGTGACCGGCCGGCCAAGGTGCCGCTCAAGAGCCTCGCGCGATCGTTCGGCCTGCTCACGGATTTCGCCCATCGACATGCCGCCGAGAGAACGGTGCGTCCAGGCGTGTGAGCCAATCGTGACGCCGGCTTCTGCTAGCGCCGTGAGCTCGCTCCATGTAATCCGAGCGTCTGATGTCTTGTCACTTGAGCGACTCTGGTTCCCGTGGCCATCCGAGATCTCTCCGGCTGGAATGAACGCAACCGCTGGGATCCGATAATGCTGCAAGATAGGCAAGGCAAGCGAAAACAGACTTGGACAGCCATCGTCGATGGTAATCAGGACCGACCCGTCGGCCAGCACGGTATCCCCTACAAGGAATGCCTGCGCATCCGCGAGCGAAACGGCAAGATGACGTTCCGAAACCCATGCCATCTGGCGTTCAAATTCTTCCACGCGCACCCGGAAGGGATCACGGCACGTCTCACCGAAGCGGTGATACGTGAGTACGCGAACCCGCGGTCGGTGCCCGGAACGATCACCTAACTTCAGCCAGCCGCACGCCAGCGACGCGAGGGCGAGTCGGGAACCCTTCTTGATGCACCAGCGCACCCTGTTCACGCGACCGTTCATAACGTGCCGTGTCGGTCGTCGCGCCTTGACTTCGATGTCCTGCCCGTTCGTCAACGGTATCACCGTTGCTCCATACGAGTTTCGCCATCTGGGCTGACCGACCGGGCGCCGCCGTCGAGCCTCCCCACCGGGCTGGCCTGTAGCGCATCGCTGATGGCGCGCAGTACGAACTTCGGGTTCCCCAGGAAATAGCGCCGCCATTTGTGTGGTTGCTGCATCAAGAGCTGCGCCCACTCCATGCCGAGGTCGCGCACCCATTGCGGTGCACGCTGAAGCACGCCAGACCAGTGATCGAAGAGGCCACCCACCCCAATGCTCACCGGCACGCGCAACCGTGGAAGGTGACGGTGTATCCATTCCTCTTGCTTCGGATTGCCCATGCCGACCAGAAGCATGTCAGGGGCGGCGGTGTCGAGCATGCCGAGGACGTCAGGCGTGTCACGGTCGGTGATGTAGCCGTGATGATGTCCGGCGATGCGGATGCCCGGGAAGTCACTCTCAAGTCGCTTGGCCGCACGTTCCGCCGTTCCCGGAGCACCGCCAAGCAGAAAATAACGATACCCATGCCCCAGCCGCGCCCGGAAGAACGCCGGAAGCAGATCGGTCCCGTTGACGTTGTCTCGCAGCCGCACGTGTCTCAGTCGTGCCGCCAGTCGCACCCCGGTGCCGTCGCCGAAGACGATGTCCGCCGAGTTGAGCACGTTGCGATAGGTCGAGTTCTCGCAAGCTAAGTTGAGGGTGTGCGCGTTGACGAAGAATACCGCCCGTGCGCGGCCATCGCGGGCGCGGATCCACGCATCCATGAGCGTGACCGCGTCCTCTTTGGTCGCGTTGGTCACTCCGACGCCGAGGAGGGGAACGATCGGCAACTGGTGGCAGACACCGCCTCTGCTGACTTGTGGTCCACTCACCGTCAATGCGCTCCTCGGCGCGACAGGACTGCGGGAATGGTCTTGGCGAGGATCTTCAGGTCCAGTCCGAGAGACCAGTTGTCGATGTACTCTATGTCCAAACGAATCCAGTTGTCGAAATTCGGCTCCCGACCATTGATCTGCCACAGGCAGGTAATCCCGGGCTTGACGCTGAAGCGCCGCCTGTGCCAGCGCACGTCGATGCGGCTCGCGTCACGCACCGCCAACGGGCGCGGGCCGACCAGGCTCATCTCGCCTTTGAGGACGTTGAACAGCTGGGGCAGTTCGTCGATGCTCGACCGCCGCAACCACCGCCCTAAGCGTGTCACCCGCGGATCGTTCGTGATCTTGAATACCGGCCCCTGCGCTTCATTCAGGTGTTCCAGGGTCGCCTGGATCTGCTCGGCACCTGCAACCATGGTGCGGAATTTGTAAGCGTGAAAGCGGCGGCGATTGAATCCCACGCGGTCCTGCGCAAAGAATACCGGTCCCCGAGAATCGAGCTTGATTGCCAGCGCAATGAGGGCGAAAAACGGCGCCAATACGACGAGCCCGAACAACGTGCCGACGACGTCGATCGCACGCTTCACTACCAGCGCCGGGGTTTCGGCCGGGCCGGTGTAGATCGTCAGCAACGGCTGACCTTCCAGCGTATCCGGGATGGCGCGTGCCCAGAACAAGGAGGCGAGATGCGCCATGACTCGGACCGTGACGCCCTGTTCCTCACAGATCGCCAGCAGCTTGGCGATCAGCGGCTGGGAGGTGTCGAGCGGCAACGCCACGAAGATCTCGTCGATCGCCGTGTGCTCCAGCAGCGACTGGACCTGCGCGACGACTGCGGCAGTGGCGGTGTCGCCATTGCCGCTCGCGGCAGTGCCCGGCTCGACGATTTCGAGCACGCGGTATCCGAGATCCTCGCGGTGATCCAGCTTCGACATCAGGTCGAGCGCAACATCGCGGCAGCCGACGATGACGACGTTCCTCAGGTTCCGGCCATGGCGGCGCACCTGGCGGCCGACAGCGCGCAACAGCCGCCGTTCCGCGCTGAGCCCAACGAATGACGCGCCTGAGAAGGCCAGCAGGAAGAGAATGGTCACAAACTCGAAGTGAAACAGCGGCCCGACCAGCGCCAGCGGCGCTGTGCCGATCAGCACAGCGGCGCCAATGTCGCGCACCTCACGCCACGGCGTCGCGAGCCGGTAGGAGAGATACAAACCGCGCGCCTTGAGCACCTGCTGCCACCAGCCAAGATACGCGAGGAGAAAGAGGACGTTCTGCACCTTGACCCGCATTGCGAGGATGGGCAGCCAGCCCTCGCCACCCGACAGGTGCTGGGTGACGGCAATCGCCACCGTGAACACGACGGTGACCACAACCAAGTCGGAGACGTGGACCAGGTCCACTAGGAGTTTGCGGCGCGAGGTCATGGGAGGAATTGATTCATTGAGCCATCGGCTCATTGATTCAATGATTCAATGATTAAATGATCAAATAGATCAATGACTAAATGGTTAAATGGTTCAATGGCTAAATATTTCAATGGCTCAATTCCTCCTCGCCGTTCGCTGTGAGGCAGCAAAGATAGCGAGCAGTTCGTTCGCTTCCGTCAGCAGGCCGTCGAGCTGCGGGGCAGGGAGGATGTGGCTGTCGGCGAGCAGTTCGAGCCAGAAGACGGTCTCGTCACTTTCTTCGACCACAACGCCGATTTTCGCGACGAACTCTGCTTTGGACCGTGCCCGGCATGCGGCCCGGTAGTTCGCCGCCACCGAAGTGCCAGAGCGTAGAAGCTGTCGACCAAGCACGCGTGCCTCTTCCGTGTGGGGCAGAGAACGAAACAGGTCGATGACATGCAGCGCAAACTGCTTCGTCCGTTCCCGAAGCTCATCAGATAATTTTCTCATTTGGCCATCGAGTGATTGAATCATTGGGCGGAAGGAGCGCAAATAAATCGTCAATGGTTCAATGGTTCAACGGCCCAATTCTCGAAGCCAGGCGGGGAGGTGATTTTTGGTGCCGTGCATCACCACACCCAGAGTGCGGCAACCAACGGCGCGCGCCCGTTCGGCCGCGGCCTGCAGTGTGTGGCGAGGCGTGACCTCTGTCCGGGCAACAAGGACCAGACCGTCGCAAGCCCGGGCTATCAACGCCGCGTCGATGGATTGTTCGAGCGGCCGACCCTCAACGATGATGAGATCCGCGCCCGCTGCGGCATGACACAACCAATCCTCAAACGCCGCTTGCCAGTCCGGACGGCTGAGATCGAGGGACAACGCATCCCCAGCGCCCGTTCCTTGATCCGATTCACTCGGGCGCCCTTGATCCGATTCACTCGGGCGCCGTTGCAGCAACGACCGTCCCGCCGATTCCGTGAGCACCGCGATGACTACGCGGCGCCCAAGGCGCGTGGCCTCGGCAGCCAAACCGGTGATGACCGGGCGGGGCGATTCCTCGACCGAGGTGCTGGCAAAGACCAGCGCGCGGATGGGGCGCTCGTTGGCGAGCGCACGCAGGTTGTCAAACAACACCCGGTACGCGGCGTCCGCTGAAGTCGACATCGGCACGGCTACGAGCGGCCCTGCAATTGGGGCCGTCTGAGGTCCCGAGCTGCATGCCTGCTGGCCATCGCCCGCAACTGTCACGCGGCCGGCTGCGGTGCTCTGCTGGTCTAGCTGGTCCCGCTCGACCCGTTTCAAGGCGCTAACGTGCTCGCTCATGGTGTAATCCTCGTCAGTACGTGCCAAGCATCGGGTTGGAGCACTCCTCCACCCTTCAAAGACGCGGGCGAAAACCAGACACATTTTCTTGAGGGCGCGAGCACCGCTCCCGCCGCGGCCTCACGTTGGGATGTCGGCAAGAATCGGCAGTCCGGTCACCCGCTGTGCTTCGCTGCTACTCTTGACAGCGGGATCCAGGCGGTCACGTGCGAACGCCAGGCCAACGCCTGCGAACAGGCTCATGATCGCTGCCACTGCGAGAATCCGCACGCTCTTCGACGGTTCGGGCTCCACCGGAACTTCTGCCCGCTCCGCGATGGTGACGTTCACGATTTGTGAGGTATCAAGAGCGTCGGAAAACCGCGCTTCTTCGGCTTTCTTGCTATAGGTTAAAAACGCCTCCTTTGCGGCAGCGACGTCCTCATCGAGCCGCTCCTGCTCCGAGGCGATTTGGTCCAAATGTGCGAGCGCGGTGCGCGCGCTGGCGATCCGCGGGCGCAATGCGTCGATGCGGGCACGCACCGCGGCCAGTTGGACTTGGGTTTGTGTCAAGTCCAGCTGCAAGGGGCCGTTGCCGCCGGTCGAAGCTCTGGTCTTCTCCTCTACGGCTAGCAGTCGGCGCGCCTCCTCAATCTGGCTGTCGAGGTCCTGAACCTTTGCGTTGCCGGGCGCAAACTTGGTGAGCAGCTCGCTACGCTGCAACTCGAGGTCAACGAGGCGCGTTTTGAGGAGCAGCAGGGGGTCGGCCTGTGGCGAGGTCGACGTCCACACGGCGCGACCCGAGCGGATCTCCTGGCTGAGGAACGCCGCGCGCGCCGCTCCTTCGGCGAGTTCGGTGGTGGAGTTCGCCAGCGTGGATTCGAGTGCTGTCAACTGCATGTGCAACGTCGTGCGCTGCTCGGGAGTCGCATCGATGGCTTCTCGCGCGTAGAAGTTTGCCAGGGCGTCCTCGGCAGCGCGCAGCTTGTCGTTCAACAGCCGGCGCTGACTCTCCAGGAACCCGAGGGTCTCGGCCTGCTGGTTCATCTCTGCGCGGCGTTCGACATGCCGCTCCGCCAGACGGTTGACGAAATCAGCCGTCCATTGGGGATCCGCGCTCGCATACGAGACCTCGATGAGGTTCGACTTGCTGACCGGCGCCACCACCACATAGGGGGCGATATCGAGGACCAGTTTCTCGAACGGATTCAGCGGCGGGACACCATGCAGGCTTCGGTAGAAACGCGCGGGGAGATCGAGGGCGGCAGCTATCACCTCGGAGAGCTGCTGTCCCCATCCTGTCTCCTTCGTCGTCCCGATTTGATCACGGTCCGGAGCGAGCACCTCTCGCACCAGAGCCGGGCTGCTCAGCAGGGCTACCTCTGAATTCAGGTCCTCGTCGGTCAGACGGTCGACCGTCGCTGCCGATTTCGGGTCGGGCGACACGGTGATGCGGGCTCGTTGTGACGTGACCATGAGCGTGGCGGTCGCCCGGTAGACGGGGCTGCGAATGCTCACAATAAGCGCAGCAGTAGCCAGGCCGCTAACGAAGACGCCGAGGATGAGCTTCCGCCGGCGGAACAGCAACGCCACAATCTCGCGCCAAGCTATCTGTCCGGTTTCCTGTTCGTCCATAACTGTCGCCTACCAATGAAGGTGAAACCCCTCTTCTATTCTCCCCTTGCCAAGGGGAGATACAGAGGGGTTCTTACGAAGGAAAGACAGAGAAGAGTCAATGTAGTTCTCAAGGCGCGATCGCGAACGGCACCCGCGGTATCAGCTTCTGGAGGTGCTGATCCACGAAGATGTCCACATCGGCGATCTTTGATGTCGGCACGAAAACGACATCGTACGGCCCTAGGACCACATCTGTCTCCGGATGCTCTCCGCTGGCGATGGGACGCACGTCAATGCTGTGTCCAGCGGGCCGGCCGTCGACTCCCTTACGAATGAGGATGACCTGTTTGCGATGGGCGGTGACGGACAAGCCCCCGGCAGCCTGGATTGCTTGGAACAGCGTCAGGCCACTGGTCAATGGTACGATGCCCGGGTGGCCGACTTCGCCGCCGACATAGACAGGTGGAGTCCCCAACTGGCGTACGATGACGCTGATGCGGGGGTTCACCAGCTCCTTGTCGTAGCGCTGCGTCAGGTCGGCAGCGAGCGTTTGGGGTGATAGACCGGCTGCTACAACATCGCCGACGAGCTGCAGCGAAATCATGCCGTCCGGGCGCACGACCACATCCTCGTTGAACTCGGGGCTTTTGAGGAACTTGACGCTGATTGTGTCACCGACTTGCAGGACGTAACTTCCCGGCGCCTGCGGCTGAGGGACTTGCAGCGGGGCAAGCGGCGCCCCGGTGTCCAATTTCGAACGCGCGGCGCAGGCGCTCAGCGCGACAATCGGAAGCATCCAGGCGCCCCACTTGAGCCAATGAGCCAACTTCATCATCATTCGACCGCCGTACGAACGGGCGTCGCCCTCACCCCTGCCGTACCCATTTCTCCGGCAATTCGACGCGTGTCGCGCGCTGCATCAGTTCCATGAGAACACGGATGCGCTCGCGAGCGGGCAGACGCTCTTCTACGATGGCAGTGAGTCCCCGAAACGGCCCGTGTACGATACGCACTTCGCTATTTTCCCGCACCCCTTGGTTGCACCGGATCAGGCCGTCAGGGCCCTCGCGACCACGTAGAAAGTCGATGATGCTGTCATCCAGCGGCACGGGCGCAGCGCCGAAGGTGACGAACGTCTTCACCCCAGGGCTCCGCATAATTTGGATGAACTGCTCCGCCACCACGGTGTGCACGAACAGATAACCCGGAAACATAGGGGCGATGGCGCTACCAACCACCGGCCTGGGCCACTCCACGATCTGCGGTAGGTAGCTCGCGACCTTCCGTTCCGCCAGAAATCGTTGCGCCACCCGCTCGCGGTGGCGCTTTGTTTGCACCACGTACCAGGCCTGACCAGTGCCGACTGGGCTCTCTATCCAGGGTTCCACGCTACCTATAGCTCCGCCCAACGGGGCGCTCGCCCGTTTTTGACATCACTTGTTCTTGCCACCCACACCCAATCCACCGTACATCCCCACCGACACTGACCGGCCGCTCGGGCGCCAAACCGGCAGTGTGCTCCGGCGCACAGCCGGGACGGTCAGACCGCCCTTGCCTTGCGCTTCCCCTCCATTGGCTTCGCGACCAGCGGCGGCGCCGATATCGACGCTATGCGCACGCGGTCGTCAATCTGCTTCTCGAAGCTCTCGAACACGCCCATATCGATCTTGTGCAAGCTGGCCAGCTCCACCGGGGTCAGTACCCATCCCACTTGGGCCACCGTACCTTCGGGCTCACTGTAAAACTGCAAAAGGAAATACCTATCACACATGGAGGTCGTTGGACAAGCTCGTCTGCGGGGCGTCGGCGGCGCTGCGGATCCGGTGCACCGATTCCAGCAACGCTTCCCGCGCCACCGGTTTCGGCAGCAAATCTGCCGCGCCGGCTTTCATCGCAGCGACCATGACATCGATGCAACTGCCGCTGCCGAGGACGACGAATTGTGCCTGCGGCTTGGTCTGCCGCACGGCACGAATCAGCTCCACCCCGTCGAGTGCTGGCGAGTCCAGTTCGGCTACAGTGAGGGGGAACAGTCCGCTACGATGCTGAGAGATGGCCTCTCGCGCTGAGGCTGCCTCTGCAATCGGGTAACCGTCTGTCCGTAGCCACTCGGCGTAGGTGAACCGCTCGGTCTCATTAGGACTGACAACAAGTGTTGCGGCCTTCACAGCTCTACCTCGAATATCCCGGGACCGCCCCCTCCCCCCCAACCCTTTTCCCCATTTGGCAGGACATAAGAGTGATCAATGACTTCCGACATAGAAGCAGCTGATTTCAGTTGCATTCACGCGAACATCAAGCGGACACGCGATCGGCAGGTCTCAGGTTGGACGAAAACGAGGCATGCACTGAGGTCCTCGCAGATCACTTCTTCAAATCAGTATTTCTACGTAGTATTGGAAGAATACACGCCATTGGCCCCGTCGTCCATCCTGGTAGCCGAGAGAGCGCGCGCGATCGGCCGTCGGCGTTGGAAGCGCATCCGAACGTCGCCGAGATTCGCAGCCGCGGCGCTGCAGCGTGCGCTGGTATACTCCGCTCCATACATCTCGGCAGGGATGTGGACGCGGCAATTGACCTGGTTTCTCCCGAGATTAGTCGAGTTTAGGGATCCCGACGCGGTGCTCTGCCAAGCGGCAAGCCTTGGTTTGACAGATGCCCGGAGCTTTTCGCAAGTCAAAGACTCGGTACCGTGGCGCAAGGCTATGACCGAGCCTGCGCCTGTCCAGCGAGTGTGGGGACCAATCGCCCCATTTTGGTCACTGCTCATTGAGCGTCTTGAATCGAGGCAGCCACTGAAATCCTGCGAGCGTTGCGGAAGGCCATTAAAGGGCACTGGTGCGAAGCGGTTCTGTAGTCAGAAGGAAAATCTCGAATGTTTCCACCGTCGACGCGCGACGGACCGACGGCGTTAACGGGCATCCAGGTCGACCGGATCGCCCGCCTGCGCGCCCCGACTGTGGCCCGATGCTGACGCGCGCCGGTCTCCGCAATGACGAACGCAAGGGCCGACGTGCGCCCACTCTGCGCCTGGTGACAGCTCTCAGTGTCCACGAAGCGTCTCGGCATGATCGGTTGGGCCTCTACGGGGAGCCCTTCCAGCACGACAAGGAGAAACTGTTTGACGCAACCTTCCGAAGTGGTCTATTGGCATCCAGAGAGGGGCTGGTGAGGCGCCCATCTGGGAAATATCGGCTGATACCGTTGGAACCATGATGGACACAATCAAATTCCCGAAAGACCTCCGCGTCGCAGTGGCAGACGTAATAGACGGAACGGGTGTCCCAGGAATTCTTGTGGATTTGGTGATCCGGGCCCCACGGAAGAATGACTATACCATCTGTGCTTTGACAGACATAAAGGGTGTCGTGAACTTCAGTCGAAGCCGGGTAGAACAATCGCTGAAGAATGACCAAAGAATCTTCCCCATGGGCTTTGTGAGCATGTCACTGGACGAGTGTCCTGGGCTGACGGTGGAGGTCCCTCCTGCCCGTGAGATCCAACGGCGGATAAGATCGGCCAGGAAATACAGGTTTCGAGGGTACGAACCCCTCCGGGAGGATCTGGAGCGGGTGACGAACGGAGAATTTCTGCCTGCCTCGCTGCATCTCAAGAGCGCACAGCAGACTCCCGAGCTTTGGCAAGTGACTCTCCAATTGCGGCGCATCGAGGAACTGGGGGGGACGCTGCGCGCGCACGACGAGCGCACCGCGGAACTCCTGGCGCAAGTCAGCGCTGAGCGTGGAGCGCTCAGCAGCGCGATGCAGCAGTGCGAGCAGCGCCTGACGGCAGTGGCGGCGCGCCTGGATGCGGACGCAGCGAGTGGGTCGGCGCAGCGTGAGGAGTGGCGGCGGGTGATCGAGCAGGTGCAGGCCGCACAGGGGCAGGCCGAAGTGGAGGCGCGCGCCACCGCAGAGCGAGCCATCGCCCGTGCCGAGCTGGCGGTGCGCAGCATC
>JBEKBJ010000079.1:0-27116 GCA_050015455.1 Binatia bacterium
GCAGTTTGGCTCGGCCCACTCGCCGACCACAGCGGGCCGCCCGGCCGGCGTCAGCCGCCCGCAGCGGCGCCCAACGCGCCGGATCGCGCGCGCCGGTGCGTTAGCGCCGGATTTGGGCCTGTGAGCGGGGCTTGACGCGGCGTGGCGTTTGTCGTATGGGGCCTGTCGCGGTGAGAGAAACTCGCGCGTTATCGTAGGTTCACCGGCTACCAAAATCTATTCCATCACCATACAACCCGAGGAGGTTCCACACTATGAAGCGAGATATTCGGAAGGCTGCCGTGCTCGGCTCGGGCGTCATGGGGAGTGCCATCGCAGCGCACCTCGCCAACGCGGGGATCCCCTCGATCATGCTCGACATAGTGCCCCGCCTCTCCCCGGATGAGGAGAAGAAGGGCCTCAGCCTCAAGTCGCCGCAGGTTCGCAACCGACTCGCCCGCGCGGCCCTCGACGCTGCCCTGAAAGCCAAACCGGCTCCGTTCTTCCACAACGCGCTGCAAAGCCTGATCGAGATCGGAAACTTCGAGGACGACTTTGCGCGTGTCGGCGACTGCGACTGGATCATCGAGGTTGTTGTCGAGAACATGGCGATCAAGAAGAAGCTGCTTGCCCAGGTGGTCCAGCACCGCAAGCCTCAATCGATCGTCACCACCAACACCAGCGGGCTTTCAGTCGCCGAGATGAGCGCCGAGTTCCCACTGGAGTTCCGCCAGCACTTCCTCGGCACGCACTTCTTCAACCCCGTCCGCTACATGAAACTGCTTGAGATCATCCCCGGCCCCGACACCCTGGCCGAGATTGTCAAGTTCATGGCGGAGTTCGGCGAGCGCGTCCTCGGCAAGGGTATAGTCTATTGTAAGGACACGCCCAACTTCATCGCCAACCGCGTCGGCATGTACGGCATGATGCGGACGATGCAGCTGATGCTGGAGAACGGATACTCGATTGAGGAGGTCGACGCGATCACCGGGCCGCCGCTCGGCCATCCGCGCTCGGCGTCTTTTCGCACAGGTGACCTCGCCGGCATCGATACCTTGGTGCACGTATGTGAGAACGTCTACGAGTCGGTTCCAAACGATGAGTCCCGTGAAATCTTCCGCGTGCCCAAGTTCGTCAACGATCTAGTGGCCGAAGGGCGTCTGGGTAACAAGACCGGTGGCGGCTTCTACAAGGAGTCCAAGGATGCGGAGGGCAAGAAGATCTTCCTGGTCCGCGACACGAAGACCGGAAAGGACCGCGCTCCTGATAAGGTGAAGATCGAGTCGCTCGACGTCGCAAAGAATCTCGACGCCGCCGCCGACAGGATCCGCAACACGGTCAACGCCAACGACCGGGCCGGTAAGTTTGCCTGGCCGTTGATGCGTGACACGCTTGCCTACTCGGCGCGTCGCATCGGCGAGATCGCTGATTCGCCGGTCGAGATCGATCGTGCCATGTGCTGGGGTTACAACTGGGACCTCGGGCCCTTCGAGGCCTGGGACGCCATTGGCGTGGCGAAGTCCGCCAAACAGATGAAGGCGGACGGGGTGGCGGTTCCCCGTTGGGTCGACGAGATGCTCGGCTCGGGCAAGGAGAGCTTCTACCTGCGCCGCAACGGTACGTCTTTGGCCTACAGCCCGGCGAAGAAGGATTACGTCCCCTTAGAGGTCAACCCTCGCATCATTTTGCTGCCCTCGCTCAAGGAGCGGAAGAAGGTAGTCAAGAGTAACGGCAGCGCCACTCTGATCGACCTGGGCGATGGCGTGCTGTGCGTCGAGTTTCACTCCAAGATGAACTCGGTCGACGACGACTTAATCACCATGCTGAGTGAGGCGGTCGACGAAGTGAGCGGCAATTACGAGGGGCTGGTGATCGCAAACCACGATCCCCAGGCCTTCAGCGCCGGCGCCAACCTGATGCTGGTGTACATGGCCGCTCAGGCCAAGCAGTGGGCCGAGATCGAAAAGACGGTGAATGCCTTTCAGCAGGCAAACATGAAGCTGAAGACAAGTCCACGACCCGTGGTTGTCGCGCCCGCCGGTCTGGCATTGGGCGGAGGTGCCGAGATAGTGTTGCATGGCACCAGCGTGCGCGCTCATTGCGAGCTCTACTGCGGTTTCGTCGAAGTCGGTGTCGGACTCTTACCCGGAGCGGGTGGGGTCAAGGAGATGGCGGTGCGCGCGAGCACCGGTCTTCCCGAGGGCCAGATCCCTGTCGACCTCACACCGTTCATCTTCAAAGGCTTCGAGAACATCGCCATGGCGAAGGTCTCGATGAGCGCCGAGGAAGCGCGTGAGAACGGCTTTCTGCGACCTTCCGACGGCGTGACGTTGAACCGCGACCACCTCATTCAGGACGCCAAGGACGAGGTGCTGCATCAGGCCCGGATGGGATTCAAGCGCGCTCAGCCGCGCAGCGACGTCCGCGTGGGAGGGGATGCCGTTGCCGCGGTGATGGTGGCGGGTGTGCAGGGGATGGTCCGCTCGGGTTTCGCCAGCGAGCACGACCTCAAGATGGCGACCAAGATCGCGCACGTGCTAACCGGAGGCCAGGTCGCCACCGGAACCAAGGTCACAGAGCAGTACCTCTTGGACTTGGAGCGCGAAGCCTTCGTGAGCTTGTGTGGGGAACCGAAGACGCAGGACCGCATCCAGCACATGCTGACGACGAACAGGCCGCTTCGGAACTAATCAGGGTTTTAATCTAAGCTGTCATCGTAGAAGGAGAACGCCATGCGGGACGCAGTGATCGTTTCTTCCGTACGCACCGCCGTTGGCAAGGCCCCACGCGGAGCGCTCCGTTACACTCGGCCCGACGACATGGGGGCCACCGCCATCAAGGGCGCGCTCGCGCAAGCCCCAGGGGTGGAACCCGCGAGCGTCGAGGACGTGATCATGGGCTGTGCGATGCCCGAGGCCGAACAGGGTATGAACGTGGCCAGACTGAGCGCCGTGCTCGCAGGCTTGCCCAATGAGGTGCCGGCCTTCACGGTCAATCGCTTCTGCTCCTCCGGGCTACAGGCGATCGCGATCGCTGCCGAGCGCGTCATGCTGGGCGCCGCCGACACGGTCATTGGCAGCGGCACAGAGTCGATGAGCCTGGTGCCGATGGGTGGCAACAAGCTCGTCCCGAACCTGACACTGGTCGAGCACATGCCCCCGGTTTACATCGGCATGGGGCACACGGCCGAAGAGGTTGCGAAACGCTTCGACGTAAGCCGCAAAGAGCAGGATGAGCTTTCGGCCGCGAGCCACAAGAAGGCCGCGGCTGCCATCGAGTCGGGCCGCTTTGCCGAGGAGATCGTTCCTCTCCAGGCCAAGGTCTACGGCGTTGATAAGGATGGCAAGCCGGTGGTTCAAACGAAGACCTTCAACGTGGACGAGGGCGTGAGAGGTGACACGAATGTCGAGGCGCTCGCCAAGCTTCGCCCGGCATTTTCAACGACAGGCACGGTGACGGCCGGGAACTCGTCGCAGACGAGCGACGGGGCGGCGGCGTCCGTGGTCCTGTCGGACGAGCGGGCGAAGCAATTGGGTCTCAAGCCGTTGGGTATCTTCCGCGCTTTCGTCGTCGCCGGTTGCGATCCCGACATCATGGGGATCGGACCCTCCTTGGCAATCCCAAAGCTGCTGAGCAAGACGGGTATGAAGCTCGAGGACATCGATCTGATCGAGCTAAACGAGGCGTTCGCGTCCCAGGCGGTTTACTGCATTCGCAAGCTCGGTCTCGATCCGGCGAAGGTGAACGTGAACGGCGGCGCAATCGCACTCGGCCATCCACTCGGATGCACGGGGGCCAAGCTCACGGCAACGCTGTTACACGAGATGAAGCGTCGCAAATCTCGCTACGGCATTATTAGCATGTGCATCGGTGGCGGCATGGGCGCTGCCGCCCTTTTCGAGCGACCGTCCTGACCTGTGGGATCGTGTAGGGGCGGACGCTGGGGTCCGCCCCTACATGGACGTTGATTTTGCAGGCCGTAGGGGCGCCCCCCTGTGGGCGCTCTGCTTGCTTGGCGGCAATCGCTTCGATTTCTTCACAAACTCTACGTCCCCCATGGGGTCTCCTCAGTCGCGCCCAAGCCCAAGGCTCGTTTTCCCCTGTTGGGACTGCTGATTTCCCGGATCGCGCCAACGAGCACTTGCAACCCTGCTCCGAGAGAAACCGAGCAATACGCGCATCCCCTCGAAGTCGTGCCGCTCGTGTTGTGCCATCTGCTCCGCACTCACATCAGCCGCCCCGGCAGTCCGCCAGCTCCTTGCAGCCCTTCTCTGACAAGGGCTAGAGCGTTTTCCTACGGCCTCAACGCCAAAGCTCACTGGCGCGCGTCTTTGTTGCGCGTCCAGTGCAGCTTTCTGTTCGGCCACTCATGAAGCGAACGCAAGAACCGGCACCCGGCGGTTAGAAGCCAGGGACCGGCGGTGCGCCTTGAGGCGGTCCAGCTCGTGAAGCGTGTCTGCGGTCAGGTAGCTCTCTCCGCAGTGCGGACAACTGACCACGGGGACGTCCTCGATCACGAGAAGGTTGGCACCGCTGCCGTAGCTGCGGGCCAGCCTGCGCAGCGTCGCGCCGGCCTTTCCGCAAACGTCGCACACAAGCGTCCTCTTCTGAGGCATGCTCACTCCCGATACGTCGTCAGGATAACGAGACGACCGGTCGCGCTCAACTTGCCGCCGATCCCGGCGGGCCTGCCGTCGATGCCGGCTCCCGAAACGACGTATTTCCACTCGCGCGTGCGCACATCGCGCTGTCGTTCAACGATCCTCCCGGTCAGCACCGAACTCTCGACGTCGAGGATCGTCAGCCCGTTGTCATCCATCTCCTCCTCGGCATGAATGGTCATCACGTACTCTCGCCGTCGAATCTTCTCACGAAAGTGCTTGAGCACCCGATCGAACATCCCCACCCGATCTCTCCGATCCCTTCGTGCATGGCTAAACCGGGGAAATCAAGTGATGGCGAACGCTGCGGATCAGGCGCGGCGCACACTGGCTCAAGGCCCCCGATTGGAACATCACCGTTCATTTAAGCAGGCCCCGCCGGCGCCTGCAGCCGCTGAGTTAGCGATTTCACGCGCGCGTGTGGAATATTCGGGCTCTCCGGATTGACGGTTACCGAGCGGCGCCCAGGTGCGACGACAAGGTCCATATCTTCCATGGGCACGGCGCCCAAGAGCACTTCGTCACCCAGAACGAGCGCACCTACAAAGCAGATCCTTCCATCAAAGGCGACGCGAACGGGACCGACGTACGGCACCCTCTGCTTGCGGCCGTTGGCGAGGGTGATCTCACGTTCGGACTCGGTCTCTAGTTCCAACTGAAGCGCCACATGTTCCGGAAGGCACAGCATTAGGGCCCCGGTGTCCGCCAGCGCTCGAATCCGTACAGACTTGAGCTGCGGTTGCCGCGGGTTGCTCAGCTCGATCTCTGCAAAGGCGTGTCCCATATCCGCACTCTTACGCCAGAACGCCCCCAAGCGCTAACGCCTTGACGATAACGCGCCGGCACAGAAGGTTTCGCGACGAGCACGCACGCTCAAGCCGGTCGCGTTCATCGCCGGGTTAGGCGGCTACCTCGACCGTTGCGTAGAAGTTGACTTGCTTCGGCGTGCGACGTGGCCTCACCGCGCGCTGCCTCGGAAGTGGGACCCTGATTCCGTCCTCGCGCAGTCCGCGTAGATGCAGCTCGATGGCGCTCTCGATCCGCCGTAGAGCTACATCGATGGTCTTCCCTGTGGCTACGCAACCAGGAAGGTCTGGAACGGAAGCGCCCCAGTCGCTATCCACATCCTTGTCGATCCGCACCAGATACTGTCGCTTCATGATCTCACTCCTCGTGCTAGCCTGGCCTGTCGCTTGATCGACGCCGGCGTTCCCTTCGGCATGTCGTCTCCCGGATGGCCGTTGATGGTGCCGCGCGCGGGCTTTGTGGCGTGTTTGTACTGGCGATGGCTGCCCTTTGTGACGACTCTGTACCAGCCGTCCTGCTCGACCATATGGATTACATCTCGGACCTTCACGGAATTGCCATACCACTTCCTGCGCCCCCCTCGCCACTGACCCTAACGTGCCGCCAGGGAGCGACCGGCGCCCGAATGCTCCGCACTGAGCAGCGGCGTACATGCCGGCGCGCTCGACTGGCGGGTTGGGCGTGGGAGTCGTGAAGACACGGAACTCATGCTTTCGGTTGAACCCGGCCGCGGTGTCTCCAAAGCACGGCGGCGCCGCACAAAAGCCCGGAGACAGGAAGGATTGCGGCCACTGTCATCACGCGTGCCACGTATGACGGGCATCTTGCTGCACGTTCGTCAGGCTCCCAATTTCCGACATCCCGGTCTCGGCCGCATCCACCTGGTACACCATCCGCACTGTAAGGCCACACGTCAAAGGAGTTGGGGTTGTGCACCCCTGGTATGTGGTAATGGTAGGGCCGACCCAACGCGTCGATCGGAATGCGGTCGAGGTATCCTTGGGGTGCCTTGGTGGTCGGAATCGTCAAGATTTGCAAACCCTGCTGGTCGGTGGGATACGTTCCGACATCTGCCCTGTAAAGGCCAAGCGCCTCGACAATGCCGGCCACGTCCGCAGCGGCCTTTGTTCTCGCGGTCGCCATCGCGGAGATTGCGACAACAACGCATCGAAGCGTCACCGCAATTACAAACACCAGCCTGATGTACCGTTGATGGCGGCGAGCCTAACGCCGGCGCTCAGCCGCGGCGGGGAGAACGTGCCGCGGCGAATTCAGCCGAATGGCTCACCCCCGCCGCCGGCCTGGAGCGGCTGAGTTAGGGACGCTGAGCACTCACCGGTTCGCTCCCAGTTCCTGGCAGGTCATGGTGTTCGCACTCGGATCATATGTGCCACGCCACACTTGCCCCTGTCCTTCGATTTCTCCGCCGTTGGCCGAACTCATCACGACGGACGTTAGGATGTAAGCGTCGCCGTCCTGCAGGCATGACGTAAACCTCTTGGAAACGCAGCCGCATAGCAGGCTCGCAACGGCAACAAGCCCAATAAGAATACCCTTCCTAGTCATTGTACCCCCCGTACCGTCACGCGCTCTTTTTTGGCACCTTCAACAATCCAAATGGCGGCTTCGTTCTGCTGTTGCCCGACGACAAGATACGAATCAGGTCTCGGGCCACGGCAGCTACCCTCCATCGGCCCCGTAACGCAGCCCGCTAATAGTAAGCCAGGCAGCGCCAGGATTGCCAACCGACAGGACATCCTGCTCTTGCTCATCACCTACCTCCCCTTCTGCAAGCAACCGTACATGAGTAGACCTCTCCTCTGAAACGTCGTCCCTCCTGCTTTACCTCAACTCCTTCCAAGCATTCCCCCTTTCTGCATCACAGTGCCCTGGTCACAATCCTCTGTCGGGGCCCTAACCTGGCGCTCACCCGCGGGCGCCGCGACGCGGCGTCCGCGTCTTCCTTGGCGGCCGGGCGGTGCCCGTCGGGTGCAGCGGCCTGTTAGCTGGCCGCACCTTGGCCGCCACGCTGCTCGACAAACGGACCCAGATCACAGCACCTGGACGATGGCGATAGCAAACAGGCTTGCGAAGCGCCTTCGCATTGCTGAAGATCCAGGCGAAGGTCTGAGTATAGGGGTTGTTCCCCAGTTGCGCAGCCGGCACCCTGTGGAGCGCCGCATTGCGACGCAGCTCGCTCGAAGACAGTGGCCCCACAACATCCACGATGTCACATGTGCCGACAACGGTCCCGGTTCCACTTTGCACCAGCGCGATACGACCCCGCGTGCTCGTGCGCGATCCCCGGAGTTCCCAGGTCTTCTCGCCCGCGAGGATCAGATCAATCCATGGTCTTCGGACGAGCAACGCCTTCATGATCTCCCTGCCAGCTAACGCTGTCGCGATGAGCCGCGCGCTCCTTTCGCGCCGGTCTCGATCGCGTTGTTAGGCTTCGACCCACGAGCAACGAGAATGTCGCGCAGTTCACCAATCCCCAAAGGAGGATCTTCAGTGTGGAGCATGTAGTGGCAGTTCGCACAGACCGGACGCAAATGCTCGAAGGCATCCACGCGTCGACGACCACGACTTTCTCCCAACGGGTAAAGGTGGTGAACGATGATGAACCCGGCGCCGAGCCGTCGATAGGTCGCCCCAAAGTCAAAGCCGCACGCACAGCAGGCTGACCCATGGCGGGCGATGCATGCTCGCCGAGCGGCCCGGCTACGCTCCAGCCTGACAATGGCGGCCCGCTGGGCCGTACCTTCGAAGAAATCCGCGCTGCCCATAGGAAACCGACGGGTGCTAACGGAATGTCGATTGGCGCCGGTCGTCCGGTGAGGGACCGGAAGGCGCTCGCCCAGACGAGCTGCAATGGATCTGACTGCCGAGTCCTGGTGACCTTCCTTGACGCCCCTGCCAAGCCCGGCTCTCGCAGCAACAGCGATGTTGCGAAAAAGGGCAGGCTGGAGAGCGTTGAGGATTCTGCCAAGAGGCAGGCCGGATTTCAGCGGGATAACGACCTCGGCAGAGCCAGGCGACCGCTGGTAGAAGTATGGCCGCCCGCGTCTTTGCTTGAACGAGAGTGAGTGACCCGCCACTGCGGAAGGAGCCGCAGCCAGAGTGACGATGAGGGTGATCTCGTCCTCGCCCGCGGTTATGACTTCGCACCAGCCGACATTCAATCTGATGACACCGTTCGGGTGAGGGGTCAGTCCCCAACGATCCGGAGCCGTAATTGCTGCATGGCGAATCGCCGCGGCAACGTACCGCAGTACCGTGTGTGCGGCTCTCCTAGGCAAGATCGGAGTCCAAGGCGAAGTGGCCAAGAGCTACCCTCCAGACTCTTTCAGCAAAGCCTACATTTAGGCGTACCAATGAAATTTCCAACCCACGCCATCCCCTCGCGGGCTATCCGCCCCGAACCGGGGCCGACAATACGCAAGGTTGTGCTGTGAAGTCAAGACTTTGCGTGACACTTTGCGTGACACGGTGTTAACTCGTGCGGGGGCGTTGGCCCGCCAGCAGGCGGCGGGCTAACGGGCGAAACGTACCCCGCCAACAGGTGATCGGCCGGGCTCTCGACGCCACGGTCGCCGCGGTTGAGCACATGGGTGTAGATCATCGTGGTCTTCACGTCCCGATGCCCGAGCAGCTCCTGCACGGTGCGAATATCGTAGCCCGCAGCCAAGAGATGCGTCGCGAAGCAATGCCTCATGGTGTGGGGCCCGACTGGCTTGGTGATATCGGCAGCGCGTGCCGCCGCGTGAATGGCCTTCTGCAGTACGGACTCGTGGATATGGTAGCGCTGCGGGGCACCGAACTGAAGGTCGCGGCAGATTCTCGAGCCAGGGAGGACCCACTGCCAGCCCCAGTCCCGCCCGGCATTCGGATATTTTCGGTCCAACGCTTCCGGGAGCTGGACACGACCGAATCCGGCCTGCAGGTCGGCGTTGTGCAGCTGGCGCACACGCCCCAAATGCATGGTCAGCGGTTCCTTGACTGCGCCGGGGAGCATGGTGACCCGGTCCTTCTTTCCCTTGCCGTCGCGCACTACGATCTCATTCCGGCTGAACTCCACGTCTTTGACCCGCAAGCGCAAACATTCTTTCAGTCGGAGCCCCGAACCGTAGAGCAGCATGGCCATGAGCCATCTGACCCCCTTGAGCGTGGCGAGCAGGGCTGCCACCTCCTGATGCGTAAGCACCACTGGCAGTCGCTGCGGTCGCTTGGCGCGCACGATGTCATCGAGCCACCCGGGGTCGCGGCCGAGTACTTCCTTGTACAAGAACAGGAGCGCTGCCAGAGCTTGGTTCTGGGTCGAGGCGCTCACGTGCCGATCGACAGCAAGCGCGGTCAGGAACTGCGTGATCTCCGCTGGCCCCATCTCCGCCGGGTGCCTCTTGTGATGGAAGAAGATGAACCGCTTGATCCAGCCGACGTACGCCTCCTCAGTCCGGTAGCTGTAGTGCCGCGTGCGGATGGCGTCGCGCACCTGATCGAGCAGCTTCGGTTTGTGCCGGGCCGCCGCCGGCACGACCGCACCGACCCGCAGGGGACCGTGTCTTAAAAGGGTAAGGAGGGGAACCCCTTGCCCATCGGTTCCCACTGCATCCGCAAGGCCGTCAGAAAGCGTGCTGCACGGCCTTGCGGAATCCGAATGGGCGCCGACAAGCTTAGAACTTAGGCACGCGCGATATGCGGGCGCGTAGTTCAGTCGGTACTTTTCCGTCTCACGTCGGGCGACGGCGTGATCACCTTGGTTCCGACGCGGACTCGCATAGAAAAAGAGGCCGACACGCTTAAAACTTCAGCACGCAACACGTGCGGGGGCTTAGTTCAGCCGGTACTTTTGCGTTTCACATCGCGCGACGGCATGCACACCTTGGTTCCGGGGCGATTCACATCGAAAAAGGCGACGACACGCCTAAAACTTCAGCACGCGAGATCTCGGAAGGCTGGTGCCAGCATGAATTTTTCGAATTTGGATCTGCGACGACGTGATCAAGCCCCGTTCGGATGAGGTCCGCATCGACAAAGGCCCCTTTCGGCCTGGATTTCAGCCACGCACATCGCCGAGCAAGCCGTTCCCCCAAGGGAAGCCGCCCACGAGATGAGAGCACAACGCCTCGCCCACCGTGGTACCCGCAAAGTCAATTCTGCGCGCCGAGAATGGCTGTGCGCTCGCGCCGCATCTCGATCTCGCCACTGGCGTCGACGCGGACGTGTACCGCGCCGTCGAGATCCGTGCGCGCCAGTTCGCAGCCACGGCCGGTATAACGGCGCAAGACACGCTCGTGCGGAAAGTGGAAGCGGTTCTCGAAGCCGGCTGAGACGATGGCGTAGCCTGGCCGCACGGCATCGAGGAACGGGGCGGTGCTGGAGGTGTCGCTGCCGTGATGCGGAACCTTGAGGACGGCGCTTGCCAACGACCCATCGGCAGCCGTCACCAAATCCGCCTCGCCGCTCATTCCGATGTCTCCCGGAAACAGCACCCGTGTGCCGCCGAAGGCAACGCTGAGGACAAGCGACTGATCGTTCGTGCTGAACCCCTCCATCTGCGGAGGTGGGGATTCCACCGCAACCGCAACGGCGCCGATCTGCCGCCGATCACCCCGATGCAGAGCAATCCTCTCGACGCCGTCTCCGCTGAGCAGTTGCTGCAAGTGGGCGAACTGCTCGGCGGTTGCCTGCGCACCGCTGGACCAAAACTCCCGCGGCGAGAAGTGCTCCGTCAAGAACGCGAAGCCGCCGTAGTGGTCCCGTTCCGGATGGCTCAGCACCAAGTAATCAACGTGCGCGATCTTGCGGCTCCACAGGAAACGGGCGATGACTCGCTCGCCCATGTCGAAGTTCTCGCCCTGCAATCCGCCGGCGTCGATGACCATCACGTCCCCGCCCGGAAACTCGACCACGGCACTGTCCCCCTGGCCGACACTGAGGAAGGTGATGCGCAGTGCCGTACGATGATAGCGGTCGGCGTACCACCAATCTCCGTCTCCCAACGCTAGTAGCGCCACCAGCAGCAACGTGGCCGTTCGCACGCGGCCCGAGAGCCGCACCAGAGCGAACAGTCCCGTGTAGAGGAGCACCAACTCCAAAGCATCAGGCGTGACGACACGAACGGATGCGTACGGCAGGGCCGAGAATACCCCCACCAGCCAGACGCCGAGTTTGACGAACGGTCCCGCGATGAGAACACAACACTGCGCCAGCGGCTCCGAAATCAGGTAAGCAAGGGCGGCGATCAAGCCGAGCGTGACCGCCACCGAACCAAGCAGCGGCACGACCAGCGAGTTGGCGAGCGGCGCGACGATTGAAATCTGGTTGAAGTGCAGCGCTGTCAGCGGCATGGTCGCTGCCAGCGCGCTGACCGAAACCATGCCGGAGACAACCAGCGGTCACCACAAGCGCGCGCGCCAGCCGCGCAGCCGGACCAAGCGGCGCTCTTCCCACCGCCGCCACCACGGCCAGAATCGCTCCATGCCCCACACCAACCCCAGCACCGACACGAAAGACAGCTGAAAGGAGATGTCGAGCGCGGCGCCGGGCGACCACAGCAAGATCAGAATGGCAGCCACGGCGAGGCTGACGACGAGGTGGCGCTGGCGACCGATGAGCAGGGCAGCCACGAACACCAGAATCATGATCACCGACCGGATGGTGGCGACGTTGCTGCCGGCAATGCCGGCATACAGGAGCACAGGAATGACGGAGAAGGCCGTCGCGAGTTTGGGAACATTGGTGGTCAACAGCAGCCGGCGACTACGCGCCAGCAACCAGCGGAACAGCGCGTATCCGGCTCCGGCCACCAGAGCGACATGCAATCCGGAGATCGACAGCACGTGACTCACGCCCGCGCGGCTGAACGCCGTGCGCAATTCCCGCGGCAGCGCCGTCTTGCTTCCGACGATCAAGGCCCCAAGGACTCCCGCCTCGGTGTTCGGCAGCGTGCGCTGGAACAGCGCGCCGACACCGCGGCGCCACCGCGCGAACCAGCCGCCGATGCCGGTCTCAATATGGCCGAGACGGTAGAAGCCGGTGTCGTCCTGCGCAAAGGCGGTGACGTAAATGCTACGCCGCGCGAGGTAGGCCTCGTAGTCGAACCCCCCGGGGTTGCCGAGATTCCGCGGGCGCCGCAGCACGAGTTGCGCTTCGAGGCGATCCCCGGCGGTCCACCGCTGTTCGAGCTGCGAGACAGTCAGCAACACCTCGCCTTCCGCCGGCTGCCATCCATCGCCGCCGTCGATGCGCTCCGCTGCAAGCAAGAGCCGCGTCCCCTCAATCCTGCTTTCGGGATCCGCGATCAGCGTCCCCTGGATGCGCAGCGGCACGTGCGTGGGCGCCGTGGCGATGTGATCCGGGCTGAAACGCGGGCGGTAGAGATGATCGGCGCGCAGGTCGGCGACCACAAGGGCGAGCAGGAGCAGCCCCAGGCGCCTGCAAGCCGCGCCCGGCCACAACAGCAGCACCGCGGTGGCGCTGGTCACGGCGAGAGTCGCGGCCGCCAGCGCGTGCCCGCAACCGGCGAGCATGTCACCGACGAGCAGTCCCAGAGCACCACTGATCAGTAAAGGCCAACGACCGAAGGACTGCCACAACGTCCTGGCAACCACGGCCACCGGCCACTCCGGATCACTGAAGCGCACCACGCCCCTCACATGAGATGGTTGTTTAGTACAGAAAAGTTAAAATGGCACGAGCGCGGCGGGTCGATCATGGCCGGCGTCTTCTCTCCTGTCGTGGCGGACAGCCGTTTTGCCCCGCCGTGAGGACGCTGCTATCTTGAAACATTACCATGAGCCGGGAGGCGCATCACCAGCAGGACGTAGGCAGTGTCGCCTGTGCCGTGATTACCGTGAGCGACACGCGTACGGCCGACACTGACCGCAGCGGACAGCGGATTCAGGAATTCCTGCGCCTGTCGGGCCATCGGATCACGCAGTACGAGATTCTGCGGGATGAACCGGAACTGATAGTCGCGGCCATCCGCGCCGTCCCGCCGCCCACCGCGGTCATCATCATCAACGGGGGCACCGGACTGACGCGGCGCGACACGACGTTCGAAGCGGTAAGTCGTGTGCTCGACAAGGAGATCGCCGGCTTCGGAGAGCTGTTTCGGCTGCTGAGCTACGAAGATATCGGCGCCGCCGCCATGTTGAGCCGCGCCACTGCGGGTGTCGTGGGCGACCGCGTCGTCTTCTCGGTGCCCGGATCACCGGCGGCGGTGGAGCTCGCCATGACCAAGCTGATCGTGCCGGCGCTCGGGCACGTCGTCGGATTGGTGCGGGGATAGGCCGTGACCGTCCACCTGCGCTTTTTTGCCTCTTTGCGCGAGCGCTTGCGTTGCAGCGAGCTGGACTGGGACCTGCCGCACGGCGCCACGGTGGAGGACTTGTGGCGCGCGCTCTGCGCGCGTTATCCGCAGCTGGCAGAGCTACGCTCCTCCATGACGTTCGCCGTGAACCGCGAGTACGTCAGACGCGAGCACGTACTGTCATGCGGCGACGAAGTGGCGTTGATTCCGCCGGTGAGTGGAGGAATGGATGTACCAGATCGTCTCCGGGCCGATTGACGTGGCGGTGGTGACAGCCGCGGTAGCGCGTCCGAGCGCGGGCGCGACCGTGACCTTTGTAGGCACCACACGCGATAACAACGACGGCCGGCGCGTGAGCCGGCTCAAGTACGAGGCTTATCCTGAAATGGCGTTGGCCGAAATGCGGAAGATCGGCGAAACGGCGCAGCAGCGATGGCCGATCGAGAAGGTCGCCATTGTCCATCGCATCGGCGTCGTGCCGCTCGGCGAAGCCAGCGTCGTCATCGCGGTGTCCGCCGGCCACCGCCACGCCGCCTTCGAAGCTTGCCACTTCGTCATCAATCGCCTCAAAGAGGTGGTGCCGATCTGGAAGAAGGAGTATTTCGAAGGGGGCGAGATCTGGGTCGGATCGCAGGCCGGAAGGGCCTTCGTGGCGGCGGACGAAAAGCCGCAGCCGTGAGCGGCGCGCGTCACACCCGAGGTGAAAGCGGTCAACGCTTTGGGAAATACGTGACGCCGATCAAGTAGAAGTCCGTGTTGAGCCCGGTGTTCACTCGGGTAATCCCCCCGTTCGAGATGTGGCGGAGCCGGTACGCCGCCGTCACCGCCAGGTTCTTATCGAGAAACCAATGCAGTCCCCCACCCGCCTGTGAACTGAACTGGAAGCGCGAGCCCAACCGTTCTCGCAGCAGGTCGCTGTAAAGCACGCCTTCTCCGCCCTCCACAAACGGCACCAGCGCTTGCCCGCGATCGTACCGCAACGAGAAAAACAGCGGGTTCAGGCCGGCTTCCATTGTGCTGGTGCCATCGGTGATCGACGACAGAATCGCCTCCGACACCCATTCAGCGTCCAGGTGGTACGCAGCCAAGGGCCGATCGATGCTCTCCGGCAGATACATGCTCAGCCGCGGCACAACCGAGAAGAATTTCAGGTTGTCCCGACTCCCCACCCCGTACGCCAGCCGCAGCCCGAAGGACTGGATCCCGTCACGGTCGGCTTCTCCTGCAATCGCACCGCGAGCCATCAAGAGCAGCAACGTCACACAGAGCACGCGGCACACAACGTGCGGCAGCACCATGTAGAGCCTGGTTCTATTGTTTGACAGCACCGTGCAGCCTCGAGATGCGCTTCTCGGCAGCCATGCCGCAACCGTTCAGCGCGTTGTGTACCGCCGCGAGAACCTCATCGACCGTGATCTGACCGTCGGCGTTGGCGTCTCCCGGCCGACAAGCTGCGACGCTTGTGTTC
This sequence comes from Binatia bacterium, assembly GCA_050015455.1. Classification (GTDB taxonomy): domain Bacteria; phylum Desulfobacterota; class Binatia; order HRBIN30; family HRBIN30; genus JAGDMS01. The sequence continues at coordinate 15,230 of JBEKBJ010000079.1, forward strand.
CCTAGCGCGATGTTCACCAGCGTCAGAATATCCTCGATTGTTACCTGACCACCGCCGCCGCAATCGCCGACGCATGCAGTGGCCGTCGAGGTCGGCGTCGCGCTTGCAGACGGGCTCGTGCTCGGCGTACTCGTCGGCGACGCCGTAGTGGTGTCGGTGGGAGTCACGGTCGCGCTCGGGGTTGGCGTCGGCGTTGCGGTCACAGTCGGCGTATCCGTTGGTGGGAGCGTCGCGGTCTCGGTCGCCGTGCAGGTCCAGGTTGGCGTCGGCGTGACTGTCGGCGTGGGGGTCGCAGTTGGTAGCCGAGGGACGCAGAGCTGTCCCCCCATGCACACTGCGTCCGCAACGGAGGGGCAGCCGCCACACGTGCCGTAGTACGGGGCGGCGCAGAAGTTCGCACACTGGCAGCAATCGTTCGGTCCCACCGCCGTGTTGGTTGGTGTTGCTGTCTGCGTCGGTGTGGGCGTCACGGTCGGGGTCGGAGTCACGGTCGGGGTCGGAGTCACGCTCGGGGTCTGCGTCGGCGTATCGGTGGGTGTCACCGTGGGTGTAGATGTTGCGGTTGGAGTGGGTGAGGCCGTATCCGTGGGCGTCGGGCTTGCCGTCGGTGTAGGCGTTGGCGTGAAGGTGGCGGTTTGAGTTGCCGTCAACGTGGGCGTGCCGGTCGTGGTCGGAGTTGAAGTTGGCGTCCGAGTCAACGTGACGGTGAACGTCTGTGTTGGCGTCGATGTGGGGGTGGAAGTGGCGGTGGGCGTCCAAGTCGCAGGCCGGGTCTTGGTGGGCGTGATCGTTGCGGTGAGAGTCCACGTCGGGCTGAGTGTCGCGGTGCTTGTAAGCGTCCATGTCGGCGTGAAAGTCAGGGTCGGTAGCGGCGTGAAGGACGGCTTTGGCGTGCGCGATGGTGTCGGCGTGTTCGTCGGACTGCCCGTCGAGGTTGCGCTAGGTGTTGTGGTGGACGTGGGCGTCGCCGTAGGCGTTCGGGTGGCCGTCGGCGTGCGAGACTGAGTTGGCGTAACCGACGCAGTCTGGGTCGGCGTGGGCGTCGGCGTGTTGCTAGCCGTTATTGTCGGAGTCGACGTGCGCGTCGGGGTCCCCGTGCGCGTCGGGCTTGGAGTTGGGGTTTGGGTGACGCTGCTCGTCGCGGTCACGGTTGCCGTCGGCGTCGGCGTGCGTGTGGAAGTGCTGGTACGTGTCTCTGTATTCGTCGCGGTGCCGGTTGAAGTTGCGGTCACGGTTGCCGTCGGCGTCGGCGTGCGTGTGGAAGTGCTGGTACGTGTCCCTGTATTCGTCGCGGTGCCGGTTGAAGTTGCCGTCACGGTTGCCGTCGGCGTCGGCGTGCGTGTGGAAGTGTTGGTACGTGTCCCTGTATTCGTCGCGGTGCCGGTTGAAGTCACCGTGGGCGTGGGGGTGGCAGTCGGCGTTGAACTCGCCGTAACGGTCTTGGTTGGTGTGGGCGTTTTAGTTCCTGTACTGGTTGGGATCTGAGTGGGCGTGGGGGTGCCCGTCGGCGTCTTGGTCGAAGCTGCTGTTGGGGTGGTCGTCGTAGTAGCGGTGGCAGTTGTGGTTGGGCTTGCCGTTGCTGTGTCGGTGGGTAAGGGCGTCGCGCTCGGAGTATCGGTGGGCGTCGAGGATGCGGTGGCGGTCGGGACCGGCGTCTCGGTCGGAGTGTCCGTAGGGGTGTCAGTCAGTGTTTCGCTCGGAGTTGATGCTGGCGTCTCGGTATTCGTTGGGGTCTCGGTTGGGGTCACCGTCGGCGGTTCCGTCGGGGGTTCTGTCAGCGTCTCGTCCGTTAGCTGTAATGGGCCGGCGCTCGCCTGGCTAAGTGACGTAATGATCACCATGAGCAGCATCAACACCCCGAGGTGAAGCTGCGATCGCCCGTACATGGCAACTGTCACTATCGCATGCGGCTGTCGGCGTAAAGACGAGACCGAACCGGAGTTGAACTGAGAGCGCACCACGGCTCTCCCCGCTTCCACCAGGCGCGATCTCTACCTCGCATCGATCGGGGCTGCTCAGACCTAGACGGTAGAAGAGAATCGCACCGGATTCCGAGAGCTGGATCAGCAAAAACATGGCGTTCAACACGATCTTCAAACTGGACCGCATGGCGCGCTCGGTTGCCAGGTCGAAGAAAGGCTGATCCATGAACGTGCACGTGGGTTGTTTGACTTTGACTAGCACTAGACATACTGTCGCCCAGTCCTCGGTACAAAGAGTTGCGGTTGCCAAACATGTGATTGATACCTGCGAGCATCCGAGCGCCGAAAGGGTCAGGGAGGGAAGGCGATGTCTGCCAAGTCATTCGTAGCCGTACTCTTCGCCACCATGGCCATGGGGTTGATTGTGGATCACACGGCCGGAGCCACGCCGCCGCCGCCGAAGCCCGGCGTCCTAGCCGAACCCAAGGCCATGGATCAAGCAGGGGTCCCGGCGGAGTTCTACAAGTGGGTGGTTCCTCCCGATAATCCTCAAACTCCCGCGAAGGTCGCCCTGGGCAAGGCGCTGTTCTTCGACCCGCGGCTTTCGGTGGATAACACGGTGGCATGCGCGACCTGCCACGATCCGGACAAGGGGTTCACCGACCAGCTACGGACTTCCAACGGAGTCCACGATAACTTCGGCCAGCGCAACGCTCCCACGGTGCTCAACGCGATGTTCAACATCGAGCAATTTTGGGACGGCAGGCGGCCGACGTTGGAGGACCAGGCCAGAGATCCGATTCTCAATCCGATCGAGATGGGGATGCCGAGCCAGGAGCCCGTAGTCGAGAAGCTCAACTCGATTGCAGAGTACCAGAAGGGATTCCAGGACGTCTTCGGTCGGGCTCCGAGCTACGACGATCTGGTGAAAGCGATCGCGGCGTACGAGCGGACGCAGATCGCATTCGACTCGCCGTTCGACCGCTTCATGGCGGGTGACAGTAAGGCGCTCACCGAGCCACAGCAGCGGGGATGGGCGCTCTTCAACGGTCAGGGGCGCTGCATGTCGTGCCATGGATGGAACCCCACGCGTCCCCTGTTTACCGACGACCGCTTCCACAACATCGGGGTCTCGGCGCATAATGCTCAATTTGTCCCGCACGCACGCCAGGCGCTCGCGCTGCTGGCGCAGGCGGGAGGAGGGCCGCAGGAGATCGACCGTCTTGCCATCTCGTCCGACATCAGCGAGGTCGGACGCTTCCTGGTGACGAAGCAGCCGCATGACATCGGAGCGTTCCGCACCATGGGCCTGCGCAACCTCTTTGTCACCGAGCCGTACTTTCACGACGGCTCGCAGGCGACGATCTGGGACACGCTCGATCATTACAACAAGGGCGGCGTGCAGAATCCGTTCCTCGACGGCGGCATCGTTCCGCTCGGTCTGAGCGAACAGCAACTGGACGACCTGGCCGCGTTCCTGCTGTCCCTCACCAGCGAGAACTACATGCCGCGAGCCAAGAAGGAGTACGAACATCAATTTAAGATTTCGCGGACCAAGCGTCCGCAGCGCGATACCAAAGCGGCGCTGGCGCTCGCGGGCCGCAACGGCCCCGGTTTCGGCGGCCCCTTCAGCGACATCGGGCCTGGCCAGAAATACATGGCCGAGAACCCTGCTCTGCTGGGCGGCTACTGAGACAGGCGATCACCTGAAGGAGGGTCTGCTATGGCGGCTCGTCACAAAGGCGTGGAAACGAAATATTACGAGGCTCGCGATGGCGTGCTGCGGGCGCTGCGCAACTGCGATCGCCGCACTTTCCTCAGGATCTCGGCGGCGACGATGGGTGCCGTGCTGGCGAAGGGGCTCATGCCGCCCCACACCTTCCAACTCGTGGAGGTTGCCGGCGCGTCCACGGCACCCGAGATCGGCAAAGGCTTCGCCGGCCAAGGTGCCTCGGGCGAACGGCCCTTCACCTTCGCGTACATCTCCGATGCCCATCTCTATGAGCGCACGCTAAACCAGCGCTTCGTACGCGCCATCGTGAAGGCGGTCGACGATGTCAACGCGCTCGATCCACAACCTGACTTTGTGCTGTACGGCGGCGATCTGGCGCAACTGGGAGAACCGTCGCAGCTCGAATTGGGCAGACAGATACTCATGGGGCTCAAAGCGCCGGTGAAGATGATGGTGGGCGAACACGACTGGTTCCTTGACCTAGGTGAGAAATGGCAGGAGCTTTTCGGGCCGCCGACCTACTCGTTCGACTGGAAGGGCGTGCACGTGGTGGTGCTCCAGAGCGTGTACGAAGCGGACTTCTGGACCGCGCGCAAGATGACGGCCGAGGAGCGGATGCAGACGGTCGCGGGCCTCGATAACGCGGTTCAGTCGCGCTTTGAAGTCGGCGACAAACAGCGCGAGTGGCTCAAGAACGACCTGGCGAAGGTTCCCGCAACAACTCCCATTGTCGTCTTCTCACACTCGCCGTTGTACAAGTACTACCGTAACTGGAATTTCTGGACCGAAGACGCCGACGAGGTCCAGGCAATCCTGAAGCCCTATGAGAGGGTGACGGTCATTCACGGCCACACTCACCAGATGCTGTTCAACCAGATCGACAACATCAGCTTCTACGGAATGCTCTCGACAGCGTGGCCCTGGCCGTACGCGCCCGAGGGGCTGCCGAAGTTGACCGTCCAGATGAACCGGGCGGATCCATTCGACCAGTTCGACGGATGCGGCGACGGCCAGGCGACGACGTCGGCCGAGGGAGTCGTCGACAAGATTTACAATCTGTGGGATCGTAACCCGGTCACGGTCAAAGCCAGCTACCTGCGTTCGTTCGGCAAGGTTGATCGGCCGCCCGAGCCGCAGTTCGCCAGCTACTAAGACAGGCCCCCGATTTCCCTAAACACCAGGGGAGGGAAGATGATGAAAACGCGAACCAGGATGGTTGCCGTGGCGGCTGGCTGCGTCGCTGCGGCATCGGCCGTATGTCTGATTGCCAGCAACCGCGGTGCCGGAGTTTATGCGCAAGCGCTGGCCAGTCATCAGCTCCCGCAAAGCCACGACGGCAACGTGGTAGTCCAGTCGTGTGACGGCTCGACCACAGTGGAAATCCCCGGGCTCAAGCCCGGCCAGCAGATGGCTCACGAGCAGGCTGTGGAATTCACGCGTGGGCTGATGGCTGAGTGGCAACGCAAGCATCCCGACCAACACTGGATTATGGCGCAGGCTGAGACCGGAAGCGAAGCGCAAGCGCCCTCACAGCCTGGCGAGGGCGGTGCCAAAGGCCCGGAGGACACGGCAGGGCCGGGCGCCGCGGCGTCAACGGCGCTCAAGAGCCAGCAAGGCGACACCTATGCGAGTTTCCATGAGCGCGACTATAAGATCTGGAAGGCACAGACCGATGCCTTTGTTGAGCAAGGCAACCAGACTTTCCACTCGGCCCAGGCCCTCGGCAGCACGATCGGTGTGAGCTGCGACATGTGCCATCCGAACGCCGCCAACACTCATCCCGAGACCTATCCGAAGTACCAAGAACAGCTGCAGCGCGTGGCTCTGTTACGGGACATGATCAATTGGTGCATCGAGAATCCAGTCAAGGGCGTGACGCTTTCGCCTGACGACTCGAGAATGCGCGCGCTCGAGGCCTACATCCTGGCGCAACGCAACGGGGTACCCCTAGCGTACGGCAAACACTGACCGCCGACCCTCCCGCGTCACGAGGCGGGCTTCTTGATCGCATCCTTCGAGTTACCATGTGTCCCGTGGCCTGCAGCGAAGCGGTAGAGGGAAAAGCCGGCCGCGGGAGCGTTCCGATTGGTCACAAAGGTTTGATCGACCGCAACGCACGGCCGTCCAAGACGGGCGCACTGGGATCGGAGGATTTGAAATGCCGAGCTGCGCGGGCTACCCGTACTTCGGGCGGGGACGCCCGAGCCCTGCAGCAAGATGGTAGGAGGTGATCACAATGGTGTTAACGAACAGGACTATCCTGATTACCGGTGCCTCCTCCGGCATCGGCCGCGCAGTGGCGCTAGCCCTGGCGAGACGGGGAAACAACCTGATCGTGACCGCACGTCGGCAAGCTCTGCTTGAAAGTCTTCAGCAAGAGATTGAATCTGCCGGCAGCCAGTGCCTGGCTATCGCCTGTGATGCCCTGGATGAGGTTGAGTCTTCCACTGTGGTCAGACGCGGGGTGGAGCGGTTCGGCCGCATCGATTGCGCACTGCTGAATATCGGCAATGGACCGCCGTTGAATATGGCCAAAGTCAAGGTAAGCGACGTACGCGACAACATGCGTTTGAACTACGACACCATGGTCAACTACCTGATACCACTTGTCGAGGTGATGAAGCGACAGCGCGACGGTGTCATCGCGCACACCAACTCGCTGGCGGGTTTTCTGGGGTTGCCGATGCAGGGGCCGTATTGCGCCGCCAAAGCCGCGGGGCGCATTCTGTTCGATGCCTGCCGCATCGAATTGAAGGCTTACAACATTCGGTTCTGCGCGCTGCATCCAGGCTTCGTGCACACCGAGGCTGTAGCCAACGACGGCATCCCTGCGCCGTTCGAAATCAGCCCGGAACAGGCAGCCAGCCACATCATTCGCGGGATAGAAAAGGAGAAGAGAGACTACCTCTTCCCGTTCGCGCTGCGTTGGCTCACCCGAGTCGGCTGCATACTTCCGAAACCAGTAACCGGCTTTCTGGTCAGCCAGGCAGTTCCGGATGACTATTAGCTTCAATCTGAAAAGGCATCGTCCCGGCCAATGTCGCCGCCTTCATCCGCCTCCAGAATCACCCCGTTGGGGTGATCTCTAGGGAGGGGCCTTCCCGCCGAAGGCCCTGTGAGCGGTCGCCAGGGGAAGGAACAGCGTGCGGGGCTGGCTGACCAGAGGACGAAAACCGTAGCGCTGATAGAATGCCACCGCCTGATCGTTTTTGGCATCGACGAGCAGTGTGAAGGTCGCAATGTTGGTTTGCAGCGTCCGATCAACGGCGTTCATGAGCAACGCGCCGCCAAGACCGCGACGCTGGAAACCCCTGTCGACAGCCAGGCCCCCGATCCGGACGGCCGGCAAGGTGGGGTAGCGCGGCAGGCGCTTCGTGTCCTCGGGGGGCAAATCCGCGAGCGCAACGCTCGCCGCGGAGAGCGTGTAATAGGCGGCCACGCGGCCGGTGGCGACCTCGATGGCGACGAAGCAATTCGTGACGCGCCGGCGGATGTCCTGCGTGACCTGCTTTTGAAAGTAGCGGTCGAGGGGCGGCTCGCCGCAGTGAAAAGCGGTGCGGTCATGACCCTCGCCGAGTATTTCGAAGCGAAAGGGGGGCTGCGTCATCCCGCGCCGAACAGCTCACGGTAGCGGCGGACGGCCTTCTTGAGGGCCGCGGTTGGGGCGGGCGGTCGAAGGATCGCTTGGGCGATCCGGCGTTGATCCTCAAGAGAGAGGCGGATGATTTCGGTTTGCTCAATGGTGCGGCACGCAGCTTCGTCGGCCGCGGCCACGACAAAGTCGGTGACGGTGCGGCCTTGGATCTCGGCCGCCCGTTTCAATCGGGCGAGCACCGGCTGCGGCAGCCGCGCCTCCAGCCGGGCGGTGGTTGGGGCTTCTTGTTTCATGGCTCCGGAGTATATACGGCAGACTGCCGTACGTTGCAAGCCTTGCGATCGGGGCCTTGCGATCGGGGCGACGTTCAACATCTACGCGTTTTTTGCGCGAAGAGGTCGCCACGTGGGACCGTGAGCAATTCCTCACCGTCACTCTCGGCAAGAAGCACAAGGTCATTGCCATCGATCGGGTGGGTGTCGGCAGCCTCACCGCCTCGATCGTGATTCCACGTGAGGTCTTCAAAGGCATCGTCCCGGCCAATGTCGCCGCCTTCATCTGCCTCCATCGGCTCAGTTAGGCGATACTTGCTCGTCAAGTGGTCGCAGCAGCGACCTGAGATCCACGACTTGGTACCCAAGCCCCTGGATTCGCTTCAACCGTCTCGACAAGCTCCGGTCCTGTGTTACGAAGACGTCCGCAAGTCCCGCGAGCCCCGCATGCATAAGGTCCCGTGAATCGCCCGGCTTCGGCGCGAGCCCTTCGAAGCTGTAAGAGTAGATCAGCGAAACGCTCGCTTCAATGTAAGCCTTCGGATACCGGAGTCCCAAAAGCCGATCGACTTGCTCGTTGGATACATCAGTCGAGAGGCGAGCCAACATGTCTTCGGCCGCGCGCCTGCGGCCTTGCTCGAGGTACCGATCGAAAGGAACGCGTCGCCCCGACGGATTTAGCGTCCTCAAGTTGACTCGAATTGTCTCGCAACCCCGCCGCATACCCTCGTGGAACTTCCGGATCTGGATCGCGGTGGACGCATCCGAATCGAGTAGCTCGCGGTCGCCTTCGGGACTAGCTTCAAACAGCCGATCGAGGCCCGCCTCAAGCGTTTCCTGGTCGTAGAGGTAGGGATCAGGTGCTTCTGTGCCGCGGATAGCCGACAGTACGGAGAGTTCCGCCAATTCCCCGGGCTCCCGGAAGAACTTGTCCAGCGAGGCTAGGTCTCGCATCAGGTTTGCGAGCGTCCGGGCGGCATGGGGCCTTGATCTGACGAGGCCGACCGCCTCTTCCAAGTTGAAAACGCTTAATCGCAGCACCACGCCGCCCGCCCTAAGGTATCTGCGTAGATATGCAACGTCCCCGTCGGAGACGCCCAGGCGCTTGTTGATATGGTCGTACACGTTCGTGTCGAAATAGAGCGTCCTCTGCATGCTTCGCCTGAGTTTGCGGGGGCTCTTGAGCTTTTACGGCTCGGCCTTGCGATCTCGATGCCGATGACACGCCGCAGAGCCCTCGCGCGTCCCGAGGTCGGACGCGATGTGGTCAGCGAACACGGCACGACCGAACGGAGTCAATTGTCGAGCCATCGTGTCCGTGAAATCGCGCCGTAGCTCCTCTCGGGTGGAAGTCGAAAAGAGGCAGCGGCCGAGCGTCAAAATAAGTCCAAGACCCTGGCCGAGCGAGAACGCCCGGCTTTCGCTCAAGTAGCGGGCAGTCGCGACGGAGTAGAACGCTACAGCAAAGGCGGCGCCGAGAAACCCTCAATGGACACCTTCGATCCGGCCAGTCATGGACATGTCCAATCCGGCCAGTTGCGAGTGGTGCCAAAAGCTGCAAATCGAGGCCAGCGCAGGGCTTTCACCCCAAAGTGAAGCCGACCACCGGGGAGATCATCCAGAGCAATGGCGCTCGCCATCGAGCCCATCCCCGAACAGCCCACACAAACGATCGAGGAACGCAGTAGATCAGCGGAAGGATGATCATACTCGCGAACCACACCATCAGGAAGAATCCAAGGACGAGCAGGCCCAACTCCTACCATGTTCTCTCGATCACGCCTCATAACGTCGCGGCGCTCGGGCGCGGTGTGCTCTTCGCCGTCGCCTAGATACGGCGAGTTAGGCATTCACGCCACCTCCGGCGCGGTAGGAAGCGGTGCAAGCCAATCCTTCGTGTTGAACACTCTTGAGACTCGCTTCGACACGTAAAAGTAAGGAAGCCAGACGAGCGACCAGACAAGCGCCAACGCATCAAACGTCAGATTATCCGCGAAGTAGTTGAGATCGATAAACGTTGCGACCACGGCCCCTGCGAAATCAATCCACAACACATACCGAAGGATATGGACCCAGGAGTAGTCGCGAGACTTCCGTAACTTCTCGGCCACACCGAGCTGAATCGGCAGGAGCAGAAGCGCTGGCACTGTTGACAGCAAGAACAAGGGATAGAGATTCGGAGCGTCATTCCAACTCGCCGGAAGATAGTTGTCGAACGAAATGGCGGTGATCACCACGGTGAGAACGACGCCAACATAGAGCTGGATATAGTAGTACAGTAACCAACCGCCGATTTCCTGTGTCCGCCGACGATTGCAGATAAACCACATGATGAGGGCACCAATGATGCCGCCCCCAGCCGGAGAGGAGGTTGTTTGATTACCCTCTGCACCGTATGCCGCTTGAACGAAGCAGGTGGTGAGGATAAGTGCGGCGATGAATCGCTTGTTCATGGGCACTCCTTCCATGGGCGCGTTCCGATTCTGCGACGCGACGCGCAATCGCCCCGACGGTTTACGTCAGTGGTGTTTCGTTACCACGGAGATTATGACGACGGCTATCTGCGCAAGGATGGTGATCAAGACAAGTGCCCACGTCGCTCGGACGAGATTCCGCGTCTGCTGAACGAGCGAGCTCGTCGATCTGACGAGATCCCGATTGGCGCTCGCCATCTCCTTCGTCACCTCAGCCATTCGGAGAGAGCAGCGCATGTTCATCGCCGTTTGGCCAAGCTCGTGAACGTAAGTGCCGACATCGCCGGAGAGCGCCCAGAACTGAAGCTCGTCATCGCTCATCGCCATGATCTTCTTTGGATTTTCCGCCATCGTTGGCGCCCCCGCCCGTTGAATCCGCTCCGATTCCACGCCGCGTTTGTCCGAGCCGCGGCTACTTAACGAAACCCAGGATACGCGGTGAATCCACCGACACCCACTCGCCAATCCTGACACGCCCCGGATCAACCGCCAACAGCTCCGAAACCTCCGTCGACGCCAGCCGGGACCTGTACGACACTGGCGCCGGGCCATCTGCTAGGATGCGGCCCGCATGTTTATAAACGTGCTGCACAAGCCGAGCTTGCACCCGCTTCACGTTGTCCGGAGATCTAAAATTAGTCCCCGCCCCCTCAGCAAGTTCCCATGCATCGTCCTGGTCAACACAAACCACCACCGCTGCCGCCTCGACCTTGAACGGTTCTGCTCGGTCCAGATCAACGATCAGTGTAAAGTAGTACACTGGTTCCGTATGTGTGGTCTCCGGACCCCTGATCTCTCTGACGAGGATCCGTTTGATTGATTCCATACGATCACCCTCCATAGCACACGGCGGCCACACCGCACCACACATCCAGTGCACATTTGACGACCGCCGGCGCCCGTTACTGGTCTGGCAACGCCACTACGCGGCGCCACCGGCGCCGGTTGCCCGCGTCGCCCTCAACCACTACACTGAGCACACTATGCATTACCCCACTTGTTGCTTGGGGATAGGATCGCTTTTCAAATCGACGTTCGAGCAGCTGACTTTACCCTTTCAAGTTTTTCTCGCCGCCGGCGCGTTCTTTCTAATTGCAGCAACTCTGAACTTGGCTCCAAACTGGTTAGTCCCCGCGGTCTGGTTTTTTGGTGTAGGCCTTCTCTGTTGGGCGTTCGGCGGCTACTGCTTCCACTACCGGCCACGAATTTACTATTCCCCATCGAACTCACTCGATGAGCTCTTACTTTCACCTGAGGCCAGAGCTCACGACCGCCGCGCCAGTCGTCGCAGCGCCCGTGTCGGTGCAATAAAGAAAGTCTTCTTCAAGGTTTGCTCTTTCTTCTGGTTTGCCACCGGCGTGGCGTTTTTCTGGTCTGGTTGGTGGCGGTTAGAGAGGTGCCCCTGAAATTGACAGCCGCCCGGGCGCTCGTGATCGAGCACCAACGCCACGAACGCGAGAAAACCGCCACCACCAAGCCACAAGAAAAACACCGACCTCTTAAAATCGCCCAGGACGAACGATCACCGACCGAGACGACTAAGCCCGCACCGGAACGCAACACCTTCACCCCGACGCCCCGTCGCCACCCACAACCCCACAATCACACGACCCCACGGACGACACGGACAAATTTTGAAGCTAGCACTTATCCCCTCGTGATCGCAGCCAGGAGAATCACAGTGTGACGAAAGACAAACCAACATTGGGCGAGTTCCCCATCCTCATCGTGAAGACAATCCTTCCAGCGTTCTGCGAGAAAAGAATCTTTCGAAGGTGTGGGTTCCGGAAATTGTGTCCGCTTTTTTCCGGAAATTCTGTCCGGTTTAGTAGCGTGATCGCTGTTTGAATCGGGCAAGTCAAGCGGCGGCAAGTGGCGAGTGCGGTAGGAGG
>JBEKBJ010000080.1:0-24984 GCA_050015455.1 Binatia bacterium
CCGTCTCCATGGCGTCATCCTCCGGCCCCCGCTTCCCGGCGGGAGCTGTTCTTGGATTAAGAAACCGGCCGGATGATGACGCCTTTTTCGCTTTTCCACCACACTCCGGACACTACCTGCAACTCTGCGAAGACAGACAACGAAGATGCGGCGCTTCGTCCGTCGGGGTTTGAGCGGGCGGGTGTCCTGGTTCGGACAGTACCCAAGCGCGCGGGTGCTTGTCCGGGCCGCTCCCCGGAGCAGCATTTGCGGTGAGCCAGCGGGGCTCACCTAGGACAGTACCGAAGCAAAATTAGAAGCAAAATTAGACCTATGTGCAGCGCCGTTTTGTGTGGTAAGATTGCATCACCGTTCGCTATGACCTGTGGAGACTGTATGGGTAACGGAACTCGCTCCACCCTACGCATCACCGATCTCAAACGGCGCCAGCCTCCCGAGTCGCGCCTGATGAACATGAGAATCCCGGAGCACCAATGGGAAGCAATCGCCCAACTCAAGCAAGACAGAGATTATGGTTGCTCTTCTCAATGCTGGCTTGGATCGGTGGCGAAAAGTACGCGGGCGAAACTCACGCTAACGTGCTATTGGTCGCGCGTGGGCACCCGCGCTAACCACGACTTCGTCCCGAACCCGCCCTTGCCGTCGCAGTTCCTCTATGCGCCGAAGGAGTCAACGCCGGAACGCCGATTGATGGCAGCGGTACTGGCGGACGCAGTGGCTATTATCCAGCATGGTCCAGAGTATCATGAGGGGCGCCCATACCGCGATGCGCTGGCGTGGGTCATGGCGGAGCGCAATGACTGGCCGTTCTGCTTTGTGGCACTGTGCGAGGCGTTAGAACTCAATGCAGACAAGGTGAGAGCACAACTCCTGGGGCGGTAGGGGCCATTCTCAAGTAGGCTTCTTCTTCGGATTTCGATGCGCCTCAATGTCCACCAGCACCTCACCACCAACTGAAGCGCAAGTTAGGGCACTAACTGGGGGTTAACTCCGCCGCCTTCATGGGCCGCTCATACACCCAACTCCGCCATGTATTCAAGCGCGCCTGACATGTGAAGGTGGCATCCTCGCCGCCGTGGTCCAGCGCAATCCCAAACGCGCAGTAGAAGCGCACTAACTCGCGCATGTTCCCCGTCGCGAGCGTGCTTGGCGTTTTCTTGGTCAAGGATAAAGGTGCTATAAGAGCGCTCGGAAACACACGGAGGTCCAGCCATGAAGCGGTCCGGAAGACGGCTTTTTGCTCGTGCAGCGGACGTCTGGACATCGACGGCACTTACGTGTGCTGTGCTGTTGGTAGCCAGCGCGCACAGGACGAGCGCCGCTATCAATATCTGGACAACTCACGGACCGTATGGAGAATCGGTCAAGGCGCTGGCCATCGACCCGACCACGCCCAGCACGCTCTACGCCGGAACCGCTGACGGCGTCTACCAGAGTACCGACAGCGGCGGCAGCTGGACTGCGGTGAACACCGGCCTGAGCGGCGATGCCTTCACTGTCAACGTATTGGCCATCGACCCGATCACGCCGAGCACGCTCTACGCGGGTACGGCTGTTGGGGTGTTTTCCATACAAATCCAACAGGGCGCTGTGTGCATCGGCGACTGCTATGCACGTGGCAGCGTGACCGTAGACGAGATCCTCACCATGGTGAACATCGCCTTGGGCAACTCGCCGATCTCAGATTGCCTGCCGGGCGACGCCAATAACGACGGCCAGATCACCGTCGATGAGATCCTCACAGCCGTGAACAACGCGCTCAACGGATGCTGAGAAAGGAGACGACAATGGTCCACCGTTTCGAACGGCCTAGCGGATTGACCTGGTGGCTGCAGCTGACACTGTGCGCCGGCGGTGCGTTGGCTTGCGCGCTCTGCTCAGCGCCCCCCGCCGATGCCTATTGCGTCTACGTACCCAACGTTGAGAGTGGGGGTACATGCCCGCCAGCTGAGGCTCAATCGATTTCCGTGATCGACACAACCACGAACTTCCTCAGCGCGATGATTGAGGGTGGCTTTAACAGCCCGACCGGGCCCGCGCTGACGCCCGACGCCCGCTACTTGTACATCGGTAACAGGGGGGACAAGGACCAGCCGGGCAATACGGTATCGGTCATCGAGACCGCGACCAACATGGTCGCCGCGACCGTCACGGTCACGCCCGGCAGCGGTCCGTACAGCATCGCCATCACTCCGAACGGTGCCTTTGCTTATGTGACAGGCCAGTACTCGGGCACGATCATGGTGCTCGACACCGCCAAGGCGCTCACGGACCCGTTCAACGCGATCGTCACAACCATGGAGCCTAGCGGATTAGTCTTAGGAACCGCCGCCATCTCGCCGGAGGGCAAGTTCGCCTACATCAACGCCTGCGCCACCCCCTGTAACCTCTCAAGCCCGGCATTCTCCATGGCTGTCGTCGATACCAGCACCAACACGATCCGGACTACCGTACCGGGGGCGGGGGGTACGGCATGGGCCATCACCCCAAACGGGGAGTTCCTTTATGGTGCAGTGCTCTTCAACAACACTGTCGTGGTGACCGACACGGCGAAAGCACTCAGTGACCCGTCCCACGCGATCAGTGCGACTATCCAGGTTGGTTCGTATCCCTACGCTGTTGCCCTCACGCCAGACGGTCACTTCGCTTATGTGCCAAACTGCGGGGAGTACTGCATGACCGACGAAGCCTCTTCGGTGAGCAGCGTGTCGGTGATCGACACCACCACGAATAAGGTTGCAGCCACCATCCCGTTGTCTGCAGCCAGCGGCCCTACCGGCGTCGCCATCACGCCAGACGGCGCCTTTGCCTACGTGCCCGAGGGTTGGAGCAATAGCGTCGCGGTGATCGACACGGCCAAGGCCATCACGGACCCCACGCATGCGGTAATCACGAACATCACGGTATGCGGTCCTCGGCCCGAGGGCATCGTCATCGCCTCGCTGCCGATGTGCATCGATGGCCGCCCGACCTGCGTCGGCGACTGCAGTGTGGACAGGCAGGTCACGGTGGATGAGATTCTCAGCATGGTGAACATCGCCCTCGGCAACGCCAACGTCGGCGCCTGCGAGGCTGGCGATGCGAACCGCGATGGTCAAATCACCATCGATGAGATCCTCACGGCGGTGAACAACGCGCTGAACGGGTGCTAGCCATGACTGCGGCGGCGCATCAGGTCTTCTGGCGAGAGGTTCAGGTAGATCTGGTCTGAACAAACTCAGATGCAATCACCTCAGGGGGAAGTGTGCCGCGAATTCAAAGTTAGGTCGCGAATGTCACTGCCGCCGGAAGTGTCTGCAGATATGGGAGATCTGGTTTCCGAACTGGAGACCTTGGGCGCAACGGTGGAAGGCGCACGCTATGATGCGAAGTCTTTCGGCGACTTCGAGATCTGCTTTCGTGCACTTGGCTTAGCGTTTCGAGTCACGCGAGACCGGGGCCAGTACATGGTGCATGGGCCATCGCGGGAGCAGCTTGAGACCGCAGGTCTGTGGCGAGCCTTTGATCGGAAAGAGGAGTTCAGTCAGGCTCTTCTCGCATGGTTCCGTGGATGCAGCTAACAAGCCGCTGCAGCCGACGCAGAAGCGGAGCGGAAAACGGGAGGCGGCGGCGATGCGACCCCGTCACAGGAAGACATCGTAATCACCCGCCGTCTCCGCGAAGTTGGAGAGCTCCTGGGCAAACAACGGCCCAACCATCTCCACTACGCTCGCCATTATTCGACAATAGCAAACGACCAGGGCGTCTGCATGGCGACTGCGTTTGACAGAGTAACATAAAGGACGTTATGTTACGCTATATGACCATCCACCCCGATCGAGCCATGCTCCCCAAATCGGGCACCGCCTTGGGGGCCGGCCTGGCCCTGCCCACGCTCATCGCGACCGCCGGACCGCGGGCACAGAAACGCTTTCTGGAGTTCTTTACGGCGACCATCCGCAATCCGAACACGCGGATGGCTTACGCCCGCGCCGTGGGGCAGTTTCTCCGTTGGTGCGAGCGGCGCGGCATCCACGAGCTCGACAGCATCGAGCCCATACTGGTCGCTGCCTACGTCGAGCAGCGCCAGGAGACGCTGGCGAAGCCCAGCGTCAAGCAGCACCTCGCTGCGATCCGCATGCTGTTCGACTGGCTGGTGACCGGCCACATCATGTTTGTGAACCCGGCGCATTCCGTCCGCGGGCCGAAGCACGTCATCAAACGCGGCAGCACGCCGGTGCTGACCGTTGAGGAAACGCGCGCCCTCATCCACTTGATCAACGTCGACAACATCGTCGGGCTCCGCGATCGCGCGCTGATCGGCGTGATGGTCTACAGCTTCGCACGTGTCGGTGCCGTCATCGGCATGCGCGTCAAAGACTACTACCCCCAGGGCAAGCGCTGGTGGTTTCGCCTCCACGAGAAAGGTGGCAAGCGCCACGACGTACCGGCCCACCACAAGGCCGAGCAGTACATGGACGCATACATCAGCGCCGCCGGCATCGCGGACGACAAGAATGGGCCGCTGTTCCGGACCACCCGCGGCAAGACGCGTCAGCTCACCCGCAGCCCGATGACCCGCGTTGACGTCTTTCGGATGATCAAACGCCGGGCACAGGACGCCGGACTCTCCTCAACTGCCGTCTGCTGCCACACCTTCCGCGCTACCGGCATCACCGCCTATCTCGAGAACGGCGGCACGCTGGAGCACGCGCAGCAGATCGAGGCCCACGAGTCGCCGCGCACCACCAAGCTCTACGACCGCACCACCGACCAGATCAGCCTCGACGAGATCGAGCGGATTGCGATCTGACCGGTGCCTGCCGGCCTTCGAGCAATACGCGAGAACCGAACAACATCTGAGCCGCGCGTGCTCAGTCCGTGAGGCACGCGCACGCCGCGAAGCCCACACCGGTATCGCGCTTCCCAGGGAGGTCGCGAGCTTGACGCCACCTCAATCCTGGCACTATTGGGGTGGTTCCAACGGGCTACAGAATCGATCTCTAATGGAGAACACGTCGGATGCATCTGACCCCGACCCAAGACAAGGCCATCACCCACGGCGGCGGCAATCTCCAACTCATCGCCTGCGCTGGGTCCGGCAAGACCGAGGTCGTAGCGCGCCGCGTCGTCCACCTGCTCACGCCCGGTAAAGGCGGACTGGCGCCGCGCAACATCATTGCCTTCACGTTCACCGACAAGGCGGCGGCGGAGCTGAAGGAACGAATCATCACGCGCTGCCGCCAAACATTGGGCGACGTGATCGGCTTGGCCGAGATGTTCGTCGGGACCATTCATGCCTTCTGCCTGGATCTCCTCAAGACGGAGGTGCCGAAGTACCTGAAGTTCGAGGTCTTAAACTGCGGATCAGGTAGACGTACTTCATCGCGGCCGAGGTTAATCCTGTTCTGAGTCGCTTGCCATGCCCCTTCCCTCCTTCGCCTTCGGCTTCGGAGGGCGTGCCCTCCTCCGCTAAAGCTTTCTCCTACGCCTTCGGCTTTCCCCTTCGCGCGGCTTCGGAGAACGTGTCGGAGAACTTGTCGGAGGGCATCCTTCGCTCGCGTCGCTGGCGCTCTGATCTGGTGGCATGCCATCCGAAGCTCTTCGCAGCGAAACCCGTGACTGGGTCCGCCTTCGCTCCTCCGGAGCTTCGGCGGACATCCTTCGCCTTCTCCGCTTCTTCCTGTAGATGGCATGCCATCCGAAGCTCGTCTCCGCGTCAGCGGAGCGAGCGAAGGATGGAGGCGGGGGGAATCGAACCCCCGTCCGGAAGCGGTCAACCCTGGTGTCTACGTGCGTAGTTTCGTGATTTGCTCTCGTTGGCAGCGCTCCCACCCTCCTTCGCCAAGGCTACGGAGGGCTTTACGAAACAGGATCGCGGTCAACCAGCTCGTTTCCTACTACGCTGCAGCTTCGTAGGACTTGTCCTCCGAAGCCTTGGCGAAGGAGGATTTTCGTCGTCGGCGTCCGAGCACCCGCCGCCGCTTATCCCGATTTGCGACGCCTGATCCCACCCTACGGGCTCGGATGGGTCAGACGTGGTTGCCCTTAGGCAGCCAGTGCTAGTGGTTCGTCTGCGTTTAAGCAGCCCTGGGGTTTTACGGTACCCAGGATCCCGTGCACGCAACCAAGGCCTTCCTACCCCCGTCGAACCCAGATCGCCCCCATGGCATTCTGAGCGCTGAGCCCCGAGTGGTGAAACTCATGGCCAGCGTCTATTTACATAGCGGCCGAGGCGTGTGTTGGCAAGGCGATCACAGCGTTTCCCTTGGCCCTGGGCCAGCCGCGCGTGCTGCAGTCGCCGGATCAGCTTTGCGGAGCCAGAGAAACCGCATTCGCTTCGACCGGCACATGCTCAGGCTTCCGCCGGAGGAACGCCGAGGGCGGGATCAGCTGGCGCTCGCCACCGGGCGGCGTCCAGAAGACCTGAAAGATGCGCCGGTTGGTGTGCGCGGGCTTGGTACTGTCCCAATACGCTACCAGAGGATGAAGCCCTGCGTTCAGGGAACGTGACGCATGCGTGAGGCGCGGCTCTTCCGGAATGACGTCGGTCGCGTGGAGCAAAAGTTCCCCGTCGAGGCTGACGGAGTACGGGCCGCTGCCCAGGGCTTCAAACTTGTAGTCCCCCGGCGTCACGATGCGCAGCGCCCCTTCCCAGGTGGCGACGAATGGCATCCGCAGGTGTGGCGGCTGAAAGAGCTGGTCAACCGCGAACGCGTTCAGCTGCGTGTCCACCGCCTGCGCGATAGTCTCACCGTTGCGCTGGTACACCACGGCGAGCCCTTCGGGCGCGTCCTCCGGCCGCGCATCCCAGCGGGTGAGGGCTCGATCGCTGCCCTGAATCGCGATGGACAGATCTTGCATGCCGCGCGCTTCGACACGCACCGGCTGCCAGCCCTGCGGAAGCGTCACCGCCACGTCGGCCACAGCGGCCTTGGAGCCGTCAGGTTGCAGCTGAGGCCCAGGACTGATTTGCCATTCCAAACTGTCCGCGAGCCGTACCAGGATGCGCGTATCCGGCTGCACCACACTGACCCCGATGCGCAGGGTCACCGGCTTGTCGGTCGGCCAGTACATACTACCCGTCCACAGCACGCGCCCGCCCGACGACCCCGGCTCGGCCTGGAACGGATCGACGAGGGCTGTCGAGACGACTGTACCCTGGTCGTCGTACACGGTTTGCCGCAGGCCCGTCCGCCGCATCACATCATCAGGCTGCGTGCGCAGCATGCGGAACATGAGGTGATCCGTGCCGCGCATTGCGTCCGCCGTTTCCGCGTGCGGGTACAGCTCACGGATGTAGGGGGTGAGCGTCGTCTGCGACGGCGCCAGCACGATTGCGAGGGGCGTTGTCACCGGTTGGTGCAGCGGCAGCAGATAGCTCGGGTCGGAAACATCCTCCAAGTGGCGGTCGGGAAACTCGAAGGCGAAAATTTCGCAGTTCGCGTCGTGGGTAAAATGCAGGAAGTGCTCGGCACCGACGAGTAGGGCCTCCGTGTCGAGGGGTAGGCGCTGTACCCAACGGACCAGTTCGGAGGTGTCGTCGATGGGAGCCTGGGCGAACTGGACGAAATAGGTCCGCCAGTTGTCCCATCCAGCTCCCATCAGCAGCGCCCCGGCGAGCAGTGGCCCGCTCACGACGCCTATTCGCGTCCGCGCGGGAACCGCCTCGCCCAGGTGAACCAGCGCGTCCAAGGGCAGCGCGGCGAGGATCGCGATGGCCGGCAAGATGGCCACCAGCCGGACGAAGGCCGGTGGACTGACGGTGAGGACGCCACCGACGATGGTGGTCAACAGCCACCAGTAGACGACGAAGCCACCACGGTGGCGGAGCAGGCGAGAGACTCCCAGCCCGAGACCGAGAACGAAGAGCGGTGCGCTCACGTGGTCGAGCATTCCTCCACCACGGTAGCCCAGCTCCGGATACGCTCCACCGGGCAATACACCGAAGCCCAGCCACGTCAGCCAGACCTGCCGCCACAGTACTGTAGCCGCGGCACCGGCACCGCTGGCGCGCCACGCGTCGAGCGCCTGGCTCATCACCTCACGATTGCGCGCGATCATCGTCCAGTGCTCCCAGGTCGGTCCGAAGGTGAGGTGATCAGTTATGTAGTGCAACCACGGATACGCCACAACGAGAAATCCTGCCGCGGTAACGGCCGCGCCTCGCCAGTAGAGACGCAGTGAGCGCGGGACGAGCACGACGCTCAAACCCAGCCAACCGAGCCACAAGAGCGGCGCCAAGTCTCCGGCATTGTAGGTCAGTAGACACAGGCCGAGCCCAACGCCGGCCCACCAGTACCAGGCGGCGCGGCCCGTGTTGACGCCGCGCCACCAGCAAAAAAACACTGCCGTCTCGAAGAACATCACCTGCGCATGACACACACCGAGACGACTGAAATCGATCGCCGTACGGCACACTGCCAGGAGCAACGCGGCGAATACGGCGGTCCGCCGCGTGAACAACTCCCGCGCGAGCAAGTACGTGGCGCCCACCGCCAGACTCCCAAACAGCGCGGACGCGAGGCGCAACGTGTTTATGCGCAAGCCCAACAGAGGCGCGAGCATGCCTTGCAGCGACAATCCGATCACTGCCCATCCGTTCCATCCCATGGTGAAGAAGTTCGGGATCGTCCCTTTGTAGGCATTCCGCAGAAACATGCCGACACGAGGCTCGTCTCCGAAGTAAGCTCGCGGCAGGGTGTCGATCCACAGCACTCGCGCGACGATGGCCAATAAGAGAATGCCACCGAAGCCAATCACCTCGAGACGAGACCAGGGCACTTGAGCGCGAGCCGGTGCCGATGCATTCCGGGACCTTAACGCCAGGGCGCCCAGCATGGCGCTCGATATCCAGAGGAGCAGCACGAGTACCGGAAGCCTGTCGCGACTCGACAGGACAGTGACTAATGTGACTGCCGCTATGGTGGCTGTTCCGCACAGGAGCGCCCAGATTCTGGGGGCCGGGCGCGTTTCCAGAGCGAGCACAGGTGCCCCCGGAGCAGTTGCCGGGACGGTGAAGGCCATCAGGCACGTGGCCGCTGCAAGCAGCGCCCAACCCGCGACACCAGATGGATTGGCGCAGACAATCTGTTGGGCAGCCAGCGCCACTCCGAGCGCTACGATCGCTAGCGCCAGCTCGCGAACGCGCATAGTGAGCTAAGCCTTCTTGATGCGGCCCAGTTTGTGCCCTGCCCCGTCTGAAGGTTCCGTCGATAGGTGCGTGGTAAGCACACTTTGGACTTCGGGACTGACAACGTCAACTCCACGAGCCTCCCCGGAGCCCGCTCTTCAGCGCGCTGGCGTCGGCGTCGCCTCGACGTTCTCCACCGTATCCAACATCAGATAACGGGCGGCGGGATCGAGCCGGAGAAACCCGATGATCCGCAGCCCTAAGGTTCGGCAGTGAGTATCGATCTCCACCTTCTCAATCGTGCCCGGTGCACCGATTCGGCGAGGCGTAAAGCAAGCCCGAGGTCGTACAGTTCTCAAGTGTCCTTGTCGAAGTCGCCAAGACCCTGCTGGATGAGTCGGCTTAGCCCGACTCCTGCCCGCCGATGACGCGGCGGTGGACGACCGAGTAGTAACGGTACCGCCCGGGCATGTGCGCGGCCACACCGCCGATGATGATGGCGGCCGTGAGCAGCCACACGCTGCACGTCCAACACACCGCCACGGCTGCCACCAACACGATCTTCACCAGTGTGGCGACCCCGCGGAGCTGGAACAACCAGAGCGGCAGCCGGTAGATCTCGAGGCTCATCAACGCCCCTCCCGTGCCGACGGTCGCCAACAGAGCCAGCCACAGTCGCTCGGCCGGCAGACCGTAGACGTGGCCGCCATAGAGCGTGCCGAAGGCGATCAAATGGGTCGTTCGAAGCGTGGTGCGCAGCGCCCGCACGCCGGGAAGCGGACGCGGCTGCGCCCACCGTTCCCAGTGCGATCCGGTAGCGGTGAGAGCGTCTTGCGTTGGACCGTTCGCGGTTATCGGAGCGCCGCCAGGGGTGGACACGTCGTCATCCGCCGATCACTGCCATCGATCTCGGAGGAGTCGAGGACTGCGCGCTGGCGGAAGTGCGATACGTTCCGATCTGCTGGCGCCCGGCGATAGCGGCGTGAAAGCATTCACCGATGCGTTCAGGCAAGACCTGCGGCCGCAGCGCGCTCTGGATGTCGACCTCCCCTTCGCTGGTCAAGCACGGGCGCAGCTTGCCGTCGGCAGTCAGGCGCAGGCGGTTGCACAGCTCGCAGAAACGGCAGCTCACCGGGCTGATGATGCCCACCTCTCCACCCACCCGCAAGGCGTAGTACGTGGCGGTGTCGCCGGGCTGCTGGCGCGCCGGCTCGGGTTTGAGGTACGGCCCGATGCGCTCGAGGATCTCGGCACGGCTGATGTAAGACGATTCCCAGCGCTGACCGACCCCGAGCGGCATGTACTCGATGAAGCGGACTTGCGCTGCGCGCTCGGCAGCGAACTCGATCATCTGCGGCAGCTCATCATCATTGACCCCACGCATCACGACGACGTTCAGCTTGACCGGGTGCAAGCCCGCAGCATGCGCCGCCGCGATGCCGGCCCGGACACGACCGAGATCGTTGCGACCGCTGACGGCGCGAAAGACCGCCGGCCTCAAGGAATCGAGACTGATATTGATACGCATCAGCCCTGCCGCTTTCAACGCGGCGGCGTGCTCAGCGAGCAAGGTACCATTCGTCGACAGGGCCACGTCGCTGATGCCCGGCAGCGTACGCAAGCGGCGCACGAAATCGACGATACCGGGTCGCACTAGCGGCTCCCCCCCGGTGATCCGGATCTTACTGACGCCGAGCCCGGCGGCGACGCCAATTACTTCAGCCAGTTCCTCGAAACTCAGTGTGTCGGAAAGCACCGGCACGCCGTACTCGCGCGGCAGACAGTAGAAGCAGCGCAGATTGCAGCGATCAGTGACGGACACGCGCAGATAAGTGACCGCCCGGCCGTAGCGGTCGCGCAATGCGGTTTGGGGCATATCACCCGTCACGTCAGCCACCTTCGTCGCGCGCGGCAATCTACCGAACGGTCGGACGGTGTGTGATGATACAGGTCAAGGCCTTGAATGATCGGGGCCGGGAGCTGCCCCCCACTCGCGGCGCTTGCTGTTTGGGCTCCGTCGTCCATGAGTCTCGTCCGGAGCGATTCGAAACGAGCCAACCCTTTCCTGAGCAAGGTCGAAGGAGGCGAGCGGGCCGGTGGCCCGAAGGTTGGAGGCCTTGCCTCGCTACGCCTCCATATCGTCGTAGTGTGCCAGCTTGGTGAGCTTTTCCACATCGGTGATGGTTACTTCGCGATGGTCTACGCTGATGGCGCGGCGTTGCTTGAGTTTCCCCAGCAATCGGATCGCGGTTTCGGTGGAGACACCGATCATCTCCGCAATCTCGCGGCGCGTGTAGCGCAGCTGCAGTCGTTGCCCGGAGGCCGTCGCATCGCCGTGGCCGCGGGCCAATTGCACCAGCAACCCAGCAAGACGACTTTCAGCGCCTTTCAGCGCCAGGTCGCGCACCTTGCGCCGCGCAGCTGCGAGCTCGTTGCTCAAAGCCGCAACCACGCGGATCCCCATCGTCGGGTGCTTTTGCAGGAAACTTACCAGGCGGTCGCGCGCCAAAAAGCACAATTGTGCCTCGACCAGAGTCTCCCCAGATACCGAGATCGTTTGGCTGTCATCGAGTGACAATTCACCCAGCAGCGTCCCTGGACCAGCCACTTCAAGGATGTGCTCACGCCCGAAGCGGTCCGAGTGGTATAGCTTCACCGCCCCCTGGCAAACGACGTACAGTCCCATCGCCGGCGTGCCTTCGCTGAACACGACCTGCCTCGGCTTGTACACCGCCATCACGCCAGCCCGTTGGAAGTCCGCAAGCGCATCAGGTGGGAGCTCACAGATCACACCCTGCCCTCGCATCTGGCAGGTATCACACTGCATCTTTCTCATAGAAAACACCGCGCGTCGTTAGGATAAGCAAGGGTTATTCCTCGCGCCCTTGATCCCCCTTACCACGAATAGGTGGCAGACAACAAGGCTGAAGTGCCCTCCGGCGGGCAGCGCCTGTTACGAGATTCGGGAAGCATAGGGCGGCAAATGTGCCGCGCTTTGAAGGATGAAGAAATGCCCAAAGCGATGTGTGCAGCTGTCCTCAGCGCCCATTCCGACATTTCAACATGGCACCACAAAGATGTCAGCTGCCACGTCTTGCTCCAGGGCGATATCAGTCCCGCCGACCTGGATCATGAACGTGGGCAACCGCTGGTGCAGGCGCAGCAGTGCCCCGGGCACCACACCGAAGGCGGCAAGCCGATCCATTCGTCGGTGCGAGCGGGAAGCGATGAAGACGACACGGTAGGCACCGCCGATGGCGCTTTGGCTCAGCGGGCTGACCAACGGCTGCACCTCTTGCGAGAATCTCGCACAGCAGTGACCGCGCGGGATGGGCCGATCATGCGGACACGTGGGCGGATGGCCGAGGAAGGCGCAGACCCGGTCGGTGGCCTCCTCCGACAAGATGTGTGAATGCTCGAGCTCGCACGCGCCGGCTTCCATAGTTTCGGTGTCCACGTGGATGACGTCGAACAGCAAGCGTTCCGCCAGCCGGTGGCGGCGGATGATGCCGGCCGCGCGCTGCTCGCCCGCAGGCGTCAGTTCCAGGCCGTTGCGACCGACGGCGAGCCACGCGCGACGGCAGCCCTCGGCGATGGCGGCCGCCGGCTCGAAGCCGAAAGGCTCGCCGGCCAAGTCGGCGGGCGCCGCCACTGCTTGCTCGCGCAACGTCCACAACCGTTCGAGCACCTCTTCGACGTGCTTTTCCGTTTCCAGCGCCGTGGTGCTTTCATCCAGCGGTTTCATCGTGACGCGACCTCTCTGCCGAGCCAACGCGATAGGAGTCGTGTCAGCCGGGTCGGGGCGGGCACCTCATACCCGCAAGCGGGGCAACTGAGCAGCTGACACCCGCGCTGCAGCGGGCATCCCGAATAGCAGGCGCGGCCCTCGGGCTCGCTGTAGCGAGTACCGCACAGCGGGCAAACGATATCGTCGGTGGTCGGGCTCATTGCAGCCCCGTGGCCCGAAGGGTGAGGTTGACGAGACCGCCGATCACAAAGGCAAACGGAAAGATGAAGGCGGTGATCGCCAGCGCCGTGCGCAGGCCACGTTCTTTGATGATCACGAAGAAGTTGGCCACGCAGGGGACGAACAAGGTGATCGTGACCAACGCGACCACCGCCTGCACCGGCGTCAGTTGCCCGTGTTCGAAGAGCGCGTAGATGCCGGCCGACCCGTAATCGCGACGAAAGAAACCTATCAGAAAGGCTTCCGCCGCTTTCGGTGGCAGGCTCAACATGCCGACAACGGCGGGTTCGGTGGCGGCGACGAAACGGGGGAGAAGGCCGGTCGCGTCGAGGAGGAAGAGAACGAAGGTGCCGAGCATAAAAATGGGGACCGCCTCCTTCAAGTACCACTCGAGTCGGCCGGCGGTCTTGATCACGATGTTGCCCAGCTGCGGCCGCCGGATCGGCGGCACCTCGAGGATGAGGTCCGACCGTTGTCCTGGGAGCAGCAGGGCGGCGAGAAATCCCACGGCGAACAGCACGCCTACCACAACGCCACCCCACACCATCGGTGCCCACACCGGCAACGCGCCGAAGAGGCCGAGTATCACGCCGAGTTGTGCCGAACACGGCACGCCGAGGGCGAGCAGCAACGTGACGAGCAGGCGTTCCTTAGGCGTTTCCATGATGCGCGCGGTCAACGTAGCCATCGTATCGCACCCCAAACCCAGCACCATGGGCAACACCGCCTTGCCGTTCAGACCCATGGCGCGAAAACTCCGGTTCACGATCAGCGCCAGGCGCGGCAGGTAGCCCGAATCCTCCAGCACCGAGAAGGCGAGAAAGAACGCGGTCACGATGGGGAAGATGATGGCGAGGGCGTAGGTGAGCGCGACGGTGATCAGGCCATACGGGCCGACCAGCAGATCGCGGCCGAAATGAGCGGCAGCCGCAGCCGGGCCGTTCAGTGCCGCCGCCGCCACGATGCGGTCGAGTGCGCCGGTGACGGCGGGGTTCACGTACGCACCGAAGACCGTGTGCTCAAGAAAGTTCACGCCGGTCCCCGCCGCGAACACACCAACAAAACGGTACACAACGTACAGCACGACGAACAACACCGGTACGCCCGTCCCTCGTTGGCCGGCCCAGCGCCCGAGGGCCGCACGCATGTCGGTCGAGCGGTCGGCGGCAATCAAGGTCGATAGGATCCCCAGCCAACCGAGCACGCGGATCCAGGGAGAGGCGACGGCTGAAAAGACACCAAAATCATCCGCCAAGAGCACCAAGCTTCCCAGCACCGCAGCCAACGCCAGCGCTGAAAGCGGCCGCTGTTGCCCGACATTCACACCATGCTCGCTGGTGGCGGCTCGCGTCACCAGCTGCGCCAGCTGCTCGGCGCTACGCACGCGGCAGCGAGTCACTTCGTAGCCGACGTGCGTGCCCATCCGCGTGCTCACCTGGCGGTACGCGTCGTCAAGGGTGGCACGCCCGTCCTGCGCTACGTTGCGTTCCAACCACGGCCGTAGCGTGTCATCACCGGACAGACACATCAGCGCCAACCAGCGTTGGCCGACGTCCAGGCCGGAGAGCGGCCGCTGGATCTGCAACAGCGCGCTTTCGACCGTGGCCGGGTAGCGTACCCGATAGTGGCTTTCGCAAGCGTCGTGCAGGGCGGCGTTCAGGCGCCGCAGGCCGATGCCACGCACCGCAACGGTTTCAACCACGGCGACGCCAAGCTCAGCCGTCAGTGCCGCCGCATCGATGCAGATGCCGCGCTCGGCGGCCTCGTCCATCATGTTGAGCACGAGGACGAACGGCAGCGCCGCCTCTGCCAGCTGCGAGGAGAGCACCAACGCCCGGGTTAGGTTCTTTGCGTCGGCCACTTGGATGACCAGATCGACGCCAGAGAGCAGAATATCGCGAGTGACTTGCTCGTCTTCGGAGTTCGGCGTCAGGCTGTTCACGCCAGGCGTGTCGATGATCTCCGCAGTCGGATCGAAGCGGGCAGCCGCGCGCGTGACCTCGACCGTTGTCCCCGGATAATTGCTTACGGTGGCGTAGGTTCCCGTGAGCGCTCCGAAGATGACGCTCTTGCCGACGTTCGGGTTGCCGACCAAGGCAATGCGGCGGAACTTCCGCCGCGGCCGCTGTTGGCCGCTGGACGGCCGTTGCTCTAAGCGGACCACCGTCGGTTCGGTATCGTAGCTGCGAGTGGGCTGTTGCATCAGGGCACGCCGACCTCGGTTCCGGGCTGCCCCCTGCTGGACGCCGGCTCATAGCCACACCACGGATCAGTCGCCAGGTAGTCTCCCGTGAGCGCATAGGCCCGCGAGCGTGAGCCGCCGCAGATACCGCGGAACTCACAACGCCCGCAGCGGCCAAGCAGCGCATCGGGATCGCGCAACACCCGGAACAGTTCCGCGTCACGATAGATCTGGGCCAAGCCCTGTGACCGGACGTTGCCGGCGCACACCGGCAGGAACCCGCTCGGAAAAACTTCTCCGATATGCGAGACGAAGGCGAAGCCGTTGCCGGCGTTCACCCCACGCGACGCCAGGCCCACCGTATGCCCGGGCCCTTCCGAGCGCTGCAACATCTTCGGAAGCGCTGCGCCCGCCGCGTGCATTGGTCGGCGGTTGCCGCCAGCCGCTTCGTGTTGGGCGACGTAGCGGCGGTAATGCGGCCCCTCGGTGACCTTCACGATGAAACGGGCGCGCTTCTGCACGCCGTACAGGATTTCGAACAGCGCTTCACATTGCTCTGCTGTGAGGCCGCCCAACGCTTCACCGCGCCCGACGGGCACGAGGAAAAACACTTCCCAGAACACAATGCCCAGACGTTCAACTAAAGCCGCCATCTCAGCCAGGTATGGCGCCGAGCGAGCGCACAGTGTCGTGTTGACTTGCAGCGGCAGCTCGCAGCGGTGCGCCCATTCGACCGCGCTCATGGTGCGCTCGTAGGCACCGGGAACGCCACGGAAATCGTCGTGCAGCGCGGCACGCGGAAAATCCAAGCTCAGCGCCATCTGATCCAAGCCGGTGTCTTTGAGCTGCCGCACAAGCTCTTCGGTGAGCAGTGCCGTCGCTGCGGGGATCGTCCCCATCCGCAGCCCGAGCTGTTTGCCTTTCCGGATCAGGCGGAACACATCCGGTCGCTTCACCGGGTCGCCACCGCTGAGGATGAACACCGGTGTGCCCATCGCAGCGGCCTCTTCGAGCAGCCGCTCGCCTTCTTCCGTGGTGAGCTCGTCGGGATGGCGCAGCGGCTGAGCTGACGCACGGCAATGAGTGCACGCCAGATCGCAGGCCTGCGTAGTCTCCCAAATCACCAGAAAGGGCGCCACAGCGAAGTCGACCGCCGGCGGATTAAACATAGTCTGCCTTTTTCCCTGTCCTTTGTCTCGGCGCCATCTGTGATACCGGCGGAGATAAGCAGATGTCCCAGTTGGCACCCCGTATTCTCGCAAGGTCGGGGACGCGGTGCAAACGGACGCTAAAGCCTGCCTATCATCAGGATGATTGTTGATGTCGGTCATCCCCTCCCTACCGAACGTTAGGTAGGGAGGGGATATCCGAGGCGCCTTATGGACACCGAAGCTGTGCTTCAGCACCTGAGCGCGATGTCCCGACGGGAATTGCTGTCGCGGGGGCTGACTATTTCTGGTTGGGGCGCCTTTGCCGTCGTGCTGGGGACCGGAGCGATGGAGACCCTCAGCTTCTTCTATCCGCGGGTTCTCTTTCGTCCCCCGAGCGTCTTCCGCATCGGTGCGCCGGAGGCGTTCCTAGGAGCCGGCGAGAGTACCGACACGTACGGCGTGATCCTCGTCGATGAGCGGTGGAAAGCAAAGCAACGGTTTTTCGTCGTGCGGGAGCGGGACCGCGTCTACGCGCTTTCAGCGCGTTGTACCCACCTCGGTTGTACCATCAATTGGTTCGGAGACCTCCGTATCTTCAAGTGCCCTTGCCATGGGAGTGAGTACCATAGCAACGGCGTCAATTTTGCCGGTCCCGCTCCTCGCCCGCTTGATCGTTTCCGCATCGAACTGAACGTCGACAACGTGCTGGTTGTCGACACCAGCTTCATTTATGGGCCCGAACGTTTCGGTGTCGACGGTGCATTTGTCAAGCTCTGACGGCCTCGGCACCGACCCGGTGCATCATGCTCTCAAGAAGAGCATCGACGGCAAGTTTGTCGGGCGCCGCGTCAAGAAGCCCAAGTTGCTCGCTGTCATCACCGCGGCTTGCACCGGCTGCTCTGGGGCACCGGTCTGCCAGATCTACTGTCCGGTGGAGGATTGCATGCTCCTCGTCCCCGCGGAGGATGCCTTCCCTTTCGGCCGCGTCTGGGTGGATCCCTTGAAGTGCGTCGGCTGCCAGAAGTGTATCAGCCGCGGACCGGAGGAGACCTACCTCGAGGGCTGCCCGTGGGATGCCATCGTCATGGTTTCCACCAGCGAGTGGGAGAAGCGACATGGGCCGTTGGCGTTTTGAGCCGGGTTGTAGGGCGCGGGTTTCGTCCCGCTCCACCCCCGGCGGGGCATGGAAACCCCGCCCTACAGCACGACGCCGCACTTGGCATTTGCCGGGCAGGAGGCACGCGTGAACCCTCGCGTACAGCGGGTGATCAACGCGGTGACCTCTTCGCAGCTGTACCGCTCCATCTTTCGCCACGACTACGTCGATTCCCTGCGCAACCGCGCCCTCGAAATCACCAGCAACGTTTTCCTCCATCTGCATCCAATCAGCATCCCACGGCCGGCGCTGCGAGTGGGCTACGTCTTTTGTCTCGGTGGTCTCACCTTTTTCCTCTTCTTGGTCGAGATCATCACCGGCGTGCTCCTCATGTTCTACTATCGGCCGGTGCCGGACTACGCCTATGTGGACATGAAGACGCTCGAGTACGCCGTCCAGTTCGGCATGGTTCTGCGCAATCTGCATCGCTGGGCCGCGCACCTGATGGTGATCACCGTCATGCTGCACATGTTGCGGGTGTTCTTGACCGGCTCGTACCGGCCGCCGCGCGAATTCAACTGGGTGGTCGGCGTTAACTTGCTGGTGCTGACGCTGCTCCTCAGCTTCACCGGCTACCTGCTGCCGTGGGATCAGCTTGCCTTCTGGGCGGTGACCGTCGGCACCAACATGGCCGCGGCCACGCCGTTCGTCGGTGCCGAAGGGCCGTTCCACAGTTTGCTCAACATCACGCCGGCGAACGATGCGCGCTTTCTCCTGCTCGGTGACATGAAGGTCGGTTCGAACGCCTTGTTGCGCTTTTATGTCGTGCACTGTGTCGGCCTACCGTTGGTGGCCGGGGTGCTGCTGATGGTGCATTTCTGGCGCGTGCGTAAGGACGGCGGCATTTCGCGGCCGCTGTAGCGGTCAGGGTCGCGGGTGCCGTTTCGAGGAGATCCAGAGTCAGCATGCGTCGTGTGATCGAAATCGCGGAGGCCAGAGGCAAGCACGCCCCTGAGTCTGCGCCGGCCGCCACGGGCGATCAGGTGCAAGCGTTTCCGTACCTGGTGTTTAAAGAGTTTCTCGCCGCTTTGCTGATCTCGGTGGTCGTGCTGGTCTGGTCGCTGGCGATCAATGCGCCGCTGCTGCCCGAAGCCAACCCGGGCAAGACGGAAAACCCGGCTAAGGCGCCGTGGTATTTTGTCGGCCTGCAGGAGCTGCTCGTCTACTATGATCCGTGGATCGCGGGCGTCGGCATCCCTACACTCATCATCGTCGGGCTGATGGCGATCCCGTACCTCGACACCAGCCGCAACGCTACGGGCCGGTACACTTTCAGCGTGCGCCGGCTGGCGATCAGCCACTTCGTCTTCGGCTTTGGTCTGTGGTGGGTGCTCATCTTCATCGGACAGTTCTTGCGCGGCCCCAACTGGCAGTTTTACTGGCCCTGGCAGGACTGGTCCGTGCAGAAGAGTGCCGAGGAGCGCCTGTGGAGCTTCCCGTGGTGGGTCGGCCTACCACTGCTGATCGCCTATTTCGCCGGCGGTCTATGGCTGCCGGCGCGCCGCTGGCGCTGGCTCTACACCGGGCTCGGCAGAACCCGCTACATCATCGTGATGATCTTTGCACTGGTACTGTACGGCGTACCGGTCAAGATCCTGCTGCGCTTAGCTCTGAATGTGAAGTACGTCCTGATCACACCCTGGTTCAACATATGAGTACCGCCGTGACCTCGCTTGAATGCGTCGTCGTCTCTCCGCCCGTGAGCGCGAGGGGAGGGAGACGGCAATGATGCGGGGCACACCCGGAATGCGCCTGGCGTTGGCGATCCTGAGCCCAGCCTTCCTTGTGCTGTGGCTCGTCGCCATTCACAGCGAGGAGACGCGGCCGTGGGTCCGCTACCAGGAGGAGTTCAATCAGCTGTACCTCAGGCGCGCCCGGGCCAAGCTGCAGGAAGCAGAGGGGCGCAAGGACACGGCGGAGCAAGGGCGCTGGCAGCGCATCATCGACGAGGTGTCGCACTCGCGGCCGGAGATCGCCCAGGTCTACCTCGAGGACATCAAGGTGGCCGACCGCTGCGTCACTTGTCACCGCGGTATCGACAATCCTCTGCTCCGGGACGCCCCTGAGCTGTTTCGCACACACCCCGGCGAACTGCTGAAGTTCCATGACATCAACACCTTCGGCTGTACGCCGTGCCACGATGGCCAAGGCGTCGCGACCACCGCGGACGCCGCGCACGGCCGGGAGGCCAATTGGGGCGCGCCGATGCTACCCAAAGCCTACACGCAAGCAAGCTGCATGCGTTGCCATGAGATTACCCACGGCGTCAAAGGGGCGGAACTGATCAGCCACGGGGCCGACGTGTTCATGGACAAAGGTTGCTACGGCTGCCACGACGTCAAAGGCGTCAGCTACCAGCCCAAGTTCTCGCCCCCGCTCGGCACGCTCAACGCCAAGCTCGCCGAGGTCAAAAACTGGACCTTCAACTGGATCAAGGATCCGGCCCGCCTGAGTCGTGAGACCCTGATGCCGAACTTCAAACTCACGGACGAGGAGATCGGCAAGATCACCACCTTTCTCCTCTCGTTTCCCGACAGCAAACATTATCCCCACGTGGCGCTCGAGGGCGCATCGGCACAAGAGGGGGAACGCCTGTTCACCGAACGCGGTTGCCGCGGCTGCCACGGGATGAAAGCGGATGAGTCGAGCGTGTCACCACGTGTTCCGCATCTCGCCGGCGTGGGCTCCAAGGTCACGCCAGAGTGGCTCGATCGCTGGATCTCCGAGCCCAAAGCCTACGACCCCGACAGCGCCATGCCGAAGGTGGCGCTCACCGATGAAGAGCGGCACAACCTGGTGGCCTACTTGCTCACGCTCAAGCGCTCCGACCCCCTTCCACCCGCGCCAGACCTGGGCCAGTACACCGCTGCGGACGGCAAACAGCTACTGAAGCAGTACGAATGCTACGGTTGCCATGCGCTCGAAGGGTTCGAGCAAGTGCGTCCCTCCGTGCCCGATCTGGGAGAGTTCGCCCGCAAGCCGCTCGACGAGCTGGATTTCGGTCTGACCAAAGACCTGCCGCGCACGAAATGGGACTGGCTGCAGCGGAAGCTCAAAGATCCGCGTGCTTACAACACAGATAAGATCAAGCTGAAGATGCCGTCTCAGAACCTGACGGAGGCTGATATTCAGGCGCTGATCACGTACACGTTGGCCTTGGACGAGCGTACCATGACAGCGCGCTATGTCGTCCGCGCCACGCCGGCCAAGCAAGGCTTGCGCGACGTCAGCTGGATGACGTCACGTCTGAACTGTAATGGCTGCCACCGCCTGAACGAACTTGACGGTCACATCGTACAATTCTTCGAACGCAAGAACATGGCGCCGCCGACCCTCGACGGCGAGGGGGCGCGCTTGCAGGGGCAGTACATGTACGAGTTTTTGCTCGAGCCCAGACAGGTGCGGCCGTGGCTGAAAATCCGGATGCCCACGTTCCCGCTCAACGAAGCGCAGGTGCACATGTTGGTGGATGGGGTCGCTGCGCGGACCGACACCAACAACCCGTACACTTACGTGGCCAAGGCGAACATCCCTGAAGACCACTTCAAACGCGGCATCCACCGCTTCCGGCATTACAAATGCGTGCAGTGCCACCCGACCTCCATCGACCAAGGTCTACCCGAGGGCGTCGATCCGGAAGACCTTTCGATCAACCTGACGCTCGTCAAAACCCGCCTGCGGCCGCAATGGATTCGCGACTTCATGGCACGGCCGAAGCAGATCGCCGGCACCCAAACCCGCATGCCGACTGTGTTTTACACGGTGGACGGCGATCCCAAGGTGGAGAAGCCGAAGGAAGACATCGACGACATCACCACGTATCTGACGGGGATGGTAGAAGCGCCGGAAGTCACGTTGAAGGCGGAACAAGAACAGGAAGAAGCCAAAAAGGCCGAGGAGCAGCAACCTGACTGGACGAAGATCCAGTACTGAGAAGAGAATTCACAAGTAGATCGAGGACACGGATGATTTACATCATGCCGGGATCTGACCGGTCTCGTATCCACCATCCGACCGTTTGGTAGATTGCAGGCACCCATGGCAGCTAGTATCGAACGCGGCACGCGCGAGCGCATCCTGGAGGTCGCCGAAGCCTTTCTCGGCGAGCGCGGTTACGACGGGACCCGCCTCCACCTCATCGCCCAGCGCGTAGGAATCCAGAAGGCCTCACTGTTCCACTATTTCTCCAGCAAAGAGCAACTGTACCGCGCCGTTGTGCAGGAGGGGTTTGGCGAAACCGAGGAGACGATCAAACGCGTCCTCGAATCGGAAGGCACGCCGCTGGAGAGAATCTGCGCGCTGATCGAGGCCTATGTCGAGATGGTCGCAGCGCATCCGGAACGGACCAAGATCTTGCTCCGCCAGTCGCTCGGTGACGCCCCCGCCGGGTACCAGCCGCTGCCGGACTCGGAGCACCTGCTGGGCATGGTGGTCAAGTTCGTGGCCGAGGCCCAGCGGGCGCGGCTGTTCGCCGAGATCGATCCGATGGGAGCGGTGTTGGGAGTCGTTGGCATGGTGGCCTTTTTCTTCACGTCCGGGCCGGTGCTCGCGCCGCAGTGGTGTGGGGACACGTTGAGCAGGGCGGACATAGACCGCATCAAGCGCCTCGTCGTCCAAGTGGTCCAGCGATCGCTGACTGCCGGCCTTCCCGCGGCAAGCGTGGAGCAACCAGCAGCCACAGCCCAGTCGAGCGTGTAAGGAGAGTTTCGGACATGCAGTGCAAGAAGATAACAGCGACGCGCGAACAGATGCTCGAGCCACCTGCAGCTGAGTGGTCCAACGTGCCTGGCGAGTCGCTGAAGATGGACGCCACGCCGCTGGCGAACCAGCCCTCCGAGTACATCAAGGCCAGCCGCGACGCCAAGCAGATCGGCAAAGTCAAGAACCTCACGGTGCAGGCGGCGCACAACGGCACCGACGTGTTCTTCCGGCTCACCTGGGAAGACGACACGCAGAACACCGAGATCGCCGATATCAACCAGTTTGCTGATGGCTGCGGCATTTTGATCCCGATCAAGGGCGGTGACCCGCCGATCGACGAGATGGGCAGCAAGGATTTCCCGGTCAACGCGTGGTTCTGGCGCGCGGATTTCAAGGACGGGCCGCGCAACACCTTCGCCAAGGGGTTGGGCAGCACGGACTTCTCAAAGAAGTGCCCCATCCAAGCCAAGGGCGTCTGGGGCCAGAAGGCCTGGACCGTCGTTTTCGCCCGCGCGCTCGCGGTGCCGGAGCAGATCGACGAAGCGGTGCAGCTGGCGCCGGGCGCTGCCGTCAAGATCGGCTTCGCCGTGTGGGAAGGCAGCAACGGCGAACGCGCCGGCGTCAAGTCGTTCTCGAAGGAATGGCGCGAGCTGGCCTTGGAGGCGTGAGAGAAGACAGTGTTAGGGTGTTAGGGGTGTTAGGGTGTTAGGGGTGTTAAGATGTTAAGGGAAGGAAAAAGCCCCTAACACCACAACAGCGTAACACTCTAACACCCTGTTCTGGGAGGAGACAATGGCGGAGCAGCCCACTCCAACTGAAGAACAGAAAGCGCAACGCGCCAAAGAACTGGCCGCGGAGTCGAAGAATGCAAAAGCCCTGCTGAAGAAATGCGACCACCAGGCGGCCCTGGTGTTTGACCTCAACAAATGCCTCGGCTGTCAGACGTGCGTGATCGCCTGCAAGACACTGTGGACCCGCGACGAGGGCATGGAGTACATGTGGTGGGCCACCGTCAACACGCAGCCCGGGCGGGGCACGCCGCGGGATTGGGAGAAGCTGGGCGGCGGCTTCCGCGACGAAGAACCGCAAGCCGGCAAGATGCCGCTCAGAGCCGAGTTCGGCGAGGCCTGGGATTTCAACTACGACGAGGTCTTCTTCGGCGGCAAGGGCAACACGGTGCACCTGCAGCCGTCCGGCAACCCGGACTGGGGGCCGAACTGGGATGAAGACCAGGGCGGCGGCCAGTACCCCAACAGTTTCTACTTCTACCTGCAGCGCATCTGTAACCACTGCACCAATCCAGCCTGTCTCGAGGCGTGCCCTCGCAACGCCATCTACAAACGCAAAGAGGACGGCATCGTCCTGATCAGCGAGGAGCGCTGCAAGGGCTACCGCTTCTGCGTGGAAGCGTGCCCCTACAAGAAGATCTACTTCAATCACGTCCGGCTCATCGGGCAGAAGTGCATCCTGTGCTTTCCGCGCATCGAGAAGGGCGTGGCGCCGGCCTGCATGCGGCAATGTCCAGGCCGCGTGCGCTTCGTCGGCTTCCTCGACGACGAGAACGGTGTGGTCTACAAGCTCGTCAAGAAATGGGAGGTGGCGCTGCCGCTGCATCCGGAGGCGTGCACGCAGCCCAACGTCTACTACATCCCGCCGATCTCGCCGCCGCGCTTCGACGCCGAAGGCAACATCGACGAGTCCAAGCCGCGCATTCCCACCGAGTACCTGAAGTACCTCTTCGGCGACAAGGTGGAGAAGGCGCTGGAGATGCTCAAGGCCGAGATGGCCAAGACCAAGGCGGGCGGCAAGTCGGAGATTCTGGATACCTTGATCGCCTACGAATGGAAGAGCCTATTCGGTCCATTCACGAAAGATCCTGCCGAGCTGGAACCGCGTAAAACGTGACGATGGAGTTGATAAGCCTCGATACGGAATCCGAGCCGGTCACCGCCAGCCGCTCGCGACTGTACCAGCTGCTGGCGCTGGCCTTCGCCTTTCCGGACGAGGACTTCTTCAACGCCATTGCGGACGGCACGTTTGCCGCCGCCGTGGCCCGCACCTGTGCGGCACTGCCGTACAAAGTCGACGGCCTGAACGGACTCGATCTGGGCGGCGTGGCGACCCCGTACAGCGATTTCGAATCGGAATACATCCGCCTGTTCGACGTCGGCGCCGCCGGCCCGCCGTGTCCGCTCTACGGCGGCGTCTACATCGGCGACCGCATGAAGAACATGGAGGACGCCACCCGCTTCTATAATTTCTTCCATCTGCGCCTGTCGCCGCAGATGCGCGAGCTGCCGGACCACGTCACCACCGAACTGGAATTCCTGCATTATCTGACCTTTAGAGAGACAGAGCTGCGCCAGCAGGGCCAAGATCCTGGATCGTTGCTGCGAGCCGAGCGCGATTTCCTGGCGCGACACCTGTGTAAGTGGGTGCCGCGCATGCAGGCGCGCCTGGCTAAACAAGAGTGCCCCCCCTTCTTCGCTGCGCTGGTGCGTTTCGCGCTGGCGTTCTTCAACGCCGACCAACAGTACACCGCCGCCGCGGCGGGTTGAAGCGCTCGCCCGGCCGCGAGATTACGATTAGAGCCCCGATCCCTAGTCGGTCGTAACAGAAAATAATTGAAGAAATAAACAGGTTGACCGTCTCCCCCATAAAGGCAATGGGAGGAGACAGCATGGCGAAACTCGGTCGGCCGAAAAGTCCGCTCAT
>JBEKBJ010000081.1:0-24093 GCA_050015455.1 Binatia bacterium
CCATCATTGCGCTTCGTTGCAACCAGCTCAGCGGTCGGTTCGAGGACTTCTGGGAACGACGCGCGCAGGGTCGTCGAGCAGCCTGAGCCGGGCTCACATCACTTTTCCGTCGTGCACCCGGCCGAAAAGCTGGGCATCGGGAACTATTCTCTTGAGCCTGGGGATGCCTACAATCTTTCCTATCCCGATGGCGAGTTCGATGTGGTTCTGAACAATTATATGTTCGATCTTCTTCCGGAGCAGGATTTCCCGCTGATACTGGGTGAATTTTTGAGGGTTCTTCGGCCCGGAGGAAGGCTGGTCATGGCAAATATGACAAAGGCCCTCCACTGGTACAGCTCGCTTTCGGAACTGGTTTATCGCATACGCCCTTCACTACTGGGAGGATGCAGGGGCGTTTACCTGCTTCCCTATCTTGAGTCAGCCGGATTCATCGCTATCCGGAGGGAATATATCAGCCAGATGACATTCCCGACAGAGGTGCTCTTTGCAATGAAACCCAAGCCTGCATGATTCTCTTGAGGAGCCGTGACCTCCGTGAGCTGCGCCTCTTGCGTGGCTCGCTGCCGCGCCGGGCGATGGCGCTGCTCCTGGAGTGGGCCGCGGATCACCGCGATGAACTGATGGAGGATTGGAACCTATGCAGCCAACTGCAAGCCCCGAAGCCGATCGAACCCCTGAAGTAGCGCCGACAATCCAGCACACCGTCCCATGGCGGGTGACGTCCGTCGCGGCCTTGCCGGGTGCTCGTCTGCGCGTCACCTTTGTCGATGGCACCGCGGGCGAGGTCGACATGCGTGCTTTTCTCAGCGACCCGAAGCCGGACGGTACCGTGTTCGAACCCCTGCGTGATCCAGCCATCTTCGTCCAAGCGCGAGTCGTCTTAGGTGCTGTCCAATGGCCGAATGGCGCCGACCTGGCCCCGGACGCGATGTACGATACGATTCGTGAACGAGGCGTGTGGGTGTTGGATTGAAAGCGTGCGCTCGATCCCGTCGAGGTTGACCTGGTCGGTGGTACGGTCGTAGAGATCAACGGCAGGTTGGTGTTGGCTGCTAGGTGGACCTGGCGAAAGCGATCAACAAACCCAGCGAGAGCCTGCATCGAATGCTTGCACTCGACGAGATCGATTGGAGCTGAAAGGCGGGAGATGTAGCAACCTGCGTTGCGTGCCGAACTGTGCGTGACAGCGAAGGCTGCTTGAAGTTGGCGCCCAAAGCGACGTGCCGAAACATCGGGGCCGAAAGACACGTTTGAGACCGTCGCCGGCACGGCGGGCGATGGCCTCGGTGTAGGGCTGCTGGCCGCGCAGATGCCGAACGATCCAACCGGCGTCGAGAAGAGCGTTCGGACGCTGGCTGGCGAAGCTTCTGCGAGGGTAAGCGCTGGATGACACACCGATAGGTGCACCGTCAGTCAGTCTTATACGCGATAGTAGACACCCTTGCCGGAAGTCTTTCTAAGCCGTGTGGAGCCCTTCTCATATCAGCGAAAGTTTCTGTCCCGGTCTGTGTGCTGGCGGCGCCACGCTGCAATGAGGTGCCCTGGTAGGCTATTTGCTACCTATTTTTTGGGCCGCACAGGGCGGCAACGCTGGGTTTTTGTCTTGACGAGGTGGCGGCAGCGCACGGCGCAACCCCCGCCACGAGGGAGGAGCGAGGAGATGAAGGGGATTGTATACGGGCCGCCATAGGTCGACCGCACGGCAGCGCCATGAGATGTTCAACGAAATCACAGATCCTGAGAGGAGAAGGAGGAATTTAGCATGAGGATACAACGGATCGCTATGGGTGTAGCGCTGCTGTCCATGACGTGGACGGCAGTGAGTTTCGCGGAAACCGGAGGGCAGGTCTTCTTCCGCGGAGGCGGCGCGTTTCTGGCGAGTAGCCGTGGCGGCGAGGTCTTTACCGACACGCTGGGGACGACCACCCAGAACAACGACAGAAAGGGATATGACATCGGTGCGGGCCTGGATGTCGCGCTGATGCCCGATCCCTGGCTGAACAACACGCTGCTGGGAGAAGTTATGGTCGACTACGCGCGCTTCTCGGGCAAGCGGGTGACGCAAGCGACGTCCGCGCTTCTGGGGGCGCCAGAGCAGACCAGAGTCACGGTGTCGGAAATGGCAGTCGTCATCGCGCCGAAGTACCGCCTCGAGTTCGGCAACCTGCGCCCTTGGATCATCCCCATTGGCCTGGCGTTTCTGGTCAACTCACCACCGTCGAACAACACCACCTACCTTGATTTCGGCCCGCACTTCGCGGCGGGGATCGAGTACCGGCTGCTCAGCGCCGTCAGCATCGGCGCGGACTTCCGATACAACCTCGGTGTCGGGCAGCCGAGCACCGAGACCAGGTACGGCACCGTCGGCGGCTACGTCGGCATCAACTTCTGACGACCGATCTCATCTTCTTAGGTACTGTAACCACACTGCGGAAAAAGAGGTGATGCGCCCGCCGCTGCGAGCGAGAAGGGGCGCATCACTTCTGCGCAGTGAGATCGGTGCTCGTGAGTGCGGTGGGGGGACCCGTTCGGAGCACAGCTGGGTGCGGACTGCCTCACGGGTGTCCGGCATAATGCCGCAATCCGACGCACTGAGCCTCGACGTCGCGCGCCTGCACCGCCGCGCGTAGTTGCGGTGCTGTTGTCTGATTCGACCGGTCCGTGTAACTGACGGTGAGGGAGTCTTGAAACGGGGGGCCGAGCCAGGCACCGCCTGGACCCACCAGCACGTTGCTGGCGCCGCGTCAGCCTTTGGAACACCGCCGTCGCCGTGGTACGAGGGCATATGTGTAGCTGCTGCGTGACCGAGGCGAGTCAGCGAGTCGAAGGCAGACAGCTGGAGGACGTGCGACGATGAAGAACTTCCGAGATAAGCTGGCCATCATCACTGGCGGCGGTAGCGGAATTGGCCGTGCATTGGCGGAGCATTTGGCCACCGAGGGCTGTCACGTCGCCATCTGCGATGTTTCCGGCGAAAACATGGCCGAAACCAAAAGGCTTTGCGAGGCGCGGACGCACCCCGGCGCGCGGGTCAGCACACATGTGTGCGACGTGTCCGACGAGCGTCAGGTGGTTGCTTTTCGTGATGCAGTCGCGGCGCAGCACGGGACCAATCATATCAACCTGCTCTTCAACAATGCCGGCATCGCCGGCGGCAACAGTTTCCTCAAGGACACTCGCGCCGACTGGGAGAGGACCTTTAACGTCTGCTGGTTCGGCGTCTACTACTGCACCCGAGCCTTCCTGCCTCTTCTCGTGGCGAGTGACGAGGGCTACGTCGTCAACATCAGCAGCATCAACGGCTTCTGGGCGTGCCTCGGGCCGAGCACGCCGCATAGCGCATACAGCAGCGCGAAGTTCGCGGTGAAGGGCTTCTCGGAAGCCCTGCTCGTTGATCTGCGCGTGCATGCTCCCCATGTGAAGGTCGCCGTAGTCATGCCCGGCCACGTCGGTACGTCCATCGCGATCAACACGAACAAGGTACTGGGGAAGCCGGATGCCTTGGAGATGCGCCCGGAGGATGTCGCCCTCATGCGAGAGCTGTTGCTGAACCGCGGCCTCCCGGTCGGGGACGTGCCCGACGATCAAATTAGAGCTGTGATGCACCAGCTGGCGCTCAGTTTCCGCGATGACGCACCCCTGACGGCAGCGCAGGCCGCGACCATCATCCTCGATGGCGTGCGTCGCGATGCATGGCGGATTCTGGTCGGTGACGATGCAAACGCCCTCGATCGCATGGTCCGCGAATCACCCGAGGCCGCGTACGAGAATTCGTTCAATCAGGCCCTCCAGCAGCAGGGATATATGCAATGGGGCTTTTGACGGGCGGCGGGAGGGAGCACAGCCAGCGGGATACGTCACCGTCAGTATGAATGTCACACGCGCAGCACGACTTTGCCGAAGTGGACGCTGGACTGGACCACGCGGTGCGCCTCGGCAGCCTGCTCCAGCGGCAGGACGCGGTCGATCACGGGGGTGATGCGTCCAGCGTTGAGCGCAGCGCCGAACCGTTGCACAAACTGTGAGACAATCTCCGCTTTGTCTTGCGCTGGGCGCGCGCGCAGGGTTGAGCCGATCACCCGCAAACGGCGCAGCAGCAGCGCGGCGAGGTTGATCTCCGCCTTCGCTCCCCCGATCAGCCCGATGATGACCAGGCGGCCGTCCACCGCCAGACAGTCCAAGTTCGAGGCGAGATACTTGCCGCCGATCGAGTCGAGAACCACGTTGACGCCACGGCCGCCGGTGGCCTCGCGCACCTGCGCCGCAAAGTCGCCGGCGCGATAGTTGATCGCCACGCTAGCACCCAGTTCGCGGCAGCGCCGGCATTTCTCGTCGCTCCCTGCCGTGATCAAGCAGCGCACGCCCGCTTCGCGCAGCAGAATGATGGATGCGGTGCCGACGCCGCTCCCGCCGCCGTGCACCAGGGCGGCGCCGTCGGGTTTGATCTCGCCGAGTACGAACAAGTTGAGGAATGCGGTGAGGAACACTTCCGGAAATGCCCCGGCTTCCTCGAAGCTCATCGCCGGCGTCACGTGCATCGCGGAGCCGTGATGCACCACCACCTCCTGCGCGTAGCCGCCGCCGGCCAGCAACGCCATGGCGCGATCACCAATACGCCAGCCCGCCACGCCTGGGCCGACCTCGATCACTTCGCCGGCGCATTCGAGTCCGAGAATGGGCGAGGCGCCGGGCGGCGGCGGATACATGCCCTGACGCTGCAGCAGATCGGCGCGGTTCACCGCCGTGGCACGGACATCAATGCGGATATCCTCCGGTCCCAGCAGCGGCGGCGGAGCCTCTCCGATCCGGAGCACATCCTCGTTGCCGGGAGCATCGAACACAATGGCCTTCATAGC
Source organism: Binatia bacterium (assembly GCA_050015455.1). Lineage (GTDB taxonomy): Bacteria > Desulfobacterota > Binatia > HRBIN30 > HRBIN30 > JAGDMS01. Next base: position 4,860 of record JBEKBJ010000081.1, read on the forward strand.
TGGTTCCCCTCACGCGCCGCTTGCGCGACCCCGCGGCAGGCGGCCCTGCCGCTGCACCTCTTCATACACCCAGCGTACATTCTTGGCGCGCGAGGTGAAGAACGGGATGTCGCGAAAATCATCGTAGCCGCGCAGATCGATGCCGGATTGAATCTCGCTTAGGGATTTCCCGCGTCCGACTTGTTCCTCGACTTGTGACAGCAGCGTACGCAGGTAGCTCTGGAACCGCTCGACGTCCGCACGGGTAGAGAGGGGGCCGTGGCCGGGGATGTACTGTTGTACGTCGCGCAGGGCGAGGACGGTATCGAGGCTGGTTACCCACTGCCGCACGGAACCGCCGCCACCCTGGTCCATGAACGGATACAGATCGTGCAGAAAGAAATCGCCGGTGTGCAGGATGCGTCGCTTGGTGAAGTAGACCACCACGTCACCATCGGTGTGGCCTCGACCGGGGTAGATGACGCGGACGGTTTCGTCGCCGAACTGGAACTGCTTCTCGTCATCGACCAGATCGTTAGGGAGCATGCTCCAAGCGGGCTCGATCTGCCAGAAGTCGCCGTCGAGCTGGAGCAGATGTTCCCGTGCGCGGCGCTGGGCGATGATGTCGATACCGGGTGGGTAGTTGGCGTTCCCGTGCGTGTGATCCGCATGATAGTGGGTATTGACGATCACCTTCACCGGCTTGTCGGTGAGTGAGGCGATGGTCTTCGCCAGTTTCCGGCCCGGGTACAGGAACTTGGGATCGACCACGAGTACGCCATCATCCCCGATTAGGACGGCCGTGTTTCCGCCGCCGCCGAGGACGACGTAGAAGCGGTCGTCGATCTTGACGGTCTCCGACCGCAGCAACCGGTAGAGCTGGTACCCCAGGAGCCCGAGGGCCACCACGACGACGAGGCCGAAGCCGATGAGCACGCGCCGGATCATTTGCCGCCGTTGAGGAGTGAGCTACGGCGCGGGCGTAGGTGGCGGCGTGGCTCCCGGCACCTTGACCGGGAGGCTGCCACCTTGCTTGCTCAGCAGCGCCTGCTTACGGCGCCGCACCTGCTCGAGGCTCGACTCGATGTATTGCTCACGTTGGCGTAGCTCTTCCAGCTTTTCGATCAGCTGCTTTTCGCGCCGGTTCACTTCCTCGATCTTCGCCTGGACATCGGCGCCGAGGGCGCCTGTCGCTAGCACAGCGACAGCACCGGTGAGGATGCCAACGATCACGCAACGCAGCACGGGATAACGTTTGCCCCATCCGCGCAGAACTTACAAGCCCGCAATTCTTCTGGTTACCAGACGATCATGCTAGGGTGCCCGGAATGCCGATCCCGGCGGAGAAGCCGCTCCCGATCATCGAGGACTTCGATGAAAAAGAGTTCTACCTCGAGGAGTTTCGTGGGCACACGCTACTGTTCTCGGTCCCCGTCGAGGAGTTGGCGCACGACGAGGATTACGAGCGGCTGGCGGGGATCGTCCACGAGTTGCTGACCAACAACACGCGGGTGCTCGTGCTGGTGCGCGTGCCTGACAGCGGCGGCGGCGAGCAGGTGTTGCGGCGCCTGCAGCGCCGGCTGGGGCCGCTGATCTTCAGTGAGGAGACCATGCCGTTGTTCGCCCATCGCCGGCCGCGCGCCGAGGCCTTTCTCCAGCTTGCAGCCGATGCCTTCGCCGCACCCGAATCCGCCGCCGCGCTGCTGACCACGATCTGGTTCGTGCTCCGCCGGGGCCCGCTGTTCGTCGGCGTGACCGCGGGCGTCAACCATGCAGAAGCGACTTCGTTCGCGCAGGAGATCGCGTCGCGGCTGCGGGTACACAAACTGATCCTGGTGGAGCCCGAGGGCGGCGTCGCCGGCGCCGACGGCAAGCAGATCTCGTTTATGGATGAACAACTGCTGGCGACGTTGCAAAGCGCCGGCGAAGCGGAGTGGGCGGGCCTCGCCGCGCGGCGCGCCACGTTCGATGCCGTGCGGGCGGCGCTGCTCGGCGGCGTGAGCTCCGTGAACCTGTGCACGCTGGTCGGCGCGGCGCGCGAGCTGTTCACCTATGAAGGCTCGGGTACGCTCTTCACCCGCGCCGATTATTGCCGTGTCGAGCGCGTCGGCATCGACGACTTCGAAGAGATGGAGCGGCTCATCGAGCGCGGCCAGCGCGAAGGGGTGCTTAAGCTTCGCAACTCCGAGGAGGTCGCCAGTTTGCTCATCAACGCCTACGGCGCCGCCGTCGGGGCGCACCGCCTGGCGGGTATCTGCGGCTTGCTCACCCAGCCATACGCCGCCGAGCAGGCCGGGGAGATCGTCGGCCTGTATGCGATCACGCGCTTCAAAGGTGAGGGCGTCGGCGGCCGTCTGGTATCGCGCGCTTTGGCTGAGGCGCGTGCCGCCGGTTTAGCCTACGTGTTTGCCTGTACGACGGAGGAGCGCGCGCAGCTGTTTTTCGAGCGCCAGGGATTTCGCCGCGTTGCGCCCACGGACGTGCCCGCGGTCAAGTGGGCGGACTACGATCGCAAGCGCAAGGCGCAGGTGGCCGTGTACCGATTTGATCTGGAAGGCACAACCGGGTAACGTCTGGAGATGCCTATGGGACGCGCTTGTAAAGTCGTGGGAACCGCGCTCGCCGCCATCGGCGTCGCTGTGGCCGTAGCCTTCGTGGTCCTGATGGCGCGTGACGAGGGCTATCGGCGCGCCGAACTCGCTTACACGCGCAACGCCGGCAACGCCATGTACGAGTTGGAATTCCGTGGCGCCCAGGTACGCCGCGGCTTCGAGAGCATCGGCGTGGTGACCGGCGTGCTCCTCGCCCTCAACGGCGTCACGCTGCTCGGCTTGGGCGTGGTGGCGACGCGGACGCAAAAGTAGCCCTGGCCGTTCGCACCCTTCGCCCTTACGCCGCGGCTTGACTTTCGACCTTTCTTCGCCTATCATCGGCCTTAAGGAGCGTGCGCATGGAAGAGTGGCAGGATGCGTGGCCGGCGAGAGACGACGAGTTCGAGTGGTGCGAGACCGCGGAGGTGCCGTTGCTCGGCGTGGTGGCCGCCGGTGAACCGTACGAGGCCTGTACCCTCAACGAAACGCTGAATGTCCCGACGGCGTTGTGGGCCGGCAAGCAGGTGTTTGCGTTGCGCGTGCGCGGGCACTCGATGATCGATGAAGGCATACACCACGGCGACTATTTGATCGTCGAGCCGCGCGCCGTGGCGGAGAATGGTCAAACGGTGGTCGCAGACATTGATGGCTGCGTCACCGTCAAGAAGTACTATCGCGAGCCGGACGGGCAGATCCGGCTCCAGCCGGCCAACCCGGAGATGCTTCCCCTGCGCATCAGCGGCGAACACGTTCGCATCATCGGCGTGGTTGCCGGGATCGTGCGCAAGTTCGGGTTCGACAAGAACCGCCCACAAGCGGCGGCCATGGAAGCGGCGACGTCTACGAAACCGCCAAGCAGCTCACGGCACACCCCAGCGCGGGAGGCTGATTCCGCGTCGCTCGATCTGGCGGTCAACGTGATGGACAGCCAACTGGTCCGCTGGCAGGCGGCGATCGCACGGGCCAAGCAGGACAGGAGCTTGCGGCGGCACCTGGTGCAGATGGAGGAGCTCTGCCGCAATCTGCAAGCCGTGCGCGATTGGTGTGCGCGCACGCAAAAGCCGACGCTGCGGCGCGCCTTGGTGGCCGAAGCCAACCGCATCATGCGGCGCATGCAGCGCTTCGCCACGGTCACGCCGGTGGAGCTACCGGACCTGGTGCTGCACTGACGGCCGCGCACCAATTTCGTTTTTCGAACGCTCCGCGCGAACTGGAATCCGCTGTAACATGATGGTGGAGCGGATCGGCGCGAAGACCGGTCCGCCCCACCCATCTCTCGGGCGACTGCTGTGCGGCGAATCAGCGCGTCGTCATTGAATATTCCGCGCGATGAAGTCGGACAGCGGCTTCACGACGTTATTGTCGGCGCACGTGCCCGTTCCGATGTCCGTGCAACAGGGATACGGCGTAGCGGCGCCGGTGCACTCGGCATTCACGGTGTCTTCAGCCGTGCACACGTCCAGATGGGCGAAACCTATGTTCACGTGGACCTCGTAGCCGCCCGCGATGCCACCGAACTCCGGGAAGGCATTGTTGTACGCCGGCGGGGTCGCGTTCGGGGTCCCCGGGTCAATCACCCGCAGAGTCGTCCCATCACAGCTGGGCGCCACGTCGTGAGAACAGGTCGCGATGCTTTGCCCAAAGGGCGTGTACACGCCGGGCAGGTTGGCCAGGCCTTGGCTGGCCGAGAAGCCGATGACCGGTATGTTGATCTTGCCAGCCTGCGTCAGGTTCTCGATGTCACAGCGCCCACGGCCGCCCGCCGACACTGGGGCAGAGAGCTGTGTCGAGTCGAGGTTGATGGCCTGCGAGCAGTCTGCGTCGACCAAGCACGGCGCGCCCACGTTGCCCACTGTACAGGTGTCGGACGTGCACACGCCCGTCACGCTGGTCGTGCTCGGGCCGGCGTTTGGAAAATACCAGTCGGTGAAGTTAGTTTTCCCCGCAAAGAAGGCCCAGAGCACGCGATCGAGCCGGGTGACTTCCTTGTCTTCGCCCCACTTGGGCAGGGGATTTGACAGCGCGATGGGTACGGTGCACGTGCCCATTCCGGGTCCCGTGCAACAGGCATATGGCGTAGTGGCGCCGGTGCACTCGACATTCACGTCGCACGTGCCCATTTGGGCTCCTGTACAACAGGGATATGGCGTAGTAGCGCCGGTGCACTCGGCATTCACGTCACACGTGCCCGTTCCCGCTTTCGTACAACAGGCATATGGCGTAGCAGCGCCGGTGCACTCGGCATTCAGGTCGCACGTGCCCATTCCGGCTCCCGTACAACAGGCATATGGCGCACCGGCGCCGGTGCACTGGGCATTCCACGGACCGAACACCACCGGCGGCTCCGGCGGGCTGCCGCCGTGGAGGATGTCCTTCCAGGTGAACAGACCATCCACCGTTGGTCCCGGCTCACCCAGGGACATGGCGAGAAACGGCGCCACAGCTGCATTGGGGCTATCCTTATCGAGAAAACTCCCGAAGCCACCCTCCACGGTGGAACGCGGAACACCCAATTCGAGGGCGAGAAGGTCCGGAACGGCGGCCTCCGCGCCGGACTTCGAGGTGATGCCCTCACCGGTGTTCGGGTCGTTGACGGCTTGAATTGCCAGCGGTTCTGCTTGCGCGTCGATCCGCGGATTCACCAGCGAGATGGTTTTACTTCCTGCCTGCATCTGGATGAGCGAGTACGACGTGGTGGGGGGCGTGCATAGCGGTGGTGTTTGCCCGGCGCAGTCGGTGGCCTCGGTGGCGATGGTGCACGCCGTGGTTCCGTCAACGCAACGCGGAGCATTGTCGCGCACCGCGCCGAACAAGCCGCCGTCGAACTTGGCGATCATGCGGTCGAGCGTGTCATCCGTCAGCGACGGACCGGCAGTGTTTCCACCCTGCCCTTCGAGCAGCACCAGGCCGCGCAGCTTCGCATATCCTGGTTGTGGCGTGCCGTTGCACAACAGATTGCCGGCTTTATCACGGGTGATGTTGAAGTCCGTCGAGGCGTAGCGTGCCGTGAAGGCCGTCCCCATGGAGTGCCCGCCGAGGAACACATTTTTGTTCTTGGCCTGCTTCAGCGCTTTATTGACGACTGCGTCGATGTCCTGCGAAAAAACAAGATTGGTCCAGTTGGCCAGGAAGGGGACGTCGTCTTGCGCATTGTAGAAGACGGCGCGGCGGTGCAGTCGCGGGTCGAGTGCTATCGACAATTCGTTGCCGAACAGCCAGTTGATGGCGAGCATCGGGTCGAGGTATTTTTCGGCGAGATCCAGACCCTTCGTGTCTTCGAGCTGATTCGTACGCCGATCGAAGGCCCACACCTCGATTTGTTTGTTGTAAGGTGCTACGCTCATACGGTTCAAAAGGTTCTGAGCCAGAATACGGAAGTTACCGGCGCCGCCTTCGAACCCGGGGATGAGAATGAGAATCGCGTCGGGCTTCCCTTTGGAGCCGGCGACTTGGAAGCGCGTGTAGCGTGCTTTGTTGAGTTTGGGCTTATTTCCAAACTGCTCGATCAGCTTTGAGTTGGTGACCGTAACTCCCTTGGTGCCGGGGCAGTTCGCCGGCTTCGCCTTGCTCGCGATATTATAGGTCGTCACGGGTGGGCATTCGCACTGGACGCACTTACCGGGGCAGGCGGCGTCTAACGTGCCGTCGCACTGTTCACCAGGATCGATGACGCCGTTGCCACATTTTTTGTTCTTGGCCAGCACCGGCGCCGCACAAAGCAGGAGCGTAACAAGGGCTGCCACCGTCGCACGTCCGTTTTTCATGATTCGCCTCCTTATCGAGCCCTGCCTATCACGATCGCGAGACCGAAGGCTTTGCCCTTCGCGTCAGAATCTGTGCCCAACGCGACAAACTGCCCCCTCCAGGCGGTCAGGCCGGCGAGTTTTGGGACGTCCTCGCTGCTCTTGCGCCGGCGCGCACGTTCGCGCAAGAATCCCCGAAAGGTGAATGGGTTTCATGGCACATGTACCGGTGGTGCCGCCCACTGTGCTCGGGTCGTTAGCACTGATGCTGGTGCAGGCACTTGACGCGCGAGGGCTCGACGGGCGAGCGCTCGCGGCTCGTGCCGGCATCGATCTGGCGATGCTCTATGATCCGAACCATCGTTACCCGCTGGCCGCCACCACGCGCCTGTGGGGCCTCGCGGTCGAAGCGACGGGAGATCCCTGCTTCGGCCTGTGGGCGTGCCGCTTCACCAGCCAGACCACGTTTCACGCGCTCGGCTTCGCGGCGCTTGCCAGCCGGACGCTGCAGGAGGCGTTCGAGCGATTCGCGCGCTATAGCCGGCTCGTCAGCGATGTGGCTGAGATCCAACTCCGGCGCGTCGGACAACGCGAGCAGGTTCGCTTCGTCCCGCTCGAGGGACAACCGCAACCGCCCGACGAAGCCATCGACGCCACCCTGTGTCTCATAGTGCGCATGGCTCGGATGCTGTCGGGGGGTAAGGTGAGCCCTCTCGCCGTGCGGCTCAAGCGGCCGGAACCGTCTTTTTCCGAACCGTTCCGGAAGGCATTTCACGCTCCGGTGCAATTCGGGCAGCGCGAGAATGTGCTGGAGTTCGCTGCCGCCGACCTGGACGAGCGGCTGCCCACTGCCAACGCTGAGCTGGCGCAGCAAAACGATGAGCTGGTCGCGCGCTATTTGGCGCGTATCGAACATGAGCGTGTGTCCAACCGACTGCGTAGTTGGCTCATCGGACAACTGGCGGGCGGTGAGCCGAGCGCAGCGGCGGCCGCGCGAGCGCTGGGGATGAGCTTGCGCAACTTGCAACGTCGACTGCAAGAGGAGGGCACGACCTACCGTGAAGCTCTGAGCGGCACGCGAGAGGGGATGGCCCGCGCCTACCTTGAAGAGCGCCGCATCTCCATCACCGAGATTGCCTTTCTCCTGGGGTTCTCGGGGTCGAGCAGCTTTTCGCGCGCCTTCAGACGCTGGACCAGTCAGTCACCGCGTGTCTATTTCCGAGAGCGAGCTCGCCGCCGCGGGCGCTGACGCGGCGCTGTCGAGGAGTTATCCACCGATGACGCAGGTCGCCGCAGCCCTCGATTTCTCGCCTGAGCCTCTACATATCTGACGCACTGCAAGCAGTCAGCACACAACTTGATTGACAAGCGCCTCGCTCTCCAGTGGGAGAGCGCTACGTTTTGAATGGGCCGCAGGCGGCCGTATAATGTCCTATGGTTCTACAGGTGCCGGCGCCCGCCCCTTTGTCTTCGGCAATACAGCGGTGGATCGTGCCGGCGTCGTTGATTGCGCTCTGCGGCGGCATCCTGGTTGCGTCGTTTCTGAAATCCGACTGGGCGAACAACGATTTCGAGCGCTTCGATGACCTGCGGCTGCTCTTCCTGTTCTTTGTCCTGTTTGTGGGGCTTTGCTGGGCGTACGTCACGGCGTATCTCCAACGACAGGCGGTCTCGCGCCGCGCGCTCGTCGCCACCTGCGTCGCCAGCGCCGCCCTCCTCTTGGTCAGTTTCCCCGTAGGATCGAAGGACGTCTTCTTCTACGCTTTCTACGGGAAGGTATGGGGTCTCTATCACGCCAATCCATACGTGGCCACACTTGCGGATTTCCCATCTGATCGCTGGCAGCCGTTCGTACAGTCGCAGTGGCGTGACAAGCCGGCCATCTACGGCCCACTCTTTCTGTGGCAGAGCTGGCTGGTCAACGCCGTCGCGCACGAGCACCTGTGGCTGGCGGTGTGGCTCTACAAGGTATGGGCAACGCTCACCCTGTTCGTCACTCTTTGGGTTGCAGATGCGATCCTGCACCGAACTACGTCCGTCACAGGCGTCTCCGCCTCATTCGGGTTGCTGCTGCTCGCGTGGAATCCGCTCTTCCTCTTTGAGAGTGCCGGCAGTGGGCATAACGAGATCGGCATGCTTCTGCTGCTGCTGGCGGCTCTGTGGTGTTGGCGCGACGGCCGCTTCAATGTGGCGTTCGTCGTGCTGGTGTTGTCCGTGTGGTACAAATGGTACAGCATCATTTTCGTTCCCGCGTTCTTGATCGCAACGCTGAAGGACTCGGGGTTCCGCGCCGCGGTTCGTCACGGAGCACTGTGCGGCGCTGTGACCGCGATCTTTGGCCTGGTCCTTCTCTGGCCGTTCCCCGGTTCCCTGCTGCCAGCCATCGACACGCTGTTGCATTCGGGCGCCCTGCGCCGCATTTATCCGGCGGAGCTATCCCCACCGCTGGCCGCACTGTTCTGGAGCTTGAGGGCCTCAGGCTTGCTCAACACGGACCTCGGGTTCCATCTCTTCTATGCCGCTCGCATTGTACTCTTTGGCGGCACGATGGTGGCGATCTTCATCCGTCAGTGGCGGGCGGCCACCTCACTCACCGCGCTGACGGAAAGTTGCTGTTTGGTCGCGGCCGCGTTCTTCCTGCTGTTGGTTACCATCCTGCCGCCGTGGCACCTCCTCCTCGTCGTTGCCTTGGCCGTGATCTCCGGGCGTGAGTTCTTTGTTCTGTCCGCGGTCGTTCTTACCGTGCTGGGGCTGCTCAGCTACTTCCTCACCTTCGCGGTGGCCACGCTGATGCTTGGCCTCATCCTGGGCGCGCTGTGGTTACTACGCCATTCACAAACGGTGATGGCAAGAGCAGTCAACGGCGGAGGATGAGCACGTCCTATGCCTCTCGGCGGCGTGTTCGCAGCCGCTAGCGCGCGTAGTCGCTGGCGCGGGTCTCGCGGATCACCGTCACTTTGATCTGTCCGGGATACGTCATCTCGCTCTCGATTTTGCGGGCCACCTCATGGGCGAGTGTCGAGGCTTGGTCGTCATTGATCGCCCGCGGCTCGACGATGATACGGATTTCTCGTCCCGCCTGTACCGCGAACGACTTCTCGACCCCTTTGAACGAGTTGCTGATACGTTCCAGGTCCTCGAGGCGGCGCACATAGCTCTCCAGCATCTCGCGCCGGGCGCCGGGCCGGGCGCCCGAGAGCGCGTCGGCGGCATCGACCAACGGCGCCAGGATGGTCTCCGCTTTCACCTCCTCGTGATGCGCCGCAATGGCGTTGACGATTTTTGCCGACTCGCCGTACTTACGCGCGATATCGGCGCCGATGATGGCGTGTGAGCCCTCGACCTCGTGGGTCAGGGCCTTGCCGATGTCGTGCAGCAGCGCCGCCCGCCGCGCCTGCTTCTCGTTGAGCCCCAGTTCGGCCGCCATGGCGCCGCAGAGGAACGCGGTCTCGATCGAATGCATGAGCACGTTTTGCGCGTAGCTGTACCGATACTTGAGCATCCCGAGCAGCTTCACGATCTCCGGATGCACGCCGTGGATTCCCACCTCAAAGATGGCCTTCTGCCCTGCCTCGCGGACGCTTTCTTCCACATCCTGCTCGGCTTTACGCACCACCTCTTCCACTCGGGCGGGGTGAATCCGACCGTCGGAGATGAGGCGCTCGAGTGCGATGCGGGCGATCTCACGTCGGACCGGGTTGTGGCACGAGAGGATCACCGATTCGGGGGTATCGTCGACGATCAGGTCGACCCCCGTGGCGGCTTCGATGGCGCGGATGTTGCGGCCCTCGCGGCCGATGATACGGCCTTTCATGTCGTCATTCGGGAGTTGCACGACGGAGACCGTGCGCTCCGCCACAAACTCACCCGCCAGGCGCTCGATGGCGATGGTGATGATCTTCTTGGCGTGGCGGTCGGCCTCGGCGCGCGCCTCCTCTTCGACGAGGCGGATCGATTTGGCGGCCTCGTGACGCGCCTCATCGATCATCTGCTCCGTCAGCGCCCGTTTGGCTTCTTCGCGCGTCAAGCCAGCAACCCGTTCCAGTTGTTGCCGTGTTTTTTCGATCGCCAGCTTGCATTCCTCCTCACGGTCGCCCAAGGCCTTTTCTTTTTGGCGTTGCGCCAGCTCGATCTTTACGGTCTCGGCCTCGCGTTTCTCGATTTGTTCGGCGCGTTTTTCCAAGCTCTCCTCTCTCGATGTCAACCGCCGTTCGACCTGCTGCAGCTCCTGCCGTCGCTCCCGCGACTCCTTCTCAGCCTCCGCTCGTGCTTGCAGGATGACTTCTTTGGCTTTGATTTCAGACTCTTTGCGCACCGACTCCGCCTCGCCACGAGCTTCTTCGAGAACGCGCCGTGCCGTCTCTTCGGCGCTTCGCGTCTGCTGGCGGGTGTGTTGCCGCCGCACACGGTCGACGACGAACGCGAAGATCACAGCAAGCAGAACGACGAGTAAACCGGCGTCAAGATAATTCATCATGAATGCAGCCCTCCCTTCTGGAGCAACGCAGGCGGCAGCGCCGCATCGAGTATGCACCGCGCCACCCGTTGCTCCGTAATGACGTACTCCAACGAGACATCCCACGGATCACGCGGCAGGTCCGGCCAGTATTGGAACTCGTAGGCCAGTCCCACCCGCACGATGTCGGATGTTCCAGCTGCGAAGACTTTGTCGTAAAAACCGCCGCCACGGCCGAGCCGGGTGCCGTGCTCGTCCCACGCAACCACCGGGATCAGCGCCACCGCCGACGTGCCCGGCGCCAACCGTACACCGGCGAGCGGCTCCCAAGTGCCGCCGCGAGCGGGGATCAGCGGCTCGCCTACTCGCCAGCGAACGAAGGCGGGCGTGTGGCCGCTCTTGGGAAGATACACGTCGCGATGAGCGCTAGCGCTGTCGGCGAGAACCCGCTCGGTCGGAACCTCGTTCTCGCTCGCAATGTACGCGATGAGCGCCGACGCAGCCACGTAGGGTGCGAAGTCGCGAAGCTGCGCCCACACAGCCGCACCCGCCGCCTCCACCGCCACAGCTCGCAGCTGCCTTCGCCTCTCCCTAAGTGCCTGTCGTATCTTGGGTTTATCGGCACTCATCATCCGGTCTCTGCGACCGGGGTGAGAGGTGGCGACGGGTTCGAAAATGGACCGTTCGGTCAGTTACGGCGCTGTGGGAGCTCCAGATTTCGCATCCGCGATGTGGTTCGCTCGGCTGTCGTCCATCGGTTCGCCTTCGGATGCATATACCGCCAACGGATTTCAACAAACGGTACGAGACCTCCCTGCTACCTTACAGCGCAGTGGTGCAACACAACTCAGTTCAAATTCATGTCCCACAACCAACCCCTGCAACCCCGTTTGGCGATGCGTCATGTGCCAGTCACCGCAACTGCGAGTGCTGCCCCGGGCGTCTGACAGACCTGGATGCAAGTATCGGGATAGCTGACCAGAACGCTGTGCGGCATAAAGGACACGATCAACGCTTCGCGCTATTTTCTCCTTTCCATACCGAATGTTCAGCGATGGAGGCAAGCTCCAATGCGCTGCGCCATTCGGTCGATCGTTTGATGCGCTTCCTCCTGTTGGTGCTGTAGTTTCCAATATTCGCTGGCGATATTCAATGCCGTTACCAGAGCGAGATCCAGCCTGCAGGCGAATCGTGTATCGGCAAGCTGGCGGATCTGTTCGTCGACGTAGCGGGCCACTGTGCGGACGTGCTCCTCGCTGTCCTCGCTCTTGACCACCAGCCGCTGCCCCATGATTTCGATTTCGAGCGGCTCGCGCATGGCTTCTACCCGAGATCCAACTTTTCGAGCCGGCTCAGAACCCGCTCTAAACGCACGCGGATTTCAGATCGCTCTTGCTCGTAATGTTTCAGCTGCGCAGTGAGCTCAGCCAGCTGCCGCTCGCGCTCTTTGAGCCGCTCTTGCAGCGTGTCATGCTGCTCCCGCACTTGCTCGTGCTGGTCCAAGAACTGGTCAATTTTGGCTTCCAAAACTTTTAGGCTTTCCAAGTCCATAGGATTCGAGACATCAAGCGTTGCTGCACCATAAGGTAGGGGCTGGCAGTGTGTCAAGCGGAATCCCCTAGCTGCTGCAGCTGTCAGACCGCGCGGCGCCGGTCGGCTCCCCGCGCCTGGCGCCCCCGCAGACCCTGAAGGGCGGCCACCTACGGCGGAACAGTCAGGCCGAAGCCAACAGCGCGTCGACGAAAACGTCTGGGTCAAATGGGGCGAGATCTCCCGGTCGCTCGCCCAGGCCGACATAGCGAATTGGCACACCCAGTTCGGAGCGCACCGCGAACACGGCGCCGCCTCTGGCCGTGCCGTCAAGTTTGGTCAGGACGATGCCCGTTACAGGCAAAGCCTCGCAGAAGACCCGGGCTTGGTTCATCGCGTTTTGGCCGGTGGTCGCATCGATGACCAGCAGGATCTCGTGGGGCGCCCCTTCGATCTGGCGGCCGATGACACGCACCACCTTCTTGAGCTCTTCCATCAAGTGCGTCTTGACATGCAGCCGGCCGGCTGTATCGACGATCACCACGTCGATCCCGCGCGCGACCGCCGCTTTGATACCGTCGAAGGCCACGGCCGAAGGGTCCGACCCGCTCTGATGGCGAACACAGGCGGCGCCGACGCGCTCAGCCCAGATCTCCAACTGTTCCCCCGCGGCCGCGCGGAAGGTGTCGGCCGCGGCCAGAAGGACCTTCTTTCCTTCGAGGCGATAGCGGTGCGCGAGCTTGCCAATAGTCGTCGTCTTACCGACGCCGTTGACCCCGGCGACCACGATGACGCGGGGCGGCGTCTCCGGCTGCTGTGCCGGGCCACCGTCCCGGAGGATCGCACGCATGTGCTCCTTCAGGGTGTCGCGCAAGGCGTCCGGGTCGCCCAACTCCCGAGCCCGTGGCCGCAATTTGTCGATCAACTCTCGCGTCGCCTTGACGCCGACATCGGAAGCAATCAGGACCTCTTCGAGACTGGCCAGGCGTTGCTCGGCGTCAGCACCGACCGTCCACGCATCCCGCAGCCGCGCCAACAGCCCTTGGCGAGCGCGGGTGAGGCTCTCCTGTAAGGTCACCGGCGCTGCCGGCGCTTCCTGCGGTGTCGCGGGCGCGCTCGGTCCGCGTTTCCGGCGGCGAAGCAACGCCGCCACCGCAGCCGCAGAGAGGATCACGACAGCAGCGGCGATGAGCAAATACGTTTCCCAGCTGGAGAGCATACGCGGCACTCAGAAAGCCTGCCCAAGCTAAGCAAGTTTTGCGCAGCATGTCACCTCTGCTGGCCAAGTGCCGCGACCGTCAGTGCATGGCGACGGAGATGGTCTTCGAGAGTCCCGCTTCCTCCATGGTCACCCCATAGAGGACATCGGCGGCTTGCATAGTGCGCTTGTTGTGCGTGATCACGATAAACTGCGAATGCGCACTCGTCTCACGCACCAGGTTCGTGAACCGGCCGATGTTGGCGTCGTCCAGCGGCGCATCGACCTCGTCGAGGAAGCAAAAGGGCGTCGGATTAATCAGAAAGAGCGAGAAGATCAGACTCACGGCGACCAGTGCTTTCTCACCGCCGGACAGCAAGGTGACGGTGTCGAGACGCTTGCCCGGCGGCCGGACCACGATCTCGACCCCGGTTTCCAGCAGGTTGTGCTCATCGGTCAGGATCAACCGCGCCTCACCGCCGCGGAAGAGCCGCGGCAACACGCTCTGGAATTTCTCATTGACAGCGGCAAAGGTCTCGGCGAAGCGGGTGCGGGAGGCCCGGTTCAGGCGTTGGATCGTGCGCTCCAGATCCGCTAACGAACGGTCGAGGTCTTCCTTCTGCGTGCGCAGGAACTGCGCCCGCTGCTCCAGTTCCTGCAGCTCCTCGATCGCGCCGGTGTTCACCTCGCCGATGCGGGCGAGTTTGTCGCGTAATGTCTCCAAGCGCGCCACGGCTTGCTGTTCGTCCTCGCTGGGCAGCGGAGAGCATTCACCGCCGAGCTCGGCGCCATACTTCTCCCGCACGTTTTCGGCCAACTGCTGGGCGCGCAGCCGCTTTTCCGCCACCGCGATCTCGCACTGCGCCGCCCGGTCCCGCAGCCCGTCCAGTTGCGCACGTGTCTCCTGCACCCGGCGGTCGTGCTCGGCCAGCGCGGCGCTGGCCGATTCCAGTGCCGCGCGCGCTTCGATGATTTCACTTTCGGTGATCTGCCGCGCACTCTCTTGAGCGGCGCGTTGAGTTTCCGCCTGCTGGACCGCGGTTTGCAAATCGGTATGCTCGTGTCGCGTTTCCTGCAGTTCTGCCGCCACGGCCGCCGCGCGTGACGTCAACTCCTCGCGTTGTGCGCTCAGCCGTACCAGCGCTGTCACGGCAGCTTCCTGGCGCTGGCGACGTTCCGCGACCCGAACTTTGATCCCGGTCAGCGCACCCTGCAGCTCGTCGACGCATGCTGTCGCCAGCGCGGCGCGCTCCTGGGCGGAACGTAAATCGGCTTCCAGCGCCTCGCGCTGCGCATGCAGCTGCAGCAATTCCTGCTCGGTCTTCTGCAAGTCGACGGTGCGCGCCGCTTCTTCGTCGCGAGCCGTGTTCGATTCGAAACGCGCCAGTTCGAGCCGATCAAGCCACCGTGGCCGTTCCCCTTCCAGGCGCTCCAGATCCTTTTCTCCGGCCACCAACTGCAGCGTCAACGCATGCGTCGTGTGGTCGAGATTCTTGAGCGCGGCCTCCTGTTCGTCCATCTCACGCCGCAGTTTCTCCACCTGTGCGCGAAAACCCTCCAGGCGTTCTTCCTCCGCGGCGATCACCGCCGTCAGCTCGCTGGCCAAGCGCCGCCGGGACACCATCTCCTCTTCCAGCGGCCGCTCACTGCCGCCGGTGATCACGCCGGTGGCATCGACGACATCGCCGTCGGGGGTCACCATGGTGACGTGAACGCCGTTCTGTCGCCACAAGGCCAAGCCGGAGTCGAGGTCCGGCACCAAGACGACCTCACCGAGCAAGGTTTCCGCCACCTGCCGATAGCGATCCTCGACCGCGATGAGATCGAGTAACCGCCGGGTGTCACCGTTGAGGCTGCTGGCGCCGTTGCCGTTCGCGGGGATCTGACGCGGTGCCAGCGGGATGAAGCTGCCACGCCCGGAATCCTCTTGCCGTAGCGTGCACACCGCGCCGAGGCCGTCGTCCGATTCCCGCACGATCACGTACTGCAGGCGTTCGCCCAGAGCTGCGGCGACCGCGCGTTCGTACTGCTGCGGCACATCCAGGACGTCCGCCACCACGCCGAGGATGCCGCCGTCCGGCTGAGCCCCGAGTAAGATCGACCGGACCCCGCGCTGGTAGCCTTCGTAGTTGCGTTGAATCTCTTGCAGCGACTCGAGGCGCGAGCGCAGCTGCATCAAGGTGGTCTGCGATTCGCTGACACTGCGCTCGCGGCCGCGCCGCTCCTCAGCCATGAGCCGGATGCGCTGCGCCAGCCGTTCCTTCTCTCCCTCGGCGGCCCGCAACCGCTCACGCAGTCCCGTCACTTCGGCGCGACGGACCGTCGCAGCATGGTCCAAGGCTCCAAGTTGCTCGCTGGCGTTTGTCTGTTCCGCCGCCAGCTTCTGCAAGTGGCGTTGGGCTTCATCGCGCTGTCGCGTGAGCGTGGCCAGCGTGTTGCGGCCCTCGGCCTCTCTGGCTGCCAAGCCGACCACCGCCTCCTTGGCGGCTTCCGCCGCCTGATGCGCCTCCACCACCTGCACCCGAACTTCCGCCAGCTCCTTCTCCTTTTGCGCCAGCTCGCCTTCATCGAAGAGCACCAGTTGAGCGTAGCGAACGCGCTCTTGCTCCTGCTGCTGGATAGCGTGCTGGATGTGTTCGTGTTGGCGGGTGTGATCGGCGGTTTCGGCCTGCAGGCGGGCGATCCGCCGTTCGCGCTCGCTGGCCTCCTGCCGCAGCAGCTCGATGCGTTCCTGCAGGCTGCGGCATTCCGACTCCAGCACCGCCACGGCTTCTCGCCGCTGTGCGAGCTCTTGCTCCGCCGCCGCCTGCTCCGCCAGGCGTTCGGGGCGCTCCTGCTCCAGCCGGGTGATCTCGGCATGCGTGTGGCGCTCCAGCTCTCGGTCGGCCCCCAATTGCAGCTCCAGCTCGGTCAAGGCCGCGCTGAGTTGCTGCCACTGTGCCGCGCACAAGGCCACGTCGAGCTGTCGAATCTCCTCCTGTAAGGCGCGGTACTGCTCGGCCTTCTTGGCCAACCGGTGCAGGTACTGAATCTGGCGTTCGATCTCGCGCAGGATATCGCTGACGCGCAGCAGGTTCTCGCGCGTGCGTTCCATCTTGCGCTCGGCCGCCAGCTTGCGGCTGCGATAGAGCGTCGTTCCGGCGGCCTCCTCGATGAACAGGCGGCGATCCTCCGCCTTGGCGTTGATCAGTTGCTCGACACGGCCTTGTTCGATGATGGCATAGGCCTTGGTGCCGATGCCGGTACCGAGGAACAGCTCTGTGATGTCCTTCAAGCGGCAGGGCGTCTTGTTGATGAAGTATTCCGACTCACCAGAGCGAAAGTAACGGCGGGTGACTGTGATCTCCGCCAGCTCGCGAAAGTGGGCCGGCACCGTCGAGATGTCCAGGTCGAGAGCGGAGGGAGGAGGCCGGCTATCGGGATCGTTTTCCAAGGTCAACGACACCTGCGCCATACCGGTCGGCGCCACCCGCTCGTTCCCATTGAAGATCACATCTTCCATGGACTCGCCGCGCAGGTGCTTGGGGCTCTGCTCGCCCAGGACCCAGCGGATGGCATCGACGAGGTTGGATTTGCCGCACCCATTCGGGCCGACGATCGCCGTGATCCCCGGCGGGAAATCCAGCGCCGTTCGCTGCGCAAAAGACTTGAAGCCGATTAATTCGAGCTGCCTGATCCGCATGCCCGCACCACCACCCCACCCATCTCTACTAGTATTCCAAGTGAATCCCGAAATGTCAAACCTAGACCAGAGCCCCGAGTTGGATCAATTGGGCGCGCAGCGCATCGGTGTCGATCGCCGGCAGCACCGTGCTGCCGCCAGCAATCTCGACCGCGACAGCCGCCGCCTGGCCCGCGCTCATGCAGGGGCCGATGACGCGCACCGAGGCAAAGGCTTCGCGTTGCGCGGAAATGCAGCGGCCGGCGACCAGCAGGTTGTCGATTCCCCACGGCAGCAGACAGCGGTACGGCAGGGTGTAGTACCGCCCGTCATCAAGGAACTTCCACACTGTTTCGCCACCGGCGACGTGCAGTTCGATCGGCCAGGCACAGCGGCAGATGCCGTCGTCGAACTTTCGCCCGCCCAACACGTCACCTTCGCCCAGCTCATAGCGGCCGACGAGCTTGCGGGTCTCGCGGATCCCGAGACGCGGCGCCGCGTCCGACAGGAACGCTGCGGAGAACCCCGGCATGTAACGCACAAGGAACTCAGCCAGGCGTGCCGCCTGCTCACGTCCGGCGATCTCACCGAACGTGAGATCGTCGGCATCGCTGGCGTCCACCGGCCGCCCGCCGATGCTCACGCGGCTCATGGCCACCAGAACCTCCCCTCTGCGCCCCGTCGGGATGATGTTGCCCGCCTTGCGCGGCAAGCCTTCCCGCTGAAAGTGCTCCTCGATCAAGGCATTGAGTTTTCCGAGGTCACTGAGGGCCGCTCCAAGGTCGACGTTCTGCATGTAGAACATCATCGACGGGTACTGGATCGCCTCTCCTCTGACCGTGTCTGTGCCCGCCGCAACCGCCAGGGCGGCGTCGCCGCTGGCGTCGATGTAGTAAGGTGCGTCGAAGGCGACGCGACCGGAGGGCGTTTGCACAATGACAGCGCGGATCTGGCGCTCCGCAACTACCGCCTGCACAAAGTGCGCGTGCAGATATGCGCTGAGGCTGCCTTCCGCGCGCACGATCTCGTCAAGCACGAGCTTGAGGCCCCACGGCGTGTACGGCACTGCCGCCGTGGCCTTGAACGGCACCGGGCCGTAGCACATGCCGCGGGATTGCAGTTTCGCCATGATCTCCATTGGGTACCCGCCGACGAGGGGGACGAGATCGCCACTCGTCTCACGATAGAAGAAGCCGCAGAACGTGCCCACGCAACCCCCGGTCGACATGCCGCCGAAGAACGGGAAGTCCTCCACCAAAACCGTGCGGAGTCCCAGCCGTGCCGCGGTCACCGCCGCCGCCACCCCGGCGGATCCGCCGCCGATGACGACTAGGTCCGCTTCCTCTTTGCACTCGATCTCCTCCGCAGGGATGCGAATTGTCTTGGCCATTGCTCGGCAGTGTGGAATTGAGCGCAGGACGTTGTCAACCGGTGGCACGACCGCGTTGTCTTCTTCCCAGCAACCGCCAGGGACTCGAAGTCCCCGGCTGAGTCGCTTCAAGCCGGCTGGGAGCCGACCGTCTGCGAAGGGACCTCTTCACGGGCTTCGCCGCGCTTGAGCCCATCCGGTGATCCGAGAGGATGCCCCCGCACTTATTTGCCTTCCTTGCGAATCTGTGAAATTTGGGTTTCGATGCGGGTTGAGGGCAGCGTTGGATGACCCGAGCCTACCTCGCTGCTGCAGGCGATAATGTCGTTATACCCCGGGGGGCATGGCCGCGTCGGATCTGAAGGACGAGATGGAGGCGCGGTTGGTTAGCGATTCACGCGCCGTTATTCGTGCGCATCAAGAGCGCGTACTCATCGAGCGCGGGCGTTTGTTCCTCCGGGCGTTGATCGCAGTCGTACTCGGGCTGTGGGGGCTTAACGCGAGCGGCCTCGTCACGCACGCCGCATTATCGGTGCCATTCCTCAACGGCAGCGAGTTGTGCATCTTGACGGTAGCTCTGACGCTATCACGCAGGCCGTGGTGTCGGCGGCACGTCTTGGGTCTGTCGGTCGCGTTCTGTGTCCAGCTCGTCGCCTTCGTGGCCCTGTACGGGCTGTGGACCGGAGAGCTCTGGATGCTTTCTCTGC
>JBEKBJ010000082.1:0-23550 GCA_050015455.1 Binatia bacterium
CATGGGCAAGCCTACTAGCTTGTCCTAACCTAATTGTCAAGGCCCTCAGGACCCACCTGCCGGGTTTTTGAAACTTCTTTCCGCCCCTACGACTTTTCGGCCTAGCATCGGATCAGGGCCGCAGCTGGAGAATGGATCATTGCCCGAGCAGATCGGTCGGGGGGCGTGGGGGCCAGGGCCTGAGAGTAGAGTTGAGCGGTTTGCCGGCCAGAGCCCGGGCTTGTACGATCGCCTTTGCTGACGCGCACGCTCAACCCGAAGCCCCCGCCGATCTTCTGGCAGCGGGGGTAGAGCGCGGCTTCGGAGACTGGGGTGCGCTCCTGCTCGATTTGATCTGCCGGCGCCCGCTGATGACGCTCCTTGCTTGCGCCTGCGCTTCGGGAGGACCGCGCCGCTCCCTCAATCTCCGCACGCACTCGGTTGCTGAATCAGATTCGATCAGATACGGTGTTTTTGATGAAGACGCTGTCCGTAACCGAGGTCGCGCGCAACTTCCGCAAGGTGATCGACGCCGTGGAGCACGAGCAGGAGGAGATCGTCCTCGTCCGCAACCGCAAGCAGGTCGCCCGGCTCGTGCCGGAAGCGCCGTGCCAGAACGCGCTGGAAGTGTTTGGTGACCTCTATCGGACGCTGGACGAACAAACCGCCGCGGCCTTGTCGGCCGCCGTCTCAGCTGCCCGGAAGAGCCGGCGCGGCCGTATCTCTGAGTTGAAGAATCCGTGGGCTGGCTGATCGACACCAGCATTTGGATCGCCGTGGGGCGCGGGCGGCTCGGAGCAGCGGACATCCACGCGATCACCCGGCAGGAGCCCGTGTATCTCTCACCCGTCAACATCGCGGAGATGCAGTTCGGCTTGGAGATGCTACGGGCTGGGGCGTTGCGACAGAAGGCCGCCGCAGCGCTACGCCGCCTGCGTCGAAAGCCGCAGCTGCGGATCACCGTGGAGACCGCCGAAGTATTTGGGTCGCTGGCGGCTCACTTGAAGAAAGTCGGGCGCGACGCGGACTTTCGCGTCAACGACGTGTGGCTTGCGGCACAGGCCGTTCAGCGCGACCTCACTCTGCTCACCTCGAATCCGAAGGACTTCGAGGACATTCCCCGCCTGAAGATGGTTGCGATGGAGTTGCCGTAGCTGCGCCATCGAATACACGGGCGTGCGCACGGTCCTACTTCCCCAACCGCTACGCCGCCGCGCCGGTACCGACGCGCCCGGGTTACAACTCCAAGTCGGCGACGGCATTGAGCGAGAGCGCGTCCGACTCGCCGCGCTTGAGCCGGCGCTGCGCCGCCACGGCGATCATGGCGGCGTTGTCGGTGCAGTAGCGCAACGGCGGGATGCTGGTGCCGGCGCCGAACTCGGCGGCCGCTTCCTGCGCCCGCTGCCGCAGACGCGAGTTGGCGGCGACGCCGCCAGCAATCACTAGTTGTGAGCACTGGACGCTGCGGGCGGCGGCGAAGGTGGTATCCAGCAGCATGTCCACCACGGCCTCCTGGAAACTCGCCGCGATGTCCGCCGCCGCGCTCTCGCTTGCGATCGGATGATCCCGAACATGCTGCCAGACGGCGGTCTTCAAGCCGCTGAAGCTGAAATCGAACCGGACGCCGTCCCGCCCCGGCTTCAAGCGCGCGCGCGGGAAGCGAATGGCGCGCGCATCCCCCTGGCGCGCCAAGGTGTCGATCACCCGGCCACCCGGATACCCGAGCCCCATGGTCTTCGCCACTTTGTCGAATGCCTCGCCGGCGGCGTCGTCGCGGGTCGCACCCAGCAAGCGGTAGCGGCCCCAGTCCTCGGCGTAGTACAGGCTCGTGTGGCCACCCGAGACCAGTAAGGCAACATACGGAAACGGGGTGTGGCCCTCGATCTGCACCGAAAGCAAATGCCCTTCCAGATGATTCACGCCCACAAACGGCAGCTGTCGCGCGAAGGCGATCGCCTTCGCCGTCGACAAGCCCACCAATAGTGAGCCTACAAGACCCGGCCCGTACGTGGCCGCGACCCCGTTGATGTCGTCGAGCGTGAGGTGTGCCCGCCCCAGCGTGTCCTCGATCACCGGAACCATGTTGCGGATGTGCGACCGCGACGCCAATTCCGGGACGACACCACCGTAACGGTGATGCACATCATCCTGCGAGGCAACGATGCTCGCCAGGACCACGCCGTCGGCAAGGACCGCCGCCGCAGTGTCGTCACAGGAGGTATCGATGGCGAGAATGCGCATCGGGCTGCGCTCCACGCTTCACTCTACACTCTCCACGTTCCGTCACTCCCCGGAACTCAGGCGCGTCAGACCGACTTGCGCCGCCAAGTTGTTGGGGTCCGCCTCGACCGCCTGCTGATACGCCTTGCGGGCATCGGGGTAGCGCCCGACCTCCTCGAAAGCCGCCCCTTCCAGGCTCCGGATGCGCCCCAGGGAGACGCGATCGGTGTGCGCGCTAAGGGAGGCCGCTCGGCTGGCGAAGGCGATAGCCTGGTCGTAATCTTTCTTGAGGAGATGCACTCGTGCCAAGAAGTAATAGCCATAGGCGCTGGTCGGATCAATTGCGACCGCGCGCTCAAAACGGTCGAGCGCGGCATCGTAGGCCCCTTGCTGCATCTGCTGGCGCCCGTCTTCGATCAGGCGCAATGCCGCAGCCACGTTCGGCGGTGTGCCGGGGCTGATGGCCTTCAGCAGTGATTCCGGTTCGGGTGCAGTAGCTTCGACCTCAGCAGTCGCCGTCGGCGTCGGTAGCGTCGTGGGCGCCGCTTCGCTGGCCGGTGCGGCCGTGGGTGGCGGCGTCAACTCGGGCGCCTCCCCGATGGGTTTCTCCTCCAACGCAGCAGTGGCTCTTGCTGCCGGTCGGGGGAGGGTGCTGGTCGGTTTCGCCCTCAGGTGGCCGGCGGAGGACGCCGGCGGGCGCGGCGGCGGGCACGCGCTGAGAACGAGAGTGACGACCAGAAATGCCGTAGCCCAAACCACGGAGGATCGGATCTCGGAGAGCGCTTGCGAGGCCATGTGTACAGTGCATACATGAGACGTCAAGCAATAGCGACGGGCGTCAGTCGAACAGGCACGCAAATGGCACGGCGAAACCTGACAGCTGGCGGCTGCGGCTCGTTGACGCAGTGCATCGCGGTTACCTATCTTGCCCGCTGATGAGGGCGGAGAACGCCGCGGCGAGCGTGACCAAGTCTCCAATCCCTTCCCGGGCTGGTGGCGCAGCCTCCGCTTTTTTGTTGGCCGACTGTTGCTGGCCGACTTGCGGCACGGTGGCGCAACGTGTTAAAGGGGCGGCGCCACAATTCAGACGCCCTCGAAGACACGCTGTTTTTGCCGAAAAAAAGAGGTGAGCAATGGGGCTCACAGTAAGCCAAAGGAGTTAACGAATGACCTGCACGCACGGCGACCCAATGACGTTGTATCGCAGCAAGCTCCGCAGCATGCGTGAGGCTGTGGATCTCATTCAGGCCGAGGATACGCTGGCGGTACCGCTCATCACCGGCCAGCCGACCGGGTTTCTCAACGCCCTGGGGGAGCGCACAGATTACCACAACCTCTCGATGTTTTGCGGGATATTACTCGAGCCGTACCCGGTCCTCCAGCAACCCGGCGTGCACACGATCAGCGGCTTCTACGGCCCGATCGAACGGGCGCTCAGGGCCATGGGTGCTAACATAGAGTATCTACCCGCAGACTTCCTCGGCTGGGAGCGCTACGCGCTCACGCAGTGCCCGCGCGTGATGGCCGAGATTCTCTCCCCGATGGATGAGCACGGCTACATGAGTTTCGGACTCCATGCCGGGGCGACGTACAACGCCTTCATGGAAGCGGCGCGCGATCCGGACCGGCTGGCGATCGGGGAAACCAATCCTGGCATACCGTACGTTCTCGGGCTCAGCGCCTACGGTGGCAATCGCATTCACATCTCCGAAATCGATTGCGTCGTGGAGTCGGACCGCCCCGTTTTCGAGCTCCCCGATGCGCCGCTCACGGACGAGGACCGCGCCATCGGCCACTACGTCGAGCAGCTGATCGAGGACGGCTCCACCGTGCAAACCGGCATCGGCGCCATCCCGAACATCGTGGCCCAGCTGCTCGCCGAGGGAAAGAAGGGCGATTTCGGCATTCACACGGAGATGCTGACCGACGGCGTCATGCATCTGCACCAGGCGGGCAAGGTCACTAATGACAAGGGGATCTACGACGGCTTTTCCGTTGGCACTTTCGCAGCAGGCAGCCGAGCCCTCTACCGCTGGTTGGATCACAACCCCGAGGTCCGCCTACTGCCGGTGCCGCTGGTGAACGACCCGGCCATCATCCGCCGCAACCGCAAGATGGTGAGTATCAATGCCGCGCTGGCGGTGGATCTAGCTGGGCAGGTCATGTCCGATACCCACGGACCACAACAGTATTCAGGCGTTGGCGGTCAAGAGCTGTTCGTCATTGGTTCCCGCGACAGCGTAGGCGGCAAGAGCACCATCTGCCTGCATGCCACCGCGAAAGTCCAAGGCCGGACCATCTCGGCCATCGTCCCGCAGCTTCAGCTCGGCACGCCGGTCACGACGCCGCGGCATCACGTACAGTACGTCGTCACCGAGTACGGTGTCGCCGATTTCAACGGCCTTACGCACGCTGGGCGCGGCGCCGCCCTCATCGAAATCGCCCATCCGCAGTTCCGCGACGAGCTGCGCGCCGCGGCGCGGGAGATGCCGAAGTAAGGGCGGGCGTCAGTACGGGCGCGCTGGGCCCGCCCGGCGGCCCTCCGCAGGCACGGCGCGGTGCTGGACCGACGCGGCAGGGTGCGCTGAAGAGTTGACCCCAATCCGAAATTCTTGTCTGGCGGCAAAACCCGCACGCGCCTTCTTTCGGATCGGGGTTGATTTTCGGTCAGGCTCCGCCGATCATGCGGCGGATGTCGCTGTCCCCTCCTGCGAAAGTTCAGCGGCTGCCACGCTATGCCGTGATAATGGCCGGCGGCCAAGGCACGCGCTTCTGGCCGCGCAGCCGGCGGCGTCTGCCCAAGCAGCTGTTGCCGATTGTCGGACGGCACACGCTGCTGCAGGCCACCGCCCTCCGCTTACTGCCGGCTTTCGCGTGGCCACGCATGCTGATTGTAACCAACCGTGAGCAGGCCGAAGAGGTGCGCCGCCAATTGCCGCATCTTCCGGCGAATCACGTGCTCGTCGAGCCGATGGGCCGCAACACCGCTCCCTGCATCGCCCTGGCGGCGGAGTGGATTGCGGCGCGCGAGCCCGACGCCATCATGGCCGTCGTGCCGGCCGATCACGTCATCGACAGCGGCGCGACGCTGCGGCGCACGCTGCGGGCGGCGTGCAGCCTTGCGGCTCGCGTCGATACACTCGTAACCCTGGGGATCACGCCGACAAGGCCGGAAACAGCCTACGGCTACATCGAGGTGGCCGAGCGCATCGGCCATCACTCGCCCGCCACGTACTGGGTGCGCCGCTTTCATGAAAAGCCGAGCGCCAGGGTGGCGCGCCGCTACCTCGCAGGTGGCCGGCATCTGTGGAACTCGGGGATGTTCGTGTGGCGCGCAAGCGTGTTCCGGCGGGCACTGCAGGAGTACTTGCCCGATGTGCGCCGTGCCTTCGAGGGTTTCTGGACAACGACATCGGCCGTCCGACGTCAGCGACGGCTCGCAGGGGTGTACCGCTCTCTACCCTCAGTGTCCGTCGACGTCGGCATCATGCAGCCGATGACGGCGGCGCCTAGCCGCGGCGTGCGGCTCGCCGTGGTACCGGCGAAGTTCGGCTGGAACGATGTCGGAAGTTGGATCGCGATGCCCGACATTTGGGGCTGCGATCGCGCTGGGAACGCGGTGACCGGCAAGGTTCTCGCGGTGGCATCGAAGAATTCCATCGTCTACAGCCCGGAGCGCTTGGTGGCGCTGGTGGGCGTGACTGACCTCATTGTCGTCGACAGTGCGGATGCTCTGCTCATCTGCGCACGCGACCGCGCCCAGGACGTGCGCAAGGTCACCGACGAGCTGAATCAACGTGGCTGGTTGAAGTACCTGTAAAGATGCTCTGAGGGGTTCGGGTTAGGGCGGCACTCCTCACTTCTGACTGCTGGTAAGAGGTGAGAAGTAAGAGGTAAGGGTTAGGCCTCAGCACGCAGCACCTTCTTGAGTCGGTCAAGGAACTCGCGCTGTGCCGGGATCATAATCTTGTACGCTTCCTCGAGCGGGTAGAACCGACAGATGTCATTTTCCCAATCGTGTGCGAGACAGCGGCCATGCTCGTCGATGGCTGCTGGGCTGGAAGTGTCTAGCGTGGCCCAGAAGGCGTGCACGACTTTTCCGGACTTCTGCCGTACGCTGCCGAGCGACCCGCGGATCTGTACGCGCAAGCCGGTTTCCTCCAGGGTCTCACGGCAGGCACAGGCCTCCAACTTCTCATCGCCCTCAACCAGTCCCTTGGGAATCCCGAACAGTGGTCTCCGAAAGCCGGCACGGCGCGCGTGCACCAACAGCACGTCGACGCGGCCGTCGACTTCTTGCGCGACGAGGCAACCAGCGGCTATGGGAGGCATACTTGATTGGCTCTGGGTCTGGGGTCTGGCCCTTTCAGGGCTCACGTCATACCCGCTGACGTTCCCACTCTTCCGGCGTAAGTCTGCGCAGCGCCAAAGCGTGGATTTCGGATTTCATGGCCTCACCGAGGGCCGCGTACGCCATGCGTTGGCGTGTGACCACATCGTGTGCGCGAAAGTGATCCGAAACGATGAGCACGCGGAAATGTCCGCCGCCTTCGGCGGCGCCGGCGTGTCCGGCGTGCAGCACGCTCTCGTCGATGAACTCGATGCGTTGCGGCGCCAGCGCTTCCCGCAAGCTGGTTTCGATCCGACTGACGCGATCCATGCTCGCAGTAGTATAGGGTACAGAAGCCATTGCCAAGACGGGTGCCCGCACCCGGCACTGGTCCTGGCGGGGGCGAAAGGAACCTCCCTTGATCCCTCGAACCCTCTCTTTATGCTAAGTGACCGACATGCCTCTGCTCGATCAGAAGAAGGCGCTCGTAGTCGGTGTCGCCAACGATCACAGTATTGCGTGGGCCATCGCGCAGGCGTTGCAGCGTGAAGGGGCGGAGCTGGCATTGACTTACGCCGGCGAGGCCATCGAGAAGCGTGTGCGGCCGCTGGCACACTCGCTCGGCGTGGATCTCGTGCTGTCGTGCGACGTCACCAAAGATGACGAGATCGCCGCCGCTTTCGGGACCCTGCGTGAGCGCTGGGGCCGGGTCGACATCGTCATCCACGCCGTGGCCTTCGCGTTGCGCGAGGAACTCAAGGGGCGCTTCCTCCACACATCACGCGCCGGTTTTCAGCTGGCCCTCGACGTCAGCGCGTATTCACTGATTGCCATCGCCCGCTCTGCCGAGCCCCTGATGCCGGCGGGCGGATCGCTGCTGACGCTGACGTACTTCGGTGCCGAGAAGGTGCTGCCGAACTACAATGTCATGGGCATCGCCAAGGCGGCGCTGGAGGCCAGCGTGCGCTATCTCGCCTGGGATCTGGGGCCGCAGGGGATCAGGGTGAACGCGATCTCGGCTGGTCCGATCCGCACACTGTCGTCGGCGGGGATTACCGGATTCAAAGACATGCTGCATCACCACGCCGAGCGCGCGCCGCTGCGCCGCAATATCCGGCCGGAGGAGGTCGCCGCTACCGCCGTCTACCTTTGCAGCGACCTCGGCAGCGCCGTCACCGGCGAGGTGTTGCATGCCGACGGCGGCTATAACGTCGTGGGAGCGTAGCGCGTGCAGCGCGGAGCGTGGAGCGTGGGCTAACCTACGCTCTCACTGAGTTGCTGATGCGTCCCGTTCTCTTCCACCTCGGCACCGTGCCCGTCTCCAGTTTCTGGGTGATGGCGTTTGCCGGCTTTTTCGCAGCGTTCTTGGTAGTCCGCAGCGATCTGCTGCGTCGCGGCTTCGAGGTCGATCTAGCATACGACATGACCCTGTATGTCTACATCGGCGGCTGGGTCGGAGCACGTCTCTTCTTGATTCCAAGCGCCTGGGATCTGTTCACCGATGATCCCATCGGATTCCTGCTCACCTCGAGCGGCTGGGTGTGGTACGGAGGCTTGATCGGCGGCATCGTGGCGTTGTGGATGCTGACGTGCCGCCGCGGCTTGCCGTTCCTGTTGTTGGCCGACCTGATCGCCCCGGCGTTGGCGTTGGGGCAGGGCATAGGCCGGATCGGCTGTCAGCTTGCGGGTGACGGCGACTACGGCACCCCCACCACCCTGCCGTGGGGCATGAGCTACCCGCAGGGCGTGGTGCCGACGACGGAATACGTGCACCCCACGCCGATCTATGAGACGCTCGCTTGCGTCGCCATTTTCGTATACCTGTGGCGGCGGCGATATCAGCCTGCACCGGTGGGCGATGCGAGCGCGCGCTACTTCATTCTCGCCGCGGTGGTGCGTTTCCTGGTGGAGTTCGTACGCCGCAATCCTGTCTGGCTGGCCGGCCTAACCACGGCGCAATGGTTCAGCGTGGCGCTGGCGATCGGTGGCTTGCTTCTGATGCGGTACACAGGCTCGAAATTCGCAAAGCCGCCACCGGCTGATGAGAAAAGTTGCCGGCCCCCGGCTGATGGCATATAGGAAGTCGCCGATCCGCCATACGCCATGAGCGATCAGCCGGAAACCTGTAAGCCATGACCCACATACGAATCCTCGATCGGACCCAGAGCTCGCTGTTGGTGATCGATGTGCAGGAGGCGTATCGTGGGCGGACCTTAGAGCACGATCGACTGCTGCGCGGCGTGTGCCGACTGATCGAAGCCGCCAAGATTCTCGGCGTGCCGATCTTGGCAACCGAGCAATATCCGAAAGGCCTCGGCCACCTCATGCGCGAGGTGAGTGAACTCTTTCCGCCCGGCCTCGAACCCATTGAGAAGGTCTCGCTGAGCTGCTGCGGCGAGCCGCGCTTTGCCGCCCGGCTAAGCGAGATCGCGCGCAAGGAGATTGTCGTCTGTGGAGTGGAGGCACATGCCTGTGTCAACCAGACCACGCACGATCTGCTGGAACGGGGCTATCGCGTGCACGTGCCGTTCGACGCCATTTCGTCGCGCTTCGAAAACGACTACCGCGTCGGGTGGGAGAAGATGATCGGTTCGGGGGCCGTGCCCACGACGGTGGAGATGGCCTGCCTTGAATGGGTGAAGACCGCTGCTGCCGCCGAATTCAAGGCGATACAGAAATTGATCAAGTGATCGCGTATCGCAGATGGCTTATGGCCCGTGGCTTGTGGCGAGAGTTTTACGGCGATGAGATCGATACGCCACATGCCGTACGCCATCAGGCATTTTGCTCCATGCGCCATTGTCGCTGCTTGCTCTGTTGTGATATGCGAACTCCGTCGAGGAGGCACGAGGATGCGGCGATGCCGTTTGTGGCGCACAGGATGCCCTTGGGACGCTGGGCCGTGCACGCACTTGTTCGTCATCCGGGCGGCGGGTCTGTTGCTCGCGCTGGTAAACGTGTTTGGGGCGCCGCCAGCCCTCGCGGGCAGCTGCAGCACGAGCATCGAGCTGGTCAGCCGTGCCAGTGACGGTACGCCGGCGAACGGCGACAGCGAAGTCCCGGCGGTGGATGGCGATGGCTGCATCGTGGCGTTCAAGTCCATCGCCTCCAATCTCGCCAGCGGCACCAACACACAGTTCAACGTCTTCGTGCGTGACCGCAGCGCAGGCACGACGACGCGCATTCCACCGACCCCCGAGCCGAACTGGCAGAGCTTCCCGCCCGCGCTGAATGCGTGTGTGCCGGCGCTCTGTTCGGCCGGCAATGATGGCCAAGTGGTCGCCTTCGCCTCAGCCGCGAACAACCTGCTGCCGCAGCCTACCCCCGCCGATGCGAACAACACCAACGACATCTTCGCCTTTGATCGGGCCTCCGGAAGACTCGAAGGCCTGACCTTCGCAGACCAGGTCGGTGACAACTTCGAGGGCGGTGGATGGGCCGACAAGGATGAGCCGCCGAGCCTCAGCGCAGACGGCAACCTCGTCGCGTTCACGTCCTCGGCCCCTTACCTGGAAGGCACGGTGACAAATGAGGACCAGCATGCCCAGGTATATGTCCACGATCGCACCAGCGGCCAGAATACTCTGGTCAGTGTCGTGACCGTTGGTGCCGGGGCTGGAGACCCCGCTCCCGCGGACAGCGCCGGCGCGGCGATCAGCGGGAACGGCTGCGTCGTTGCGTTTTACTCGGCCGCCGACACCCTGGTGAAGAATTACACCAGCGCGTTCAGGGACGTGTTCGCGCGTGATCTCTGTGCCGATCCGCAGACGACGGAGCTGGTGAGCGTGCCGATCTCCGGCGCTACGACGAGCGGCCCCAGCCAAGCCTGGCCCCCGAGTCTCAGCTACGACGGTCGCTTTGTCGCCTTCGCGTCGGACGCATCGAATCTCGTTGAAGTTGACGATAACCATGCGACGGACGTGTTCGTCCGTGACCGACTGTTCGGCGTAACGCTGCGCATCAGCCAAGGCGAGAATGGTCCAAGTCAGCATCCCAGCATCAGTGCCGACGGCCGCTTCGTGGCGTTCCAATCCACCGATGACAACTTGGTGAATCCGCCGACAAATGGAAAGTCGCAGATCTTCGTCGTCGACTTCACCGACGGAATCGTGCGTCCGGCGGTCCTCGTGAGCGTTTCGCCCAGTGGCGAGGACGGGAACCTCAATAGCATCAGTCCTCAGATCAGCGGCGATGGGTCAACGATCGTCTTTGAGTCGACGGCAACCAACCTGGTGAGCGACGGTGCCAACGGCGCCAGCCAGATCTTTGCTGCTCCCAACCCCCCGACGCCGACGTTCACCAACACGGCGTCGCCGACGGATACCGAGACACCAACGCCCACCAACACTGCACCGACCGAGACGCCGACTCCTACGGATACGCCCACGTCGAGCCCCACAGCGACCATCACGTCGACCCCAAGCTGGACGTCCTCACCTGCGTTGACCTCCACCCCGACCCCGACTGTTATGCCGACCTTCACCCCGACCCTGACCGTTGCCCCGACCTCCACGCCGACGGCAACCTGGACGCTTACGCCGACCACTCCGGCCAGTGTATCGAGTGCCACGCCCACCCCGACCGGAACCGCGGTTCGCACCGCGACGCCCACTCCGACCGGTGCCACGCAAACGCCGGGCGGGTCCCCGACCCACGCTGCCGGCGGCGGCGGCGGCGGTGGGTGCAGCTGCGGTATCGACCCCGGCGCGCGCGCCGGCGCGGACCCGAGCGCGATTGTCGCCCTGGCATTTCCTTTCGTCCTGCGTCTGCTGCGCCACCGCAGGCGGCGCTAGCGCCTGACAAGGCGAACGGCGCTGTGGGAATGGCGCGCGAGTAAACCATGTCCGAGAGCCAGTCCCTTGCCTTTGAGCTGCACCGGATTGGCGCGGTTCGCTTCGGGGATTTCGTGCTCAAGGACGGGCGGCATTCGCCGTTCTACATCGATCTGCGCGTGCTCGTCGGACATCCGGCGGTGCTCCGGCGCGTGGCGCGCGCGATGCTGGCGTGTGCTGCCGCGCTTCGGTTCGACTGTCTGGCGGGGATTCCGTACACCGGCCTACCCATCGCGGTTGCCATGTCGCTGGAGAGCGGCTGCCCACTGATCTATCCGCGCAAAGAGGCGAAGGCGTACGGGACGCGCCGACAGGTCGAAGGCGTATTTCAGGCGGGCCACCGGGCGTTGGTCATCGATGACGTGATCACCACCGGTGGAGCCAAGCTGGAGGCGATCGCGCCGTTGCGTGAGGCCGGCCTGGTGATCGAAGATATCCTCGTCGTCGTCGACCGCGAGCAGGCGGACCTACAAGCCCTGGCCACCGCAGGCCTGCGCCTGCACAGCCTGCTCAAAGTGCGCGTGCTGTTGGAGCACTTGCAGCAGGCGGGTGCGATTACTGAGAGCGATCTCGCCCGCGCCAAAGCATTCTTTCAGCGTTGAGTGCCCCGAGCGGCCCCCCTGACGGAGTCGCGGACACCGGCCCATTCTTTTCCATGCCGGTGTACGCCAAGGTGGCCCACTTGAGTACGAGCGTTACTTACGGTCGGGCTCTCCATCGTCACCGAGCTGCGAGCGGGGCTGGCCGGCGGCTTCAGCGGGAGCAGCGCTGCAGCTCCTTGGCGGGGTCGGGATCGATCCTGGTATTGAACGCCGTGAACGACTCCGCGACATTGAGCGCCATGCGGCGCAGAGTTAGCGGCTCCCGCCCTCGTTGGAGCATCTGCTGGATCGCCGCGCAGCCGAGCGCCTTGCGGGCGTCACTAATCTGATTTGTCGAAACGCCCCAGGGTGCCGGTGCGCGGGGATCGCCGAACATCGCAAAAATCCAGCTCGACGGGAGAACCTTCTCATGTCCAGGCCGCCTGCGGTTGGTGACCTCGAGTCGCGACCCTATCGGGCTTGCCAACCCAAAGCTATCGGCAATGTACACGTCGGTACCAGCGGCCACGCTTGCCATTCCGATCGTACCTATCGCGTAGACACCGCGCTGGACGAACGCCGGGGCGCGAGGATCCAATGGCTGGATAACCGACGACCCGCTCAGCGAGAACTGCTCAACGAACCGTTGGCCGCTTTGCGAACGCAACCTGGCGCCGCGCCCGACAGAAACGAGTAGCTTTGACGCGTAGTCGTCGAGCGTGACGGGGTTCCCCAGCTTATTCGTGTAGTAGGCGCGTTCGTTGGCGATGCCCTGCGGCCCAATCCCGCTGTACGGGGGTCCACCTGCAGCGAGCGGGACGGCTGCCCACAGCACGGTAATCGCCAGCAAAGCGAAGGTGCTGCGCCGAAGCGGCACGGCCGCGACTGGCAGCTGCAAAGCGAACACGGCCGGGAGGAGCATCCGTGCGTGCATGAAGTCGCCGCCGCCGCGGACAATGAAGAAGCCGTACACCAAGCCGGCCGCGGCCGGTGTCGCAAGCACCAGGCGACGCATGGCCCCCCGCACGTGTCCCCACGTTACGGCTGCAGCAACCATGCACACAAGGGCCGGCACCCATAGCCAGTACGGTCGATTGAAGTCCTTCAGGTATTCCCAACCCTGTGTCCAGTTTGACGCGGTCGCCTCTTTCGCATACGCGGGATTGGGTAGCAGGTTCCCGTAGTAACACATCCGGAACAACTCGTAGGTCGCCGGCAAGACAAGCGCCCACGTGATGATCGCGATGCACGACCGACGGCCCGTCGGCCGACTGAGCACCGCCAGCGTCACGCCGCCTAGCACACTCATCACCGCGAGGTCAGGGCGGATAAGCGGGCCGAGCCCGAGGGTGAAGGCAGCGACGATGACGGCGCGGCTCTGGGGCTGATCGCTAGCGCGTAGCAGCAACAGGAACCACCCGACTATCCACAGGAGGGTTAGGCCCGTCTCGAGGCCGGCGGTCGCGAACGCCGCCGCTGGCGGCAGCACAACATAGGCGACTATGCCGATGGGAAGCAGCCGCCACGTGCGATGGACACGCGCCGCGCCTAAGAGCGTGAGCGCGACGGCGGCGACCGTCGTCGACATGCCCAGCAGGACGGCGATCCACTCGACGGGAAGCCGGAAGAAGAGAACCCTGCCGACCACCAGAGACAGCAGCCAGAGTGGGCTAGTCGTCGCCTCGACGCGCTCGCCTGCGTTGAACACGGGCCCGTTGCCGGCGAAAATCTGGTGCACCACGCGGACGCTGATGAAGCCGTCATCGGACATCCACCGCTGGGTCCACCCCAGCACGAGAATCAAGACTACCGGGATCGCGAGGACACTGAACGCGAGACAATTGCGGCGACCCCCTCCCGGAGGTGGCGACCGCTCGCCGCTACTGCGACTCTCGGCTGCGCCCCGCCTCCACCACTGGATCGGGACCGTCGACGGTGGGTGATGGGCCGACCCACTCACATCAGCTGCTCCTTTGCCAGGGTCTGGACATACATCGAATGTTCATAATCTCCGCCGGTAAGCACCCGTGTGCAGTGCCGTCGGCATGCTTCGCAATCATTGACTGTCGCACTGAATATCAAGTTCTGCCGCAGGCGACAATCTCAGCACCTTCGCGTGAACAACGTTCAGGCTCAGGGGCGGGTACCCGGTGCGATGTTGCGACAGCGACCGCCGGGGGGTTCGTTTGACCTTCCCACTGTTCTCTACGACAGAGTGCGAGAGTCTAAGTCGGAGGTGGTCTTGCCGATGCTTCGCAGAATGCTGGCCGTGTGGCTCATGGTGTTGACGGTTGCAGGAACCGCCGTTGCCGGATCATTCGAGGACGCGCTTTCAGCCCAAGAGCACGGCGATTACGCGACCGCATTGCGGCTCTATGAACCGCTTGCCGACCAAGGCGATGCCAGCGCCCAGTACAGCCTCGGCGTCTTGTACGACACAGGCCAGGGTGTCCCGCTGGACTATGTGGAGGCGCACAAGTGGTACGACCTCGCGGCTGCCGGGTTGTCCAAGGCAGAAGGGCGTGAGGAGGCCATCCAGCGCCGCGACAAGTGTGCCGCCGCGATGACGCCCACGGAGATCGCGGAGGCGCGGAAGCGCGCCCGCGAATTTAAGCCCAAGTAAAGCCGGATTGAGCGCTGCATACCGCCTGTCGCAGTGTGCCATAAAGCGACAGGGGAGCAGTGCCCTGATCTGGGGTGGAGCGCGCTTCGCTCTCTCTTCGCTTTGTGCTGGCTACCAATCCCCGCTTGACATTGCGTACTTTCATAAGCGGCTAGGCCGCTGAAACATCAATGCCGGGGACGGGGATCGAACCCGTACGGGGGAAACCCCCCACAGGATTTTAAGTCCCTTTTGCATGACGCTAACATCTCGATTTTCCTGATGATATTTTCAGAAAATGTGAAAGTGTGTAAGTCAGTGTGTAAATTTCCGAGCGCGCGTCCGGCCCAGACTCGCTGGGAATATGGATGGTTGTGGATGTGCTTTTGGATGTTGATTTTTGGGTGTTTATGGGTGAACATATGGCTGGAAGGTTCCAATGCTCACTATCGACACCCTTCAGATCACACCAGAATTTCTGACGCTGATCGCTGAGATTGACGAATTCAAGGGGGCCTGGCGCGCCTTCGGCACACTCGCGCCTGAGCGCCTGAATGCCCTCCGTCGCGTCGCGACCATTGAGAGCATCGGGTCGTCCACCCGCATCGAGGGCAGCAAGCTCAGCGATCGCGAAGTTGAGCGCCTTCTCAGCAACTTGCAGATCCAGTCCTTCGCGACCAGAGACGAGCAGGAAGTGGCGGGCTATGCGAAGGTCATGGAGACCGTTTTCCAGTCCTGGGCAGACATCCCGGTCACAGAGAACCATATCAGGCAACTGCACCGGGATCTCTTGTCCTACAGCGACAAGGACGATTATCACCGGGGCGCATACAAGACGACGTCCAACAGCGTTGCCGCGTTCGATGAAGCCGGCCAGCAGATCGGCGTTGTCTTCGAGACGGCAACGCCCTTCGACACGCCGCGCCTCATGGCCGAGCTGGTAGCCTGGCTGAATGAGGCGCGCACGCTTGGTCGCCTGCATCCGCTGCTGGTCATCGGCGTGTTCATCGTGGTGTTTCTGGAGATCCATCCCTTCCAGGATGGCAACGGCCGCCTGAGCCGCATCCTGACCGCGATCCTCTTGCTGCAGGCCGGCTATGCCTATGTGCCCTACAGCTCGCTGGAGAGCGTGATCGAGCACAGCAAGGAAGGCTATTACCTCGCGCTGCGCCAGACGCAGGGCACGATCCGCACTGCGGCGCCGAACTGGCAGCCGTGGCTTCTCTTCTTTCTGCGCGCCCTGCAGCAACAAAAGCGGCGCCTCGCGGCGAAGGTGGAACGGGAGAAGATTATCATTGCCGCCTTGCCCGAGCTGGCCGTGCAGATCGTCGATCACGCGCGCCAGCATGGCCGCGTGACGATCGGCGACATGATCCGCGTCACCGGCGCGAGCCGGAACACGCTCAAGGAACATTTCCGGCGGCTGGTAGCGCTTGGCCACCTCAAGCAGCACGGCGCCCGCAAGGGCACCTGGTATGGACTGCCATGAGTGATGCGATCGAAAGGCTGAGAGCCTCAGACGAACGCCTGCCGGGCGATCCCAGGAGAGGTGGCGGATAAGGATGGCGGCGGAATGGATTCGTTGCGGCAGCGGGTTTATCAAGGCGGACGTCATTCGCTGGAGCGAGGGCGTATGGCAAAAGCCCAGGCGCCACCGGGGCCGCGCCGTGAATGTCGGCGACCGCGTGGTCGTTGCCGAGGTGATCCGGGATGAGGAAGGGTGGGTCGATCTTCTCATTCGCGATTGCACCATAGCGAGTGAAAAACCCGGCCATAAACTTGTGCCTCTGGCGAAGAACGCCGCCGTGCGCCGGAAGAGGCACACCATCGAGAAGGGCAAACCCGAGCGGCTTCTCTGGAGCGATGAGACCGTCCGGGCTTTGCTTGTGAGTAGGCTCCTGGAAAACGATAAGTTCTCAGCGTCCGAAGACGCGTCGCCGTGATGCCGCTAGTCTCGGCTGTGGCCATGGCTGGCTCCTCAAAAGTCTCCGACACTGATTGCGATCTGGACTCCGAATGGATCGTATGAGGTAACCGGTTTTATCTTGAATAAGATTGATTAGCCGGCGGAGCGCCGGAGTGCCCAAGAACCGGTGTCATCCGACTCTTTGGGAACGGCACCGTTCGTGGTGTATGAAAGGCTCATGAGCGCGGGGCGTGATCGCGAGCCTACATCACTTGAGCTTGCCGCGGCGGATTTTGAGTGGGATTTTCTTTTTCCCGGCCGCGAGATCACCACGATCACGGCCGCCAGCTGCCTCCCTGCTCAGTCCACGAATATCCGAGTGGAACGTGATTCACAGTACGACATAATTGTTGAAGTCCGCGGCAGCCGTGGCCTTGGGTCCGGCGACATAGGCCGCGAGTATTTTGGCGAGCATGTTCCGGGCGCAGTCGTGGAAGGAGAAAGGATCGAAGGAACAGACGCGGTGGGGGGGCGTTATCGGCTGACGGGTGTCCTGCCTGTTTCCCTGGAAAGGCAATACGATCTAGCCCGGTCCGTGGAGCACTTCACCTGCCGCATGACGAGCGTAGGGAGCATTTCCGTAGAACTGGAAGATGTGGAGCCGGGCATTCTTTGCGAGTGGTACTTGAACGGCCCCTCCGACACGCTCAGCTTCTACCGGACCACCAGGCGTAGTTTTGATAAGTGTTACGACCGGCACCGCACCGCGGCGGCGGATTCGGGCCTGCGACCAGAAGCTGATCGAACGCTTCGGCCACAAGAGTCCCACAGGCACGACTACGTGCTTGTTACTGTAGGGAATCACACGGCGGCCGTTGGACTGGTGCCCGAGAAGTGTGCGCCGAAATGGTCGCGGTGCCTGCAGTTCGAGTATCGTTCCTCATGGGGAGGTATTCCCCCATCAGATGTGCGTGCAGCTCTGGCGGAGATCGTTTCTTTTGTGTTCGGGCGTCAACTGCTGCTCGTTGGGGAGACCTCCTTCCATACTGGGCGGGTCGTTCGCGTGGTCAGCTGTTCACCGTGGGGGAATGGGATCCCAGAGCTGTGCAGACGGGCGTCTTTCCCGCCTGTCCGCCTTCATGATGAGAGCGGATTCTCTGCTCGCGCTGAGCAACTCTTGGGTTCACTCGTGCCCAACTACATGCGCCTCCGTCAAGAACTCGCTCTCGATGAAGCGCTATGGCAATTCTGGATCGCGGAACGATCGCCCCTGGGTCCCAACATCCTCTTGGCGACGGCGGCCATCGAACGGTTGATCGCGGCATGGCACGGGTCGAAGCGTTCCTCCACGACTGGCCTCTACATGACGAAGGAACGGTTTGACGGGTTGGTCGCACCCGAAATGGCAACTCTCCAATGCAAGCTGACCGGGGAGTCTCGCGGCAAGGAGATTCTTAGGGTGCTCGAAAACGCCTACCGGATGAGTGGCGGCGACAGGGTGAAAGCTTTTTTTACAGACATCGGCCTTGCTATTGGAAAGCGGGAACAGGCAGCGTTGGACGTGCGGCACCGTCCAGCTCACGGCAACGTACTTAAGAGGCCCGAAGACATTCAGCACTGGAATACAACCCAGACATTGTTCCATCGGACGGTGCTGAAGGTCTTGGGTTACACAGACAAATATGTCGACTACGCGACGCTCTCACTTCCGGAGCGCAAAATAGATGAACCCGTTCCCTAGTGGTCGCCAAGAAGTGTTGTTCGGTTAACTCAAACTGGCCTACCGCCGCGTCGCCGAGATGACCACGGCCGAAGAAGCGGCAGGACACAGAGCATCGCGCACCACGGCCGGTTGGAGCCGGCGCCGCTGGTACAGGACGTTGAACTAAACCGCTGCGCGGTGGTTCCCGAGGCAAGCGTCTCGGCAAGTTGATTGTCTAGCAGCTCGTAGTACACCCACACCGCTTTGATGTCCTTGTTGGACTTGTTTCTAATTTGTATCTTCCACCCCACTCAAGCAAATGCCAAGTTGGTTGGGTGTAGCCCTGAAACGAAGTCTCTTCCTTCCCGCAGCCTCGATTGCGCTCAACGGGGCAAAGGCGGACACTCCCGGCTGCGATGCCGCTATGACCTCGAAAAGGCGCAACCAGGTCACCGACCTCCGCGGCGTCAGCCGGATGGCGATCGACGCGACCACGGGTCTGACCGATCTGGTGGAGGCGTTGCATACCCGCATCGCGGGTGCGCCGGCCGGGCTCGGCGGCCCGGTCGTGACGGGCGCCCTGAATGGCATCACCGGGCTCGTTTACAAGAGCATCCGCGGGGTCACGCGCGCCGTGGGCGGTGGCATTGATGCGGTTCTCGCGCAACTCGGCCCGATGCTGGGTGAGATGGGTTCACCGCCTGCGCGCGAAGCCCTGGTTGCGGCGCTGAATGGCGTGTTGGGCGACTACCTCGCCGAGACCGGTAATCCGCTGGCGATCGCCATGCAGCTGCGCCGGGACGGCAAACCGCTCGAACTCACGCAGGAAGGGCTCGCCGCGGCCATTCCGTTGCCGAGCGGAAAGGTCGTCGTGCTTGTGCACGGCCTGTGCATGAACGATCTGCAGTGGGAGCGCAAAGGGCACGAACACGGCGCCGCGCTCGCTCGCGATCTGCTGTTCACGCCCATTTATTTGCACTACAACACCGGCCTGCACACTTCCACCAACGGGCAGGCATTCGCCACGATGCTCGACGCGCTTGTCGCGGCATGGCCGGTGCCGCTCGAGGAACTCGTCATCGTCGCGCATAGCATGGGCGGGCTGGTGGCGCGCAGCGCGCATTACACCGGCACGGCTGCAACCCACGACTGGCCGCGCAAGCTGTGTAAGCTCGTCTTCCTTGGTACGCCGCACCACGGCGCGCCGCTCGAGCGCGGCGGACACTGGATTCACCTCCTGCTAGAGAAGACACCGTTTACCGCGCCATTTGCGCGCCTCGGCAAGATCCGCAGCGCCGGGATCACGGATCTGCGCCACGGCAGCGTGCTGGACGAGGACTGGCAGGGGCGCAACCGGTTCGCGTACGGCGAGGACCCGCGTCGCCCCGTTCCGCTGCCCGAGGGCGTGCGGTGCTATGCGATCGCCGCGACGACCGGGAAGTCGGCGGGCGGCCTCGGCGCTCGTCTGCTCGGCGACGGGCTCGTGCCCCTCGCGAGCGCGCTCGGGCGCCATGACGATCCGCGCTTCGCGCTCGCGTTTCCGGAGCCAAACCAGTGGATCGCGTACGACACGGGCCACCTCGACCTGCTAAGCCAGCCCGCAGTGTACGAGCGGATCCGTAATTGGCTGGTGGGCTGACGCGCTGCACACGTCCGCCCCGCACCGGCACGCCAGCCATCCAGCCCCATCACCTACCCCGAATCCGGCGGCGACGCGGCACGTTCGAATGTTGTAGCTCAGTGATTCTGTCCGCCTTCCAACTGCTCAGTGAGAATGTCCGCCCCTCCCGGGAAGAAGGAGGTTGAATGCCTTTTCTTCGTTGATCCTCATTCCATCTGACTGAGTGTGTGCGGCAGACTCGGCCTTTCACGTGGTCGTGCCTGGTTGGCGCGACCCCAACCGAAGGGAGGTCAGGATGGGTAGTCTCCGCACACGGATGGAGCAGGATCTCGTGGTGCGCGGGCGGTCGGCGCACACGCGCCGGGCGTACCTGCGTGCCGTGACCGATCTGGCGAGGTACCATCACCGCTCGCCCGACGAACTCACCGATCGCGACGTACAACGGTATCTGTGCCATCTCATCGAGGAGCGCCGGCTTGCGTCGGCCACGTGCCGTCAAGCGGCTTGCGCACTGCGCTTTTTCTATGAGGTCACGCTGAGGCGCAGGCGTAGCGAGTTTTCCATCCCGCTGCCAAAGGAGGCGCACAAGCTACCCGCGATCCTCAGCCTTAAGGAAGTGACACGACTGCTTGGCGCCGCGTCGAATCTCAAGCATCGGCTGTTGTTGATGACGACCTACGCGGCGGGCCTGCGCGCGGGCGAGGTCGTGCACCTGCGGGTGACGGACATCGATTCGCAACGGATGCTGATCCGCGTCCAACAGGGCAAGGGGAAGAGAGATCGCTACACGCTGCTCTCCCAGCGCTTACTCGAAGAGCTGCGGCAGTACTACCGGATCTACCGCCCGACCGAGTGGTTGTTTCCTCAGCGCCGAAAGGACGCGCCGATGGCGACCGCCACTGCGTTGCGCATCTACTACGCAGCCAGGGCGCGAGCGGGAATCCGCAAGAACGGCGGGATTCATGCCCTGCGTCATGCATTCGCGACACATCTGATGGACGGTGGCACCGACGTGGTGACCATCCAGCGCTTGCTCGGCCATGGGCATCTCAAGACCACCGCGCGCTACCTGCACGTGACGCGGCACCGCATCGCTGAGCTGGCCTCCCCGCTGGACAAGCTGACGCTCGCTCCCGTCACGCCTGCGTAGGTGATGCACGGCCCGTCGTCTGGGACGGCGACGGCGGCAGCAGAGCGACCGCGCTACGAGGTCGCTGACGCAGTGCGTGCTTACGGAGCCGAGTTCCTGCGCACCCATCCGACCTCGCCGGCACAGCGTCAGGTGCTGCGTGCCATCGCCCGCTGTCGCACCGCAGCGCTCGGTGGGCACGTCGAAGGCTGCGATGTCTGTGGGCACAAGCGCATCGCCTACAACTCTTGCCGCAATCGCAATTGTCCCAAGTGCCAAGGAACGGCGCGAGCGAAGTGGATGGCGGCCGAACAGGCGATGCTCCTGCCCGTCGACTACTTCCACGTCATCTTCACCTTGCCGCACGCGCTCAACGCGCTGATTCGCGTCAACCCGAGTGAGCTATACGGGCTCCTGTTCCGGGCGGCGGCGACGACGCTGCTCACCTTCGCTCGCGATCCCAAGCACCTTGGGGGTGAACCGGGCATCACCATGGTGCTGCACACCTGGGGCCAGAACCTCACCAAGCACGTCCACGTGCATTGTGTGGTGACGGGAGGCGGCCTCAGCTCGGATCAATCGCACTGGGTCTCTGTGCGTCGCAGGCGCCGCCGCCGGCCGTTTCTGTTCCCCGTCAAAGCCATGAGCAAGGTGTTTCGCGGCAAGTACCTCGCTGCGCTGGCACGTTTACGCCGGCGCGCAAAATTGCGATTCATCGGCCAGTGTGCGGGACTTGCCGACTGCGAACCCTGGGACCGTCTGCTCACCACGCTGCAGCACACCAAATGGGTGGTTTACGCCAAGCCACCGTTCGGCGGACCTGAGCGCGTATTGAAGTATCTGAGCCGCTACACGCACCGCGTGGCGATCGCCAACCGCCGGCTGCTGTTCATTGGCGATGGCATCGTGCGTTTTGTGCGCAAGGACTACGCCGATCGCGACACTCAGAAGGAGATGACGCTCCCCGTCGCGGAGTTCCTGCGTCGCTTCCTCCTGCACGTCGTTCCGCGTGGCTTCATGCGCATCCGGCACTATGGGATCTTGGCTAACCGGCATCGAGAGCGGAAGCTGACTCGGTGCCGCGAGCTGCTCGGCGTGGCAGCGGCCACGCCCTCTCACGAGGCGATCGAGACGCGCGCTACCGACCCCGAGACTCTCGACGACCACGATACCGAGCCACCGCTTGCGCCGTGTCCGATCTGCGGGGCACGGATGCGCATCGTGGAAATTCTGGCTCCACGACCGCATGACACCTCATGACTCCGGCCGAGGCTCCCTCTCCGCTCTCAAGCTTTCTGACGACCACGCCGGTGGTGACGCACACCTGCGCGTCCGCACGCGCTCAGCAGGCCTTCCGCGCCTACTCACCACACCCTGACCCCCACCCCCGCCACCAAGACCGGCTGCGTTGTCCCTCCGTATTGTTGGCCGATCGAACGCTCCCTCGGATACAAACCCCATAGTCAGCGGCGGTCGTGCTACGCGCTTCAGTTCAACGGCGTTTATCCGCCGTCCGGCTGCAACGGATCCCGGCAAGTCGCACACCGCACGTTTGGCCGGAC
Organism: Binatia bacterium; assembly: GCA_050015455.1. GTDB lineage: Bacteria > Desulfobacterota > Binatia > HRBIN30 > HRBIN30 > JAGDMS01. Next base: position 22,465 of record JBEKBJ010000082.1, read on the forward strand.
AGCGGATCAAACACTCTTCGTTATCATACGCTGTCAAGGCAAAGCCGACGGTGGGAGCCGGAGGGCGTAGTCGGCTATGTGCCGCAGCCGTTGAGGCCCGCCAGGCAGTCATTCACGGGTTGCGTAACGCAGGCACCCTGAGACTGACGCTAACGAGATGCGCTACTCGTGGCGCAACGCCTCGATCGGATCGAGTTGTGCCGCGCGACGGGCCGGGAAGTAGCCGAAGATCACGCCGATCGCGGCGGAAAACAGGAACGCGAGCACGTTGATCTGCAGGTTGAAGAGGTAGGGGACCTGAATCACGCGGGCGAGTCCGACCGAGGCCAGGGTCGCCACAACGATGCCGACGAAACCGCCGAACGCGGACAGCACGACGGCCTCGACCAGAAACTGCAGCAGTACTTCCCGCTCCAGCGCCCCAATGGCCAGGCGGATGCCGATCTCCCGCGTGCGCTCGGTCACCGACACGAGCATGATGTTCATGATGCCGATGCCGCCGACCAGCAGGCTCACGGCGGCCACGGCTCCCAACAGCATCGTCATGACGCGGGTCGTGCCGGAGAGGGTCTCCGCGATCTGCCTGGTGTCGAGCACGTTGAAGTTGTCGTCCTCGTTCTCGGCGATTCTTCGGCGCTCGCGCATCAGCTGCTCGATCTGGTTCTTGACCTTGTCGCTCGAGACTCCGTCCTGTAGCGAGACCAGCAGCGTGCTGACGTCCTGGTTGCCGGCCAGCCTGCGTTGCACCGTCCGCAGCGGCATGATCACCGTGTTGTCCTGGTCCATTCCCATCGACCCCTGACCCTTCGCCTGGAGCAGCCCGACGACCTCGCAGGAGAACTGCTTGATGCGCAATTTGTCGCCCACGGGGTTCTGTCTACCATAGAGCTCCCGCCGCACGGTGTCGCCGATCACACACACCGCCTTGCCCGCCTTCTCCTCGGTCTCGTTGAAGACGCGGCCGGCCGCGAGCTGCCAATTGCTGATCTGGAAGTAGGCGGCGTTGGTGCCGGTGACACTGGTGGACCAGTTGTTCGCCATGTGCACGGCCGTGATGCTCTTGCTCACGCTCGGTGCGACGGCCTT
>JBEKBJ010000083.1:0-23519 GCA_050015455.1 Binatia bacterium
TGACTCCTGACTCCTGACTCCTGACTCCTGACTCCTGACGTTCATGTTTATCGATCTGTTCTATGGCCTGCGCGAGGCCGGCGTGCCAGTCGCCATCCAGGAGTGGCAGACGTTCTTGCGCGCGCTCGAGGAGGGGCTGCACGGGTCGAGCTTGCTGCGCTTTTACCATCTCGGACGCGCCTGTCTGATCAAGAGCGAAACCTACTTCGACGCCTACGACCGCGTCTTCGCCCGTGTCTTCAAAGGCGTGGAGGGAGCCTGCGGTGATGACATCACCGACATGGTGCTGGAGTGGCTGCGCGATCCGAAGAACTTTCCCAATCTGTCGCCGGAGGAGCTGGCGCAGCTGCAGCGGCTCAGCGCCGACGAGCTGATGCAGCGCTTTCTGGAGACGCTGCAGAAACAGACCGAACGCCACGACGGCGGCGACCGCTGGATCGGCACCGGCGGCAAGTCGCCCTTCGGCCACAGCGGCCAGCATCCGACCGGCATCCGCGTCGGCGGGCAGTCGCGCGGCCGCTCGGCAATGAAGGTGGCCGAAGAGCGCCGGTTCAGGGACTACCGCACCGACATGGCCCTCGACTTGCGCCAGCTCAAGGTCTCGCTGCGCCGCCTGCGCCAGCTCACGCGCAGCGGCGACGCCACCGAGCTCGACCTGGACGAGACCATCGACGAGACCTGCAAGAACGCCGGTGAGATCGAGCTGGTCTTTCGGCCCCCGCGCCGCAACGATGTGCGGCTGCTGTTGCTCATGGACGTTGGCGGCACCATGGAGCCGTACTTCGAGCCGGTGAGCCAGCTGCTCACCGCCTTGCACGAGGACCACAGTCTGCGCGCCTTCCAGCCGTACTACTTCCACAACTGCATCTACGACCAGGTGTACACCGGCGCCCGCATGCTGCCCGCCGATGCCGTGCCGACGGGCGATATCCTGCGCCGCCTCGACAGCCGCTGGAAGGTTATGCTGGTGGGCGACGCCGCCATGCATCCGGCGGAGCTGATGGAACCCTACGGCGACATCGATCCGCGCCGCACCTCACCGACTCCCGGCGTGCTCTGGTTACATCGTATCGCGAGCCATTTCGACCGGAGCGTATGGCTCAACCCGGAGGGGCCGGCCTATTGGCACGTGCGCACGGTGCGCATGATCCGGCGCCTGTTTCCTATGTTCCACCTCAGTGTCGACGGCCTGACCGAGGCGTTGCAGGCGCTGGTCGGCGCCCGCGCCGCGTAGCCCGGGCAGGATCTCACGCCCTTCGTCACGTTGGAGGCAGGGCATACGATGCACACAGTCGATAGTTGGCAGGCGATAGTCAGGAGCCAGGAAGCCTGTAAGCTGCTTCCCCGCTCGATTGGCTTGCTGGAACGCCTCAGCGCTCTCCTTGCCGTGCGATTGCATCGGGTGCGCGGATTTTATACAGCCTCATGAAGCGGCGTCGGCTGGTGAGACTTGGCAATGCCCAGCGAGAAGGCGAAAGAAAACAAGACCCTGGTGGCCCAGTGCACTGCTTGCGGGAGAACGCTGTGGGCGGAATTGATCCGCGGAGTGCTGGTTGAACACAACGGCAAGCGTACGACTGTTCCCGTGTGTGACGATTGCCGCCAAAAAGGTTGGCAACCGCCACGAGAGCCGTGAGTCGTGCTCGTGAACCGTGCTCGTGAGGATCTGGGGCTGATTTGCGCCGCGAGCGGCGCAGACGTTGCGGCTGCGCTTTAGCACGATGCTGAAAAACGGTCTGGGCACCCTTCGACAAGCTCAGGGTGAGCGGAAAATTCCAATGAAATCGGGGATGGGATCCGCTCTGCTGAGCTTGCCGAAGCATGAGCCTGTCGAAGCATGGGGCGGGGTTTTTCAGCAGCCTGTTAGACAGGAAGCGTTACTTCTTCGGGTCCACCGACATGTTCACCGCGGCAGGGCAGCGAGTTGGCGGGAGAGCGCCAGCAGCGTGCCGTTCTCATCCCAGACCTCACCGTCCTCCTCCAGCAGGCCCCCGAAGATGAAGCGCGTCCGAAACCTGCAGCGCACCCACTCGGAGACCGGACGCGCGCGCACCTGCACCGTGAGCTCGATCGTGGGCACCCAGCCCGGCGGCAGCACCCGGAACACCACGGGTGGAAACGCATCCACAAGCACCGGGAGGGCGTGCACATCAGGTGGCCTCCCGTCCGCGAAGCGCAGCCAGCCACTGAGCTCGGGCGGCTCACCAGGCTGCAGCGGATCGAAGATGGTGCGCCCCGGACGAATTTCGACACGGCGCCCGAACGCCGTGGCCGGCGGTACAAACCCCGGGGTGGACTGCGCCGTCGCCGCCTCGGGCGGCGGAAGCTCCGGGGCGGCGCCGAACACATGCGTCGGAGCGCTCATCTGTGCGCTGAGATCACCATAGGTCGCCAGCACACGCGCATTTTCTTTCCCGTTCTGGAGCAGCCGCGCAGACGCGGTCGAATACTGCCGGCCGATCTTGATCGTCTCGACGTGGACCTGTACCGGACCCGGCGCCGCTGGGCGCAGATAATGCACCGTCACCGTCAACGGATCGGGAGCCGGCAGTGTCCGGCGGACGGCTGCCAGCGCCACCGCAAGCACATAGCCGCCGTTAGGCACCGACCCGATGTCCCAGCGGTCGGTCAACCGGCCGGTGAACACTCCCGGCCCAACCTGCTCGACGACTGTGTCTTCGTCGAATTCGTACACGCGCGCGTGCCCTCCAGCCTGAGGCTATACATGCCAGCGGAGCGCGCCGTTTTCTACCCCTCGGCGTACTAATGCCGAGCGTGCGCTTATGCCGAATAGGCGCACTCGGATGGCGGATAATCCACACGCGTGCTCCTCAGATGGCGAACATCAGTTTACGCCCACGCCTTCTGCCCGGATATTCGAGCCGCTCCTAGTCTCAATCGATTATCTCCGCGCCGTTTCTGTCAGATATCCATTCTCCCTGAACCAGGTTAGCGCCTTTCTGATGCTTATATCGATCGGTGTCTGGGGCAGACCGAGTTCATTTACCGCCTTGGAGCAGTCATACCATTCCGTCATCTTACCAATCCGTATTTCACCAGCTGTGAACACCGGAGGTTTCTTGGTAATAAACGCCCCAAACTCAAGGACATATCCAAGCCCAAGGGCGAGATGATAAGGTATCTTGATCGTCGGCGGCTTTACCCCCGCGATGTCCGCAATCAGCTTCAAATACTCATATACAGTAATATTTCTATTTCCAAACAGATATCTTTCGCCCACCCTGCCCTTCTTGGCGGCAAGGACATGCCCCCGGGCGACATCCTCGACATCGATGATGTTTATCCCCCCATCGATGTACCCCGGCATCTTTCCCTTGACTACATCAATAAGCATTTGCCCCGCTGGTGTTGGCTTTATGTCATTCGTTCCAATGACAAGAGTGGGATTGACAATTACCACCGGCAGCCCCCTCGTGACAAACATTCGCGCCTCGTTTTCAGCAACATATTTGGATATGGAATAGTGGTCGCCGCTTTTCCAATAATTGAAAACTGCCTCCTCATTCGTAGGTACGGGGCCACTCGCAGCGATCGCGTTGTTGGTACTGGTATAGACGACCTTCTCTACTCCGGCTTCAAGTGCGGCTTTAAGTGATGCTTTCGTACCGCCAACGTTGACCTCATAGAGCAGTTGTGTGTCCGGTGTCCAGTGCGCATAAAATGCGGCGGTAAAATAGAGCGTGTCGCAATCTTTCAGCGCCCTTTTCATGGAATCGCCATCACGGATGTCGCCATACGCTCTCTCAACATCGAGCTTATCGATGTTGCGGGTATCGCTGGTCTTTCTTACGAAAGTCCTTACCTCTTCCCCATCCTTGATGAGCTCTCTCACGATCGCCGAACCTATGAAGCCCGTTGCGCCGGTCACAAGTTTCTTCATGATCGCCTAATCCTCCATAGATATGAAGTGTGTGCTGCTACCCTCCAGTTGCAGAGAACATATGCCAGCGAAGCCGGGTTTTCTACCGCTCGGCGTCGATTCCCCCTCACCGCTCATTTCTGATAAAGGGCCGCCTATGACGACGACAGGAGCGTACGCAATCTCCCATTGGCCGGATACGGATGAGCTAATCGCCAAAGCCAGGCGGCTCGTGGCCGAGCCGCCGCGGCCGATACGGCGCGACAGGATGGAGAAGTATCTCCAGTATTTCGAAAGCAAGTGCCGGGGTTCGAAGACCTCGACGGCGGAGGCCGCCAAGTTCATCCCCGGCGGCGTGCAGCACAACCTCGCCTTCAACTATCCCTTCCCCATCAACATCGCGCACGCCGCGGGCGCCTACCTGTGGGACGTCGACGGCAACCGCTACATCGACTTTCTCCAGGCCGGCGGGCCAACGGTCCTGGGCAGCAATTACGCGCCGGTTCGCGACAAGGTCATTCAGCTCCTCAACGAGTGCGGACCGGTCACCGGCTTGTTCCATGAGTACGAATACAAGCTCGCGCAGCTCATCAACCGGCACATGCCGAGCATCGAGATGTTCCGCATGCTGGGGAGCGGCACCGAGGCGTGCATGGCCGCCATCCGCGCCGCGCGCAACTTCACCGGCCGCAGCAAGATCATCAAGGTGGGCGGCGCTTACCACGGTTGGAGCGATCAGCTTGTCTTCGGTACGCGCATTCCCGGCAGCGGCGCTTTCGAGGCCGCCGGCATTCCCGAGGCCACGCTGCAGCACACGCAGGAGATCTACCCGAACGACATCGACGGTGAGAACGGCCTGCACGCGCTACTTGAGCGCAACGAGTCCGACGGGGGCACGGCAGCTGTGATCGTCGAGCCGCTCGGCCCCGAGAGCGGCTCGCGTCCGGTGCACCGCGACTTCAACGCGCGGGTGCGGGCGCTGTGCGACGAGTACGGCGCACTACTGATCTTCGACGAAGTCGTCACCGGCTTCCGGCTCGGACTGGGCGGCGCCCAGGGCTACTTCAAGATCAAGCCCGACCTGACCGTCTTCGGCAAATGCGTGGCCGGTGGCTTTCCGGCAGCGGGCGGCGTGGGCGGCCGCGCCGACATCATGCAGACGTTTGCGGCGGGCATCGGCGGCGGCCAACAGAAGACGCTCGTCGGCGGCACGCTCTCCGCCAACCCCTTGAGCGCGGCTGCCGGGTACTTCGCCATCCTCGAAATGGAACGGACCAACGCACCCGTCCTCGCCGGTCAAGCCGGCGACAAGCTGTGCGCCGGCTTACAGGCCGCCATCGATGATCTCGCCCTGCCGTTCTTCGTGTACAATCACGGCTCCATCCTGCATTTGGAAACGCACGGCATTCTCCTGCTCGACATCAGCGATCCGAACTTTTTCCCAAAACTCTTCGAGCGCCGCAAAATTGCGGAGGAGATGGGCGCGGCGTACACCGCCGAAGGCATCATCACCCTTGCCGGCAGCCGCCTGTACGCCAGCATGGCGGACTCGGATGAAGTGGTCGAGCAAGCCGTGGCCGGGTTCCGGCGCGTGCTCGAAAGCGTGGAAGGAGTGGGCTAGCCTCAAGAGTCACATCCAAGGATGCCGCCGATGGCTACAGACAGAGAGCCGATGACGTACACGATCACCTGCGGATTGAAGCGCTTCACGTGACCACAGTGCGCAGCCAATACGTTCTCGCCGTCGACCTCGGCACCTCGGGGTGCAAGGCGGCCCTGGTGTCCGTCCACGGCAAGGTCATCGGATGGGAATTCGAGAGTGTCGAAACGCTGCTCTTTCCCAACGGCGGCGCCGAGCAGGATGCGCAGGCCTGGTGGAATGCGTTCCTGCGCGTGGCCAAGCGGCTCATCGCTCAAGGGCTCGTCCCAGCAAGTGAGATCATCGCGATCTGCTGCAGTACTCAGGGAGAATGCACCGTCCCGGTCGACACGGAAGGGCGGCCGCTGATGAATGCGATCCTGTGGATGGACGCGCGCGGGCGGAAACATCTCAGGGCAATCACCGGCGGACCCATTATGGTTGCCGGCTTTCACCCGCTGCGGCTGTGGCGTTGGATCCGACTCACCGGGGGTGCGCCCTCGCTCTCCGGAAAGGACCCGGCCGCCCACATGCTCTACATCAAACACCAGCACCCCGACATCTACCAGCGGACCTACAAATTTCTCAACGCCCTCGATTACCTCAACTTGCGCCTCACCGGACGCTTCGTCGCCACCTATGATTCGATTCTGACGTCCTGGGTGACCGACAACCGCGACCCCTCCAATGTGGTCTACAGCGAGGCCCTCCTGCGTGGCTGCGGCATCGCCCCCGAGAAGTTTCCGGAGATCGTCAAATGCACCGACGTGCTGGGCAGGTTGCGGCCGGAGGTGGCGGCAGAACTCGGGCTGCACCACAATGTTGCGGTGGTCGCCGGGGCCATCGACGTCGCTGCCGCCGCCGTCGGTTCGGGCGCCGTGCGCGACTACGCCGCTCACCTCTACATTGGGACATCGTCCTGGCTCGCGGCCCACGTCCCGTTCAAGAAGACCGATATTCTATCTTCCCTGGCCTGCGTACCATGCGCCATCCCCGGACGCTATCTATTGACGGCGCTGCAAGCCACGGCGGGAGGCAACCTCACCTTCCTGCGCGACAAGATCCTGTACCACAAGGATGAGCTGCTGCAGGAGGAACGCGTCCCCGACGTCTACAAGATCATGGACCGGATCGCGGAGCGCACGCCCGCCGGCAGTCACGGCGTCCTCTACACTCCGTGGATCTGGGGGGAGCGCGCGCCGGCTGAAGACGCCACCGTGCGCGCTGCCATCTACAACCTGTCGCTGGAGAACTCCCGCGAGGACATCATCCGGGCGGTGCTGGAAGGGGTGGCGTTCAACACCCGCTGGCTCTTGCGGCCGTTCGAGAAGTTCCTCGGCCGCTCGCTCGACTGCATCAACATGGTTGGCGGCGGCGCCACTTCGAATATTTGGTGCCAGATCTTCGCCGACATCCTGAACCGCCCCGTACGTCAGGTGAGGGACCCCATTCAGGCGAACGTGCGTGGCGCGGCCTTCATCGCCGCGGTCGGGCTCGGGATCGTATCGTATAACGATGTAACGGACGGCACCGAATACCAGCGTGAATATCAGCCGACGGCGGCCCACCGGGATATCTACGACACCTGTTTCCGGGAATTCGTGAACATCTACCGGCAGAACAAAGCGATCTACCGTCGTCTCAATGCGCACCGCGCCCAGTTCGACTGAGGGCGGTGGCGGTGCGCAGGTTCAGGCGATCGTCTGCCCGACATGGAATGGCTATCAAACCCGAGATCCGCCCGCAACCTTCGCGCTGTCTGCGTACGTGGCGCGTGCCGCCTCTTGGTCGCTGCCGGTAGCCTCCGTGCCGGGCGTCATCACGCTCTCGATAGTCTGCAGGAGGTTCCGCACATCGATCGGCTTGGAGACGTAGGCGTCCATGCCGGCCTGCAGGCAGCGTTTGTCATCGCCCTTCATGGCGTGCGCAGTCATGGCGATGATGGGAAGGTGGCCACCTGTTGATCTCTCGCGCTCGCGGATTACCGCGGTGGCTTCGAAGCCGTCCATCTTCGGCATCTGCACGTCCATGAGCACCACATCGAAATCATAAGCAGCAACCGCATCCACCGCCTCGCGGCCGTTGGTGACCAACAGCACCGTATGACCGCGCTTCTCCAGCAAGCGGATGACGAGCTTCTGGTTCACGACGTTGTCCTCCGCGAGCAGAATGCGCAGCGGGCGTGACATCTGGTCGGCTAGTAACTGGCCGGCAGCTTCCGGCTGCGCGGTGTCTTTCGCCGAGGGGCCCAAGGCTTTCTGGATCGCCTCCAGCAGCTCCAACGGCTTGACGGGCTTCGGGAGAAAAGCCTCCAGCCCCAATTCTCGGCAGCGCGCAGCTTCTCCGGTAAGGTCGGCAGACGACAACATCATTATGGCGGCACTGGCCAGTTCCGAGGTTTGCTTGATGCGCTCGGCCAGCTCGAACCCGTCCATCTCAGGCATGTGCGCATCGATGAGCACCAAGGGAAACGGCGCGCCGGTCGCCGCCGCGTGCAGCATACAGCCCAGAGCGGCGGCGCCACTCCCGACGGTGGTCGGGCACATCTGCCACTGGGCGAGCATATCGTTGAGGATGCGCCGGTTCGTGGCGTTATCGTCAACGACCAAGACGGGCAGCCCCTGCAGCTCCGCCGGCGTGATCGCCCGGCGCACCAGCGGCTGGCGCGAAACGGAGCAGCGGACGGTGAAGTGGAAGGTGCTGCCCCGGCCGACCTCGCTCTCCACCCAGATGCGTCCGCCCATCATCTCCACCAGCCGCCGCGAGATGGTCAGGCCCAAGCCGGTCCCCCCGTGCCTGCGCGTCGCGGAGCTGTCGGCCTGCTCGAAGGCGCGAAAGATCGCCTCTTGTTTCTCCGCGGCAATGCCCGTACCGGTGTCGCGCACCGCGAAGTGCAGGGATACCTCGGAGCCGCGGTGCGATTCGGTCTCCGCCGACACCAACACCTCCCCCTGCTCAGTGAACTTGATCGCATTGCCGACGAGATTGGTGAGGATCTGCCGCAGGCGGTGCGGGTCGGCGACGATCGCTTCAGGAACGTCGGGCTTCACCTCGTAGGCAAGTTCCAGCCCCTTGAGATGGGCGCGCAGGGCCAGGCTGCGCATGGTGTCGCCGAGGTTGTCGCGCACATCGAACGCCACGGCATCGAGATCGAGCTTGCCGGCTTCCATCTTGGAGAAGTCGAGCACGTCGTTGATCACCGTCATCAGCGCATCGCCCGAGGCCGCCACCATCTGGAGGTACTCGTGCTGTTCGGGGGTGAGGTCGGTCTGCAGGGCCAGCTCGGTCATGCCGATGATGCCGTTCATCGGGGTGCGTATCTCGTGGCTCATGTTGGCGACGAACTCGCTCTTGGCACGGTTGGCCGCCTCGGCCACCTCCTTGGCCGCACGCAACTCCTCTTCGGCCCGCTTGCGTTCGGTAACGTCGCGGGCGTTGACCACGACGCCTTGAACGACGGAATCATGCAGCAGGTTGCTCACCGTCACTTCGAAGACACGCCACGAGCCGTCGCGATGCCGGACGCGTGCTTCGATCGAGCCGACTAGCCCCCCCCTCTGCAGCACCTTGTCGAACCGGTCTACGGCCATCGGCAAATCATCGGGGTGAAGCAGCTCGAAGACACTCCGGCCGATCCGTTCGCCGGGCATATAGCCGAGCACCCGGCTGACGGAGGGACTATCGTAGCGGGTGATGCCGTTGTCGTCGAGGATTGTAATGATGTCGGACGCGTTCTCGATCAATGATCGAAAGTACTGCTCACCCCTCTGCAGTGCGAGGTTCCGTTGCTCGATGTCCATCCGGTACCGGTTGAATTCGTAGGCCACGTAGATGGAGGTGCCGAATGCGATCACCGCAGTCACCCCGCCATAGCTGAAAACCGCACTCAGGTGGTGCTGGACGGCGTACACGTTGCTAAGCAAGGCCACTGTGGCCACGGCCACCACAGTGGCCTGCTCGCGGACGCCCCACGGAAGCAGGGCGGCGCTGAACATCATGAGGACGATGAACAGCAGTGGGGCCGTTGTGAAGTCTTGCCTCAGAATCTCCGTGGCCGCGGTCATGACACAGACCGTAGAGTTGACGAACACGGCGATCGGTATGGCCAGCCGATCGAACCGGCGATAGCGGTGGATCCCGAGCACCACCAGCATAATTCCCGCGTGCGCCGCGCGCACCATTCCCAAGAGGTACGGGTGCTCGACCACGGGATGGACCCACAAGTCCCTCAGAGCAAACAGTGCAATCGCACCAATGATGATGCACACGCCTGGACGAGCGCGCCGCACCAGGAGGAGGTTGGCCTTCGCCTCCAGTTCCTTCCGGGTCTCTTCCAGACTCGGCGCATGCATCGTAGCTCTCCGGAGCAACTTTCCCTTGGCCTCCCTTCAGTCAGGACTGCCGCAAGCCACGCCACTCGCGTGCCGCTGCCGCTTCAGCGAAGTAGCATTGCACCTGACATGCCGTCGTGCGAACCCTCCCTGCGGGACGGATCAGCCCCGGGCAAACGGCGGTTCAAAAGGCACTTCTGTGACGGATGGGCAAAAGTGACCCGTCAGGCGGGGCTGCGGCCGAACGTGCCTCGCGACGGCACCGCTACTATACTACCCCCCTGCCCTGCCGAGCACGGGTGCGGTTTTGCGGCGGAAGGCCCCCGATTTCGTTTACCGCGCCTCTTGCACTCGCGTACCGGCCTGGTGCATCGTTGCGGCGGCTCGAAGGTCCCTACACCCCCAATGGAGGTTGAGCATGTGGCACAAACCCAATTTCGACAACCTGCGCCGAACCATCCTTCGTCAGGGGCCGCCAGGCCCGGTGCCGTTCTTCGAGTTGTTTGCGGATCCGGGCATGGTCGAGGCGGTTTTGGAGGAGAAGTTCCCCGTGAATCTCCATCACTACATCGAAGACCCGGCGCTGACGCTGTCGGGCGATGAGCTGCCGGGTTTGATGAAGTCCCTCGACCTGTACGTCCGCTTCTGCCGCGAGGTCGGCTACGACTACGTGTTCATGTTGACCGGCTTCAGCCTGCAGCGAAACTTCGACGCGGCCACCGATACCGCCGGGGCGCAGAACTGGCAGGGTGGCCAGCGCTACTGGCAGGACGAGGCCAGCGGTCCCATTCAGAATTGGGCGGATTTCGAGGTCTATCCGTGGCCCAAATCCGAAGAGCTGAACCACGCGGGTTTGGAATACGTCAGTTCAGTTGTACCGGAAGGAATGAAGGTGGCGGCATTCATGTACGGCGGCATCTTCGAGCACTCGACCTGGCTCATGGGCTTGCAGTCGTTCTCGTTCGCGCTGGCTGACCAGCCCGACTTGGTGCAGGCCATTTGCCAGCGGGTGGGCGAGCTCGCCACCGCTACCGCAACCCAGGCCGCGGGGATCGACAACGTCGAGATGATATTCCTCTCCGACGATCTCGGCTTCTACAGCGGGACCTTGGTCTCACCTGCGGTGATTCGCCGGCACATCCTGCCGCACTACAAGAGGATCGCCGACGTCGTCCACAAAGCGGGCAAGCTGCTCGTGTTTCATTCCTGCGGCAACATGTACAAACTGATGGAGGAGCTGGTCGACGACGTCGGGATCGACGCCAAGCACTCGTTCGAGGACAAGATCTTGCCGGTGGACGAAGCGTATCGGCGATGGGGCGACCGGGTCGCGATCCTGGGAGGGGTGGACATGGATCTGCTCAGCCGGGGCACGGAAGAGCAAGTGCGTGCCCGCACGCGCGAAATCCTGAACGTGTGTGGCGCCAGGGGCACCGGCTATTGCCTGGGCACCGGCAACACCGCCGCCAATTACATCCCTAGGGGGAATTACCTCGCCATGCTCGACGAGGGGCGCCGCTGGAACCGGGAGCACTTCGGCGAAGCGTAGTCCCGACCTTCCCTCTTCCTTGGGAGAGTGTCGATAAATGCGGACGGTCCCTCGACGCGAGCACGTCTCTATGCCTTTGTAATCGCCGTCCTCGTTTGATACGTGCTTACAGCTTCTGATCGCCATGATGCGCTGCCGTTATTTGTTCCTCGTGTCCGCCGCGCTCTTGTGGTGCGCAAGCCTTGTCGCTTACGCCGAGGAGGACGGCTTGGCGCTGATCAGCGATACCTGGGCGCGATACCGTAGCGTCAAGACCGAGCGTGAGGAAAGTGAGATCCTCATCGTGAGCGCGCCGCAGGCGGCAGGCTTTTCCCGCGCGGAGACCGAAGCCATGGCGCGCGAGGGGCGAACCGGAGTCATCCACAAGCGCGCCGTCCGCCACGTGCTGTACGCCCCGGACCACCACGACAAGATCCACCTGCTGTTCTCGCTGCCTCCCGACGACGCCGGCTTGGGCGTTCTGGTCTGGCGCCAGACCGACAAGGCGCAAGATGACATGTGGCTGTTCATGCCGGGCTACCGCGCCGTGCGCCGTATCCCGGCCAGCAGCAATCAACGCTTGGCGGGAACCGATCTGCTGTACGAGGACGTACGCGAGTTGGCCGGCGAGCGCACCGATCGGTTTACCTATAAGACCGTGGCTACCGAATCGATCGAGGGCCGCGCCACGGAGGTGATCAGTGCCACACCCAAGCCGGATACGGCGACCGCCTACGGTAGCCGCAAGAGCTGGATCGACAAGGAGTGGCTCTTTCCGCTGAAGATCGAGTTCTACGATCCGAGCGGAAAACTGTGGAAAGTGATGCGCAACGCGGAGATCCACGAGGTGGCGCCCGGCGTGCGCCGGGCCGACCTGGCGGAAATGCGCGATGTGCAGCAGAACGAATGCACACTCCTCTTGGTAACCAAGCGAAACGTGGGTATCGACATCCCGCCGCAGGTGTTCACCGAGGACTACCTGGTACACCCAGGCGCCGATTGATCGGCTGACTCCCTGAAAGGCACTTTGGGTGACCGTCTTCAGTTTCCGCATGCCGCGCCGCTTTCTGCGCGGCAACTATGCGCGACTCACACTGACGGTGATCGCGCTGGCGTGTGGCGTCGCCCAGGTGGCCGCGGATGACCTGACAGGCCGGGAAACGCTGCGCGCGTTCGTGGAGATCATTGATACGGTGGCCGGACGCGCCTCGTTGCAGGTGAGTGCCGGCGAAGGCGCGCTCTTTCCCGACGATGTCGCCAGCAACATCGCCGCCGTGCCCGGCGTTGAACTCACCGTCCCTGTGGTGAGCAGCACGGCCTTCATGGCGGACGGCAGCGGCGAGCTGCTCACGGTGCAGGGCATGGACATTGCCGACAAGAAGGCGGTGGCCGTGTACGAGTTGCGCGATGAGGAGCGCGGGTTGGATGATCCGAAACTGTTCCTTGCGGATGCCATCGTCATTCCGCGCGCCTTTGCCGATCGCCGCGGCTTGAAGCTCGGCGATGCCATCACCATCGATACGCCGCGCGGGCAGCAGCGTGTCACGGTCCGCGGCACGCTCGACCCCCATGGGCTGGCCCGCATCTACGGCGGGAACTTGCTGCTCATGGATCTGGGGAACGCGCAAGATATGTTCGGACGTCCCGGCTTCGTCAACCGTGTCGACGTGGTGGTGGATCGGGACGGTGACGTCCAGCGCGTGGCGCACGCCATTGCGGCCGTGCTCCCGCCCGGGCTGCACGTTGAGCCACCGAGCCAGCGTAAGGCCGACCTGCAGATGGTCATGTTCTCCTTCCGGGTTCTACTCTGGGCCTTGGGCTTGCTCGGTCTGGTCGGGTCGTTCCTGATCGCGTTCAACAGCTTGGCCACGCTGTTCGAAGCACGGGCGTGGCAGCTGGGTGTGCTGCGGGCCATCGGCGTACGCCCGCGCGTCATGTGGCAGGAGCTGTTGAAGGAGAGCACCCTGTTGGGCGCTGCCGGTGTTGTCGTCGGGATTCCACTGGGCATCGCCCTCGGACGCGTGCTCTTACCCATGATCACTACCGCCGCCGCGTTAAACTCGAAGGTCGCCACACCCGCGGCGCAGCTGGCCGTGCACACGGCATCGCTGGCGCTGGCGGCAGGGTTGGGGATGAGCGCCGCGTTGCTCGCGGCGGCACTCCCAGCCTGGCGCGCCACCCGCCTCGGCATGGCACAGACGATACGCGGGCGCGGTGTCGAGCAACAAGGTATCAGCGCCGGCTCGCGCTGGGTGATCCGTGCGGTCGTGGCGGCGAGCATCGCTGTTACGGTGCTCCTGCAATCCGCCACCGGAGTCGCGTCGTGGGGACTGGCCGCCACCGGCTTGATTGCGGTGGGCACGGCCCTGGCGGCGCGACCGCTCCTCGACCTGATCCGGCTGCCGCTGTTGAGCGGCTTTCGCCTGCTTGCTGGTCCGACCGGAGAGCTGGCCATCAAAAACATGACTCAAAATCCGCGCCGTTCGGCGCTGACTATCGCCATGTTGGGTGTCGGGCTCGCGTGTGTCTTCTGGCTGTGGATGGTGGCCAACAGCTTCCAAGCCTCTGTCGTCGATGCGGTCAGCGGCGCCATGCGCGCCGATCTCGTTGTCAGCTCGTCACACATCGAATCGGGCTTCCTGGAAGCACCGGTTTCCGATGAGCTGGTTGACCAGCTCAAGCAGATCGCTGGAGCCGTCGTCGTCGTCGGCGAACGCGGCGCAGATTGGGAGTTTGGGGGCGGTCCGATCACCATCGACGCATACGATCCGGCATACTTCACCAATCCGGAGTTCGGCCAGTGGCCGCTGACCGGCCGCGGCGTGCCGGGTCTCTGGCAACTGGTAGCGCGCGGCGAAGGCGCAGTCATCTCGAGCAATTTTGCGCGTAATCTGGATGTGCAGGTCGGCGATACGATTACGCTCGACAGCCCCGGCGGTCCGGTGAAACTGCCGGTGGTCGGTGTGGTCACGCACTTCGCGTCACCGCGGGGCACCATCGAGATGAGTCGGGATCTCTACAAACGTTTCTGGCATGACGCCAAGGTGACGCGTGCGTTTGTGCGCGTCGATCCGAAGGCCGACGTTGCGGCCGTGCGCAGCGCAATCGCGCAGCGATTGGGCCGCAAGTACAGCCTGCGGATTCTCTCGGCGGCGGAGATTGTCGAGTACTTCGCATCGCAGGTCCGGCGAGGGTTTGCCGGCGTGTATATCCTGGCCGTGATGGTCCTGTCGGTCGTGCTTGTCGGCATGGCGGACACGCTGGCCGCGGGCGTGATCGAGCGCACGCGGGAGATCGGTGCGATTCGTGTCGTCGGCGTGCGGCGCCGGTCTGTCCGCCGCATGGTGCTGGTAGAGGGGATCGTGCTGGGAGCGGTCGGGCTTGCGCTCGCGGCAGCCTCCGGACTCGTGCTCGGCCGGCTGTGGGTAGACGCGACATTTCCGGCGCTCGTCGGCTGGGTTCTCGTGCCCCACGTCCCGTACCAGCAGGCTGGCCTGGTCGCCGTGCTGACCATAGCTGTCTGCATGGTGTCGGCGTTCGGACCGGCGCGGCGTGCGGCGTCGCTTGAGCCTGCGGTGGCGCTGCGATACGAGTAGTCGCTGATGCCCAACTCCGCCGCCGTACTCCTCGAACGAGTTCACAAACGCTATGGCACTGGACCACAAGCGGTGGACGCATTGAACGATGTGAACCTACGGGTGGCGCCGGAAGAGTTTCTCTCCATTATGGGTCCGAGCGGCTGCGGCAAGACCACGCTTTTGAATCTCATCGCCGGGATCGACACGCCAACCAGCGGTCGCGTTTGGGTTGCCGGCCACGATCTGGCGCAACTGTCGGACGACGCACGCAGCGACCTGCGTCTGCAGCATATTGGGTTCGTGTTTCAGAGCTTCAATCTCTTCCCGACGTTCACGGCCGAGGAGAATGTGACCTGGCCGCTCGAGTTCCTCGGCCTCCACTGGCGGGAGGCGCGCAAGCGAGCCGATGCGGCGCTGGCGGAAGTCGGTCTCGATGACGGTGCCCGACGACGACGTCCGGCAGGACTTTCGGGCGGCGAACAGCAACGTGTGGCGATCGCGCGGGCGCTGGTCACCAAGCCACGTCTGCTCATGGCGGACGAGCCCACGGGCAATCTCGATTCGAAGACCGGGCAGTCCATCCTCGACCTCATGCAGTTCCTCAACCGAGAGGAGCACCTCAGCATAGTGCTCGTGTCACACAGCCTATTCGCGGCGGCTTATGGGCACCGCATGGTCGAGCTCAGGGACGGGCGCGTTGTGCGCGAGAGCCGCCCGAGCCTCGATTGCATCGCGGGCGCGCCATAGGCCTCAAAGATTGCGGCCGCGGCACACCCACTCAGCGGCTCAATACCAGCGCAACGTACTGGACGTGGCGGTGGACGTAGCGGTGTGCACCCGCCGAGCCGATGAACTCCTGCCAGTCCTCGTCAGTAAGGGCGCGCAGCAGCGGGTGGTACTGTCGAAGCGCCGCGCGGCCCCAGGCCCAGCGGGCCAGCCCCGCCACGGCCGCGAAAATAGTGCCTAATGGCGCAGTGACGTGCGATGACCAGTCGAGACAAGCATCGACTTGAAAGCCGTTCGCCTGGGCCTTGTCTCGGTACTCGCGGACCGAGTCGAAGTTCTCCCATTGCCAGGTCCTCTGCACCAGGCGGCTCCTTGCGTCCTGGCAGATGGCCCGTGCCTCGTCGCTCTTCCACATGAAGTCGACGATGACGACGCGCGCCCCCGTGTCGACCACGCGCGCTATCTCGCTCAGGAAACCGGCTCGGTCCGGGAACTGGAACGCGGACTCGAGGCACAGCACCCGATCGAACGAGCGGTCGGGGAACTCAAGATTCATGGCATCGCCCGCGAGATACCTGAGGTTGGGCACATTGCCGTAGAGGGTACGCGCGACGGCCAAGTTCTCCGGAAGCAGGTCGATACCGGTGACCTGCGTGTGCGGAAAGGCGTACGCCATGATGTACGCGCCGGTGCCGCGGCCACAGCCGATGTCGAGCACGCGGCGACCGCCGGGGAGATCGAGCAGCGCCACCGCCTTTTTCACCAACTTCAACTGGGCAGCCGGCAAGCGCAGGAAGGGCATGAAGATCAGCGGCGTGACCAGGAAGTTGAGCAGCGTCAACGGCTTACCGAATGGGTAGTAGCCGAGGTTGAGCAACGGACCCCAGCCAAAGGCGCGCAACACCCGAAAGGTCACGTTCGACGCGTCGTAAGCGCTCGCTAAGGCCGCAGCCCTAGAAATCATATTCGATCCGCGTTCCCAGTCGGTCTTCATGGCTGATAGCGTCGAAATATGAAGTCTTGTTATGGCAGTAGGATGAACGGTTCGCCTGGATAATCTCGCCAAACAACGCCGCCCACAGCGTGCGCCAGAGGCGGTACGAGACCTCCGGTTGGACGATCAGAAATTCGCCATTGGCGTCGTAGCCAGCGCGCAAATGGCCGCGCAATCGCCGGCCTGCATCGTAGCGGACCTCGCCGAAGATGAAGCTTTGAAAGAATCTTCGCTCGCCTTTGTTCGTGACTGCTTCCGTGGCATTCACCGTCTGGTCGTCGCGGAAGTAGCTCGCCACGATGCGCCAGTCGTCGAGAGCGTATTCGATTCCAGCGACGCTGTGAAGGAAGTCGTCGCGATCGCGCTCCGGGCTGTTGTAGTAGACAGACTCAACACGCAAGAGCCAGCGCTCACCCAATGGGTACGACGCAGTGATGCCACCAGCACGCAGAAGCGGAAAGTGATCGATGATCTGAGGTGTGAATTTCAACCTGCCGTTCACGACTGTAATAATGAACCTGCCGGGAACGAACTCCGCCGCGGTGTCCCGCCCCACATAGCCGACAACACTCGCCTCCAGCCCGCCCCAATGCGTCCCGACACGGGCTCCGGCCTGGGTTTCGTTGAGGCGCACAGGGGGAAGGTCCTGCCGCTCCACAAAGCTACCGCCAAGCTTACGGGCGATTGTCGTACCGATGTTCCAGCGTCCTTGCGGGAGGCGTGAGGGATTGAATGCCAGCGGCACGACCACCAGCTCGGCAAACGTGCCACCGCTACCGTAATGGACAGAAATGCTTGGTATGCCCAATTCCACGCGCCGGAAGACATCCGACTCGTCGCGCGGCGTCATCAGGTTCGCGGGCTGGATCTCGTCGAAAGAACTCCAGTTGGCGATCTGCTTCCCGACGCTGACGCGTAGCTCCGGCGACGGGCGGTAATCCAGTACTCCGGTGATTAGCGACAGGTACGGCCGGCGGCGGCTAGCATTGCGCAGTGAATAGGCGCCGGCGGTGAAGTCAACGTCGTCGGCCACAGCGCGCCCTTCGAACTGCCAGGTGAGTGTGGAACTGAATTGGCCATGGCCACGCAAGGTCGCTGCGAAGAAATTCTCCCACCGCGGTCCTTGCGTGCCCGAGTCAGGGTAGCCGAACGTCTCGTACTGCACCGCACCGTTGAGCGCCGGTGCGGCTGCAACGGCGGCGCGGGCGCCAAGCATCGCAACCAAGGCGATCAAACGGGCGAGAGTACGCACCGGCCCTATCGCGGCACTACTGGAACACCGCCGATGGTGCCACTTTCCAGCTCGGTTCGGGTGGTCTGTCCGCCAATCGTCATCAGATCCAGGATGGGACCCACTCCGGAGGCGAAATAGCTCTCGTGTGTTTCGAGCGCCGCTCCTATGACCTGCCTGCTGCCGTTGATGTGGACGACATGCGTAAACGTTCCCGCGGCCACCTCGATACTGTCGACGATTTCAATGGGCGTGAACACATCCGTTTCATTGCTGTCCCCTATGTACGTACCGTCAAGCGTCGAATAAACGCTGCAATCGATGGTGGTGGAAAAGCTTTGTCCCGCAATGAGCGGCATGACCATGCGGCGCAGCGGCGGGCTGCACGTGGTGAATGCGTTGTTCACCTCGTCTGTGTAGCCGTCGTAAAGCAGTTTCATGCCCGAGTCGGTGTACGATTGCAGCTCGTGTGTTATGATTTGATGGTTATTGTCGACTTCTTCATCGTCGATGACGAACGCTCCGCCGGGATCGGAACTGACCACGGTGGTAGTTTCGGTTGTGACCACGCCCAGCGGGTCGGTATCTCGGTAGACGAGCTGGTCGTTAACCGCGTGCGGCACTAGGTCCGAGACGACACCCTCGAAGAGGACAGGGACGGCGAGCACGACGTCCGCGACAGTAATGGCACCATCGTTGTTCGCGTCCACGCCGTCACTTGCGGGCAGGTCCCCGAACAACACCTGGATCAGGGTGTCCACACTCGTCGTCGCGGCCAGGGCGCCCCGCCCAAATGCCAGAGCAGCAGTACCTGCAAGCAGCACGAGCAGGGTGCACGCCGACCGGTAGCCGATACTTGGCGAGCACTTGGATCGTATGGGCGGGCGTGTGTAGAACATCTTCCTGCGCGGTCGCTCTCTCCTGCGCGCGCTCTTCTACGGTAAGCACCTACTGGCTGTCAACAACGGATCGCGGGATTCACTGCGACGCGAAGGTGAAGACTGAGGCCACATCGTTTATCAACAAAGGATTTGGGATTAGAATCTGATCCAGCGCCGGAGCGCTCAGGACGAGCCGGCCACTCTTGCTCGTCTGCCAGTTGTAGCAGTCGAAATTCTGGCCCGGGGTGGGTTGGAAGGTCAACGTCTGCCCGGGCTCGGCGTTCGCGTCCGAGATCGTCGCTGTGGACACGCCGGTGGTCAGCGCAAAGGGGCTCAGTACGCCCGGTCCTTCATCGCCGCACGGGAGATCCTTCTCGAATCCAATCTCGATCGAGAACCCGTTGGTCATGGTGGGTGGAGTGGGAATGGGGGCGATGAAGAACGCGCCTGGACCCGTGTCGCCCGTTCCGAGACCGGGGACCAAGGGGCCATTGCAAACACCGCCGTGAGGCAAGCCACAGATGCCGATCTTACTGAGAATGCAGTCCGCGCTAGTCTGGCAGGGGGCGCCGATATTGCCGGCACGGCACTGGCCGGGGAAATGGGTGCAGACCCCGTCGCCTGCGCCCGCTGACGTGTCGCAGTCGGCATCCACGTCGCACGACTGGTCCACGAGGCCAGCACTGCAGCTTGCATACGGAGTCTCGACCGTGCCCTGCAGTGCGGTGCACTGATCGGCCGTGAATCCATCAACGCCGACCTGCCCAACGCGATGATCCTGGTCGAGCGAAAGGCTGATGTCCATTCCGCCGTTGCAGGCCAGTATCCCCGCGTCGGGTATGCCCTCGGGCGGCACCAGCATGCGGATGCAAATGATGAGCTTAGCCGCCGTCTTCCTGGCGTCCACAAAAAAGTACTCCGAGGCGCGGACGATTTTGACCTTCACGAACCCCTTGGCGTCCGGTTGGCCCGCTTCGAAATCGAAGAATGCCGGTTCGGTTTGGCCGTTGGACTGCCCCTGGAAGTTTCCCACGGGAATGGTCAGCCCACTGCTAAGCCTTATCTGGAAGGGGCTCTTGGTCGGATCGAGCACGAAATGGCGAATCCCGAGCACGCCGAGCGTCGGTGTCACCGTGGGAGTCGCCGTCATCGTCGGCGTTGCCGATGACGTCGGGGTGTCCGTTGGCGTGAACGTCACGGTTTCCGAGGGCGTGGCGGTTGGCGTCGGCGTGGGCGGATACGTTGGGGTGGACGTGAACGTCGCCGTGTGCGTCGACGTCGGGGTGGCAGTAGGTATAAAAGTCGCCGTTGACGAGGGCGTTGCGGTCGGAGTCGGCGTGCGCGTCGCAGTGAGAGTCGGTGTGAGGGTCGCAGTGGGAGTGGGTGTGAGCGTCGCGGTTGGGGGCGGTAGTGCCGTGTTGGTGGGCGTGGCAGAGTTTGTCGCGGTCGGCACGGGGGCGGCTGCGTTCTCGTCATTCCCGCATCCGCTGGCGACGATGCATCCGGCTGCGACCCAGGCCGCGATTGCTATCATCCTTGCACGATTCATCAAACCTCCTTCGTCCGCCCAAAGTCTAAAGTCAAGAAGACGGCCGACCCCGGAAGTCCAACCGTGTCGAAATCCGAGGGGGTTGAGGGATTGATTCATGGCGTCGATTCACTCATTAAGTGGCGGAGAAATGGACCAGCTGGAAAACAAGCTTCAGTGAATCGGGAAGCGGTCCCGAGGCACGTTCCGGGGAAAGGAGAAAATGGATGGGTTGGCACGTCTATGTCGCACACTTCGTAGCGGGGCTGTTCCTGGCCAACGCCGTTCCACACTTCGTGAATGGAATCTCAGGCGCGCGCTTTCAGAGCCCGTTCGCGTCGCCACCTGGCGTTGGAGAGTCATCACCATTGGTGAACGTGCTCTGGGGCATGGCCAATCTCGTCATCGGCTATGTCCTACTCTGCGGGGTCGGCGAGTTCAGGCGCGGCGTGTCCATCGACGCGCTTGTCGTCGCTCTCGGAGTCCTCGCCGCGGGGGTTGGCCTCGCGCGTCACTTCGGAAACGTGCGCCAGGGTGCGTATCGCCATGACTCCTGACTCGTTGAGTACCGGCGAAGTGCGCCGCTCGGGACGGAGGATCTCGCGGCGCGCGTTCTTGGGCGGCATGGCCGTGGGCGCCGCGGGCGCGTGGGGCCTGTCCCACGGACTGGCTCGGTTCGGGGACGACCCCGCGCGGCCCCCGCAGCTGTACGAATACTTCCTCGACAACTTCTGGTTCACAGCGGCCGACCTCGAACACCAAACGATCAACGCCCCGCTGAAAGCGAGCCACAAAGCCGACATCGTCATCATCGGCGGCGGGTTCACGGGGCTCTCATCCGCCTATCACCTCAGCCGCGCCTTCCCCAATAGGAAGATCGTGTTGCTCGAAGGTGCGTGCTGCGGATACGGAGCCAGTGGCCGCAACGGCGGCTTTTGCGATGCCGGCTTCTCCGGTCTCCTACACTACGTCGGGGCGGTGGGGCCGGAACTCGGCCGCAAAGCCTTTGACGCCAGTCTGTTCGGAATCAACCAGGTGAAACGGCTGGTGGCGGAGCACGGGGTCCAGTGTGACTTCGAACAGAACGGCATGCTCGAAGCGGCGATCGACGAACAGCAAGCGCGGCAACTGGAGCAGCACCACGCGACCTACCAGTCGATGGGACTCGACACGACGCTGGTGCACGCCAAGGAACTCGAGGCTGAAGTCCGGTCGCCGCGTTACATCGCCGGGCTGAAGTTCCCCTATGGCGCCATCGTCAATCCGGCCAAACTAGCGCGCGGGATGAAGCCCGTGATCGAGCGCGCCGGGGTCGAGGTGTGCGAGCGCACCGTTGTGCTCCGGGTTACCCCAGGCAGGGTGCACCGTGTGGAAACGGAGATGGGCGAGATCAGTGCTCCCGTCCTCGTTCTCGGCCTCAACGGCTACGCGCCGGCGCTCGGCTTCTTCCGCGACCGCATCTTACCGCTGTGCAGCTACGTGATCGCCACCGAGCCGTTGAGCGCGGCACAATGGGAGTCCGTCGGCTGGCAGCACCGCCAAGGGATCGCCGACATGCGGGTGCTGTTCGACTACCAGCGGCCGACGGCCGACGGCCGCATCGTCATCGGCGGTTCTGCCGCGCCCTACTTCGCCGATGACGCTTTGAGCTCGGGCAACTACAAGCCGGCCCTCGACGCGGTCACGAAGAGCCTCTTCACCACGTTTCCGCAGCTGGAAGGCGTCCGCATCGAGCACGCGTGGGGCGGCACGATGGGCTTCACGATGGATTTCACCCCGTCCGTCGGCGTGATGGGAGAGGACAAGAACATCTTTTACGGTGTCGCCTACAATGGTGAAGGTGTCGCGTTCTCACAGACCGCGGGTCGCATCATCTCCGAGCTGGTAGCGGGTGAACAGAGTGATCTAACCAAACTATGCGTGGTGAATCATCAGATGCCGTATCTCGGCCCCGGCAACTTGCGCATCGTCTTTCAACGCCTTTACGAGTGGTACCTGCGGCGCGCTGGCGCCAAGACGGTGCGTTGAGCACCTCAACGCGTGACCTCTCAGCCGAGCAGCAAGACCTTGTGAGCAGCGTGAAAACGGCCACACCGCACCGCCGGTGAGCAACGCGAAGCGGAGGAGTCACGAGCATGGGCTGGACGGCTTTGGAAATCCACGATGGCATCGCGCGGTTGTCCTTTTCGCGCCCGAAAGTCCTGAATGCGCTGAACGTGGAGTTACTGGCGGAAGCGGTGGCATGTCTCACGGAGCTGCGCCGGCGGGACGACATTGGCGCAGTGGTGATCACCGGGGAGGGCCGCGGCTTCTCGGCGGGCGCCGACCTCTCTCTTGCCGGGCAGCAGCTCGGGACGGACCCTTCGGTCGCACAGCAGGTGGGATATTACATGGACAACTACGCCCATCCGCTGGTCGAGGCGATCTTCACTTTCCCAGCACCGGTGGTGGCGGCCGTCAACGGGCCCGCGGTTGGCGGCGGCGCCGGCATTGCGCTCGCGGCCGACATCGTTCTGGCGGCACGGTCGGCGTACTTCATGATCGTGCAACCGTCGCGACTCGGGCTGGTGCCGGACCTGGGCGCGACCTGGCTGCTGCAACGCCTCGTCGGGAGAGCGCGCACGCTCGGCATCTCCTTGCTCGGAGAGCGGGTCAGCGCGGAACAGGCGGAGCAATGGGGAATGATCTGGAAGTGCGTCGACGACGAAACGCTGCTGCCGCAAGCCATGGCCGTGGCGTCGCGACTGACGCAGATTCCACCCCTCACTCTCCAGGCCACACGCGAGCTGACCGACACCGCGACACGCCTTGAGCTATTTGAGCAGCTGAAGCGCGAACGCGACCGGCAGCTGGAGCTGTGCGGCTCAGCGTTCTTCGGCGACGCAGTCGCGGCCTTTGTCGGCAAGCATCGATGATACGAGAAGCACTCGCCGCCTCACAGCAACACCAGCGGTAGCACCCTTTGAGACGGCCCCTGAAAAGCCCGCCCTGAGCCTTGTCGAAGGGACAGGGCCTCCTCAGGGTGAGCGGTTCTGTTGTTGTGTTCAAGAGGCAATTTCCGTTCACCCTGAGGAGGTCCCTTCCTTTGGGACCGTCTCCTATGGTCCGATTTGTCGAGTCCCTCGCTGCGACGCGCGGCTTCATGCTCTTGAGTTTCCACAACGGGCAAGTCTCCTATTCGTGCGCACCCTCACAGGGGCGGT
>JBEKBJ010000084.1:0-23498 GCA_050015455.1 Binatia bacterium
CGGCCGTGCACCGACGTTTTCAAACGCCTCCTCCTTCTCTGCTCTCATCTCCGGTCTCCTTTCGAAGACCGGACAGAATTTCCGGAATTCTTCCGGTCAGAATTTCCGGAACCGGCACTCCAGATGTCGAAGATCCTGACGCTAAGCCTCGACGCTGATCTCGTCGTCCTCTCGGCGTGCGAAACCGCTAAAGGGAAGATGCTTCTTGGAGAGGGTGTTGTGGGGCTGACGAGCGCGTTCTTGTACGCCGGCAGCCGTTCGGTTGTGGCGAGCCTGTGGACTGTCAACGACCAGTCCACCAGCCTCTTCATGGAGGCATTCTACCGAAATCTGAAGGAAGGCGTCAGCAAGGCGGAGGCGTTACGCAGGGCGAGAGTCCAGCTCATGCAAGCAAAGGGTGATGTTGGAGGGGTCACAATTGATTACGCAGCTCCCTACTTTTGCGCTCCGTTCATCCTGGTCGGGGGCAGAGGATAAAGGCAAAGGCCCATGGGGAGAGTCGGCGAATCGCCGGGACGCCTTTCTCGCGCGGCAAGACCAGAGCGGTCTCGAGATCGCGGTGCTGGTTCCGGAGAAGGAAGCGCCGGTAACTGTGAGTGATGATCGATGAGGAGACGGCGATGAGAAGCAAGGAGGAGCTGCTTCGGACCCTTGGCCACACCGGTTGGGATCGGCCAGAACACCAGCTCGCAAAGGCAGAGCTCGATGCCGTGATCGCTCAGGACTACCTGACGCTGCTCCAGAAGCTGAGGGAGAACGTCTACGAACTGTTTGCCAGCATGTCCAGCGAAGTAGTGAGGTTCCGAAACGTGGTAGGGCAAGCCGCTGACGATGCTGCAATCACGTCGCAGGTACTCGCGAGATGGAACAAGGTGCTCGCGTTCGCCACCGTCGCCCTTGTAGCTGCAACCGCCGCACTTGTGTGGGCCACGCTACGACTCGCCGGTTGTCCGCATTAGGTCACGGTCATCGAACCGATCTGGTTGAGGCGTCGCGGGGTCAAGTGTGGCAGGCTGAGGTGTCGCGGGGTCAAGTCTGGAAAGTACACTTTAGCGTGGACTGGCTTCCCTTTGCCAGTCCCCTTCGGTCAGTGATCGCTGGTCGGTCCGGGGCCAGCGGGCAGGGTCGGTGACGTGTGGCACCCCCACCAGCTTAATGGGAAGAATATTGGGTAGCGCACGAAGTCGCTCGGTCGTGAAGCGCTGTGCACGCTTCCGTCGGCCAAGTTACGCCGCCCGGCGGCGCCGCGCCGTGGGAGCGAAGCGAATCTCCACGCGCCGGCTGAGCGCGGCGGCAATCCGCCGCAGCATGGATAGTGAGTGCCCCTCGTAGTCGGCATCTTCGAGCCGGCAGATGGCAGACGGGCTCGTGCCGACGAGCTTGGCGAGCTGGCGCTGCGTGAGCCCTGCTCGGCGGGGATTAGGGCCAGGCACTGACCGTGGACTTTCGGCTGATTGCGCGCCGCGTTTCCGCGCAGTCGCGCGGGGCGACGACGTGTTCGCTCGATAAAGGCCATCCCTCGAGGCAGGGACAATTGCGTGGGAAGCCCAAAGCTGAACGGTCAAAGATCAAAGCCGAACTCCGGATCGCGTGCTCTGAAGCGGCTGAGCTGCACGTGGATGGCTCAGGAGCGCCAGATAGTTGGGCGTGAGCGGATTGCGCGCGGCCTCGACGCTGGCGAAGTGCACTCCTTCCCGGTGCACGGGGGCCGCTCACGACCCCCCTTACAGGAAGATGTGGACTTCTGTGCGCTGGGCTTACGGCAGAGCGAAACTCCCCCAAATGTGGTAGGCTTGGAGCGTCTGTGGGGACAACCGAGTGGGAGAGAAGATGCTGGAGTATAGCTACACGGTGAGAGCCGAATGGGACGCTGAATCCTCGACGTGGGTGGCCACCAGCGAAGACGTCCCCGGGTTGGTCACCGGAGCCGACACGCTAGAAGAGCTGGTTGAGAAGCTCCGCGTCTTGGTCCCGGAGATGCTCGAAGCCAACGGCGTGCTCCCGGCCGATGCCGCGGCGAAGGCCGGGGTCAAGGTTATTGCGGAGCGCGTCGAGCCCTCGCGAGCCGTTGCCTAGTGGCGAACTATACGCCCGAGCTGAAGCGGCTGTTACGCGAGGCCGGCGTCCGGCGCTTGATCAGTCGACCAACAGTCAGAACTCAGTACCGAGTACCACCCCACCGCGTACGATATGCCTGGTCGAGTAATTCGATCGGGTGCGCGACACGGGTGGACAACCCCGCTCGATGCAGGCCGGCCTGGATCTGCAGGATACACCCGGGATTGGCCACCGCGACGCAGGTGGCGCCGGTGGCGCGGATGTTCGCTACCTTGCGCTCGGCGAGACGGCGTGCCATCACCGTTTCGGTGAGATTGTAACTCCCGGCGCTGCCACAACACGTGTCGGCATCCGCCAGCTCCACCAGTTCGAGACCGGGTATCTGTCGGAGCAACTGTCGCGGGGCTTCACGCACGCCTTGCGCGTGCGCCAGATGGCACGCGTCGTGATAGGTGATGCGCGCCCGGATCGCTCCACTGGGCGGCACCAACGGCAGCGCGACGAGGAATTCGGTCACGTCGCGCACCTTGGCGCTGAAGACGCGAGCCCGTTCGGCGTAGGCCGCATCGTGCGCGAGCAAGTCGCCGTACTCTTTCATCGCGGCGCCACAGCCCGCGGCATTGACAATGATCGCATCGAGATCGGCGGGGAAGGCCGCGATATTGCGGCGCGCACACTCCAGCGCTTCCTGGCGCTTGCCCGAGTGCAGATACAGCGCGCCACAACACGCCTGCGCCGGCGGCGTTACCACGGTGCAGCCGTTTTGCGCCAGCACCCGCACCGTCGCGCGGTTGATGTGGGAGCACAGTACCTGCGCGACACACCCGGCGAGGAAACCGACCCGCTGCCGCTCGATGCCCTGCGCCACAACCACTTCCGGCAGCGGCGCCGATCCCTCCAGCTGCGGCAACATGTCAACGACGGGTGATACGCGTCGGAGCAGCCCGAGAATACCGACGCGCTCCAACACCAACAGCGGGCGCAGCGCTAGGCGCAAACGCTGCGGATGCGGGAAAATCCGCGTAATCAGCCCGCGCCGCCAACGATCGAACCGGGAGCGCGAGTGACGCTCTTCCACAAACCACCGCGCCGCCTCGATGAGATCGCCGTAGCGCACGCCCGACGGGCAGGCCGTCTCGCAGGCCCGGCACCCGAGGCACAAATCCAGATGGCGCGCGATGTCGGCCGTCATCACGACGGAGCCGTCCTCCAACGCCTTCATCAGATAGATCCGCCCGCGCGGCGAATCCATCTCGGTGCCGAGCTCGCGGTAGGTGGGGCAGGCACTCAGACACAGGCCGCAATGGACGCAGTCGAGAAACTTCTCGTACTCGACGAAACGTGGGGCGGCGGACGTTGTCACGGCGCTCATATGCCTCCGACGAAGCGACCCGGGCTGAGCCGGCCTTTGGGATCGAGCACCTTCTTGACGCCCCGCATCAATGAAATGCCCGGCACCTCAGCGTCCCAGGTGTCGAGACGCGCTCTGAGGTGCGCAGGCAGCACGTCAAAGATGGCCCACCCGTCTGCTTGTCGGGCCGCGGCGCGCAACCTTTGCGCGAATTGAACGACGGCGTCGTCGTCCGCCGCGCCGCAGCGGACGTAGGCGATGCCGCTCCCGACGTGAGAAAGGATGGCGCAGTTCATTTTCTTCGCGCCAGCTTCCGCTTCGATATCCGAGAGCACCGACGCAAGTTTCGAGGGCAGCAGGCTCAGCTTACAGCCGAGGAAGCCGTCACCCTGGCCCCTTCGACGGGGCTCAGAGCCTGCCCCGAGCGTGTCGAGGGGACAGGCCTCTCTTGAAAGGCGAGGGAGAAAGCCGGCGCCCGGAAAGTCGCGAAGGCGGCAATAGATCTGCGCGCCCTCAGTTTCGGCATAGGTCCGGACGCGTTGCTTTCCAGCGAGGTCCTGCAGCCGCTGGCTTTGGATGTTGATCTCTTCTTCACTCCCGCCGCAGCCGACGATCAGCAGCGGCTCATCGCCGAGGTCAAGTGCAGCGGCGGCTGTCTGGTTGAGCGCCTCGACGTACGACGGGGCCAGCGACGCTCCGAGGACTTCGAGCGCTAGGCTCGCGGCGATACCGGTCTCCCGCGTGGGCACCGCGAACAGCACCTCGCTTTCGGGACGCGGACGGAGCTTGAACGTCGCCTCCACCACCGTCCCCAGCGTTCCGAAAGAGCCCGTGAACAGCTTCATCAGGTCATAGCCGGCGACGTTCTTGACCACGCGTCCGCCGCCTTTGACTAACGTGCCGTCGGCCAGGACCACTTTGACCCCGATCAGCAGATCGCGGACCTTGCCCTGCGAGAGCCGCAATGGCCCCGACGCGTCGGTCGCGATTGCCGCGCCGACGGTGGTCTGCTCGGGCTGCGGCGGATCGAGCGGTAAATGCTGGCGAGCCGGCTCCAGCGCCCGGTTGACTTCGGCCAGGGTCGCGCCGGCTTCAACCGTAACGGTCATGTCGGCAGCCTCATGCGCCAGGAGGCGCGCCAGCCGCCGCGTCGAGAGCGCCACGTCGTAGCGCTGCGGCAGATTGCCGCAGCCGAGCTGCGTGCCATTGCCGACCGGCATCACGGCCAGGCTCGCTTGATCGGCCACCCTGAGGCAGCGGCTGAGGTCGTCGACCGTCTCCGGGAAGAGCACGCACTGCGGAATCATGCCGTCGACAGCGAACGCGCCCACCGCCTCGTCGCTGGTGGCGACGCCGTCCGCGGGGAGCACTTCGCTGAAAGGCGCTGTGATATTCATGCACTCACACCGCCGCCTGCCGCTGCGGGCGTTTCGTCTCCACGCATGCGCCGGGGGTCGGCAGGATCTTCCCGGGGTTGCAGCGCCCCGCGGGATCGAACACCTGGCGCAGCTGGCTCATCACCAGCAGATCGGCAGGCGAGAAGATGAGCGGCATCTGCGCGATTTTCTCGACCCCGATGCCGTGCTCTCCGGTGATGGTGCCGCCGAGCGCGACGCAGGCCTCCAGGATCTCGGCGCTGGCGGCGAGGACGCGGCGGACCTGGTCCGCATCACGCTCATCGTAGAGCAAGATCGGATGGATGTTGCCGTCGCCGGCATGAAACACGTTGCCGATGCGTAGCTGGTAACGCCGTCCGACCTCGGTGATCCGGCGCAGGATCTCCGGGACCTGGGTGCGCGGCACGACGCCGTCCTGCGTGCAGTAATTCGGCGCCAGGCGGCCGATCGCGCCGAAGGCGCGCTTGCGGCTCTTCCACAATGCCGCCCGCTCCGTCTCATCCTTGGCGACGCGCACGGTGCGCGCGCGTTGCGCCTGGCAGATCTCGAGCACGCGCTGCGCCTGGCGGTCGAGGCCGGCGGCGAGGCCGTCCAGCTCAATGATGAGTACGGCACCTGCATCAGTCGGAAAGCCGAAATGAAAAGCGGCCTCGACCGCCTGCACGATCAGCTGGTCCATCATTTCCAAGGCCGCAGGGATGATGCCGGCGGCGATGATGCCGGAGATGGTGGCGGTGGCGTCGTCGACCGACTCGAAAATGCCGAGCAAGGTCCTCCACGTCTCCGGTTGGCGGATGAGTCGCAGCGTGGCCGCGGTCACAACCCCGAAGGTACCTTCGGCCCCGACCACCACGCCGGTGAGATCGTAGCCGGGTACGTCTTCGACCGCGCCGCCGAGATGGACCAGCTCGCCGTCGGGCAGCACCAACTCGACGCCGAGGACATGGTTCGTGGTGACGCCGTACTTCAGCGTGTGCGGCCCGCCGGAGTTCTCCGCGACGTTGCCGCCGATGGTGCAGGCTTGCTGGCTCGACGGGTCCGGCGCGTAGGCCAGCCCGCGCTGCTGCACCGCGTTGGTCACCCACAAGTTGACGACGCCGGCCTCGACCGTGGCGCGCCGGTTGACGAGGTCGATATCGATGATGCGGTTCATCCGACTCGTGCCGATCATCACCGGGGCATCTACCGGCAGACACCCGCCGCTCAGGCCCGTGCCGGCGCCGCGTGGCACGAAGGCGATATTCTCACGGTGCAGCACGCGGACGATTTGCACCACCTCCTCGGCAGAAGCGGGCAGCACGACGACCTCAGGCACACTTTTCTCGAGCGTGTAGCCGTCGCATTCGTAAACTTTCAGCTCAGTCGGCCGGGCGATGACGGCGTCATCGCCGGCAATGGCGCGCAGCGCAGTGACGATGCGACCGTCGACCATCTTTGACAGCCTATCCAGCGCTGGCTAATAGCACAAGCGATGACCTCGCTCGCAACGCCCTTACAGCCGCCGTCGCGCGTGCTTCTCGGTCCCGGTCCCAGCAACGTGCACCCGTGTGTCTTGCGCGCCATGAGTACTCCGCTGGTCGGGCATTTGGATCCGGCATTCCTGCGCATCATGGATGAGACCAAGCGCCTGCTGCAGTTCGTGTTCCAAACGCGCAACGAACTCACCATCCCGATCTCCGGCACTGGCAGCGCCGGCATGGAAGCCTGCCTGGTAAACCTGCTCGAGCCCGGCGACGAAGCGGTGGTGGGTGTGAATGGCGTGTTCGGCACCCGCATGGCCGATATCGTCGAGCGCTGCGGCGCGACGCTGGTCCGCGTCGAGGCGCCGTGGGGGCGGGTGATCGATCCCGCCGATGTCGCGGCGGCGTTGCGGCGCTGCAAGCGGCCGAAGCTGGTCGCTGTCGTGCATGCCGAAACGTCGACTGGCGCGTGGCAGCCGCTCGAAGAAATCACGCCGCTGGTGCATGCCGCGGGGGCGCTGTTCGTCGTCGATACCGTGACCTCGCTGGGCGGCTGCCCGGTGCGGGTGGACGGATGGGGCATCGACGCCTGCTACAGCGGCACGCAGAAGTGCCTGAGCTGCCCGCCCGGCTTGTCGCCCATCACCTTCGGCCCGCGCGCGGTCGAGGCGCTGCACACGCGCAAGACAAAGGTACAGAGCTGGTATCTCGACCTGACGATGATCGAAAAGTACTGGGGCTCGGAACGCGTGTATCACCACACGGCGCCCATCACGATGAACTACGCCTTGCATGAGGCCCTGCAGCTCATCGAAGAAGAGGGGCTGGAGACACGTTGGCGCCGGCACGAGCGCAATCATCACGCGTTGAAGGCCGGGCTGGCGGCCATCGGCCTCGGGCTCGCCTCACAAGAGAACCATCAACTGTGGACCCTCAACAGCGTGCGTCTTCCCGACGGCGTCGATGATGCGCGGGTGCGTAACACGTTGCTGGACGAGTTCAGCATCGAGATCGGCGGCGGCCTCGGGCCGTTGAAAGGGCAGACGTGGCGCATCGGTCTGATGGGCGAATCGAGCACGGACGCCAATGTGTTGCTGCTCCTGAGCGCGCTGGAACGTGTGCTGCCGCGCTGCGGCTACAGCGTCAGCCCGGGCTCGGCGCTGGCGGCAGCGGAGCGAGTGTACGTAGGGTGACGTTGCGGAACAGGAACCCCTCGGAGCTTTATTCACTCAGATGGGACCGCTTGCCTCTTCCTCTTCCGGTGTAGGCTGGTTTCGCTGCTTGGCTTCGTCCTCCCACTGCTGGTAGCCCTTGCGATCCCAGCAGGCGATGACCGCGCCCAGCAACTCGGGTTCGGCGTTCGCGGCCTCTCGCCACATGAAGCGGATGGAGTAGATGCTGTTCTCATCTTTCCACCCATAGATTTCGTGCAGCCGCCCGGTCTTGTCGCGCTCGCGCAGGCCGCTCAGGCTGGGGCGTCCGTAGCGATCGATCAGCGTGTTCAGCGCGTCCCACATACTGGCCGGGGCCGGGCTCTCGTACGATACCGACACGACGCGGTCGTGCACCAGATAGAGCTGCAGGTTGTGGAACTCCTCGCTCGGCTGCTTTGTGCCGGTGCAGACTTGATAGCCGGCGCGGTTGGCGTGGCATATGAGCTTGCCGAGCTTGCCCTCGGCCTCCGTTGCGCTCATGCTGAGCGTGATGCCAGCCACGCTGCGCGGGAGAGCCTCATGCTGTGCGCTTGTCGGCGTAGCGGCCGCCGAGGACTCGGTGACGTGGTTGGCGGCCGCCGGCTGCTGCGAGGGTGATTCGGAACTGTGGCAGCCACAGCACCCCAGCAGGAGCAAGGTGCAAAGGGCCCCACGAGCACGATTCACGAACATGAACCACGATGTCATGGCCGCAGCCGCTCGAGCATGCGCGGGAAGGGGATGGTCTCGCGCACGTGGTGTAGGCCGCATACCCAGGCGACCAGCCGCTCGATGCCCATGCCGAAGCCGGCGTGTGGGACCGAGCCGTAACGGCGCAGATCGAGATACCATGCGAAGGCTTCCTGCGGCAGGTGGTGTGCTTCGATCTTGCGCTCCAGTCTCGCCAGGTCATCCTCGCGTTGGCCGCCGCCGATGATCTCGCCGTACCCTTCCGGCGCCAGCATGTCGACGCACAGCGCCAGGCGCGGGTCCTGTGGGTCGGCTTTCATGTAGAAGGCCTTGCATTCGACCGGATAGCGATGGACCAACACCGGCCGGTCGAAGGCGTTGGAGATGGCGGTCTCCTCATCGCCACCGAAGTCCGCGCCCCACTCGATGGTGAACGCCTGGGCGCGCAACCGCTCGACGGCCTCGGTGTAAGTGATGCGTGGGAACGGCTTCTGCACGCGTTCCAGCAGCGCCATGTCACGCTCGATGTGCTCCAGTTCGCGGCGCCGCTCGCGCAGCGTGCGCTGCACGACGTAGGCGACGAAGTCCTCGGCCAGGTCCATGTCGCCGGCCAAATCCATAAACGCCACCTCGGGCTCGATCATCCAAAACTCCGTCAGGTGGCGACGGGTCTTGGACTTCTCGGCGCGAAAGGTTGGGCCGAAGCAATACACTTTGCCGAAGGCGAACGCCCCGGCCTCGGCGTACAGCTGCCCGCTTTGCGTGAGGTACGCTTGCTCGCCGAAGTAGTCGGTGACGAACAGGGTCGTCGTGCCTTCACAGGCGGCCGGCGTGAAGATCGGCGCGTCGATGAGCGTGAAGCCTTTGCCGTCGAAATAGTCGCGACACGATCGAATGATGGTGCTGCGCACGCGCAGGATCGCATGCTGCCGTGACGACCGCAGCCACAGGTGGCGGTGGTCCAACAAAAAAGCGACGCCGTGTCCCTTTGGCGTGATCGGGTACGGATCCGCCACTTGGATGAGCTGGAGATCTTTGACGCTCAGCTCGTACCCGAGCGGCGCGCGGCTGTCGGCACGCACGGTACCGCGTATGATCAGCGACGATTCCTGCGTGATGTGATCCGCCAGCATGAACTGCTCCGGGGGCACGTCCTTCTCGAAAACCACGCACTGCAGGACGCCGGTGCCGTCACGGATCTGCAGGAAATGCAGCTTGCCGCTCGAGCGTTTATTGTACAACCACCCCTGGAGGGTAATTTCCTCTCCTTCGTGCTGGGCGATGTCCTCTATGTACACCGACGTCATGGCAAACCACCGCAGACGAACCGTAACAGCCCACGCCGAGATTACACGAGTCGCGGGGGTGCGCCAACCGAGGCGGAAGGGGAGCACCGAGCCGCCGACAAGGGTGCCGCGACACGTTGCCCAGGGTACCTCCTAGGTCGCGACAAACGATCTCTTCCGTGATAATGCGTGGCGGCGGTGAGCGAGCTTGCTGGCTTCTCACGGAAAGGAAATGGATATGATGTTGAAAGATAAGGTAGCGGTGGTGACCGGCGCCGGTGGCGGCATCGGGCGCGGCATCGCGCTGTTGCTCGGCAAAGAAGGCGCGAAGGTGGTTGTCAACGATATCGGCACCAGCGCCACGGGCGAGGGCCGGGACACCACGCCGGCAGACAAAGTGGTCGCCGAGATTGCGGCGGCGGGCGGCACCGCTGCGAGCAACTATGACTCGGTCGCCAGCCTCGCCGGGGGAGAGAAGATCATCGGCACCGCACTGGAGAAGTTCGGCCGCATTGACATCGTCGTCAACAACGCCGGCATCCTGCGCGACCGCATGCTCTTCAACATGAGCGAAGACGATTGGGACGCGGTGATAGCCGTGCACCTTAAAGGTACCTTCTCGTGCACGCGCGCGGCGATAACGCACATGCGTCAGCAGAAAAGCGGCCGCATCATCAACATAACGTCGACCTCGGGGTTGATCGGCAACTACGGCCAAGCGAACTATGCCGCGGCCAAGATGGGCATTGTCGGCCTAACCAAGGTTACCGCGCTCGACATGGCACGCTCCAACGTCACCGCCAACTGCATCGCGCCCTTCGCCTGGACACGCATGATCGGTTCCATCCCCACCGAAACCGAGGCCCAGAAGGCGCGGGTCGAGAAGATCAAGAAAATGGACCCGGGGATGATTGCGCCGCTGGTCGCTTTCCTGGCGAGTGATGCCGCGCAGGAAGTCAACGGACAGATCTTCTTGGTGCGCGGCAAAGAAATCATGCTCTTCTCGCAGCCGCGGCCTATCCGCCAGATTGTGGACATGGAGGGCTGGACCGCCGAGAAGGTGGCTGCGGTTATACCGCAGGCGTTCAAGAACTCCTTCTACAAGCTCGATGTGAGCGCGGACGTCTTCCCATACGATCCGTTCGTCTGATCGGCTGGGCCTGAAGCACGGGGCACTCCGTTGAGTGCCCCGATGCGCTGCGTCCGCCTCTGCCGACTAACGCCTCTGCTTACTCCTCCTCCCGCGTGAGCACACGGTCATGTTGGAAGTGTGCGTCAGTGGAGCTGAAACGGATTGAGCACGTCGGCACCGGAGCGTTCGACATCGGCTCGCGCCGTCGATTTCGATTGCACAGCCGAGTCGACCGTGCTCACCTGAAACCCTCTTCCTCGAGGCGTGCCCACGGAGCTGATGCGTACGATGCAACCCCATGCCTTCTCTGGCGTCCCCACCGTGGTTGGGAGCTTCCCGCACCTCGATGCCGAAGCGACGGTGGCGGCTATCCTGCGTCGCCTTCCCGACATGCCCGCCTGGCCGCAGCTGCCGGCGCGAGACTTCCGCGAGAGCATGTACGTGCAGTACTCGGAGGGGCTCCCGGGCGCGGTGATCGACGCCGAGCGCCAGCGCATTTTCTTCCGCATGGATGACGCGTTCACCGAACGGCTCGAAGGCTTCTACCAGGCGGTGGTCGAGGGCGACGTGGCGCGCTTCGCCATCAGCCGCGACCACGCGCTCGGCCTGCACCTGTTCCTCGACGCCGTGCCTCGCCTCGGCGAGCGCCGGCCCGCGTGGGTCAAAGGGCAGGTGACCGGACCGTTCAGCTTCGCCATGACCGTGACCGATGAGGGCAAGCGGGCCCTCGCCTACACACCGGAGCTGTATGAGGTGGCGGTGCAGGGCATGACGATGAAGGCGCGGTGGATGGCGCGAGCCCTGCGCCAGGCCGCCGACGGCGTGCTCGTCGTTCTGGACGAGCCCTATCTCTGCTCCTTCGGTTCCGCCTTCGTCAACGTGTCGCGGGAGGATGTGATGGCCGCGCTCAACGGCGCCGCGGACGCAGTCCACGCCGAGGGCGCACTGTGCGGCCTGCACTGCTGCGGCAACACCGATTGGTCGCTGGTGCTGCAGACCGACGTCGATGTCGTCAACTTCGACGCGCACGAGTACTTCCAGG
Source organism: Binatia bacterium (assembly GCA_050015455.1). Taxonomy (GTDB): domain Bacteria; phylum Desulfobacterota; class Binatia; order HRBIN30; family HRBIN30; genus JAGDMS01. The sequence goes on from JBEKBJ010000084.1 coordinate 11,610, forward strand.
GGCTGTCGCTCTACCCCACCGATCTCAGCGCCTTCCTCGAGCGTGGAGGCGTGCTGAGCTGGGGCATCGTACCGGCCTCGGGTGCGGCCGCCGCGATCGGCGCGGCGGCGCTCCGGCGCGAGCTCGACACGCACATCGCCGATCTCGTGCGCAAGGGCCTGGACCGCGAGCGTCTCGTCCGCCAGTTGCTGCTTACGCCGTCGTGCGGCATGGGAACCCGCAGTGTCGCCCAGGCCGACCAGGTGCTTGACGTGCTCGCCGAACTCGCCGCTTCGTGGCGGCCCGAGGGGGCCGCATGATCGTCGCGGTCGTCGGCAAAGGCGGTGTGGGCAAGACCACGGTCGCCGCGCTGCTGCTCAGGCGCCTGCTCGAGTCGGTCGAGATCCCGGTTCTCGCCATCGACGCCGACCCGTCGAGCTGCCTGGGCACAGCGCTGGGGATCCGGGTCGAACGCACGTTGGCCCAAGAGCGTGAGGCGCTGCGCGACGGTGCCGGGCGGCCGGCGTCGATGTCCCAGGCCGAGTGGCTGGGGTTGAAAACCGAGGAGGTTCTCGTCGAACGCACCGGATTTGACCTGCTCACCATGGGCCGGCCCGAGGGCCCGGGCTGCTATTGCTTCGTCAACAATGTCATCCGCGGTAACCTCGACCGCCTCGGCCGCGCCTACCGCCACGTACTTCTCGACTGTGAAGCCGGCCTCGAGCACCTATCGCGTCGCACCGCCGGGCGTCCGGACATGCTCGTGTGTGTCGTGAGCCGCGCACGGATGTCGGCCGAGACCATCCAGCGATCGCTCGGCCTCTGCATCGAGCTGCACGGCGCACTGCCGCAGCGCGTCGACCTCATTCTCAACGGGTTCGAGCCGGAAGAGCCGTGGGCGGTGGAGCTGGCGCAGCTCGCGGCGGGGAACCTCGCCACCTTCGGCCGCGTGCTCGCCATCCCGTCTGATCCGCACGTCGCGGAGCAGGAGCGCGCGAGCCGGTCGCTGCTCGATCTCGACGCCGCAACGCCGGCGGTCCGCGCGCTCGCCGCCTGGGAGGCTGCATGAAGGTGGCGGTCACGGGCAAGGGCGGCGTGGGCAAGACCACGGTCGCAGCCTCGCTGGCGCGCGCCCTGCGCGACTTCGGCCACGAGGTGGTGGCGGTGGACGCCGACCCGGACGCGAACCTGGCCGGCACCCTCGGTTACCGCGGCCCGGACATCACGCCGCTGGTCAAGCTCAAGGCGCTCATTCAGGAACGGGTCGGCGGTGGTGACGGCTGGGGCGGCTTCCTGCGCATGAACCCGCGCGTCGATGACATCCCGCAGGAGTTCGGTATCGTCATCGACGGCATCCGCGTGCTCGTCATGGGCACCATCGACTGCGGGCGCCGCGGCTGCGCCTGCCCGGAGAACGTGCTCCTGCGCGAAGTACTGAACCATCTGATCCTCGGCGCCCAACAGGACGTCATCGTCGACATGGAAGCCGGCGTCGAGCACCTGGGCCGCGGTACCGCCGAGGGCGTAGACCTGATGTTGGTGGTGGTCGAGCCGGGTTGGGCCAGCCTACAGACCGCGGGGCGCGTGGCTGCCTTGGCGGCGGACCTCGGCATCAAACGCATCGGTGCCGTGGCCAACCGGGTTGCCTCCGAAGCCGACCTGGCGTTCGTGCGCACACACCTGTCGAGCCCGCCGCTCCTTGGCATGCTGCCGGCGGATCCGGAGCTGGAGCGCGAGGCACGCGAGGGCAGCTACACGAAAGACCGACCCTTCCATCGCGAGATGGCTCGCATTGCTGCTATGCTGAGTGTTCCTGTTCGGGACCATTAGCAAGTGTGTGAGACGAGAAGCCTATGAGTGAAAACGACCGCACCGTCGACCCCGCAGCACAGGAAGTGCTCCGCAGTGCTGGCGCGCGGGGTGTGGCCACCGCCTGGGATCGCTATGACCGCCTGCAGCCCTTGTGCGGCTTCGGCGATCTCGGTCTCTGCTGCCACGTCTGCTACATGGGACCGTGCCGCATCGATCCCTTCGGCGACGGGGCGCAGCTCGGCGCCTGCGGCGCTGACGCGCACCTCATCGTCGCGCGCAACCTGGCGCGCGCGGTGGCGGCCGGCGCCGCCGCCCACACAGACCACGGCCGCGAGGTGGTTCAGGTCCTGATGCACGCGGCGAAGTCCGGGGCCGCATCCGGCTACTCCATCGCCAACGAAGAGCGGCTCCGGGCGGTGGCGGCGGAGTGGAAGGTCGAGGTGGACGGGCGGCCGCTGCGGGAGGTGGCGCTGGAGGTGGCGCATGCCATGGCGGCGCAGTTCGGCGCGCAGGAGGGGCCGCTGGTACCTGCTCTGCGCGCGCCCGAGGTCCAGCGCGCTCGCTGGGCGAAGCTCGGTGTCATGCCGCGCGGCATCGACCGCGAGGTCGTCGAGCTCATGCACCGGACCCACCACGGCGTGGAGGCGGACCCTATCGCTTTGCTGCGCGCCGCCATGCGCGCCGCCCTCAGCGACGGCTGGGGTGGCTCGATGATCGCCACCGACGTGCAGGACATACTTTTCGGCGGTCCGCAGGCGATCCGTTCGCGAGCCAACCTCGGCGTGCTCGAGGAGCAGCAGGTCAACATCCTGTGTCACGGCCACGAGCCGGTCCTTTCCGAAATGATCGTCGCCGCGAGCCGCGACGAGGATCTGCGGGCGCTGGCGCGCGCTGCCGGCGCGACCGGTATCAACGTCGCCGGCATCTGCTGTACCGCCAACGAGATCCTCATGCGCCAAGGCATGCCGGTGGCGGGCAACTACCTGCACCAGGAGCTGGCGCTTCTGACCGGCGCCGTCGACGTCATGGTCGTCGACGTGCAATGCGTGATGCCGTCGCTGCCGCAGGTGGCGTCCTGCCACCACACGAAAATCGTCACCACCTCGCCCAAGGCCGACATCCCGGGAGCGGAGCGGATCGAGTTTGATCCGCCACGGGCCCGCGAGGTCGCGCGCGCCATCGTGCGGCGTGCCATCGAAGCTTTCGGTCACCGCGACCCAGCACGGGTCAACGTGCCGCGGGAACGCACCGACCTGGTTGCCGGCTTCACTAACGAGAACCTGCCGCGCTACCTCGGCGGCCGGCTGCGCTCGGGCTATCGGCCGCTCAACGATGCCGTCGCTGCGGGCCGCGTGCGTGGCGTCGTCGGCGTGGTGGGCTGCAACACCGTACGTTACGCGCAGGACCGGCACCACCTTGCGCTCGTGCGCGCTTTGCTCCAACGCGACGTGCTCGTCGTGCAGACGGGCTGCAGCGCCATCGCTTCGGCCAAAGCCGGGCTGCTCCGTTCCGAGGCGGCGCTCGAGCACGCCGGGCCCGGTCTGCGCGAGGTGTGCGAAGCTGTGGGCATCCCACCAGTGCTGCACCTCGGGAGCTGCGTCGACAACTCACGCATCCTCAACGTGTGCGTCGCGCTCTGCGCTGAGGGTGGCATCGGCCAGGATCTTTCCGAGCTGCCCATCGCCGCGGCCGCACCCGAGGCGATGAGCGAGAAGGCAATAACCATAGGCCTGTACGCTGTGGCTTCGGGCATATTCACCGCGTTCATGCCCCCGCCGCATCTCGCCGGCAGCCGCGTCGTGCGCCAGTACCTCGAGGAGGAGGTCGAGCGCGACACCGGCGGCAGATTCCTGTTCACCGACGACGTAGAGCACGCGACTCGAGCCATCGTTGAGGTACTCGACCGCAAGCGCGTGGCGCTCAAACTGGCGCCCATGATGCACGGCGAGGGTGCTGTGCCTAGAGTGGTGGCGCCGCGAACCTTCGAGATTTACGACGCGCCCAAGGGGGTCGTGGCGCTGGGGTGCGGCAAGGCGCAAGAGCGCAGCCAGTCGCGGCCGCCGACGGAGTAACATGCGCCGGCTGACTTTCGAGCGCGGTCGTTGCCTCGCCTGCCGCAGCTGCGAGATTGCCTGCGCCGTGGCGCACTCGCAGGCCGGCACCCTGGAGGGAGCCTTGGGCGAGACGCCCGTGCCGCGGCGGCGCGTCGTAGTCGCCACCGGCCGGGCAGGCGTCGAAGCACTGCGCTGCGAGCAGTGCGACGAGCCGCTCTGCGTCTACGCATGCAAGAGCGGCGCGCTGGCGCGTGACCCCATGAGCGGGATCATTGCGCTCGACGAAGATCGATGTGTGGGCTGCGCCATGTGCCTCATGGTCTGCCCGTTCGGCTTGCGCCTCGATCCAGAGCGGGACCGCGTTGTGCGCTGCGACGTTTGCGCCGGCCGCGACGTGCCGGCGTGCGTCGTCGCCTGTCCGACCCGGGCGCTCGGCGTGGCCAAAGAGGCGGTGGTCCGCGCGGTCAGCAGCTTCACCGGGCGCCTTGTGGTCGTCGGCTCTTCGGCGGCCGGCATCGCCGCATGCGAGGCGGCGCGCGAGTTCGCGCCCGGCTGCTCGATCACGATGGTCACGGCCGACGCGGTGCCGCAGTACTCTCGTCCCCTCCTGGCCTACGCGCTCGCCGGCCGTCTCGCTCGCGAGGAGTTGGGGTGGCGCGCGGTAGAGTACATCGAGGAAGAAATCGGGATCGAGATCGTGCGCGGTACACGGGTCGCGTCAGTGCGGCCTGACGCTCGCGTACTCGTTCTCGCTGACGGTCGCGAGATCGGCTACGACGCCCTGGTCATCGCCACCGGCGCCCGCGGCAAGCGGCTGCGCGTGCCTGGCGCCGACCTCCCGGGTGTCTTCACGCTTCGTGACATCGAGGACCTCGACCGCATCGAGGAGCTGGCCCGACCCGGTAGCCGCGCCGTGGTCCTCGGCGGCGGCAACGTGGGCTTGCAAACCTGCGAGGCGCTGCTCGAGCGCGGCCTCGAGGTCACCGTCGTCTATCGCTCGTCGCACCTTCTGTCACAGATGGTGGACGCAGAGGCGGGCCGGCGCGTCGGCGCGCTGTTCGTGGGGCATCGGCTGGCGCTGCGCCCCGGCCGTGACGCGGTCGACATCCACGGCGACGGGCGAGTGACCGCGGTAAAGCTTGACGATGGCGAGGAGCTGCTGGCCGACATCGTGGTTGTGGGCAAGGGCATCTCGCCCAATGTCGAGTGGCTTGCAGGAAGCGGCATCGAGGTACGGCGCGGGGTCGTGGTCGACCGCCGCGGCCGTACCAACGTGGCTGGCGTGTTCGCCGCTGGCGACTGCGCCGAAGCCGTCGACCCTCTCACGGGCGAGTCGAGCGTCAGCGGCATCTGGCCGGTGGCGTATGAGATGGGTCGCGTCGCAGGCGCAGCGGCCGTCGGCATCGCGCGCGAGTCGGCCGGCGCCTTGCGCCTGAACGCTTCGCGCTTCTTCGGCCAGACGATCGTGTCGATCGGCGAGGTGCGGCCCGAGCGGCTCCCCGGGGCGCGCGCCGAGGTCCTGGCCAGCAGCAAAGACGTCTACCGCAAGCTCGTGTACAGGGACGATCGCCTCGTGGGCGCGCTTCTCTACGGCGACATCTCTCGCGCCGGTCAGTTTTACCGTCAGTATCGGGAGGCCGCGTGCCAACCGCCGGGGTCGCAGATGCCTCCTGCCCATGAACCGATCGGCAAGGGTTCCCCTCCTTACCAAGGAGGGATCTTCAGGGGAGGTTGAAGTGCCGCGTGGGAAACCCCCGGTGGTCCCCCTTGGTAAGGGGGACGGTTTATGGTCGCAGTGAAAACCTATGTCTAGGATCATTGCTACCGCCGCCATCCGAGGGGCGCACGCCTGCGTGCAGCGCGCGGAAACGATGCTGCGAGAGGCGACCGCGCGCCAGGGCCGCGAGGCCGCGGTCGGTTTCGAGAACACGGCCTACGCGTTGCCTGTGATCCTGGCGCTCACCGGGGAGCGCGTCGAGAAGGTCGGCGATCTCGAGCCGGTGCTTGAAACCGCGCGTGCGTGGCTGCCGCAGGTGCCGACCGAGAAGCTGTGGCTGCCTTACCTTGGCGACGCCCTCGACGCCGGCGCCGCCACGCTCATCGCCCAGGAAGCCGCGGAAGCGCTGAAGCCCTTGCTCGGCACGCCGCTCAAGGCTGATTTCTGGCTCGGTCCCACCTCGGACGCGATCCTGCGCGAGCAGGGGATCAAGCTCGTCGACGGCCGCATGCCCGGGTTCGCTGCGTGCGTCGGCGCCTTGCCCGACGACGAAACCGCAGAGCGGATCGCCCGCGACCTGCAGGAACGCAACATCCTCGTCTTCATGGGCTCTGCCACAAACGGTGACAGCATGGCGGCGCAGCTGAACCGCCGCGGCATCGAGATGAGCTGGGACACCTTCCTCGTCCCCTACGGACCCGACACCTCGTCGATCGTGCACGCGCTGGGCTTCGCCTGCCGTGCCGCCATGACCTTCGGCGGCCTCAAGCCGGGCGGCGCCCGGGAGGCGCGGGAGATCTTGCTCTACAACAAGCGGCGGGTCTTCGCCTTCGTGCTCGCCCTCGGCGAGGTGGACGACGAGAAGTACGCGACGGCGGCCGGCGCCATCAACTTCGGCTTCCCGATCATCGCCGACACCGACATCCCCCAGATCCTGCCCTCGGGCATCTGCACCTACGAGCATGTCGTCTCCAACGTCAGCAACCGCGACATGGCGGCGCGCGCGGTGGAGGTGCGCGGAGTCAAGATCCACACCGTCGAGATCCCCATCCCGGTGCGCCACGGCCCCGCCTTCGAAGGCGAGCGGGTGCGCAAAGAGGAACTCGCCGTCGAGTTCGGCGGCAAGTACACCCGGGCCTTCGAGTACCTGGTGAGCCGGCCGATGGAGAAGGTGCAGGACGGCCTCATCCGCGTCGTGGGCTCCGAGATCACCGACGTGCCCGACGCGGCGCAGCTTCCGCTGGCGATCTTCGTCGAGGTGGCCGGCCGCAAGCTGCAGCCGGACTTCGAGTCGATCCTGGAGCGGCACATCCACTCGTTCCTCTCCGAGCCCATGGGGGTGATGCACCTCGGGCAGCGCGACTCGGTGTGGCTGCGCATTTCGACGAAGACGCGCGACGCCGGCTTCAAGATCGCGCACCTGGGAACCGTCTTGCTGCACAAGCTCAAGAACGACTTTTCGGCGATCGTCGACAAAGTGCAGGTGACGCTCTTCACTGAGGCGGAGCCGGTGGAGGCGCTCTACCCCGAGGCGCTCGCTGCGTACCGGCAGCGCGACCAGCGCGTTGGCGCGCTCACGGACGAGAGCGTGGACATCTTCTACTCCTGCGCGCTATGCCAGAGCTATGCGCCCACGCATCTGTGCATCATCACGCCCGAGCGCCTGGGGTTGTGTGGCGCCTATAACTGGTTCGACGGCAAGGCCGCCTACGAGATCAACCCCCACGGCGGCAACCAACCGGTGCGCAAGGGCGACGTCGTGGATCCGGTCCTGGGGCAATGGAAGGGCGTCAACGATTTCGTGAACCGTTACTCGAACGGCGCGTTCTCCGAGTTCTCAGCCTACTCGATGATGCAGAACCCCATGACCTCGTGCGGCTGCTTCGAGTGCGTCGCCTGCGTGCTGCCTGGGACCGGCGGCATCATGATCGTCGACCGCGACTACCAGGGCATGACGCCCGTGGGGATGACCTTCTCCAGCCTGGCCGAGATCACCGGCGGTGGACAGCAGACACCGGGCTTCATCGGCATCGGCACGCTCTACATCCTGTCCAAGAAGTTCATCAGCGCCGACGGGGGTCTGCAACGTGTGGTGTGGACTACGACGCGCATCAAAGAGTGGCTGGGCGAGCGCCTGCAGCAACGCTGCGTCGAGATCGGGCAGCCGGACCTGCTGGCCAAGATCGCCGACGAGACGGTCTGCACCGAGCTCGAACCGCTCATCGAGCACCTGATGGCGGTCGAGCACCCCGCGCTCGCCCTGGGCGAGATGATGTAACGCATCTTGAGAGAAGGCATGGCGCTCAATCTCAAACCGAAGACCTGGCCCGGGGGCGTGCGCGAGGTCGTGCTCGGTGCCGGCAGCCGGAAACCCATCACGGTGGGTGGCGGCAAGGGTCTCCCGCTGCACACCTTCGAGGCAACCTTCCCGTGGCGGCCTGTGCTGGCCTTGGAGGTGACCGACATCAACCCTCGCACCTGGGTGGGCGCGGTGCGGGCGCCCTGGGAAGGAGTGCTAGGTCAGCCCGCGGCTGCAGCGCAGCGCGCGGTTACCGACTTCGGCGCGGACCTGGTGATGCTCCATCTCGTCGGAACGCATCCCGACCGTGGTGATCGCACAGCGGAAGAAGCGGTGGCGGACGTGCGCGGTGTGCTCGACGTGGTGTCGTGCCCACTCATCGTCAAGGGACCCGGCGCCGGCGCGAAGCAGAACGACATCCTGTCACGGGTGGCGGAGGCAGCGAGCGGTGAGGGTCTCACACTCCACTCGGCGTGTCAGGAGGACTACAAGACCTTGGCCGCGGTGGCGGTCGCCTACGGTCAGGTGCTCGTCGCGGAGAGTCCCATCGACATCAACATCGCCAAGCAGCTCAACATCCTGCTCAGCGAGGCGAGCGTCGACATCGGTCGTGTGCTCATCGATCCGCTCACCGGGGCTCTGGGCTACGGGCTCGAATACACGTACTCGGTGATGGAGCGCATGCGGCTGGCGGCGCTCGGGGGAGAGCCGATGCTGTCGTGCCCGGTTGTCTGCCTCGTCGGCGAAGAGGTGTGGAAGACGAAGGAGGCGAAGACTCCGGCAGCCAAGGAGCCGGCCTGGGGGCCGGAGGCAGAGCGCGGCATCAATTGGGAAGTTGCCACGGCGCTGCCGCTGCTACTGGCGGGCGCGGACGTCCTGGTCCTGCGCCATCCCCAGGCACTCAAGCGCGTACGGCGGCAGATCGACGCGTGGTTCAACGGGGCCGGAGGGTAACGATGGCTCTCACGGGACTGCAGATCTTCAAGCTCCTGCCCAACACCAATTGCAAGAAGTGCGGCTACCCAACTTGTCTCGCTTTCGCCATGAAGTTGGCCGCAGGCAAAGAGGCGCTCGACAAATGCGCCGACGCCACGGCCGAGGCGCGGGCCGCGCTCGGCGCGGCGTCGGCGCCCCCCATTTCCCGTGTGGTCATCGGCAGCGGGCCGCGTGCTATCACTGTGGGTGAGGAGACGGTTTTCTTTCGGCACGAGAAGACGTTCGTCCGGCGGCCGGGGCTGTTCCGTGCCCTCGACCCGCGTGGCCTGTCCGCGGCCGACTTGGCGGCGCGGCTCGATGAGTGGGCGCAGGTACGGCATGAGCGCGCGGGCGAGGTGTTCCAGATCGACGGCGTGGCCTTGACTGAGAGCAACGGCGTCGACGTGTGCGCGTCCGCGGCGGCAGCTGCAACGCAGCGTGGCTTGCCCGTGGCGCTGCTGGCCGCGACGCCCGAGGGAGCATCCGCTGCCGCCGCGCCCATCAAGCAGCACCGCCCGCTGCTGGTGCCGCCGTCCGGGGCGGCCATGGCGCCGTACGTCGGCGTGGCCGCGCCGCTGGGCGTGCCGCTCGTCGTGTCGGCCGCAGATCTGGACGCCCTAGCCGGTGTTGCTGCCGACGCCGTCAAGACCGGTGTCACGGACGTTCTGTTGGAGGCGCCGGGGACCAATCTGCGCGACGCACACCGAAGCTTGAGCCTGATTCGCCGCGGCGCCCTCGACCGCATCCATCCCGGGCTCGGCCACCCCGTTTTTTTGCGCGTCGGGCCGGGTGAGCTGGAGAAGGCGGTCCTCGGGATCACGAAGTTCACCTCGGTCATCACCATAAGTGATGCCGGCAGCGAGGCCTGGCTGCCGCTCTGGACGTTGCGGCAGAACATCTACACCGACCCGCAGAAGCCACTGCAGATGGAGCCGGCCGTCTACCCCGTCGGCGAGCCCGACGCGCGGTCGCCGCTGCTGGTCACCACGAACTTCTCGCTGACCTACTTTATCGTCTCGACAGAGCTCGACGCCGCCGGCGTGCCCAGCCACTTGGCGGTCGTCGACACCGAGGGGATGAGCGTGCTCACTGCCTGGTCGGCCGGCAAGTTCTCCGGCGAGCGCGTGGCCAAGGCGTTGCGCGAGATGGGCGCGACTGAGCGCGTGACCCACAAGACCGTTATCATCCCCGGCTACGCCGCCGTCATCTCAGGCGAGTTGGAGGACGCGCTCGGGGACGGCTGGCGCGTGCTCACCGGCCCGCAGGAGGCCTCGGACATCGCGTTCTTCTTCCGTGATGTCTGGGCTTCGGCAGTTTGCGCCTCCTGAGGCGTCGGCCCGTGATCCGGCACCCGGTCACGTTCTCGCGTGGATAGATGCACGGCGAGGGTGCTGTCTCCGGAGCGGTAGCGCCGCGAACATTCGAGGTTTACGACACCCCCAAGGGAGTCGTGGCGTTGGGGTGCGGCAAGTGGATAGTCCCTACAAGCGGGGTAATTGTCATAGGGGGTAATTGTCATAGGAGCTGCTGTCAGACGTTCCCGCCATCGCGGATCTGCCCCGGAAAATTCCGGACGCCCTATATACGGCGGTTGCCGTTGCCGAGTCGGTCACCGACGTGGCGCACCCCTGCCTTGTCCGGTGCATTTGTGCTATTGAGCATCGAAGTGGAAGCCGATATGGACGTGCGCGGCGAGGTGAGCGTGGCGGGCAACTATCCGCCGGTGACCGAGCAACTACTCGGCGAGATCGTGCGACGGATCTTGGTGGTGGGCGCGCCGCACAAGATCATCTTGTTCGGGTCGCGCGCCGTCGGCCGCGCACGCCCGGACAGCGACCTCGATGTGCTGATTGTTGAAGAGTCGACGCTGCCGCGCTACCAGCGCGCGGCACGTTATCGGCGCGTGCTCTGCGGGCTGTTCCCGGCCAAGGACATCGTGGTGTGGACGCCGGCGGAGATCGAGGAGTGGCGATGCGTGCCCCACGCGTTTATCACCACCATCCTGGCCACGGGCAAAGTCCTGTATGAAGGATAACGCCGCCTTGGCCCGCGGGTGGATGCGCAAGGGCGATAGTGACCTCGCCGACGCCCGCCGCACGGTCGGCAGCGACGGTCCCTACGACACCGCGTGCTTCCATGCCCAGCAGGCGATGGAGAAGTACCTCAAGGCGCTGCTCGCGTGGCATGGGCGGCCTATTGTGCGGACGCACGACTTGGAAGAGCTGCAACGCCTGTGCGTCCCGCTGCTGCCGCTCAGCGAATTCGCCACGTTGGACCTGACCGAGTTGTCCGGCTATGCGGTCGAACTGCGCTACGATGCCGACTTCTGGCCGGAACGGGATACGGCCTCGGAAGCCGTAGCGCTTGCTGAAAAAGTCCGAGCACTGATCGTCCGCTTCCTGCCAGGAGAAGCCCAGCATTGACACCGCCTCCGTCACCGCGGCGGTTGAGACGACCAACTCGAATGGACCAGCTCATGGCGCAATAGGTCACGCTCGGCGACGAACCGGCTGGCCTCCGGCAGGACCGTGAAGTCGTCGGCGATCTCCTCCGCGGTGTGACGCACGCCGGCGCACGCCTCACCACACCACCACACACTCAACCGGCAAGGGCGACCCTATCCGCACTGCGGCCCAGCTGATTGACGAACTCTCGGCCGCCAGCATTCTGGGGTGGCTGCGCGGTGGATAGGCCATATTAACGGCCTAACTGTCATAAGACGTACTATCAGACGTGCCCGTCATCCCGGATCTGCCCCGGAAAATTCCGGACGCCCTATATACGGCGCACATAACCGGCCTGTCAAGCGCCGGCCGAAGGCTTGTTGTTGGCACTTACACAAGTCCGGGTCATTAGCAGTTATAGATGTCCGCTCGGTTAGACGGAGATCTTCCTGCGATTCTTCTTAGTGTTTTTATTTAGGGTTCTTAAGGTGCGTACTTCGGACGGTGGACGATGGCTGAAGCTGGTGTCCACATGGTGGACGGCGGGATAGGCAGCGGTGCCGTGCGTGGCAGGGTGCCGCGGTTTGGCTGTGTCCCCGTCCACATTGT
>JBEKBJ010000085.1:0-23351 GCA_050015455.1 Binatia bacterium
ATGAGCGGACTTTTCGGCCGACCGAGTTTCGCCATGCTGTCTCCTCCCATTGCCTTTATGGGGGAGACGGTCAACCTGTTTATTTCTTCAATTATTTTCTGTTACGACCGACTAGCTTGATCCTTCTGTATTCTGCCAGCACAGCGTACCATTGGCTGGCCCTCTCGTCCCGACGGAAGGATCTGTTGAGACGATTGGATCACGCGGCCATCTTCGTGCTCATCGCGGGGACATATACGCCGGTGTGCCTGATAACGCTGCGCGGGAGATGGGGCTGGAGCCTGGGCGGAGTGGTCTGGGGGCTGGCGCTCGTGGGGGTCGCGCTGAAGCTGAGTTCTCCGCACCTGTCGCGGTGGATGACTACTGCTCTGTACCTCGGAATGGGGTGGATCGCGGTGGTCGCGGTCGCGCCTCTAGTACGGAGTCTACCCATCGGTGGACTGATGTGGCTCCTTACCGGTGGAGTTGCGTACAGCCTTGGAGCGATGGTCTATGCCGCGAAACGGCCCAACCCGTTCCCCGCGCGCTTCGGGTTCCATGAGATCTTCCACCTCTTCGTCCTCGGTGGCAGCACAGCCCACTTTGTCCTGATGATCGATTACGTTCTCCGATAGCGTGTCACTTCTAGCTACACTAGCGCTTGTTCTGGCGCTTCTTCTCCTTCTGCTGGCCCCCGAAAAGCTGCTCCGCGGCGCCCTTCGCGTCGGGAAGGAACGGCTAGACCAGGAGGGGGCCGAGTGACATACGGATGCTTTCCGGTGAGCCCAGGAGTCCGAGAGCGTGCAGCAGCTAGACGATGCCGTGAGGCTCGCGGAGTGAGGTGCTGTAAATCCGCGTGATTCAGACCTTGCCCTGGTACTCCACTGGCCAAAGCCCCGGTGACGCGAGGCGTCTGTCGCGAGGCGCGCGTTCTCGTCGGGTGTGCTATGGTTCTTGCAGCGCAGCGGCGTTCGTTTTTACCGCCTGACCCCGACCGGGCTCGCCAGAGGATCGTACGCCTCGGTGTGATAATGAATTGTACGCCTCGGCGTGATAATGAAAGGTTCGAAGAATGTTCCTGCGTGATTCGGCGCGTTCACCGAGCGGAAAGGCAAAATTGAAGCGTTCAATCCGTCGCGGCATTACGGGTCGGTGGGCGGCTCCCCCTCGGGACCCCGAGGAGCCGATCCGCAGCGAACTCTTCAGCATCGAGCGCCTCGAGCAACATGCCGAGAGCCTCGCGGCTGCTCAGCGCGTCACGCCGAGGCCCGGGGCTGGTCGGCCCCTGGCGACACGGCTGCGAGACAACGGCCGGGTGCTGCTCGAAGCGTATCGGGCCATCGCCGAGGCCATCCGTGAGGAACGTTTCATCACCCCGGCGTCCGAGTGGCTGGTCGACAACTTTCACGTCGTAGAGGAACAGATTCGCGAGATCCAAGACGATCTCCCGAAGGGTTTCTATCGCCAGCTACCTAAGCTGGCGGAAGGGCCCCTCGAGGGCTATCCGCGCGTGTTCGGACTGGCCTGGGCCTTCGTGGCGCATACCGACAGCCTGTTCGACCCGCAGACGCTGTGCCGATTCGTGCGTGCCTACCAGCGCGTGCAACCGCTCACGATCGGTGAGCTCTGGGCTGTAGCGATCACGCTGCGCATCGTACTCGTCGAGAACTTACGCCGCTCGGCCGAGCAGATCGTGAGCGTCGGCGTGGCGCGCCAAGAGGCCGACGCACTGGCCGACCGGCTCCTGGGAGTCGGCAGCCGTGAGGCCGAGCCGGCGGCGACGGTCCTGCGAGGCTTCGAGCGGACACCCTTGCCGACGGCCTTCGCGGTGGAGCTGGTCCAGCGGCTGCGCGATCAGGACCCGGCGGTGACGCCGGCGCTGCGCTGGCTGGACGAACGCCTCGCAGCCCAGGAAACGACCGCCGACGACATGGTCCGCGAGGAGCATCGCCGGCAGGGCGCAATGAACGTGACGGTCCGCAATGTAATCACCAGCATGCGCCTAATGTCCGCCGTCGATTGGGCGGAGTTCTTCGAGAGCGTCAGTCTCGTCGATGCTGCGCTCCGCGCCGACAGCGAGTTCGCCGAGATGGACTTCCCGACGCGGGATCGCTACCGGCACGCGATCGAAGAACTCGCGCGCGGTTCGGGGCACCCGGAGATCGAAGTGGCCCAGCGCGCGCTCGTGGCCGCCAAGCGTGCCGCAGCCGAGCCGCGGAACGCCGACGACGTAACCGCTCGCCGTCGGCAGGATCCGGGCTATTACCTCATCTCAACAGGACGTCGGGCCTTCGAGACGGAGCTCGGATTTCGTGTTCCGATGAGAGAGTGGCTCATTCGCGCCAACACGGCGGCCGGTATCCTGGGTTATGCGGGAGCGATCGCGACCATGACGGCCGTCATCCTCGCTCTGCCGTTACTTGCGGTGGCGGAGCCCGGGGTCAGCGGGTCGGCGCTCTTCCTGCTCGCGCTTCTCGCCCTGGTCCCGGCATCGGATGTGGCGGTGGCACTGGTGAACCGCCTCGTCACGAATCGGTTCGGCGCGACTGCGCTGCCTGCTCTAGAGCTTCGCGACGGGGTGCCGTCGAGCCTGCGCACGATGGTCGCCGTGCCCACTCTGTTGACGACGCGGGCGGATGTCGAGGAGCAGATCGAGCGCCTGGAGGTTCGTTATCTGGCGAGTGCGGAGGGCGATCTCCGCTTCGCTCTACTCTCGGACTGGACAGACTCCGCAACAGAGCGCGTGCCAGGTGACGACGAGCTGCTCGGCGCGGCCGCCGAGGGCATCGCCCGTTTGAATCGGCGCCACGGACCGGCAGCGGACGGCGAACGATTCCTCCTGCTCCATCGTCGACGGGTCTGGAACGACGGAGAGGGAAAGTGGATGGGATGGGAGCGCAAGCGCGGGAAGCTGCACGAGCTGAATCGATTGCTGCGCGGCGCGACCGACACAACCTTCCTGGCAGTCGGCGGCCGGCCCCCCGTCGTCCCCTCCGGCGTCCGCTACCTGATCACCCTCGACGCCGATACGCGACTACCGCGGGGAGCTGCCAGGCGGCTGGTCGGGAAGATCGCGCACCCGCTCAACCGCCCGACGCTCGATCCGCGCACCGGCCGTGTAGTTGAGGGGTACGCGGTGCTGCAGCCGCGCGTCACGCCGGCGTTGCCGACCGGTCGTGAGGGATCGCTGTTCCAGCGCGTCTTCTCGGGCCCGTGCGGCATCGACCCGTACGCGTTCGCCGTCTCCGACGTGTACCAGGACCTCTTCGGCGAAGGTTCCTACACCGGGAAGGGAATCTACGATGTCGATGTCTTCGAAGCCGCCCTCGAAGGGCGGGTCCCCGAGAGTACGCTGCTGAGTCACGACCTTTTGGAGGGTATCTTCGCTCGGGCAGGACTGGTTTCCGACATCGAGGTCGTCGAGGAGTTCCCGTCACGCTACGACGTCGCCGCGGCGCGCCAACATCGGTGGGCGCGTGGCGACTGGCAACTGCTTCCCTGGATTCTCGGCCGTGGGCGGGATTCAAGTGGCAAGCCCGCCCGAAGGGCGATTCCGTTGATCGGCCGCTGGAAGATGATGGACAACCTGCGGCGAACGCTGTCGGCGCCGGCCGCTTTCCTCGCGTTGCTCGGAGGATGGACCCTGCCTTTCGCTTCCGCCGCGGTCTGGAGCGGGTTCGTTCTCTCGATGATCGCGCTGCCCGCCCTCCTGCCTTTTCTCGCCGGGATCGTGCCGCGACGGCTCGGGATCTCGAAGCGCAGCCACTTGCGCGCGGCGGGCGCGGACCTCGTCCTCGCTCTGTCTCAGACCGCGTTCCTGGTCGCGCTCCTGGCGCATCAAGCGTGGTTGATGGCCGATGCCATCGCGCGCACGCTCTTCCGTCTGTTCGTGAGCCGTCGCGGGTTGCTACAGTGGGTCACCGCCGCTCAGGCGAAGTTGAGCCTTCGGCTCGGTCTCCGCGGGTTCTACCGGCGGATGGCAGGTGGCGTCGCGCTCGCCACTGTGACCGCCATCATCGTCGGGGGCACCGGGCACGGGTCTCGGCTGATCGTGGCGCCCTTCGTGATCCTGTGGATGCTGTCGCCGGTGGTCGCGCGGTGGGCGAGTCGTCCGCCGCCCGTGGCCGGCCCCAAGCCGGTCTCCGCAGCGGACGCGCAAGCACTGCGGCTGATCGCCCGCCGCACGTGGCGTTTCTTCGAGACCTTCGTGGCGGCGGAGGATCACATGCTCCCTCCTGACAACTTTCAAGAAGAACCCGAGCCGGTGGTGGCGCATCGGACATCTCCCACGAACCTCGGACTGTACCTGCTGTCTGTGGTCAGCGCCCACGATTTCGGCTGGCTGGGCACGCTCGAAACCGTGCAGCGGCTGGATGCAACGCTCGCGGCGATGGACGGCCTCCAGCGCTTCCGCGGCCACTTCTACAACTGGTATGACACGCATGACCTTTGTCCGCTGGACCCGAAGTACGTCTCCTCAGTGGATAGTGGGAATCTTGCAGGACACTTGATCGCTGTCGGCAACGCCTGCCGAGAGATGATCAGCCGCCCCGTAGTCGGTCCGGAATGCCTCGGCGGGATCGAGGACGCGGTGCAGCTCACGCGCGAGTCGCTGCGCGCGCTCGCCGACGACCGACGAATTCAAACGGTGACGCGAAAGCAGCTGGAGGAAGCTCTCGACGCTCTCGCCGCCGCGCTGCGGTCGGCTCCCGCGACCCCGGCGGGCAGTGCCGCTGGCATTGCTGGGCGCCTAGCCGAACTCGCACGCCAGGCCGACGCCGTCACCGACATGGCGCGAACCCTGGCCGAGGAACGGGGCAACGGCGCCAGCGCCGACGTGAGCGCCGACGTGCTGACCTGTGCGGAGGCAGTGTGTGCATCCATTCAGAGCCACGAACGCGATATCGAGCAGTTGATGCCCTGGGCACGTCTCGAAGGGCCATCTCGCGATTTGGAGGATGCGCTGGGACCCTTCTTCGACTCGGTCCCGACCCTGGCCGATCTGCCCCATCACTGCGAGGCTGCCATCGACATCCTGGCGCGCCAGCGGGCGGAACTCGCGGCGCAGACCGACGGAAGAGGCAACGCGCTCGCGCGAGCCGAGGCGCTGGTCGACGCCCTTGAGCGGTCTGCCCGCGCCGCCCGGTCGCTTGAGCAGCGCCTCGCCGCGCTCGCCGAACTCACGGCAAAGATGTTCGACGCCATGGACTTCGCCTTTCTCTTCGATCCCGGGCGGCAGCTCCTTTCGATCGGGTACCGGGTCGCCGAGGGCAGTCTGGATCCTAGCTGTTACGACTTGCTCGCCTCCGAGGCGCGCCTGGCGAGCTTCATCGCGATCGCCAAGGGAGACGTGCCGGCACAGCACTGGTTTCGGCTGGGGCGCTCCCTGACGCCGGTCGACCGCGGTTCAGCGTTGATCTCATGGTCGGGATCGATGTTCGAGTATCTGATGCCGTCGCTGGTGATGCGCGCGCCGGGGGGGAGCCTGCTGGAGCAGACCAGCCGCCTCATCGTCCGCCGGCAGATGAAGTATGGCGCCGAGCTTGGTGTGCCGTGGGGCGTCTCGGAATCGGCGTACAATGCACGCGATCTCCAGCTCACCTATCAGTACTCGAACTTCGGCGTCCCCGGCCTGGGGCTCAAGCGCGGACTCAGCGAAGACGCCGTCGTCGCTCCCTACGCGACGGCGCTGGCGGCGATGGTGGATCCCGAGGCCGCGGTGCAGAATTTTTCCCGTCTTGCTGCAGCCGGCGGCCGTGGCCGATATGGCTGGTATGAGGCTCTGGATTATACTCCGGCGCGTATTCCTGAAGGCGAGCCGGTTGCGATCGTTCGCGCCTACATGGCGCACCACCAAGGGATGACCCTGGTCGCGATCGACAACGCGCTGCACGACGGGGCCATGCGCGCCCGGTTTCATGCCGCGCCCATCGTCCAAGCGACGGAGCTCTTGCTGCAGGAGCGGACCCCGCGCGACGTCTTGGTTGCCCGCCCCCGAGCCGAGGAGGTAACTGCGGCCGCCAACGTCCGCGAGCTCATTCCGCCGATGCTGCGCCGGTTCCATTCCCCACACGACCCGATTCCCCGCACGCACCTGCTCTCGAACGGCAGGTACGCCGTGATGATCACCGGAGCGGGCTCGGGATACAGTCGCTGGCGGGACCTCGCAGTCACGCGCTGGCGGGAGGACGTGACCTGTGATGCCTGGGGCACGTACGTCTTCCTGCGTGACGTGCACAGCGGCGAAGCGTGGTCGGCGGGATATCAGCCGAGCGGAGTCGAGCCGGACAGTTACGAGGTGGCGTTCTCCGAGTATCGAGCCGAAATCGTCCGGAGCGACGGGAGTATCACGACAACACTGGAAGTGGCGGTCTCTCCCGAGAACGATGCCGAGGTTCGCCGCGTGTCGATTTCGAACCTCGGAAGCCGTGCCCGGGAGATCGAGCTGACGTCGTACGCCGAGGTCGTGTTGACATCTCCCGCAGCCGACGCCGCGCACCTGGCCTTCTCCAAGCTGTTCGTGCAAACGGAGTTCGTCGCCGACATCGGCGCCCTTCTGGCCACGCGGCGGCTGCGCTCGCCCGGCGAGCCTCAGGTCTGGGCGGCGCACCTCGCCGTTGTGGAAGGCGAGAGTGTGGACGACGTGCAATTCGAGACCGATCGGGCACGTTTTCTCGGCCGCGGGCGCGAGATCCGGGCGCCGATCTCCGTCATGGACGGCCGGCCGCTCTCCAACACGGTCGGTGCCGTGCTCGATCCGATCTTCAGTCTTCGCTGTTGCGTGCGGATTCCGCCGGGCACCACGGTGCGCGTAGCGTTCTGGACACTCATCGCGCCCTCGCGCAGCGAAGCGCTCGACCTGGCCGACAAACACCACGATTCGGCGGCCTTCGAACGCGCGGTCACCCTGGCGTGGACGCAAGCCCAGGTCCAGCTCCATCATCTCGCCGTCAGTCCCGACGAAGCGCATCTTTTCCAGCGTCTCGCCAACCACGTGCTCTACTCCGACCCGACGCTGCGGCCTTCATCCGGAATGCTCCGACGAAACGAGCGGGGACAGTCGACGCTTTGGGCGCACGGCATCTCCGGCGACTTGCCGATGGTCCTGGTTAGGATCGACGCGGTCGAGGATCTGGAGATCGTCCGGCAGCTGCTCCGCGCCCACGAATACTGGCGGATCAAGCAGCTGGCCGTCGACCTCGTGATCCTGAACGAGAGGCCCACGTCCTACGCTCAGGATCTCCACGCCTCCCTGGAGGCCCTGGTGCGGGCGAGCCAGTCGCGGCCGCGCCCGGAGGGAGAGGGCGCACGGGGAACCGTGTTCGTCCTGCGCGCCGACCTGATTTCGGTCGAGGTGCGTACCCTGCTCCAGACCGCGGCACGAGCCGTACTTCTCAGCCGCCGCGGCAGCCTCTCCGAGCAGCTCAAACGTGTGGAGGCATCGGAGTCCGCCGCCGCGACGCGGCAGCGGAGACTGTCGATTTTGGACAAGCACGCCCCCTTCGACAGGGCTCAGGGCAGGCTTCGAGACGCCGCCACAAATCCTTCGAGACGCTTCGCTCCTCAGGAGGCGGCTCCTCAGGACGAACGGTTCGGTCATTCATTTCAAAGCCTTTTTTCGGCTCGCCCTGAGGATGCCCCTTCCCTTGGGGCCGTCTCGAAGGGCCGTCCCGCTATTGATGCGCAATTTCCGGAACTCGAGTTTTTCAACGGCCTCGGCGGCTTCACCGCCGGCGGACGGGAATACGTGACCACCCTCGGCGAGGGGCAGTGGACACCGGCGCCCTGGATCAACATCATCGCCAACCCCTCGTTCGGCTTCCAAGTGTCGGTCGAGGGCGGGGGCTACACGTGGTCGATCAACAGCCGCGAGCACCAGCTCACCCCGTGGTCGAACGACCCCGTCGGCGACCGGCCGGGCGAGGTATTCTACGTACGCGATGAGGACAGTGGCGCGCTCTGGGGGCCCACGGCGATGCCGATTCGCGAGGAGACCTCGCCCTACGTGGTCCGACACGGTCAGGGCTACAGCCGTTTCGAGCATATCTCGCATGGGATCTCGCTCGAGCTTCTGCAGTACGTGCCGCTCCATGACCCGATCAAGATTTCCCGGTTGAAGATCCACAATCGTTCGGGCCGCTCTCGGCGTCTCTCTGTCACCGCGTACGTCGAGTGGGTACTCGGCACGTCCCGCGGCGCTGCGGCGCCCTTCGTCGTGACCGAGGTCGATGCGGAGACCGGGGCGATGCTCGCACGCAACCCCTGGAGCAACGAGTTCGGTGGTCGCGTGGCATTCGCAGACCTCGGCGGAAAACAAGTTGCTTGTACAGGGGACCGCACGGAGTTCCTTGGCCGCAACGGCACTCTCAATGACCCCGCTGCGCTCGTTGGCAGCACCCAGCTTTCCAATCGAGTCGGCGCCGGTCTCGACCCCTGCGCTGCCCTGCAAACCCAGATCGAGCTCGAGCCGAACGGTCAGGCCGAGATCGTCTTCTTTCTCGGAGAGGCGGCGACAAAGGCGGAGACGCTCGCCTTGATCACGCGTTACCGCAGCACCGACCTCGACGTGGTCTTCCGGGCGGTTACCGGGTTCTGGGACGATGTTTTCGGCGTGGTGCAGGTGAAGACGCCCGATCGGACCATGGACCTTCTGCTGAACCGCTGGCTGCTCTACCAGACACTGGCCTGCCGGGTATGGGCGCGCTCGGCCTTCTACCAGGCGAGCGGCGCTTACGGTTTCCGCGACCAGCTGCAGGACGTGATGGCGCTTACGCTGTCGCAGCCAGAGCTGACGCGTGAGCATCTCCTGCGCGCCGCCGCGCGGCAGTTCGTCGAGGGCGACGTTCAGCACTGGTGGCTACCGACATCGGGCACGGGGGTGCGCACGCGGATCTCCGACGACCACATCTGGTTGCCGTACGCCGCCGCGCACTACATCGAGGTCACGGGCGATCTCGGGGTCCTCGACGAGGTGGTTCCCTTTCTCGACGGGCCGGCCCTTCGCGCCGGCGAGCCCGACTCGTACTTTCAGCCCATGGTTTCCGAGGAGCAGGCCACGCTGTTCGAACACTGCGCTCGTGCGCTTGACCGGAGTCTTGCGGTCGGTGGCCATGGCCTGCCGCTGATCGGCTCGGGAGACTGGAACGACGGCATGAACCGGGTTGGCGCGGCAGGGAAGGGCGAGAGTGTCTGGCTGGGCTGGTTCCTGCATGCCACGCTCTCGGCTTTTGCTCACCTGGCAGATGATCGGGGCGAGCCGGCGCGTGCCACAAACTGGCGACAGCATGCAACTGCCCTGCGGGAATCGCTTGAGCGAGAAGCGTGGGACGGCGACTGGTACCGGCGTGGCTACTTCGATGATGGCACGCCGCTCGGTTCGGCCAGGAGCAGCGAATGCCGTATCGATTCGATCGCGCAATCCTGGGCGGTGATCTCCGGGGCCGCGGATCCGGCGCGTGGAGCGCGCGCCATGGCGGCGGTGGACGAACAACTCGTCCGCCGCAGTGAGGGACTGATCCTGCTCTTCACCCCACCGTTCGATCACACGCCGCTAGTGCACGACGGGACTCGTTCTCCCCAAGTGGAGTCTCGCTCGGAGCCGCGAGCCAGCGACGCAACGCGGAGCGACCCGCCGAACGTACGGGGGCCCCTGGCCCCGCTGGACCCTGGGTACATCAAAGGGTACCCGCCCGGCGTCCGTGAGAACGGCGGCCAATACACGCATGCCGCCATCTGGTCGGTGATCGCCTTCGCGATGCTCGGCGATGGAGACAAGGCCGGTGAGCTGTTCTCGATCCTGAACCCCATCAATCACGCGAGCACACGCGCGACCGTACATCGCTACAAGGTGGAGCCATACGTCGCCTGCGCTGACGTCTACGCTGAGCCCCCGCACGTCGGACGCGGCGGGTGGACCTGGTACACCGGCTCGGCGGGATGGATGTATCGCGCGGGGCTCGAATGGCACCTCGGGTTTCAAGTGCGGGGCGCGACACTTGTCCTCGACCCCTGCGTGCCGCGGGCGTGGCGCGGCTTCGAGATCGTGTTCCGCTTCCACACCGCGCGCTACGAGATCGCAGTCGAAAACCCACACGGAGTCAGCCGTGGTGTCGCCCGCACGGAGCTCGACGGCGCGGCACTGGCGACAGCGCTGCCCGGAAACCCGGCGCGCATCCTGATGGTGGACGACGGAACGACACATCGGGTGCGGGTAATCCTCGGATGAGCGTGCACTGCCTGTTCTTCGTTCCGACCGCGAATGGGACGTGGGCGATGACGGAATTGCCCGACGGATAGTCCACTGCGAGGTTCTGGCAGCCGACAACTCGTAGGTTCGCGCCCCGTTTCTTTTCGACAACCGGGTATCCCCCAGGATTGCCTGAGCACCCCATGGGTGGTATCGGTGTTCATACCGAAAGGAGCACCACGCCATGGCACGTACCGCTGTGAAGATCGCCATCAGCTTACCCAAGGCGCGGGTTGAGCATCTGCGCGCCATCCAAACGCGCGAGCGCAAGTCGTTGAGTGCGGTGGTGGATCAGGCGCTCGCTGACTGGTTGGAGCGACGAGAGCACGCCGAGATGGAACAGCAGTACCGCGAGTATTACGCCACGGAGGCATCACACAAGACGCATCGGCGTTTGGCGCGCCAGATGGCCGCGGCGGCGGCGTGGCCGGAGGACTGACATGGCGCCGCTGCGGCGTGGCGAGATCTACGAGGTCAACTTCGAACGCAGCGAGGGGGCGCGGATCAAGAAGACGCGGCCAGCCGTCATCATCCAGAACGACGTCGGGAACCGCTACGCGCCCCACACCATCGTCGCTGCCATCCGCGCCGCCGAACGCAAGGGCTTTCTCCCGGTATTCGTGCGTGTGCCGAAGAGTGCCGCGGGGCTCACCAAGGACTCGCTGATCGACTGTGGCCACATCACAACCGTCGCCATCGAGCAGCTGGGGCGACGCCTGGGGACGCTGCCCGCGGAACTCTTGCTCGATCTCAACACGGCATTGAAGCGGAGCCTGGCCCTCCCCTGATGCCCAGGTCGCTGTGGTTATTTCCAACAGCTGAGCAACGTCCCCAAGATCAGCAGTCTTGTTGGGCCACGACCAGCAAGGAGAGGTGGCACGGCGATTTGGAAGGATGCGACTCGAGGATGGACTCACTTCGAGTCCGCGAAGCGGAAGGGCTTGCACACAGGGAGATGCGACTCGAGGTTCGAAGGAGGACCGGAACGTCAGGGGCGCGTCGGTTCAACATTCCAGGCCTCGCCCAACGGCATCCTGCTCCACCGCGGGGCTTTGGGTGGCGTGCGCACGCAGGCCGCGCTCCCCGTTTGATGTGGGAGTGATCATGCAGGGAGGCCATGCTGGCGTCCACGGTCGGCCCCGAGGCAATGGACCAATACGGCGGGGAGCTGGCCGACGTCCAGGCACTTCCTTTGGAACGGCGGGAATCGCTGTCAAGCACCGACCGAGACTGTCGATCTTCTCTAAAGTTCGGGTTGGCTCAGCAAAACGAAGTGGCGAGCTGTGATAAAAGCTCAGCAGGGTGGCTGGGAGGATGCGGATGAGGAGACGAGAGCGGCGAGTGCCAGACACCGCGCAGCGCAGCCTCGGCTGGGGTGGTGAGCCCGATGCCGCATGTGAGGCGGTGCAGACAAAGAAAGCCCGGAGTGGAGGGACGGCGTTTCGCGAAGCGACGCCGTGGCATCTGTACGTCGGGAATGGGCGGCTGGACCGGTATCTGACCACCCGCGCCCCGGGGCTGGGTGGTGCGCCTGCGTGAGGAATTGCAGGCGCTGGACTGCAGCGACTCGGAAGCCAACTACACTGGGACGGGGCGCGCGCCGTATCATCCGCGCACGATGCTGGGACTGATCATCTACGGAACGCTCAAGAGGAAGTCGACGCTGCGCGAGTTGGAAGAGCTGGCCGTGGCCGACGTGGGAGCGTGGTGGATCTGCGGCGGCGAGCAACCGGATCACAGCACCATGGGGAATTTCTTGGTGCGCCACCAACAGCAAATCAGCCGCGAGCTGTTCATCCGCTTGGTGCACGATTTGGCGGGGCGGAAGGGGATCCACAACAGCGTGGTGGCGGGGGACGGGACGGTGATCGAGGCAGCGGCCAGCCGTTTTGCCATGCTGAGCCAGGAAGCCGCCGCGCACGCTGCTCCTCGATGCGGGCTACCACAACATCGACGTGCTGACGCAGATCGCGGCCCGCCAGATCGATGTCCTGTGTCCGTCGGGCCGCCCGTTCGGGGAACATTGGAAGCGCAAGGGGAACAAGGGGAAGTTTGGCAAAACCGACTTTGTGTACGACGCTGACACCGATCGCTATCGGTGTTCAGCCGGGCACTGGTTAGCACCCGGCACGGCGTATCACGAGCTCGGCAGCGGGTTGGCGGCCTGCAAGTACCGCACAACGCGGTGTAGGGGGTGCGAGTTACGATCGCGCTGTACGCAGAGCAAACAGGGGCGGGCGCTGGAGCGCTACGAGGGGGAAGAGATCAAAGAGGCCATGCAAGAGGTGATGGCGCAACCGGGTGCGAAGTGGCAGTACCGCAAGCGCAAGGTGATCGTGGAGCTCATCTTTGCTGAACTCGGATGGAGACAAGGGCTCAAGCGCTTTCGTCGCCGCGGGCGCCTCGGCAGTGCGCTGGAGTTCAGCCTGCACTGCATCGCCCACAATTTGAAGTGGGCGCTCGGAAGCTCTTCCGGGCTCGTATTCGCCTTTACGCGGCCCCTCCGGCGTTGGTGGCGCCTACGGATCACCCGAGCGCTCGCCTTCACCATTTCGCGACCGGACGCCGATAGCCTTCTACTCTTGGCGGCCTGACCCAGTACGCTTCGCGTTAATCGACAGTCCCGACCGGTGGCTGACACTGGCCCCGTGGCACAATCTGGCAAAAGGTGACAGGGGTACCAGGCAGCGACGCGGCAAGCCATCGCTCGTCAAGGCGCAACCCCGCCCCTTGACACTAAGGGTTGAGGCATTCGTGAAAACATTGACGGAGTTGCGCCTCGTCCTGAGCCAGCGCCGCGTTTTTCTGCTGGAAACAAAGGACGCTACATGCCGACTTGGCGCCGCCACTCAGGCCCCTGCACTGGGTCTTGCACTCCACCCAGGCATTTAGCTCGGCCCTCCGCTGAGCGAGCCACACGGCGGTGCAACTGTGGTGGCATGCCCCTGTCGTCGCCCCGTATGCTGGACGCAACACCCCGAGGGACGCGGTGCCCAGAAGCAGCAAGGCTAGGATCCGGGTGGCTACTGAGTTCATCGGACCTCCTCGTGACTGAGAAGTTGCGTCCGATATCCCACGCCGGAAGGTCCAGCAACCCGAGAAATGCCGGATGCAGGCCCCGTGCTCGGTATATCAGTTCCTCTGTGGTGGCATCCAGGCCTACCAAACCGAGCCGGCAAAACACACGGCGGACATGGACGTCTGCGGAGGTTTCGCCTCCACGAGAAAGGCGGAAAGCGCCACGACGTACCGGCGCACCACAAGGCCGAGCAGTACATGGACGCATACATCAGCGCCGCCGGCATCGCCGACGACAAGAACGGACCGCTGTTCCGGACCACCCGCGGCAAGACCGGGCAGCTCACCCCCAACCCCATGACTCGCGTCGACGTCTTCCGCATGATCAAGCGGCGTGCTCAAGACGCCAGCCTCTCCTCAACCGCCGTCTGCTGCCACACCTTGCGCGCTACCGCCATCACCGCCTATCTCGAGAACGGCGGCACCTTGGAGCACGCCCAGAAGATCGCCGCCCACGAGTCGCCGCGCACCACCAAGCTCTACGACCGTACCTCGGACCAGATCACGCTCGACGAGATCGAGCTAATCCCCGTCTGAACCTCCGAAGGGAAACAAGCACAAGCACGCCCAGGGTGATTCTAACACCCGACCTACAGATTCAAAGTCGCACCCAGGACGATGAGGAACAGCAGGACCAACGCGGGTTTTCTGTGCGTCTAGTTGATTTATCGCTCTGCGATCTCTTGTCAATGGACGGTGTGGTTGGGAACGCGGCGGCGCAGGTCCTGCTGGCGATGTGGAGAATGGTACAGCGTTGCTTGCTCTGCCACCGGAACACACGTGCAACTGCCCGAGACCACCTCGCACCTCCCCAGCAGGTCTGGTACTTCACAGCCCCACGATATACAGGGCGGTGAAATGACGCATTGACCACCACAAGCAACGGCGTCGCACTGAGGCGTTGGGGTGGCGATCGGTGTCGGCGACGGAGGTGGCGTTGTAGGAACACACTCGCAGTCGTCGCTACTCATGCTAGGTTCGCATTGCCCTGCTACCACCAGAACATCTGGCCCGTTACAGAGCTTCCCAGGTGGACACGGGAACGGCGGGAACGACACAACGCACGGCCCGCTGCAGCTATCGCCGTTGCACTCGGGTGTCGGTGTTGCCGCCGGCGTCGAGCCGACCGGTACGCATGCGCAGCCGCTCGTCGCGCTCGATTCACACTGCCCAAGCTGCACCAGGTCAGGGCACGGAACGTTCGGGGGGCAGGAAAGCGCAATGGTGCACGGACCGCCACACGCGCCCGTGCACTGGGGGGTCGGCGTTGCTGTCGGCGTAGGACTCACCGGGACGCACGCACACTCAGCGGATGCCGTCATCTCGCACTGCCCGGACAACACCGGCACATTCGCTCCATTGCACACCCCAGGACGAGGACACGGCAACGGCGGGAACGATATGGTGCACGGACCACTACAGGCATCGGTACACGGGGGCGTTGGTGTTGGCATTGGCGTCGGGCCAATCGGGACACACTCACAGGTGCTGCTCGATGTGGGTTCGCAC
Source organism: Binatia bacterium (assembly GCA_050015455.1). Classification (GTDB taxonomy): domain Bacteria; phylum Desulfobacterota; class Binatia; order HRBIN30; family HRBIN30; genus JAGDMS01. The sequence goes on from JBEKBJ010000085.1 coordinate 14,813, forward strand.
TGCCCTAACCGCACCGGGCCTTCTGGGCACGGCGGACCCCCCACGCACGGGAATGAAATCGTGCAGTCCCCACCACATGGCGCCGTACTACACTGGGGCGTCGGTGTCGCCAATGGCGTCGGGACCACCGGCACGCACTCGCAGTCGCTGGAGGTGCTCATCTCGCATTGCCCAAGTTGAATGGGGCACGCTACGCCAAGCGGACACGCCACCGGTATCGTGCACGAACCCCCACAGGGAGCGGCACTGCAGGGTAGCGGAGGCGTGGGCGAGGCGGGTGTCGGAGTTGGCGTCAGGGATACGCAAGGGGGAGGGACACAGACGCAGGTCGAGCCACTCGTTTCGCACGCGCCTTGAACCGTCTCCGGTCCGCACAGGAACTGCCCGCACCGACTGCCCGGTTCACAGTTCTGGTCGCACTCGGTGGCGGTCGGTGTCGGGACAGGAATTCCAGGCACACACGTGCAGGTGTCCGCGAGCATTTGGCACTGCCCGAGGACACACGCAACCTCGGGGCACGCGGCGCCGGGCGTACACGGCGGGCAAACTGCACATGCGCCACCACAAGGGCTGACGGAGCAGTCGCTCTGGATCGGGAATGCGCGTGGTGCGGGTGTTGGTGCCGCGATGGAACCAACTGCCGGGCTGGGCACGCGGCTGCCGACGATGACTACTGCAACCAACAAGAGAGTCGTGGTGCGCATCGAACGACCTCCGTATTGCCACTGAGCTTAACCTCCCGCTTTGCCCCTGTAAACAACTTTTGTTGGGCTCACGTGGAGCGTAGGGAAGGACGCCGATCCTGACGCGCGAGGAGACACGCGCACTCCTGGACACGATCGAGACCGACACGCTCACCGGGCTTCCACTCTCGCTCGGCGGCAGGTGCTGCTCCAGAAGGTCGACTCAGGCACGACGCCGAAAGCCACCGGAATTGTGGGGCTCTGACAGTCTAAGTTCGACGACGATAAACGGTACCTCTCAGCTCCACAAAAGGGCTGCAATTCGCTTCCGTAGCCGGGTGATGGGCTGGGATGTTCCACTTTCCCACCAAAACACCGTGCTCTCATCTACCTTGAGTACCTTCGCCAGACGCTTCCGTGAGAAGCCGTTCGCCCGCCGTGCCATCCGGAGCCACTCGCCAAAGGCCGCCGGAGCCGTCCACGGCGCGTAGCCGAGAAAGTCGATGATCCGTGGGAGGAGACAGGGCTTCGGTTTGGTCTGATTACTCTCCCACTGCCACACGCTGGCTTCCGACACGCCCAACTTTTCGGCAACCTCCCGCTGAAGGAGCCCCAACTCCACCCGCTTCCTCCGGAGGTGGTCGCCTAGGGTTTTCAGCTCCTTCGGATAAGCTGAATGCTCGGGTTTTCGTGCACTTAGCCTCAAGTGAGAAAAGGGCAACGGGGGGATGAAGGTGGAGGCCGGCGAGCAGTATGCAAAAGGAATGCAAGTCGCAGCAGCGCTTTCGACCTCCGTGTGCGCGCTGCGACCCGGCTACTGCCGTGTGTTATATCGCCATACGATACTATGTGCACCAAACGCCGAAAGCGGGCACACTTCCTCCGCAAATGCCGGCCGCACGGCAGCACCTATTGGCGCTCCTCGGGCTAGCATTCGTTAGAATCCAGTTTATCAAGTATAGGGATCTAGCCCATGGCGAGAACTACGACATCGCGTGGTGCGGGAGGGCCGTGCCGTTTTTCTCGGCCAGCCGCAGTTTGCGGTGGCAGAGATAGATCAGGGTGGGCTGGAGGACGCGGGTGAGCATGAGGATGGCCAGCGCGCCGCCAATGACGACAATGGCGAGTGGGCGTTGGGTCTGCGCACCGATGCGTGTCGAGATCGCCGCGGGCAGCAGGCCGAGAGCGTCGACCAGATCGGTCATCATCGTGGCGCGCAGGCGGCGGTCGGAACCCATGATGATCGACTCGGTAAACGGATGGCCTTGTTCCCACAGCTGGCGAATGTAAAAGCTCAGCAGAATGCCGTCCATCACCGCGATGCCGAAAATCGAAATGAAGCCCACCGCCGCCGAAATGCTGAATGGTGTACCGGTGAGAATCAGACCCAGAATGCCACCGAGACAGGCCACCGGCAGTTGCGCTACGATGACGAACGTATCGATCAACGAGGTGGTCGCCGCATAGAGGACTCCCACGATGAGCATCAAGGCCACGGGCACGATTATCATTAGCCGCCGATTGGCCTGCTGCAGCTCTCCGTATTCCCCGGCCCATTCCAGGTGGACGCCCTCGGGCAACTTGAGTTCCTCGGCGATGTGCCGCTTCGCTTCCTCCACGCCGCCGGCCAGGTCGCGCCCGCGCACGCTGAAGCGTAGCGGCACGTAGCGCTCGAGGTTCTCACGATAGACGAATGAGGCGCCCTCGTCGGTCTTGATGTCCGCAACCTGCGCGAGGGGAACAAACCCACCGGTGGGCACGGCCACTCGGATCTGCCGGATGGCATCGAGACTCTGCCGATACTGCGGCAACCAGCGGATCACGAGATCGAAGCGTCGATCACCTTCCAGCACTTGCGTGACCGCCTGACCACCGATTGCCGCCTGCACCACGGCCGCGACGTCGCCGACGTTGAGGCCGTAGCGCGAGCATGCCGTGCGGTCCGGGGTGATCAACAAGTTCGGCTGTCCCAGTGATCGATACACGGCGGCGTTGACGATCCCCAGCACCTTGTTCAGCACCGCCAACACGTGGTTGGCGACCGTCTCGTCAGTGACGATGTCGGGGCCGAATACCTTCACCGAGTTGTCGCCCTTCACCCCGGACATCGCTTCGTTGACGTTGTCCTCGATATACTGCGAGTAACTGAAATTGATGGCGGGAAATTCGTGTGTCAGCTTGGTGTCGATCTCCTTCACCAGCGCCACCTTCGTCAGCCCCTTCCGCCAAGACGAATCCGGCTTGAGTTCCGCCGACAATTCGAGATTGAAAAACCCCGTGGCGTCGGTACCGTCATCAGGCCGGCCGAGTTGGGAGATGACCGTCTTCACCTCGGGAAACGACAGAAACACATCGCGGGCCCGTTCGGCCACCTGTGCGCCGTACTCCAAGGAGACGCTCAGCGGCATCGTCCCTCGCGCCCAGATATTGCCTTCCTCGAGGTGGGGCAGGAATTCCCCTCCCAACATCGGGAATAGGGACAACACGCCGCCGATGAGGACGACGAGGATCGCTAACGTCACTTTCGGCCACGCCAGTACCCGCACAAACAGCGCGTGGTAGCCGCGGCGCACGGCATTCCACACAACGTTGCGGCTCTCTGACATTCCCTTGGGCAGCAGGAAGGAGCTGAGTACGGGGGAAAGGGTCACGGCTAGGAGGATGGCGGCACCGAGCGCATAGGCATAGGTGTGCGACATCGGTGAAAAGATCGCCCCCTCCACCCCACGCATGGTGAACAACGGCAGAAAGGCGATGACGAAAATGAGCGTCGAGAAGAACATCGGCCCGCCAACCTCTCGTGCCGCGCGCAGGATGATGTGTGTCGTGCTCTCGTGCGGCGTCTCATCCGAGGTCAGGTGACGGAAAATGTTCTCCATCACGATGACCGTGGAGTCGATGATAATGCCGAAATCGATCGCACCGAGGGAGATGAGGTTGGCGGAAATCCCCGACATACGCATCAGGACGAAGGCTCCGAAGAGCGCCAGGGGAATATTGATGGCCGTAATGACGGCGGTACGCAAGTTGCCGAGAAAGAACACCAGCACCAGAAACACCAGGACAATCCCGATGGACAGGTTCTCCAACACCGTGTGCAGTGTTGTCTCCACCAGGCTGGTGCGATCGTAGTACGGCTTGATCTGATAGCCCTTGGGCAAGATGCCCGAGGTATTGAGGCTCTCGACCTTGGCCTTCACGTCCTTCAGCGTCTTCGACGTGTCGCCATACTTGCGCATCAGCACGATCCCCTGCACGATCTCGTTGCGGCGGTTCATACCGACAATACCGAGGCGCGGCGCATAGCCGGTGTCGACGTTCGCAACCTCACCCACTCGGACCGGCGTTGAGTTGGTCGCCGAGAGTACGATGCTCCGGATATCGTCCAAGGAACGAATGAAGCCGATACCGCGGACGTTGAAGGCTTGCTCACCCACGCGCAGGTAATTGCCACCGACACTGGTGTTGGCATTGCCGATCGCGGCGGCAAGTGTCGACAGCGGGATTTGGTAATTGATCAGCTTCTCCGGATCGACGTCGACGTGATACTCCTTGGTCAAGCCACCGAAACTGGTCACGTCGATCACTCCCGGCACCGTCTTGAATTGCTTCTCCAGGACCCAGTCCTCAATCTCTTTTTCTTTGGCCAAGTCGTGATCGGGACTCTCGACGACGTAGCGGTAGATCTCGCCGAGCGGGTTTGCCGGCGAAATGGCGGGGGTGACTCCTTGTGGCAGGCTGATGAAACCGAGGCGGTTGATGACCTCGGTGCGGTCTTCATAGTAGTCGCTGTCCCATGAGAAGTAACAGCGGACGAAGGAGAGACCGAACAGCGAACTTGAGCGCACCGATTCCAGATTGCGCATGCCGGCCAATCCGACTTCCAGTGGAACCGTGACCAGCTTCTCGACTTCCTCCGCGCCCAGCCCGCTCGGCTGCGCCAGCACGATGACCACCGGCTGCACCGGGTCCGGATAGGCCTCGATGTCAAGTTCGTGGAAGGAATAGAGCCCCGCCAGCACCAAAAGCAGCGCGGCGCCGAGAACCACCACGCGCTCGCGGAGTGCCAACTGCACCAAGGCGCCGAGCACAACTACCCTCGCCTACGAACTCTCACCATGCGCCTGATGCCAGAGGGCGTTAGCCTGGATGGACTGACCTTGGATGACACGTTCGCCCGCGGCCAGACCGGCCAGTACACGGGCGTATCCCTGCTCGTTCCAGGAGGCCACAACCACACGCCGGCGCATCACCATGTCCGGCCCAACCTGCACGAAGGCGTAGTAGCCGTCGGTTTCGAAGACCAGCGCTTCCTGCGGCACCACCAGCGCCGTGCCTGGCGTTGTCACCACACGCACGCGCACAAGCATCTGCGGTTTGAGGCGGAGATCCGGATTGCGCACCTGGCAGCGGATCTGCAGCGTGTGCGTGTTGGGATCGATGTTGGGGCTGATCCGGGTGATGACCCCTTTGAACACCTGGTCCGGGAAGGCAATGGGGACCGCTTCGAGTTCCTGGCCGGCGTGCACCCGGGCCAGGTCGGCCTCATAGATGTCCGCCGTAATCCAGACCTCGTCCAACATCCCGAGGGTGAACAGCACGTCACCCGGGTTCACCTGCGATCCACGCATCACCTGCTTTTCGGTAACCATGCCGCTGATGGGCGCGCGCATCACCACAGTGGTGCTCGGCGTCGTGATCGCGTCGATGTCACTCTTGTCCAACCCGAGCAGCTCCAGCTTCCGCTGGGCAGCGGCCACCATTCCGCTTGCGAGCAGACTGTGCTCGGACAACGCGGGCTGGGTGTTGAGCTGTGACGTCTTCAATGCCTGCAGGTATTCCGCCTCTGCCGTCATGAAATCCGGGCTGTAGAGCGCGACGATCGGCTGGCCACGTTTGACGCTGTCCCATTGCGACACGTTCACCGCCTCGACGCGGCCGGTTACCCGCGAAATGATGGTGGCCACGCGCCGGTCGTCGAACGTCACCTGTCCGCTGGTCTCCAACATGCGCGGCAGCTCGACTTCGCTGACCGTGGCCACCGTCATGCCCGGCACCGCCTGCGCCCGTAGCTCCAGCAACTCAGCGCCGTCCGCTTGGCGCACCAGCTGGGGCTGCACCGCCGGCGTGTTGACGCTTTCGCTGGTCGCGGGGGAGCCGGCGCATCCAGCTAGGAGCAGAGGACCGAGGAATAGGGCGGCCAGCTTCATCGGCTTCGGCCTCCTTCAGTGTCAGCAGCGAGCGGTTCGCCGATGGCCTGTTCGAGGCCAACACGTTGTGCCAGAAACTGATTCGCCGCTTGTAGATACGCCACCCTGGCGTCGTTGCGCTGGCGCAGGGTGTTGGCGAGGGTGACGAAATCGATCTTGCCTCCCTGGTACGCGACCAGCGCAACGTCGAATCCTTGCTGCGCCAGCGCGATCAGCGAATCCCGGTACAGCAGCGCCGTGCGGTACGCCAGCTCGGCCTGCCGATACGCGGTGGTGACCTGTGCGGCAGTCTGGGTGCGGATTGAGGTCAGGTCATCGCGCGCCGCTTGCAGGTCGTAGGCCGCGCGTTCCACGTCCTGGCGTTGCCGCAACCAGAAAAAGAGCGGCAGATTGAAGCCAATGGAAATGCCATGCGTTTGCAGGCGCGTGTCGGACGGCGCCGCGGAGGTCAGCAAAAAGCGGTCAAAAATGTACCCGAGCGTGAGATCCGGCGCATATTCAAGCTTGGCCAAGGTGAGCGCCGTCGCCGCGTTCTCTTCTCCGAGAGCCGCCTGCAGGATCTCTTGCCGGATGCGGCTGGCGCGGTCGATCAAGGTATCGAGTCGGATCTCGAGCGGCGTCAGGTCCAGGCGGCGCTGCACATCGAGTGGTTCGCCGGGTGCTCGGTTGAGCACCTGGTTGAGAGCGGTCTTGTCATTGGCGGTCGCCGTTTCGAACTGACGCTGCTGCTGCTCGGCGGCGGCGAGATCGAACTCGGCACTGATGAAGTCCGCCTGCGTGACGCGGTTGGCCGAGTAGGCTACCTGGGTGACCTCCAGCACGCGCCGCAGATTGGCGACGTTCTCCACGGCGAGATCTGCCGAAGCGCTGTCGAGCACGAGTTGGTAGAACGCCTCTTCCGCCTGCGCCCGGATGTCACGCACGGTCGCGTCGTACGTCAGCCTGGCAATATCCGCCGAGCGCCGCGCCGTCTTGGCTTGCAGGTACCCCTTGCCGGGAAACTGAAGGGCTTGGCTCACCTGGTACGATTGCGATGACGGGCTGGTGAAACCGTTTGTCGAACTATCGAGGTTGGCAAAGCTGAGCGTCGGGTCGGCGGGCGCATAGTTCGGGAGGATCGAATGCTCAGAGGACTGCCAGCGCTCGCGGGCAGCACGCACCTGCGGATTAGCCTGCAGCGCCATTGCAACGATGTCGTCGACGGACAAGGGCGATTCGGCGCCTGCTTCCCCGATACTGACTGTCGCCAGTGCGGTGGCGATGAGGACGATGCCTATGTTCCGTTGGCAGGTCATTCTCATCGTTCGGCGCATTGGCGCAGGTATGTGAGAGGCTCAGACGAGCAGCCGCAGTCGAAGATCCGCACCGGTTCGAGTGTTTCTGACTTCAAAACCCAGCGTGCGCCGGAGGGGCGCTGCATTCAGCGCACGGCAACGGAACGGGCGACACGCTTGCCGTCACGCCCGGCCACGGTGTTGAGCCGAACGACGCCGCCGCTGCGCACTGCATTCAATCCGTTCGCCCCGCGCGCCTGCACTTTGGCCCCGGCTGGGATGGCCACTTGGTGGGTTGTGCCCGCCGGCGTACGGATTGTGATCACACGACTGAGCCTGCGCACCGCAACCACCCGCCCCTCCAGCATCTGCGGACGGTCTTGGTGGAGGGCGGCGGGCGCGCGCTCCTGCCGCGCCGGGCGAACCAGCGCAGCGGCCGCGTCGCCAATGCAGAGAGCCAAACCCAACCCCATCATAGCCAGCAACAGCCTGTATGCTCCAGTGGTCCCGAGGATTCTATCCATTCTTCGCACGTCTGTGAAATCTCGGCGCGGTCAAGTAGGTCGCACTCATTCAGAGAACTCCTGTGGGAGCAGCAAGACACGTTCCAGCAGTCGTGAGACTCAGGGCATGTCCATCGGCCCCTCCCTACATCTGAATTCCGATGAATTCCGATCCGGGTCCGGCGTAACCACATATTGACAAGCTGTAGTGAGATCGCGACATGTTGGGTTCTGAGTGACGATTAATTGGGAATTGACATCACCCTGTGCCTGCTGGCCGGTCTGCGGAGCATCGGGTGGTTCGAGGCCGTCAAAATCATAAACAACACCAAGGCTGACTGATGCGTTGTGTCTTCGGTCTTGCGCTTCTGTCACCTTGCCTACACAGCTCCTCCTCGGCCATTCCCGGCTCTCAGTGTCTGGAGCAGCACGCATAAAACTTGCAGTGACCGCCCCTCCATGAGGAGCATCATCGACAGCGAGCAGCTGGTCAAATGGGGATTCCGGCTCGGCTTCGCTTTAGTTGCCGTCTTGTCGGCCTTGATCTTACTGCGCAGCTAAGTGGCCCGCTTGCGCTTTTTCTGGATTGAACATCTAGGCCGCAACGACGCCGGACTTTTCGGCTACGAGCGGCAGCTCGACGGTGAACATGGCACCTTGTCCTAAGCCGCTGCTCTCGGCGCGGATGGTGCCACCGTGCAGTTCCACCAGATGACGCGCAATCGACAAACCCAGACCGAGGCCGCCGTGCCTTTTCGCGTCGGAACCATTGCCTTGGCGGAACCGCTCGAAGACATACGGCAGAAATTCCGGATCAATTCCCCGGCCCGTATCTCGGACAACGACTTGGGCATGCGATTCGGTGATCT
>JBEKBJ010000086.1:0-23328 GCA_050015455.1 Binatia bacterium
CTCACGCTCTTCGAGAAAATTCCCATTTCAAGCCTCTTCCAGCGATTCGACGCTATGAGCACGCCACACGAGGTCAGCAACCAGCTGAGTTTGTTCCCGTATTAACCGGACAGCAGTGATTTTTCCTATCGTGGAGCCATCGCTGGCTACGCGTGCGTCATCTCATCCAGATCGGTGTGGACGGCATCGTGAGTGATTTGCCGGAGCGCTTCTTGACTCCAATCCCAGATGCACTAAAGTAGCTAGGTTTGGCGCCCGAAACTCAGAATACTTCTCAAAGCTTGTGTGGAGTGCGTTCATCCCACAGTGGGAGGGGGTGAGTGGTGCATGGCCGGGGTTCGAGTCAAGGAGAACGAGCCTATAGAAAGTGCGATTCGACGTTTCAAGAAGCAATGTGAGAAAGCTGGCATTCTGGCAGAGTTGCGCAAACGCGAGCACTACGAAAAGCCCAGTGTCCGACGCAAGCGCAAGGCGCTGGCAGCGAAAAAGAGATTCCTACGTCGGGTGGCGCGCAGTGGCTACTGATGCAAACTCACCGGTTCAGGGTGCAGGTGCAACGTCCGCATGAACGGGGTTGACCTCGGGCTGGGTGTCTTGCTCACCCTCTGCGCTCTGCGCGGTTACTGGCGCGGATTTTTCCGCGAGAGCTTCGGCTTGCTGGCACTGGTTGCAGGAGTTGCTGCTGCCGCGCGGTTTGCCGCGCTTGGCGCCGGAGTATTGCAACACTACTTGGAGCTGCCGGCGGCGGTCGACTCCGGGCTGGCGTTTGTTGCCATCTTCGTCATCGTCCACACCGTCGTCAATCTGGTTGGAGTCGCCCTCGATCGCCTGACCGCCGCACTCTTTTTGCGCGGCATCAGCCGGCTGGCGGGTGCCGCGCTGGGCGCCGGAAAGGGAGCGGCCATCCTCGCATTGGTGCTGCTCTTCTTCCACCTCTTCCCCGTCGTTCCGGACTTGGATGGGCAAATCATGGGATCCAGCCTCGGGCGGCCGCTGGTGAACGTTGCAAGCGACGTCATCCGGCTCGCTTTGCAGCCGGCCGCGCCCCAAGACGCGCAGAGCAAGACCTGAGAACCCCCCCATGGCCGGCAATATCCCTGACGATACGCTCCAGGCAATCCGAGAAAGGGTGAGTATCGTCGAGGTGGTATCCGGCTACGTCGGTCTCAAGAAGGCCGGACGAAACCATATCGGCCTGTGCCCATTCCACGCCGAGAAAACGCCATCGTTCACAGTCAACGATGAGCGTGGGTTGTTTCATTGCTTCGGGTGTGGCGCCGGCGGAACGGTGTTCACCTTCCTCATGCGTGCCGACCGGATCGACTTCCGCGAGGCGGTCGAAGTCCTGGCCCGGCGCGCGGGCGTGCGCCTGCCGGAACGCGCGGAGCCCGGGCAGAGCAGCGAACAGCGTCAAGAGCTGATTCAGCTGAACGAGGCAGCGCAGCGTTGTTTTCTCCAGGCGCTGCGCTCCGTTGCGGGTGCGCCGGCACGCCAGTACCTGCAACGGCGCGGTCTCAGTGCCGAGGTTATTGGGCATTACGGCCTCGGCTTCAATCCTCCGGACGGCGCCGGACTGGCGCGCGGACTGCCGCCTAAGCGGCAGCAGCAAGCGGTGGATCTGGGCTTGCTCGGCCGGCGGGCTGACGGTGGCCTGTACGAGCGGTTTCGCGGCCGCATCACTTTCCCGATCCGCGATGGCAGCGGGCGCATCCTCGGGTTCGGCGGGCGCACGCTCGGCAGTGATCATCCGAAGTACCTCAATTCGCCGGAATCTGCCCTGTTTCACAAGGGCCAAGTCCTATATGGGCTGTACGAGGCGCGTCGCGCCATACAGGAGGCGGAGCGGGTGGTCATGGTTGAGGGCTATCTCGATGCGCTTGCCTTGGTCCAAGCGAGCATCGGCTACACCGTTGCCAGTCTCGGCACCGCCCTCAGCCCGGCACAATTGCGTTTGGCGCGCCGGTTCGCGCCACAGGTGATCGCGTTCTTTGATGGCGATCGGGCCGGTCAGGAAGCGGCTGCGCGTGCATTTGCGGTCTGTGTAGAAGCCGGAGTGTGGGGTTTGGGTGCCTTCCTTCCTGACGGCCTCGATCCGGACGATTACGTGCGTCAGCACGGCGCGGCAGCTACCCTCGTGCTGTTGGAAAAAGCCGTGCCGCTGGCGGATTTCTTCATCGGCCGCGTGGATCCCGGGCCGAACGCGACGCTGCCGGAGCGTGCGCGGGCAGCCGAGAAGATTGGCCAGGTCATCTGTCACGTGCGCGATCCGTTTCAGTTCAATTTGCTGGCGAAGCAAACTGCGCAGCGCTTGGGGGTCGACGAGTCGCTGTTTCGTGAACAGCGCGCCGCAGGCCTCACGAGGTTGCCGGCGAAAGCCGTAGACCGAGCCGAACCGGCCGCTTTTCGGCCGGAAGAAGCCAAGTTGATTGTAGCCATGGCGTTGGACCGGGACGTGGCTGTGCAGGTGTCGCAGCGCGGCGTGCTCGATGCGTTCAATAGCCGGGTCCTGGCGGATGCCGGTCGGGTGTTGATCGCGGCCTGGGAGCGGAATCACAACTGCGATGCCGCCATTGATCAGCTGCCGCTGGTGATCGCGGAACAGATCACCGCCGGATTGCTGGGCAAAGGACCTCTGGCAAGCGATGATCGCCAGCACGCGGCGCAGGACTACATCACACGCATCAAGCAGCGCGTGCGGGAATCCGAAGACAGGGAAGTGTCCGCGACGCTGCGCCAAGCCGAACTCGCGGGCGATGACCAACGCTACCGTGAAGCGCTGGCACGCAAGAACGACCTCCTGCACCGAAGGGAAACCACCAGTGACTAACGCCGGGGGATTTGCCAACGCCGGCCAGTGGTGCTTGATTTCTCCGTATGATGCTGTCATCAGGAGAAGGCCGGCTGCGCCGCGGGCCCATAGCTCAGACTGGTCAGAGCCGCCGGCTCATAACCGGTAGGTCCCAGGTTCGAATCCTGGTGGGCCCACTACATGGGAGAGGGAACAGTTGAGTGAAGTTGCCGAAACACCTGAAACACCCATCGACCGACTAGCCGCGTTGCAGGAGATCGACTGCCAGCTGCGCGATAAAACTGAGCTCCTGCAGACGCTGCAGCGCGAAATTGCGGAACTGGAGAGTCAACGGCTTCTGCAGCGTGAACGCACCCGCGTGGCCCAAGCCGAGCGTGACGGCGTCGACGCCGGTCACCGCGAGCTCGAAGCGCATCTCGAAGACGAAGAAGCCAAGATGAAAGACCGCCGCATGCGGCTGAACCGCGTGCGCAACGAAAAGGAACTGCAAGCCTTGCGGCGCGAGATCGAGGTCGGCAAGGAAGCCAATCAACAGGCGGAAGAGGAATTACTCCGCATGCTCGAGTCGCTGGAGACCCTCAACGCTTCGGCCACGCAGGCCGAAGAGCTTTTGCGTGAAATCGAAGCCGAAGCGGAGGCGAAGATCGCGCAGCACCAGGCGCGTATCAGCACGCTGCAGGCGGAAGCTGAGACGCAACGTGCCGTCCGCTCGCGTATGGCGGCAAGGCTCGACCGCAAGCTGCGCCAAAAGTATGAGCAGATCTTCGAGCGTCGCGGTGGTACGGCGGTGGTCGAGGTGCGCAACGGAACCTGTCTGGGCTGTCATATGCACTTGCCACCCCAGTTCTTCAACGAGCTGCAGCGCACGCGTGACGTGCGGCTGTGCCCCAGCTGCCACCGCATCCTGTTCTGGCGCCCTGAACGCCTGGACGAAGCCGAGCCTCCGCGCTAAACTGCACACCTGGGCTGGAGGAGGTCGGGCGGTCGCTCGCGCCTACAGGCGCGGGAGGAAAGTCCGGACTCCACAGGGCGCGGTGGCCGTTAACGGCGGCCCCGAGTGATCGGGGGAAAGTGCCACAGAAAAGAGACGGCCGCCGGCCACAGGCCGGCGGAGTCGGTGAAAAGGTGAGCATTCACCAGCAGATCCGGCAACGGGTAGGCTCGGCAAACCCCACCGGGAGCAAGACCAACAGGAGGGCGCTGCCCGCGCTGCCTCCGGGTGCGTCGCTTGAGTCGGCCGGCAACGGCCGACCTAGAGGAATGACCGCGACCTTCCCCCGGACGGGGAAAGGGACAGAATCCGGCTTACAGACCCCCTCCAGCCCCGTCGCGCGGATTTTTTTCTCCTTGTTGACTTTTTTCTTGACACACGAAATGCATCCGCTTATGATCCTGCCGCCTGTGGGGAAGAGTGGGGTGGGGTGGTGTGAAGGGACAGGCGGTGGGGTATGTTTCGCGGAAAATTTGAGCATACCATTGATGAAAAAGGGCGCGTCGCGATCCCGGCGCGCTTCCGCGAAAGCCTGCTAGCCAATAACGACGACCGCCTCATCATCACCAACTTCGTAGTGAGTTCCGTACGCTGCTTGGATGTGTACCCGTACACTGTGTGGCAGCAGCTCGAGGAACGCTTGCGCGCCCAACCGCAATTCACTCAGCGGATGACGAGGTTTCAGAACTATTACTTCACGGCGGCGCACGAGTGTACCCTTGATAAACAGGGGCGGGTGCTCTTGCCGCCGACCCTGCGTGAATACGCTGGTCTGAAGAAAGACGTCATGTTCACCTCGGCGCTGTGGAAGTTCCGCCTGTGGGACCGCGAGCAGTGGAATCGGGTGTTCGGCGAAGCCGAGCAGTACATCATCGACAACCCTGAAGATCTAGACGATCTTGGAATATAAGCATGTTGCCGCTGTCACTTGGACGACTCTCTACGCCAAGTACCAACCGAAAGGAATCGCACGACTCCATTGCTTGGCTCAGGCCGGCGAACATCGCCTCCATCCGCGGCGCGGAGCTGCGGGCGTTGATCGCCGGGCTCGGGTTGTTCGTGGGGCTCGGTGTGGTCATTGCCCTCGGGTACGTTTGGTTGCGCCTCGAAGTAGTGGACTTGGGCTACCGCGTGGTGACCACACGGGATCTCATCGAGAAGTTGCAGCAAGAACAGCACGCGCTCGCGGTCGAAGCCGCCAGACTCGATTCCCCCGGCCGGTTGGACGAAGTGGCGCGCGTACGGCTGGGGATGATACGCCCAGAGAAGGGGCAGGAAGTCGTGTTGCCATGAGAGCGGGCATGCTACGAATGCGCATTGCTGCGACGGCGGGCATCTTCTTCATGCTGTTCGTGGTGGTGCTTGGACGCGCGTTCCAGCTTTGTGTCCTCGAGGGGTCATCGCTCAGGGAACTAGCGAGCCGACAGCACCGGGACCGGGTGCCGTTGCCGCCGGAGCGCGGGCCCATCGTGGACCGCCACGGCGATCCGCTGGCGCTCACCGTCGAGTCCGCCGCGGTATACGTTCGGCCGCATAAGTTGGGGCCGAGCCGCGACATAGTGCCGCTCCTTTCCGGTACGCTGCACCTTTCCACCGACTCATTAGCGCAGAAGATCAACACCTCAAAGCGCTTTGTCTGGCTGCTTCGTGGCGCCACCCCGGAGCAAGCCGAAGCGGTTGAGGAATTGGCGTTACCGGGCGTCGGCAGCAAGTCGGCACGCCGGCGGCTGTACCCGCGCGGGAATCTTGCCGGCCAAGTGGTCGGATTTGCCGGCGTCGATTCACAAGGGCTCGAGGGCGTGGAGCTGTCGTACGATCACGATTTACACGGCGTGTTGGAGTCGCTTAGCGTCGAGCGCGACGCCCGCGGGCGCCACATGCTGACTGAAGGCGCCTGGCGACCGTTACCGCGCCAAGGGGCCAAGGTGGAACTTACCATCGATGCCGGGCTGCAACAGGTAGCGCAGACGCAACTGGAAGCCGCCGTGGCGGCCCGCCACGCGGCTGCCGGGGTCGCCGTCGTCATGGACCCATCCACCGGCGAGGTGCTTGCGCTGGCCAGCGTGCCCACTTTCGACCCCAATCAGGTGGCGACCTCCCGCCCGGAACAGTGGCGCAACCGTGGCATATCGGACACCTACGAGCCCGGCTCGACGTTCAAAGGGGTGTTGGCGGCAGCTGCGCTCGAGGCCCGTGTCGTCCGCCCAGAAGACCGCGTTTTTTGTGAGCACGGGCACTACGCCGTCGGTCACCGCGTGGTTCATGATCATGAGCCATACGGTTGGCTCACGTTCGCCGACGTCATCAAGCACTCTAGTAACATCGGTGCCGGAAAGGTCGGCGAGCGGCTCGGAGCCGAGCGCTTCAGTCAAACGATAAAGGCCTTCGGCTTCGGCGAACCGACCCGGATCGATTTGCCTGGGGAAGTTCCCGGCCTGGTGCGACCGGTTCAGAAATGGGGCCGCATCAACGTAGTGACCACCAGCTTCGGCCAGGGGATCTCGGTGACTCCGTTGCAGCTACTCCGCGCCTACGGCGCCATCGCGAACGGCGGCAAGCTCATGCGCCCGTACGTGGTGCGACGAATCATTGCGCCCGACGGCACCGTGCTGCGGGAAAACAAACCCGAGGCGGTGAATCAGCCGATATCACCGCAAACTGCTGCAGTGGTCACCCAGCTCCTGCAAGGAGTGGTGGAAGGTGGAACCGGGACGCAGGCCAGCATCGATGGCATCTCGGTTGCCGGCAAGACTGGCACCGCACAGAAAGTCGAACATGGCCACTACTCGGTTCGCGACCGGATGTCCTCCTTCATCGGATTTGTGCCGGCAGATACTCCACGTTTCGTGATTCTCGTCATCATTGATAGCCCGCGAACCGCGACCTACGGCGGAATCGTCGCCGCACCGGTGTTTCGTCAGATCGCCGAATACGGGTTGGACCGTCTAGGCCTCCGGGTAGCTTCGATGTCCATGCCGGCAACCGAGACCGAGGCGAACAAGGTGCGCCTGGTGAACTGGACGGCCGCGGATGCCGAACGCGGCATGCCCAGTTTCATCGGCCTGAGCATGCGCCAGGCGTTCGTACAAGCCGCGCGCGCCGGGTGGGACGTGCAGGCCAACGGTTCAGGCTACGTCTTGGCGCAGGACCCGCCCCCGGGCGCAGAGCGAGCCCCCAGTCGGAAGCTCCATTTGCGATTTGGTTCGGCGGCCGGTTAACGCTATGAGGAAGGTAGCACTTGCCGAGCGCGCGCGCGCGATCCCGATGAATTGGACCTTGCAGGACGTTGTCAGCGCCACTGGGGGCATATCTGCGCCCGCATTCCCGGCCGATTTGATCTTTCATTGCGTCAGCACCGACTCACGCCAGGTAGAGGCGGGCGCCCTGTTCTTCGCCTTACGCGGCCCGCGGCATGACGGTCATAACTTCGTGGCGGAGGCGCTACGCCTCGGAGCTGTCGGGGCTGTGGTTGATGAGCCGGTCGCAGGCATGTCCGCACCACTGGTGCGTGTGCCCGATACTCTGAAAGCCCTTGGGGATCTGGCACGCTGGACTCGTGGGCGTTCGCCGATCCGCGTTGTCGCGATCACGGGCAGCAACGGCAAGACCACCACAAAGGAAATGATCGCCAGCATCTGCGCGGCAGCCGATTTTCCCCCGCCGCGGACTCGCATTCTCAAAACCCAAGGGAACGAAAACAATCTGATCGGCCTGCCACGGACGCTGCTGCATTTGCAGGGCGATGAGGCGGTCGCGGTCCTCGAAATGGGGATGAACCGGGCCGGCGAGGTTGCCCGGCTGTCCGAGATCGCGCGCCCCGATTATGCCGTGATCACCAATATCGGGCCGGCGCATCTCGAAGGCTTCAGAGGCAGCCTGGCCGGCGTCGCCGCCGCCAAGGCGGAGCTGTTCGCCGGGTTGTCGTGCGCTGCCGTCATTGCGGTCAATATGAATGACGAGTGGGTGCGGCGATTGGCCCCGGTGTTCGTGGGACGGAAGATCACGTTCGGCACCGACGCTGACGTGCGCGCCCGTGCCGTGGTCGACCTGGGCTCTGATGGTGTCGCCTTCGACCTGGTGATCGGCGAACGAGTTGCCAAGGTGCGGTTGCGCTGCATCGGCCAGCACAATGTTACCAATGCGCTGGCTGCGGCCGCGATAGGCCAAGCCATGGGACTGGGCCTCGATGTCATCGCGCGCGGTCTTGAGCGCGCCGTTGCGACTGCCATGCGCATGCAGGTCACGCGATTACCGAACGGCGTCACCTTGATCAACGATGCATACAATGCAAACCCGTCCAGCGTAGAGGCCGCCCTGTTGGCGTTGCGGCGCCTTGGTGGGCGACCGGTGGTGGTGTTGGGGGAGATGTGGGAGCTGGGCGACGAGGCCCGGCGCGCTCACCGTTTCGTCGGCGAGCGCGCCGCGGCTCTCGGCGTGCAACAGCTGTTCTTGATGGGAGCGCAGGCCGAGGCGGTGGCGGCCGGAGCGCTGGCGGCGGGCATGCAGGCCGAGGCGATCCACGTCTGTGGCTCGCATGCCGAGGCGGCGGATGCGGTGGCGGCCCGATGGCAGCCGGGCGACATTGTGCTCGTCAAGGGTTCGCGCGGCATGAAGATGGAGGAGGTGGCGCGGCTGCTGGAAAGCACGGGGAGCGCATGGTGATGCTGTACCAGCTCCTCTACCCCTTGCACGCCTCCTACTCCGCCTTCAACGTCTTCCGCTACATCACCTTCCGCACGTTGATCGCCGCGATCACGGCCCTGTTGATCTCGTTTCTGCTCGGTCCGTGGTTCATTCGCCGCCTGACAGCGCGGCAGATCGGCCAAACCATTCGGCCTGACGGCCCACAGAGTCACTTTTCGAAGGCCGGCACGCCCACCATGGGCGGCGCACTAATCCTGTTCTCCCTGGTGCTCGCCACGCTGTTGCTGGCTGACCTCTCCAACGCATATGTCTGGCTCGCGGTCGGCATCACCGCGGCCTATGCGGTCATCGGCTTCGCGGATGACTACCGCAAGCTGCGGCGCGGCAACGCCCGCGGCCTGAGCGGCAGCACCAAGCTGGTCGCGCAGTTCGCCGTGGCGTTGGTGGCGGGCGCGGTACTGTTCGCCCGACACGACTTCAGCACCGCCGTGTTCTTCCCCTTTTTCAAGGGGCTCCATCCCGACCTTGGTTGGTGGTACATTCCTTTTGCAGCGGTCGTCGTCGTGGGTGCATCTAATGCCGTCAATCTTACCGACGGGCTCGACGGCCTCGCTATCGGCCCAGTGATGACCACGGCGTTCACCTACGGCGTGTTCGCGTACGTGACCGGAAACGTGAAACTGGCGGAGTACCTCCAAATCCCGTATGTCCCCGGAGCTGGAGAACTGGCTATCTTCTGCGGCGCGCTGCTGTGCGCCGGCCTCGGCTTCCTCTGGTTCAACGCCTATCCCGCGGAAATGTTCATGGGGGACATCGGTTCGCTGCCCCTCGGCGCGGCGCTTGCGCTAGTGGCACTGGTGACCAAGCAGGAGCTGATCCTCGTCGTCGTGGGTGGCGTTTTCGTCGTCGAGGCGCTGTCGGTGATATTCCAAGTGGTATCGTTCAAGCTGCGTCGTAAACGCATCTTCCGCATGGCACCCGTTCACCACCATTTCGAGCTGCTGGGTTGGCCGGAACCGCAGATCATCGTGCGCTTCTGGATCGTCTCCATCATCTGCGCCGTGCTGGCGCTCAGCACTTTGAAACTGCGATGACGCTGAAAATCGCCGGCCAACATTTTCTGGTAATCGGCGCCGGGAAAACCGGCCGCAGTGTCGTCAGGTTTCTGGCAGGCTGCGGCGCGCGCGTGCGCTTGGTGGAACGCACGGCTGCGGCACTCGATGGCGCGGTCTTGCCCGACGGCATCGATGCGCGTGTCGGCGACACCGCCGAGGACTTGCTTGACGGTATCGACGTGGTGATCCCCAGCCCCGGCGTCGCACGCGGGCATGTGCTGCTGTCGCTTGCCCTCAGCCGCGGCCTACCGGTTCTGAGCGAAATCGAGCTCGCCTCGCGTGTGTTGGCTTGCCCGATTCTGGCGGTGACCGGAACCAACGGAAAGAGCACCACGACAGTGCTCCTAGGCACGATGCTGAAAGAGGCGGGCGTACGCGTGTTCGTAGGCGGCAACCTTGGTACGCCGCTGATTGATGCCTGCCTGGAGGAGCAGAATCTGCAAGCCGCGGTGGCCGAGGTTTCCAGCTTCCAACTGGAATGGGTGTACACCTTCCGGCCGCAGGTCGCGCTGCTGTTGAACCTAACGCCCGACCATCTGGATCGCTACAGCGACATTCGCGAGTACCACCGCGCCAAAGCGCAGCTCTTCGCCGCACAGCACCCAGGCGACGTCGCGGTGCTGAACCGCGACGACCCCTGGGTGTGGGAGCAACGGCGCCGCATCCGTGGGGCCGCCATCTCCTTCGGCCGCGAGCCGGTCGAGTTCGGCACTTTCCTTGACGGGGACACGATCGTCTACTGCGGCCCGGAGCCGCTGCCCCGCCGCTTCCCGCTCCATGCCGTGTCGCTGCACGGAGCCCACAATCAGGAGAACATGATGGCCGCGGTGACGGCGGCGGCCATCTGGGGCGTTCCCGACGCCGCCATCCAGAGCGGTCTGGAGCGTACCATCGGCCTCCCGCATCGCTTGCAGCTGGTACGCGAGCGCGACGGCGTACGTTTCTTCGATGACTCTAAAGGCACCAACGTCGGTGCCATGGAGAAGTCGCTCTCCAGTTTCAGCGGCAACGTGATTTTGCTTGCCGGAGGCTACGACAAAGGCGGTGACTTCGGTGTCTTGACCTTCTTATTGCAGACACGTGTCAAGCATTTGATTATGTTCGGCGCTGCCGGCCCGAGGATCCGTTCGCAGGTGAACGGCGCTGTCCCGAGTTCCGTGGTCCCTACCCTTGCGGCCGCGGTGGAGCAAGCCGTGCGCTACGCCGCCCCGGGTGACACCGTGTTGCTGTCGCCGGGCTGCGCCAGCTTCGACGAGTTCACCGACTATGCGGCGCGTGGTCGCCGCTTCAGAGAGTTGGTGGAAGCGCTATGAACATGCTGCTGCCGCTCGCGAGTCTGCGCCAGCGCGTCGTGATGCCGCGGTTGAACCGGCCCGATCTCTGGCTGTTGATCGCGGCCGCGGGCCTTGCCGGGCTCGGCGTCGTCATGGTGTTCAACGCCAGCTACTTCTTTGCGCAAGACCGGTATGGCGATCCGCTGGTATTCTTTCGCAAGCACCTGGTGGCACTCGGCGCCGGGACCGTGCTGCTGCTGTGCATCTCACGTGTGCGACTGGTTTGGTTCGAGCGCTTCACCTCCCTAGGCCTCATCGGCATCGTCGTGGCGCTGGTCGCGGTGTTGATTCCGGGGCTGGGCGTCGCGCACGGCGGCGCGCGCCGGTGGCTCGGGTTGGGTCCCTTCAACTTTCAGCCCTCTGAGTTCGCCAAGGTCATTGTCGTGCTCTACTTGGCGCGCTCGATGTCGCGCAAGCGCGAACGCATGAACGAGTTCTTCACCGGGGTGGTACCCCATTGCGCGGTCGTGGGCCTTTGCGCGTTACTCATCGCCGCTCAGCCGGACTTCGGCACAGCCGCGATCCTCGTACTGGTGCTGGTCTTGATGCTCTACGGCGGCGGCGCTCGTCCGGCGCATCTGATCGGTCTGGGCCTGACGGCGCTGCCGCTGGTGGCCTTCGCTATCATCTACGCCCCCTACCGTTGGATCCGCATCCGCGCCTTCGTGGACCCATGGCGCTACAGCCAGGACATCGCGTTTCAATTGGTGCAATCGCTGATCGCCTTCGGTTCCGGCGGACTCACCGGCGTGGGTCTCGGCGGCAGCCAGCAGAAGATGTCTTTTCTGCCGGCGGCGCACACCGATTTCATCTTCGCCCTGATCGGTGAGGAGCTCGGGCTGTGTGGAGCACTCGCAGTGCTGACCTTGTTCGCTATAGTCGGCATGCGCGGCTTTCGTGTCGCGCTGCGCCATCCCGATCCCTTCGCCAGCCTGCTCGCTTTGGGGATCACCTTGGTGATACTGTCGGAAGCGGTGGTGAATGTGGGGGTGGTGCTGGGATTGTTGCCGACAAAAGGCCTGGCGTTACCTTTCCTCAGTTACGGCGGGTCGGCGTTGATCGGTACCCTGATGCAGATTGGGATCCTTGCGTCCCTGTCACGGATGACGGGGTAGGAATGTCTCAAGAGTGAGGGGATGGAACGTTAAGTCAACCTCTGAGATGGGACGCCAGGGGAAATGCGTATGATCGTAGCGGGCGGCGGCACGGGTGGACACCTCTTCCCCGGATTGGCAGTGGCAGAAGCGGTGGCCGCGCAGGGTGAGCCGAGTATCCTGTTCGTCGGCAGCGCCTACGGCCTCGAGGCGACCGCCATTCCGCGAACGCGTTTCGCCTTTCGCGCGCTGGCGTTGCGTGGCGTGCGCGGGCGGGGACTGCGCGGAGCCCTCGGCTTCGCGTGGCATCTGCCGATCACGTTGCTGCAGTCGTGGCGCATCGTCGGCGCCTTCCAGCCTACGCTGGTGGTCGGCCTGGGGGGCTACAGTTCGGTGCCGGTCGCGCTGGCGGCGTGGCTCCGGCGCATCCCGCTGGTGCTGCTGGAGCAGAACGCCCATCCGGGCCTCGCCAATCGCCTCCTGGCTCGCCTGGCGCGCAAGGTCTGCACCGCCTATCCGGAAAGCGCGCGGTTCTTTCCCGCCGGCAAGACGGTGCACACCGGCAACCCGGTGCGCCAGCTTGGCTGCACGCGAAGCCCGGCGCCCGATCGCTTTACGATCTTTGCCTTCGGCGGCAGTCAAGGGGCGCACACGATCAACCGTGCGCTGGTCGATGCGGCAACGACTCTGGCGACGCATGTTCCTGGATTGCACATCATCCATCAGACCGGCGCGGCCGATGCCGCCTGGGTGAGGCAGCGCTACCGCGAGATGGAAGCGGATGCCGAGGTCCTCGAGTTCGTGCATGACATGAGCGCTGCCTACGGGTGTGCCGACCTCGTCATCTGCCGCGCCGGCGCTACCACCTTGGCTGAGGTGACCGCGCTCGGCAAACCCGCGATCCTCGTCCCCTACCCGTTCGCGGCCGACGATCACCAGCGCAAGAACGCGGAGGTGCTGCGGGGTCACGGCGCGGCGCAGCTGATCCTCAATACCGACCTGAGTGGAGAGCGCTTGGCGGCGTGCGTGCTCGATTTGGTGCATGATCGCGAGCGCCTGCAGGCCATGGCGGCAGCGGCGAAGCAACTGGCGGTGCCGGAGGCGACGGAGCGCGTCATCACCGTGTGCCGGCAGCTGGAAGCGGAGGGCAGGAAATGACCACAGGGGAGCTGGAATGAGTCCGCTGTTCAAGAAGTCTCGCCATGTCCATTTCGTTGGTATCGGCGGCGTCGGCATGAGTGGTATCGCGGAGGTGTTGCTGGATCTCGGGCACGTGATCAGCGGCTCGGACATCATCGAAACCGAAGTGACACGCCGCCTCACCCGCTTGGGTGCGCACATCACCTACGGTCATCGCCCGGAGGTCGTCGACGAGAGCATCGATGTCGTCGTGATCTCCTCGGCAGTGAAGTACTCCAACCCTGAGATCGTGCAAGCGCGGTCATTGAAAATTCCGGTGATCCCGCGCGCCGAGATGCTGGCCGAGCTGATGCGCATGAAATGGGGCATCGCCGTCGCCGGCACGCACGGAAAAACCACCACCACTTCACTGATCTCGGCGATCTTGACCCGTGCCGAGCTCGAACCCACCGTCGTCATCGGCGGCAGGGTGCGTTCGCTCGGGAGCAACGCCCGGCTCGGCCGGGGCGAATTGATGGTGGCCGAAGCGGACGAGAGCGACGGCACGTTCCTGCTGCTGTCGCCGGCGATGGTGGTCGTCACCAACATCGATCCGGAACACCTCGACTACTACGGCGACATGGACCGGGTGCGCTCGGCCTACCTCGAGTTCATCAACCGCGTCCCCTTCTTCGGTGCCGCGCTCCTCTGTCTCGATGATGTGACCATCCGCGCCTTGCTGCCGCAAGTCCGCAAGCGCGTGATCACTTACGGGACCAGCTCCGATGCGGATTTCGTCGCCCGCAATCTCTCCGTCTGCGGCATGGAGACGCATTTCGAGGTCGAGCACGCTGGCAGCCTCATGGGCGAGCTGACGGTGCGGCTACCCGGCCGCCATCATGCGTTGAACGCGCTGGCGGCGCTCGCCGCCGCCACCGAGCTCGACGTCCCCTTCGACACCGTGCGCCAGGCCCTGGTGGAGTTCGGCGGTATTCACCGGCGCTTCGAGCTCTGCGGGGAAATCGCCGGAATCATGGTGGTCAGCGATTATGGCCACCACCCGGCGGAGATCCGGGCAACCCTGGCGGCGGCACGCGAGGGCTTCGGGCGGCGGCTCGTCGTGCTCTTCCAACCGCATCGTTACACCCGCACGCGTGACCTCTTCGGTGATTTCCTCGACGCCTTCGATGCGGCGGACCAGTTGTTCTTGACCGACATCTATGCGGCCGGCGAGGAGCCGCTCGAAGGCATCACCGGCGAAGTGCTCTATTTTGCCTTGAAGCGGCGCGGCCATCTCGATGTTTCGTACGTGCCGGATTACCGCAGCCTGGTCGGCGCCGCGCAGCCGGAGTTGCGTTCGGGTGATCTGGTGCTGGTCCTCGGTGCCGGGTCGATTCACGAAGTTGGGGACGCGCTGGTGCGCGCCTTGTCGGGAAACCAGGCGGCATTCACGGTGCAGTGAAACTGGGAAAGGACTGGACGAAAACGGTGCACGATCCGCATAGACAAGCGCTGCAGGAAGCATTTGGATTGCGGGTACGGTTTGACGAACCGCTGAGTCGGCACACGTCTTTTCGCATCGGTGGGCCGGTGGATGTGTGGGTGGAGGTGGCCGATGCGCTGGAGGTCCGTCGCGTGCAGGCCTTCGCTGCCGCGACGGCTCTCCCCCTCTTCGTGCTCGGCGGCGGTACCAACGTCCTCGTCAGCGACCGGGGCGTGCGCGGCATCGTGTTGCACCTCGGCCGGCCTCTGGCCGCGCTGCAGTGGCGCGCGAACGGTACCGGCCACCACGTGCGTGCCGGTGCCGCCGCGTCGCTCAAACGCCTGGTCAATGAAGCGATAGACCGCGACTTGGCGGGCCTCGAATTCGCCGAGGGCATCCCGGGGACGGTGGGCGGCTCCTTGCTGATGAATGCCGGCGCGTTCGGCGGCGAGATGGCCGACGTGGTCCGGTCGGTGGAAGGCGTCGACGCCGCGGGCCAGGTGCAACAGCTGCCGCGGAGCGCTCTCGGGTTCGGGTATCGCCACTTCGATCTGCCGCCCGGTTTCATCGTCACACATCTGCACTTCTTGCTGCAGCCCGACGACGGCGCCGCGATCCGCGCCCGACGCGAGAATGCGAAGCGGCACCGGGAGGCGCATCAGCCGCTCGGGTACCCGAACGCCGGGTCTATTTTCAAAAACCCGCCCGGACAATTCGCCGGCAAACTGCTCGAAGCGGCCGGCCTCAAAGGCTGTCGCCGCGGCGGCGCGATGTTTTCACGCCAGCACGCCAACTTCATCGTCAACGTGGACGCCGCAACCGCGGCCGATGTGCGCTGGCTCATGGACGAGGCCATCCACCGCGTACACGACATGAGTGGCGTGCGGCTGGAGCCCGAAATCCGCCTGGTCGGGGACTGGGGTGACTGAGCATGACCCGCCGCACGCGCGCCGTGAAGAAGAATCGCTTGTGGCGTCCGTGGCGGCTGCTTGCCGAAGATGTGTCGCGCCTCCGGCGCGGCCTGCTCGCCGCCGGGTGCGGCATCGGCCTGGCCACGTCCCTGTGGTACGGCCTGCCCCGGCTGACGCATGTGGCCAAGACGCATCGGTACTTCACCCTCACGAACATCGTGGTGCAGGGCAACCGCCGTATCACTCGTGGTGATGTCCTGCAATGGGCCGGCGTCACCGAGGCCACCAGCGCGTGGGATGCGGCTCCGGACGAGGTGCGCCTGCGGTTGCAGAGCCATCCCTGGGTGCGGCGCGCCACTGTGCAACGGGAGTTCCCGAACCGCCTGAGCATCGGCATAGAGGAACGGCGGCCGGTGGCCATCGTCCGCCTGGGCGAGTTGAACTACGTCGATCGCAGCGGCCGCATCTTGGGCGCCCTGAGCGACGGCGACAGCCGAGATTTCCCGCTGATCACCGGCCTGGAAGAGGCCGGGCCGTCGGGATTCACTCCGGTGGGCGTGCGTCGCGCCCTGCGGCTGTTGCGGCTGTGCGAGCGGCTGCACTGCGTTGACGCCATGTCGGAGGTGCACGTGGATCAGAATCGAGGCATCACGATTTTCCCCCTGCGCCCGGCGACAGCGGTGGTGTTGGGGTGGGGAAGTTGGCGTGAGAAGCTTACCCGCTTAGCACGCGTGTTTGCGGCCTGGAAAGGAGAGGTGGAGCGGTTGGCGGCGGTGGATGTGTCCTTCCGAGACATGGTGGTTGTGAAGCTGCACGACCAACGCCCTGCCATCGGGCGCGAAAAAAAGGGAGTGCGGGTGTGAGGACCGTGAGTCGTGCTCGTGAGTCGTGCTCGGCAGAGGAAGGAGGGGTGGTGCGGTGGTGGCCGAGCACGATTCACGACTCACGGGCACGAGTTGTGATGATCGTGGATCGTGATTGGTGAATCGTGATTCGTGGGGGAGCCGAAGGAGCGGAAGGGTGGTGGCGGAGGAGTGAAGGCCCAGATCCCACGAGTCACGATTCACCAATCACCAAGGCATGAACACGACCCTGAGAGATCGCGCATGGACAAGAAGTCAGAACTACTCGTCGGGCTCGACATCGGGACATCTAAGGTCGCGGCGGTTGTCGGTGACCTGAACGATGGCGCGCTGTCGGTTCTGGGTGTGGGCTCCGCGCCCTCGGACGGGCTGCGCAAAGGCGTGGTGGTCAACATCGAAGCGACCGTGCACGCGATCGAGCACGCCATCAAAGAGGCCGAGGTCACTGCCGGCTGCGAGATCCATAGCGTGTTCGCCAGCGTCGGCGGCGGGCACATTAAAGGCTTCAACAGCCACGGCGTCGCCAGCGTCAGGAGCTCGGAGATCGACCGCGCCGATGTCGACCGAGTGCTGGATACGGCGCGCGCCGTCGCCTTGCCCCCGGACCGCGACATCCTGCACGTGCTGCCGCAGGACTTCGTGCTCGATGGGCAGGACGGTATCCGCGCCCCCATCGGCATGTCCGGCGTGCGGCTGGAAGCGCGGGTCTACATCATCACCACCACAACCACTTCGGCGCAAAACGTCATCAAGTGCTGCGAGCGCACCGGCCTGCACGTGGCGGATCTCGTGTTGGAGCCCCTGGCTGCGGCCGAGGCGGTGCTGACGCCCGAGGAGAAAGAGCTTGGGGTCGCTCTGATCGATCTGGGTGCGGGCACCACCGACGTGCTCGTGTTTCACCAAGGCGCGTTGCGCCACACGGCGGTGCTCTCGCTCGGCGGCAACCACGTGACCAATGACATCGCCGCCGGCTTGCGCACGCCGTTTCGCGATGCCGAGATCCTCAAGCAGCGGAGCGGCTGTGCCTTGGCGCGCCTGGTCGGGCGCGAGCAATCGGTCGAGGTGCCCAACCTCAGCGGGCGCACACCGCGCCTGCTCTCGCGCCACATGCTGGGCCAGATCATCGAGGCCCGGGCGGAAGAGATCCTGACGCTAGCGCGCCATCAAATCGTCAAGTGCGGCTTCGACGAGGGCTTGGGCTCGGGTGTCGTCCTCACCGGCGGAAGCGCCGTGCTCGAAGGCATGGTGCCGCTTGCGGAGCAAGTGTTCCAGAGCCCGGTACGCGTCGGCACGCCGTTGGCATTGAACGGCAGCGGTCCAACGGAGCTGGCCGATAATACGAGCTTCGCCGCGGCCGTCGGACTGGTGCATTACGGCGCCCGCCCGCGCGATCATATCCCCGTGCACGCCGAGGATGCACGCTTTGCCGGCAAGATGCGCCAGCGGCTGAGGGCTTGGGTCGAGACATTCTTTTGAGAAGACGTGACTCATGCTCGTGAATCGTGTTAGAAAGTACGCTGCGCACGGTTCACGAACACGAATCACGTGGGGAGGAGGGGATGATGATTGAGTTGGTTGAACGCAACGAGCTGTTGGGGGCGCACATCAAGGTCGTGGGCATCGGCGGCGGCGGCGGCAATGCCGTGAACACCATGATTGCCTCGGGCCTGCCGGGGGTAGAGTTCATCGCCGCGAACACCGACTTGCAGGCGCTCGGTGTCAGCCTGGCCCCGTTGAAGCTCCAGCTCGGTGCCCAGCTCACCAAAGGTTTAGGCGCGGGTGCCAATCCCGACATCGGCCGGCAAGCGGCACTCGACGACAGCGAAGTCATCCGCGACCACCTCGCCGGCGCCGACATGGTCTTCCTCACCGCTGGTATGGGCGGCGGCACCGGCACGGGCGGCGCGCCGGTAGTCGCCCGTCTGGCGAAAGAACAGGGCGCACTCGCGGTGGCGGTGGTGACGAAACCGTTCCAGTTCGAAGGTAAAAAACGCATGCGGCAGGCGGAAGAGGGCATGCGCGAGCTCAAGGACGCCGTCGATACGCTGATCGCTATTCCGAACCAGCGCCTGCTCGCCGTCGCCGGCCGCAACACCTCGCTACTCGATACCTTCAAGAAGGCCGACGACATCCTGTTGCAGGCGGTGCGCGGCATCTCTGACCTGATCACCGTCCATGGGCTCATCAATCTCGACTTCGCCGACGTGCGCACCATCATGGCGGAGATGGGTATGGCGATGATGGGCGCCGGCAGCGCCAGCGGTGAAAACCGCGCCGTCGAGGCGGCGCAGAAGGCCATCTCGAGCCCGCTGCTCGAGGACATCTCCATCCACGGCGCCCGCGGCGTCCTCATCAACATCACCGGTAGTCACGATCTCTCCCTCCACGAGATCAACGAAGCCGCCACCTTGATCCAGGAAGAGGCGGACGAAGACGCCAACATCATCTTCGGCGCCGTCATCGATGAGCACATGGGTGACGAGATCCGCGTCACCGTGATCGCCACCGGTTTCGGCGAGGCCCAACGTGAGGTGACGGAACCACCCCTGAGCCGGGTGAAGGAACCGCTTGCCAGCCCGCCGCGCTCGACCCCCCAGCGCGCCATCCCGCGCGACCGCGGTGCGGCGCGCCCGGTCGTGCACCTCGGCACCATCATCGATGCCGCCACCCCCACTTTCCAGCGCTACCAAGCGGCGACCGCGGGCGGCGACGGCGAGCGCCCCGAGGAGTTCACCATCTCCGCCGAGGAGAACGAGGAGCAGTTCGAGATTCCGGCCTTCTTACGCAAGAACGAACTCAAGAACGCGATGTAGGGCTTTCTGCCCGGCAGGTGGAATCCCGCCTCCTTCCTTGAGCCCTCAACTCCGCGGCGCTATCCTTCTGCGCCCAGAGGGCACATGGCGAGCTGGCGACTGGAAGAGCGGGGGCGCGCCCGCCAGGCGCGGGAACACCTGCTGTTTCCCAAGAAGCGCGCGGGTGACATCCGCGTGTGCCTGGTGTATCCCAATCACTACCCGGTCGCGATGGGGAACCTCGGCTTTCAAGCGGTGTACGAAATATTCGATCGCCATCCGGGCGCCGTTTGCGAGCGCGCCTTCCTGCCGGATGCAGAGGCGGCGGCACTGGTGCCGCGGGGCGGCCTGCGCAGTCTGGAATCACACGCGCTGGTTCACGACTTCGACCTCATCGCCTTCTCCATCTCGTTCGAAACCGATTACGGGCATGTGGTCCGATTGCTCGATCTGATCGGACTGCCACTCACCAGCCGTGAGCGCGATGGCGAGGGCCCGCTGATCATCGCCGGCGGACCGGCAGTGTTCCTGAACCCCGAACCGCTGGCGGACTTCATCGATCTGTTCCTCATCGGCGAAGCCGAAGAAATGCTCCCGGAGTTCCTCGATCTCCTCTCGCCGCCGCGCTCAGCGCTCAGCGCCCTTCGACGAGGGTCAGGACAGGCTCAGCGCTCGGCATCGCGCGCGGCGTTTCTGCTGCAATGCGTCGAGAAAGTCACCGGAAGTTATGTGCCGGCGTTGTACGAGCCCGCCTACGAGGGCGCGGCGTTGACGGATCTCGCTTACCACGGGCCCGGCTCGGGGCGGGTGCAACGCCGCCTGATTTGGGACCTGAACAAGTTTGCCACGACCACGCGCGTGCTCAGCGACGAGGCGGTGTTCGGCGACATGATGCTGGTCGAGGCCAGCCGCGGCTGCCAGTGGGGCTGTCGGTTCTGCGCGGCCGGCTACATGTATCGCCCGATCCGCAGCCGCGGTGTGGAAGCGCTCGAGCAATCGGTGCGGGCCGGCCTGGCGCACCGTCAGACGATCGGCCTGATTGGCGCTGAGATGGCGAGTGTGCCCGGGGTTGAAAGGCTCGCCGAAGTCGCCGCCGAGGCCGGCGGCAGGCTGTCGCCGTCGTCCCTCAAGGCCGACTGCGTCACGCCACGCCTGGCGGCGGCGCTGGCACGCGGGCGCACGCGCAGCGTGACCGTGGCGCCGGAGGCGGGTTCGGAACGTATGCGGCAGGTCATCAACAAGAACCTGTCGGAACCGGACATCCTGCGCGCCGCCGATCTGTTGGTGGGCGAGGGGGTGCAAGATCTGAAACTGTACTTCATGGTCGGGCTGCCGACCGAACAGACGGAAGATGTGATGGCGATCGCCGACCTCACTGCGAAAATCCGTGGCCGACTCTGTGGTGCGGAGCGCGCCCGGCGCCGCGTCGCCAACATCACCGTCTCCGTCAACCCGTTCGTGCCGAAGCCGTGGACGCCGTTTCAGTGGGACCCGATGGAACGGATTCCTGACCTGAAAACCAAGCTGGCGCGGCTGCGCCGCGCCTTGTCGGCGATCCCCAACGTGCGGCTCGATGCGGAGTCGCCGCGGCAGGCGTACTTTCAGACTTTGCTCTCGCGCGGCGACAGGCGTATCGCCGGCGTGCTGCGCGCCATCCATGGAGCCGGTGGCGATTGGTGGGGCGTGATCCGTGCCTGGCAGCGTGACGGCATCCCCGGTGTGCCGCCTCCCGACGCTTACGTGCACCGGCGGTACGGTGATGACGAGCGTTTCCCGTGGGACTTCATCGACCACCACATCAACAAGTCATTTCTCTGGGTGGAGCGACGCAAGGCGCTGCTGGGGCGTCAGACGCCGCCGTGCGATACGGCGACGTGTAGGTCCTGCGCGGCGTGTTGAAGTCGTGAATCGTGTGCGTGAGTCGTGCTCGTGTCAGAATTGGTCTCGATTTGCTATTCGGGGGAGGCGCTATGGCTGAGAGTGAAACAGGCGCGCGGCGCGTGGAGGACTTGGACGTTTTCAAACTTGCCCACGAACTGGCTCTTGGCGTCTATCAGGTCACGCGGAGGTTTCCGAAGGATGAAACCTTCGGTTTGGTGGCGCAGCTCCGGCGCGCTGCGGCATCAGTTCCTGCAAACCTGGCTGAAGGCGCAGGCCGACTGAATCGCGGCGAGTACCGGCAATTCGTGGGCGTCGCCAAGGGATCCACCGCGGAGGTAGGATACCATCTTCTGCTGGCGAAGGATTTAGGTTATTTTGCCGCCGCCCAATATGAACCCTTGCGCGAAGGCTACGTACGGGTGGGCCAGATGCTCACACGTCTAGCCCAGGCCCTATCGTGACTAACGTCTACGAGCACGACTCACGAGCACGACTCACGCGCCGTGCCTTCGGCGATTACATAAGCGATCGCCAGGTCGGCCGTGTGGGTTAAGGACAAGTGCATGCGGTGGACACCGAGCGCCTCGGCATACTTCTGCGCCGTGCCGTACAGCCGCACGGTGGGCGGGCCGTCGCCGCGCACCACCTCGATTTCCCGCCAGCCGATGCCCCGGCCGTAACCGCTGCCCAGGGCCTTCATCACTGCCTCTTTCGCCCCAAAGCGCGCGGCGAAGCTTTCGTATCCGTTTCGCCGCCGGCTGCAGTAACCGATTTCTTCATCCGTAAACACACGGGCTCGGAAACGCGCTCCGGTTCGAGGGTTTTCTAACGCCGCCCGAATCCGCGCGACCTCGATGATGTCGATGCCAATGCCGAGGATCATGTCGTATGAATACTGAGCACCAACTGATGCGCAAGTGGAAAAACCTGAAGATCCTGCACTGTGCCAATCATTTTCCCCTGCATCTCCACCTTCTTCGTATCCATCTTCACACACACCAGATTGTCAGCCATCGATTCCTCGCGATCAGGACCCCAGCGCTGCGCCGGCGGTGATTCCTTGATCCGCGGCGAAGACGGCGGCATCTACTTTCTTCTCTCCGGCGCGTACCCGCTTCACCCGGACGCCGCCGTCGCGCGCGCCGATGACCCAGCCGTCGGCGGCGATCTGTTCGATGATGCCGGGCCGGAGCTGTCCGCCTGGAACGAGTGCAGCATCGTAGAGGCGCAGCTTCTCGCTGTGCCACAAGGTGTACGCGCCCGGCTGCGGATCACTGCCGCGAATGAGGTTGTAGATCGCGGTAACCGGATGTGACCAATCAATGGCAACGTGTGCATCGCGGCAAAGCGGGTCGTACGTCGCCCGGCTTTCGTCCTGTGGCAGGCGCGGCGCCTTGCCGGCGGCAATCAGGTCCACCGCTTCCAAAACGGCTTGCACGCCGAGAGGGAAGAGCGTGTCGTAGTACAGCGAGCCGGCGGTGTCGTACGGGCGGATGGTCGCGGTCTTCTGTACGACGATCGGGCCGGTATCGATGCCCGGATCGACCCAGAATACCGACACCCCCGTTTCCGTCTCGCCCCTGATGATCTGCCAATTGATGGCGCTGCCGCCGCGGTACCGAGGCAAGAGCGAGGGATGGAAGCAGATGCTCCCGAGCCGCGGCGTCTCGAACACGTTCGCAGGCACGATCTGGGTGACGTACGCCAGCACCGCCAGATCGGCAGCGAGCGTCGCAAACTCGCTTTGGACCTCGGCGCTTTTGAGCGTGCGGTGCTGACGCACCGGAATGCCCAAGGCCAAGGCCCGCGCCTTCACCGGATCGCTGCGCTCGCCCGTGTCGGGCGGACAGTAAAGCGCGAGCACTTCATGCCGGCGCGCGAGCAATCCGTCCAGCACTTTTTCGGCAAATGCCGCTTGTCCTATGAGAATGATGCGCATCGGTGTCCTCCGCTGTGTGACGTTGCAGGCGGTCAGTGCAGGCTGCAATTCTTGCGATGTCGGGCGGCGTACGCAAGAGCCGGCCGTCCCTCCATGGGGCACTGCAAAGCCGCGCAGGCGGACTGAGCGCTCTTGTAGCCCGCCAATTCATTCGCCGGTCGAGCTGGCGCCGCACTGCCGCTGCACCCGCGCCGGCGATGCCTTCTGCGAACGACTTTGCCGCGTCCTATCCACCCATGCCCTGATCCGATGCTAGGCCGAAAAGTCGTAGGGGCGGAAAGAAGTTTCAAAAACCCGGCAGGTGGGTCCTGAGGGCCTTGACAATTAGGTTAGGACAAGCTAGTAGGCTTGCC
>JBEKBJ010000087.1:0-23217 GCA_050015455.1 Binatia bacterium
TCAAGTGGGTGAAGACCGCGGACGAGATTCTGACGAAGATTGCCCGCTTCTGCGCTGACACCGTGGCTCGCCATGGCTAGTCGCTTATTACGCGAATTTAGGTTACGGCCGACTAGCAGATAACCGGCCGTCACCGCTTTCTGCGCACCCGAACCTGGATACGGAGGCCTAACGCCCCTGTCAACTGCAGGCGGCAGGGCGAGTGCGCCTGACAGTCCTGATTGACGTGCTGCCGTGTGGCAAAGCCAAGTGGTGTTGTCAGCCGACTTCAACCAATCGAACGCCAAGCGCGAAGAAGCCGCCGTCCAGGCAGTAATGCGTGCCATGTCGCAGCTTGATTCTGAGGGACGTAGCGCGCAATTGGCGCAATCGCCGAGTTCAACGACCCTTCGTGATGTGGTTCCACGCTGTGTTGACCCGCCAGTTCCGGCGGGTCAACACCTTAACCGCACCCCCGCCATCACAATCTGTCCGCCGGGCTCTGGGGGCCATGCCCGCCACGGTTCAACACGCGCGTGCAGTGGAAGAAGACGTAGCGCCCTTCGACAGGCTAAGTACGCGGGCCTGACGCCTGCAACCCAAGCTCCAGATCTGCATTCCGTCATGTCCGCAGTCCTTTGGCGGACTTCCAGGCGGGGCGGCGAGGCTAACCACAACGCTGCCCATGGATTCCCGCTTGAGAATTGCGGGAATGACGACCATGAAATTTGCGCGCCACGCAAATACTCTTCGGAATAGTACGCGGGCGACCTGGGGTAGCCAAGAGAACGCGACCCCCTGTTCTGCCCCCCTTGGCGGAGTGCCGCCCGACGTGGTAGGCAACTGGCGTTATGTTCGACCCAACTCTCACAGAGGAACAAGAGCAGCTCGTTCAGACGGCCCGGCGGTTCGCCGCCGATCGCCTCATCCCGAACGCCACCGAGTGGGACCGCAAGGAGGAGTTCCCGACTAAGGTGTTGGAGGAGGCGTGGGAACTCGGTCTGATGAACGTCGAGCTGCCCGAGGCGTACGGGGGTGTCGGCCTGCACACGTTCGATGGCTGTCTCACTTCCGAAGAGCTCGCCTACGGCGACGCGGCGGTCGCCACCAGCATCATGTGCAATCACCTGGGCGTGCTTCCGCTCATCATCGCCGGCAGCGAAGCACAGAAGCAGGAATGGCTCACACGGCTCGCCAAGGAGTGTTGCTTCGTCAGCTACGCCTGCAGTGAACCCGACGCCGGATCGGACGTGGCCGCCATGAAAACGCGCATCGTCCGCGAAGGGGACGGCTGGCTGGTTAACGGGCAGAAGCGCTGGATCACCAACGCCGGTTACGCCAGCTTCTTTACCGGCTTTGGGACCATGGACCCGGCGCAGCGCCACAAGGGCATCACCGCCTTCGTCGTCCCGGCGGATGCACCCGGCGTGTCGATCGGCCGCAAGGAGGAGAAGCTCGGGCAGCGCGCCAGCGACACGCGTGACGTCCTGTTCGAGGACGTGCGTTTGACCAACGACCACATCCTCGGCCGCCCGGGGGAAGGCTTCTCGATCGCGATGGAAGCGTTTGACCGCTCGCGCCCGATGATTGCGGCGTGTGCCGCCGGCACCATCCGTCGCTGTGCCGATGAGTCGAAGGCCTACGCGCTCGAGCGCAAGACCTTCGGGCAGCCGATCGCCCAGCACCAGGCGATCCAGTTCCTCATCGCCGAGATGGTCATGGCCTACGAGGCGGTGCGGCTGCTGTGGCAGAAGGCCGCCTGGGAGGTCGACCACGGGGTCAAGCGCACGAGCACGTCGGCCATTGCCAAGGCCTGGGGCGCCGATCTCGCCATGAAGTCGGCGACCGACGCCGTGCAGGTGTTAGGCGGTTACGGCTACACCAAGGAGTACGCGGTCGAGAAGCTGATGCGCGACGCCAAGCTGCTGCAGATTTACGAGGGAACGTCGCAGGTCCAACGCATGGTGATCGCCCGCAACTTCCTGTTCCGCTCCTGAGACCGCCTGCGCGGGAAGCGTGGTAGAGCGCCCGATACTCACGCCCGCATCTTAATCTGTGTACAGAGCCGGGCGTTGGGTGTCGCGCCCCTTACGGGGTGAGGGCGGAGTATCCGTGTCACTTTACATATAATGATCGGAAGTTCGACGGATCTGGACCGAGACATGCGACCGTGTGCCCGTCGCCGGTGACCAGCCAGTACCAGTCGTACGAC
Organism: Binatia bacterium; assembly: GCA_050015455.1. Taxonomy (GTDB): domain Bacteria; phylum Desulfobacterota; class Binatia; order HRBIN30; family HRBIN30; genus JAGDMS01. The sequence continues at coordinate 2,192 of JBEKBJ010000087.1, forward strand.
CCGCCCCCGAGAAAGTACTTGTGCTGACTCACGATCAGATAACCTGTAAACTCGCCGCTCGGGACTACTTCAAGCGTACCGGCATCGCATACAAAATTGACCTCGCCGCTCCCAACGTCGACTCGGTGAACTGCGTGGGACGTGACCCACGCACGGCTTAGAAAAAACACGGCTGTGCCGTCCGGGCTGAATTGTGGGCGGTGCAAACCTGCGAGGACACACTGCATGTCCTCGCTTGGCGCACTGCGGACGAGGCACATGGCTTTCTGACCATCAACATCAGTCACCCAGAGCTGGTTGGGTTCAGCCTCCCCGCATCCCACTCGTATTCCAGGTCCGCCCGTCTGCCGTAAGAATGCGATGTACCTCCGGTCGGGGGAAAGAACGGGCTCGGAGTCCTGTCCCGAAAACGACACCTGTTTTGACTTTCCGTCCAAGGTCCTCACAAATAGACATCCGTCTACCGCCGCTACGCTGTCCGCAGTTGGTAATCGCTGGTAGTAGTCAGAAGAATGGTCCAGTGTTCGGGTCAGGCTGTGCGAACGACGGCGCTGCGGTTCCGCCTCCCCGGTAGGTGGTCGACGATCCTGCAGCCATCGTGCTGCATAGGAACGCATCGCAACAGAGAATTGAACTGCAAAGTCGCTCGGCTCGCGATATTCTTTGTAGAAGAGACCTTTGGGGCCAAGGGTGTTCTTGAATCTGCAGACCGCATCCAATTGGTTCCGGTCAGAGTCCGGGGGTGCCTCGTCAGTTCTGAAAAAGAACATGATCTCCATGCCGCGTGGATTTCTTCGCCACCGGGCCAGAGCGTCTTCGAACTCCTCGATGGTACCCGATAGCGCACGAGGGGTGGGTGAACCGATCCGGCTCCACATGATTCCCACGAAGACGTCGTACTCAGGCAATTGCCGGTTGATCACTTCCTGGGGGTCCGCACCGATGCCCGGCGCCAGGTCCTCAGCGCGAACTGCCTGAAGGACAGGACCCTCCTCCGAACCCTGAAGCCACTCCGCTGTTCTGAGTATCTCAACCGCGATGCGTCGCTCTTCGGCCACATCCGATGGTGAGCTGATCAAGACCTTCAGCAATGGAACGGTTGTCGCCATCATCGTACTCGCTGGTCATGAAACTGGCATGAAAACTCCTACCGGTGCAACGGGACGTGACTCAAGCCTCAGGAGGTGAGAACACGTTTGAACAGCCGGTAGGCCGTGCATTCAATGCCATTGACCAGCTTCCGCAGCTTACGGTGGCTCGGGCGGCCCGGTGGACCTTTGGCCCGAGACCCTGCCTGGCTAGAGTTGTACCGGGGGGCGTTGTGGTCTAATTCAGCACAAACGGGAGAGAGGCAGGGGATGGCGCGACGGGCACGAACGCGGACAGCGAAAGGCACGACGCCACCGAAACGGGCGGAAACCTACAAGCATCCCGAGGCCACGAGTTTGTTGCGACCGGACGTCGGCACGCAAGCTCAGTTCCGCAAGAAGAAGCCGCCGCAGCGCTACCGCTACGACTCGTCGCTGTCGCCGGCACTGGATTGGGACGGGCAGAATCCGGCGCGCGAGCAGGGGGAAGAACAGTTGGCAGTGATCGGTGATCAGTTGTCAGTGATCCGGACAAAGCTTGCCGGAACCGGCAACTGGAATGAAGTAGCCGACAACGTCTCTCGTGCCGAAGAGGCCACCGGAACGCTGAGGTTACTGAGCAAGCCGTTCCTCAACTGGGCCGGCAAGGCGGAGCGGCTGTCCTTCGACGTGCCGACGCTGCCGCTGTTCGTCCACGAGCGCCTGTCGACTAAGGCGATTCTCGAAACGCTCAAGGGCCACAAGCGTGACCGGCAGCTGTCGTTGCTCGAACTCTTCGGGGATCAACAAGATCCCATCCACGACCAGGTGCTACGCGCCTACGAGTATCCCGACAACTGGGTGAACCGGCTCATCCTCGGCGACTCACTCGTGGTCATGAACTCGCTGCTGCACTACGAGAGCCTCGGCGGCCAAGTGCAGATGATCTACATGGACCCGCCCTACGGCGTAAAGTTCGGTTCCAACTTCCAGCCTTTCGTCCGCAAACGGGACGTGAAGCACAACGACGACGCCGAGATGACGCGTGAGCCTGAGATGGTGAAGGCCTACCGCGACACGTGGGAGCTTGGGCTGCATTCGTACCTGACGTACCTCCGTGATCGGCTCTTGCTGTGCCGGGAGTTACTGGCGCCGAGCGGGAGCATCTTTGTTCAGATCAGCGATGAGAACCTTCATCACGTTAGAGAGGTCTTGGACGAGATCTTTGGAGCCGACAATTTCGTCGTCGTGATTTGTTTTCGCCGTCTCGGGATGATGGTTGGCGAGACGATTCAGTCTTCTGCACACTACCTACTTTGGTACGCAAAGGACCGCGAGCGCCTGAGGGCCCGCAAGACATTCGAGCGACAGGTTGCTGGAATCGGCGCTGGCGACCACTACGTCCAACTAGAAGAAGCGATAACCGGCGCGACGCGAGCGATGACCAATGAGGAGCGGGCGAATCCCGAGGCGATCGATAGAGGTTGGAAGCCCTTTCAACTGATTAGCTTGACGACTGGGGGCTTCCGGCCGAACACAACGATCGACTACGTCTTTGGGGGCAAGAAGTATCATCCGGGCCCCAACAAATGTTGGAGAACGACGAAGGAGGGCCTTGATCGCCTGGCGGGGCAGCACCGGATTGTGGCGACCGGCAACACGCTCAGATACAAGCAATATCTTGACGACTTCCCCCTCACCGAAGTCACGACGATCTGGGAGGACACTGCACGCGACCCAGAGAACCTATACGCGGTGCAGACGCCGTCTAATGTAATTCGGCGCTGCGTACTCATGACAACCGATCCGGGTGACCTCGTCCTAGATCCGACCTGTGGTAGTGGCACAAGCGCGTATGTCGCTGAACAGTGGGGCCGACGGTGGATTACAATCGACACCAGCCGCGTGCCGCTCGCGCTGGCGCGGCAGCGGTTGTTGACCGCAACCTTCGCCTTCTATGAACTCAAGGAGGAGAAGCGCGGGCCGGCGGGCGGGTTTGTGTACGTCCGCAAGCAGAACAGCAGGGGTGAAGAGGTCGGCGGCATCGTGCCGCACGTGACGCTGAAGAGCATCGCCAACAACGAGCCGCCCGAGGAGGAGGTGCTCGTCGATCGGCCTGAGGTCGAATCGAAAATCACGCGTGTCACCGGCCCGTTCTGCGTCGAGGCTACGATTCCGACGCCGGTGGACTGGGAAGGCGACGGCGTCGAGGACTCCGGCGTTGGCGTTGAGACTTACGGCTCGTTCGTCGATCGCATGATCGAGGTGCTGCGCAAGTCGCCGGTGTTGCATGTCGGCGGTGGGAAGACGGTGACGCTGCGCAACGTGCGCCCGCCGGCGAAAACGCTGTCCTTGTCGGCGGAGGCGGTGGTGGTGAACGGGAATGGGGCTTCTTCCCCCTTTGAAAAAGGGGGATCGAGGGGGATTTCCGAGTCACCATCGGGCGCCGGAGAAATCCCCCCTGGCCCCCCTTTGTCAAAGGGGGGGATGTCGGAAGACGGAGGCATGGTTTCGGAGCCGTCGAAGGGTGATCGCTTCGTTGGAGGCAAGGCTGTCGCGATCGTCTTCGGGCCGGAGAACGGCGCGGTGAGTGAGAAGCTCGTCTACGAAGCGGCGCGCGAGGCGTACGCGAAGAGCTACACGCACCTCTACGTCATAGGCTTCGCGATCCAGCCGAACGCGCGCGAGTTGGTCGAGAAGTGCGAACAGGTAGTGGGCGTCTCTGCGACGTACGTGCAAGCGACGCCGGATCTGATGATGGGTGATCTCCTCAAGAACATGCGGTCGAGTCAGATCTTCAGCGTGTGCGGGTTGCCTGAGATACAAGTTACAAGTCGCAAGGTGAAAGAGGAAAGCCAGAAAATCGAGTACCAGGTGGAGCTGGTCGGGCTCGATGTCTTCGATCCGGCGACGATGGAGGCCGTGCATCGCGGCGGGAACGACGTGCCGGCGTGGTTCCTCGACACCGACTACAACGGCCTCTGCTTCCACGTGACCCAGGCGTTTTTCCCACGCACCGCCGCTTGGGACGATTTGAAGAGAGCGCTCAAAGGCGATTACGAAGACTCGGTGTGGGAGCATCTCGCCGGCACTGTCAGCGCACCATTCGAAGCCGGCGAGCACAGGCAGATTGCCGTGAAGGTCATCGACGACCGCGGCAACGAGCTGCTGGTGGTGAAGGATCTGAAGGACGCCCAACATGAATAAATCCCCCCTGGCCCCCCTTTTTCAAAGGGGGGAAGAGGAGACGGCGATCTTTCAAAGCAGTGAGGAAGGGTGGGGTCGTCATTCCCGCGAAAGCGGGAATCCATCCGTCGCAACAAGGTGGCACCGCCAGGAAAACTGGATGCCCGCTTTCGCGAGCATGACCGATAGGGATTCGTCCGGTCCCCTCCTTTGGCAAAGGAGGGTTAGGGAGGATTTCGGCGCGGAGGTCGCGGGGTGATCCGCAAGGTTGTCATCCGCCGCTTCAAGCGGTTCGATGAAGTCGAGTTCGTCCTCCCAGGCAACATCGTGCTGGCGGGACCGAACAACACCGGCAAGACCACGGTGCTCCAGGCAATTGCCGCGTGGAGCTTGGCGTTCAACCGCTGGAAGGAATTGAACGACTTTCAGCGCCACGGCGGCGCGTATCCGAAGGCCCCGATTGCCCGGCAAGCGTTTTCAGCAGTGCCGCTGCGCTCATTCGATCTGCTGTGGTCGGATCGGCAGTACACGGGCACCATAGAGATCGCCGTGCACACGGACCAGTGGGCGATCACGATGGAGTTCCTCGCCGATAGCACGGAGCAGATCTACGTTCGGCCGAAGCCCGATGTCGAACCGTCCACGGCACGCGCTGCGACGCTCTCCACAGCGTTGGTGCCGGCGATGACCGGACTCGGCACAGAGGAGCCGCTCTACGCTCGGCGCGAAACGCTCGACGCGCTACTGGGGCAGGCCAAACCCGGCGACATCCTGCGCAACTTGCTCGTCGAGGCCAGCCAGAACGATACGGCATGGCGCGCGCTCGGCGACGCAATTCACCGGCTGTTCGGCCTCGATCTGCTGCATCCGCAGGTGGGAGCGTTCATCACCGCGGAATACCGGCGCGGCGCGAACGGCCCGGCGTTCGACATCGCCAGCGCCGGCAGCGGCTTTCAGCAAGTACTGATGTTGCTGACCTTCCTACATACACGGCCGGGGTCCGTGCTGCTTCTCGATGAGCCCGACGCGCATTTGCACGTGATCCTGCAGGATGCGATTTACGGAGAGCTGCGGGCCGTGGCTGCAGCGCAGAAGTCGCAACTCATCATCGCCACGCATTCCGAAGTCATCATCAACGCGGTTGAGCCGAAGGAGTTGTGCGTGATGTTGCACCGGCCCCGACCGCTCGCCGACACGGACGAGCGCGCGCTGCTCATCAAGTCGCTCGGCGCGCTCTCGAACGAGGACATCATGCTAGCGTTGGAAGCGCCCGGCGTGCTGTACCTCGAAGACTACACGGACCTCGAAATCCTTCGCGCCTGGGCGAAGACGCTGGGCCATCCGGCCTACGAGCTGCTGACGACCCAACTGTTCTGGAAGAAGACGGTCAGCGAGCCGCGCGGCGGCGCGGCGGGCATCGCCGCCCGAGACCACTACAAGGCGCTCTCATTGGTGCGCGAGGACCTGCCAGGTCTCGAACTCGTGGATGGCGACGCACGGCCGGAGCTGCAATCCTCCGACATCACTGGTCGAGGCCTCCAGCGCTTGCGGTGGCGGCGGTACGAGGTCGAGAGCTATCTGGTGCATCCCGCCGCGCTGGAGCGTTTCGTCGAGCGGCAGGTCGGACCAGGCGAACACTCTAAGCAAGCACGGGAGGACATGCGAGCCTACTTGGAGAAGACTTTCACCGCTGCTTTCCTTCAAGAGCCGATGGCTGAGAATCCGCTCATCGAGGCCTATCTGGAGAAGCGAAAGGCGCGCACCGAAGTGCTGCCGCCGATTCTCGATGCCGCTGGTCTGCCTGGGTTTCCGTACACCCGCTATCACGAGATCGCGTCGGTCATGGCCCCGGGCGAAATCCATCACGAAGTGAGCGAAAAGCTTGACGCCATCGTGAAAGCCTTCGGCCAATGAGCGGGTTCGAAGTACAGCAGCCGATATTGTGCTCACCGTTCGAGGAACCGCCGGAGCATTGGCGGATCGTGGAGGGCGAGGAGCCGCGGCGCATGCCGGGGCGACGGCCGGCGATGTATTTCTATCGCCCGCCGAGTCGCGGCGACGAGGTGGAGCCGAGCGATGGCGCGGGTACCGCAATCGAACTGAAGCTGGTCAATCGCATCCGCGAGCGCGTGAAGGAGTGGAGAGCACACAAACCCGACCCGTACCCCGGTGTGAGCCGCACCACGCTAGAGCTGCTGCACTACTGGCGGCGCGACGGCCGACAGCATCGGCTCTTCTTCGCTCAGCTTGAGGCAGCGGAGACGATCATCTTTCTCATCGAAGCACGCGCCGACTTTCGGCAGGGCATCGACATTCCGCTCGACGAACCGAGCGACGAGCGCAAGGCCAACGGCTTGACTGCATTTCGCCGCTACGCCTGCAAGATGGCGACGGGCTCGGGCAAGACGATGGTGATGGGCATGCTCGCCGCGTGGATCATCCTCAACAAGGTCAACGATCGCAGCGATGCGCGCTTCTCCGACGTCGTGCTGGTGGTCTGCCCCAATGTGACGATTCGCAACCGGTTGCGCGAGCTGGACCCGAACGAAGGTGAGGCCAGCATTTACCGTACACGCGACTTGGTTGCGCCGCATATCATGGCGTTGCTCACGCAAGGCCGTGTGTTGGTAACGAACTGGCACGTGTTCGAGCCGCAGGGGGTGCAGGTCGGTGGCGTGAGTGCCAAGGTTGCCAAGGCCGGTGTGCCGGTCCGCGTCCCCGAGACGATCACCATCGGGCCGAAGACGACTGTCGCCCGTGGCAAGCGCTATCTCACCTTGGAGGAGCTGGAGCGGCAGATCGCGGCGGGGCTGCTCACCGTCGTGGCCGAAGAACACGACAAGCAAGGCCACCTCAAGAGGGTGCGAGTAGAGTCCCTGCGCTACGTCGAGAGCGATACGGCGCTTGTGAACCGTATCCTCGGTCGCGAGGTCGGCAGCAAGCAGAATATTCTAGTGTTCAACGATGAAGCACACCACGCGTACCGCATTCGTCGGCCCGAACCCGACGAGGCGGAAGTCGACCTCTTCGGCGAAGAGGAGGAGAGCGAAGAGTTCTTCAAGGAAGCGACGGTGTGGGTCGACGGTCTCGACCGCATCCACAAGCTACGCGGCATCAACTTCTGCGTGGACCTGTCGGCGACGCCCTACTTCCTCGGTCGGGTCGGTCAGGAGACGAATCGTACCTTTCCGTGGGTGGTGAGTGAGTTCGGGCTCACCGATGCAATCGAGTCGGGCTTGGTGAAGATTCCGCAGCTCGCGGTGCGGGACACGACGGGTGCGGCGATCCCGGGCTACTTCAATATCTGGCGTTGGATCCTTCCAAGACTCACGCCGGCTGAGCGTGGCGGGAAGAAAGGCAGCCCAAAGCCGGAGGCGATCCTCAAGTGGGCCAACACGCCCATCGCGATGCTCGCGGGCCTGTGGGAAGAGCTGCGCCGCGAATGGGAGTCGATCAAGGACGACCCGCGCCCGCCTGTGTTCATCATCGTCTGCAAGAACACCAAGATCGCGAAGGTCGTGTACGACTGGCTCGGTGAAAACAATCCGCCGCCCGGCATCCCACCGGCGAACATCGAGGGCTTTCGCAACAACGGGCGCGTGAGCACCATCCGCGTTGACTCGAAGGTCGTCCACGAGACCGATAGCGATCAGAGCAAGAGCGACGAGTCGGCCTGGATGCGCCGCACGTTGGACACCGTCGGCAAGACCGAATGGCCGAAAGACCGGCAGGGGCGGCCGATCTATCCCGAGGGCTTTGAAGAACTGGCCAAGAAGCTGGGGCGACCGCTGCATCCACCCGGCCGCGACGTGCGCTGCATCGTCAGTGTCGGCATGCTCACCGAAGGGTGGGACTGCAACACGGTAACCCACATCATCGGCCTGCGACCGTTCATGTCGCAGCTCTTGTGCGAGCAGGTGGTTGGCCGCGGCCTGCGCCGAACGAACTACAATGACTTTACGGCCGAGGGGTTGCTCACCGAGGAGGTAGCCAAGGTCTTCGGGGTGCCGTTCGAGGTGATTCCGTTCAAGGCCAACGTCGGGCCGAAACCGCCGGCGCCGAAGCGGTACCACGTACACGCGGTCCCGGCGAAGGCGCGCTTCGAGATCAAGTATCCGCGCGTCGAGGGCTACCGTCAGGCTATTCGCAACCGCGTGATGATCAATTTGGATTCGGCGGCCACGCTGATACTCGACCCGATGAACATCCCGCCCCAAGTGGAGGTGAAGGCTGCGTTGCCGAACAACAAGGGCCGCCCTTCGCTGACGGGGCCGGGGAAACTCGAGAGGGTGGATCTGAATCCGTATCGTGCCGGCCGGCGCTTTCAAGAACTGGTCTTCGATCTGGCGCGCGATCTGACCCACGACTACGTAGCGCAACCGAGCTGTGAGGCGCCGGCACACGTTCTGTTCCCGCAGCTCGTCCGCATCGCCGAGCGCTACTTGCGCGAGATGGTTCATCCGGTCCAGCCGGCGAATATTCTCGACGTGTTTCTTTCTCCGTATTACGGTTGGGTCATCGAGCGATTGATGGGCGCCATCCAGCCCGACACCTCGCAAGGCGAGGCGCCCGAAGTTCCACGCTATGAAACCAGTCGTGGTCCCGGATCAACTGCCGACGTCGACTATTGGACCAGCCGAGAGGTGCGGGACGTTACGCGGAGCCATCTGAACTACGTGGTCGCGGACACCGCAAAGTGGGAGCAGTCCGCTGCTTACGTCATCGACACGCACGAGTGCGTCGATGCGTTCGTGAAGAACTCCGGACTTGGATTCGCGATCCCGTACCTCCATAACGGCGAGCCGCACGACTACGTGCCGGACTTCATCATTCGCCTGAAGACCGAGCCACCGCGCTTTCTCATCCTCGAAACCAAAGGCTACGATCCGCTTGAAGACGTCAAGCACAGTGCGGCACAGCGCTGGGCTGATGCGGTCAACGCAGAGGGTAGCTACGGTAACTGGCGGTACCGTATCGCGAAAAAAGTGGGCGACGTCGCCGCGATAATCCGCGCAGCCGCTGCCGGCGGTTGAGTCACTCCCCCTTAACGTTTCAGCGGTTGTGTCCTGAAACACGACGGCAGAAAGTGCCCTCGTGAGTGCGTAACCGGGTGCCCTCACGCCGGCCGGATGGCAACTTTGATGGAGCCGGTACGTTTGTCGGCGGCCGTTTCGAAACCGCGGGTGATCTCGCTGAGCGGAAAGCGATGGGTGATGATGCGCCGGAAACGTTCGGGATCTTGCGACAACAATTGCAGGGCGACATCGAAGTCGGCGCGTGGACCGTACCGCCCATAGGTCTGCGAGCCGACGATACGCACTTCTTTCGCCACGAGAAGAAGTGCGTTCAGCGGCGGCATGGTGGCGAACAGCCCCAACACCGCTACCCGGCCGCCCGGGCGCACCAGAAGCAGCGCCTGGTTGATGGTGTCGGCCGTTCCCCCCACGGTTTCGATCACCACGTCAACAGGATGCTGGCGCGCCAAGTCAGACAACTCTCTACCGGCGTCCGCTTCGACGAAAGTGCGTGTTGCGCCCAGCGACTCGGCAGCGGTGCGCTGGTGTGGGTGGCGTGCTGTGACCCACACATCGGCGGCGCCGGCGGCTTTGGCGGCGGCAACCGAGAGTAACCCGATGCTGCCGGCTCCAAGCACGACGACGCGGGCGCCGAGGCGCACGTTGGCCAAACGGACCGCATGTACGGCAGCCGCTAGCGGCTCCGCCAACGCGCCGACTTCGAAATCGACATGCGCCGGCAGCGGGAACAAGGCGTAGCTCGGCATGCGGAGATAATCCGCAAAGCCGCCGTCCAGCATCATGCCGAGGATACGGTACTGCTCACACAGTTGGTAGTTGCCGGTGCGGCAGTACGAGCACTCTCGGCAGACAGCCAGCGGCTCGACCACCACACGGTCGCCGGGACGCACCCGCGCGCCGGCACCCACTTCGACCACCTCGCCGCTGATCTCGTGGCCCGGGCACACCGGAGGAGGTGGCAATGCACCCTGGAAGAAATGCAGATCACTGCCGCAAATGCCGCAGCTGTGGATCTTGATGATCGCTTCCCCCGGCGCGGCCACGGGCTGTTCCACCTCACGGATCTCGAACGCGCCCGGATGGGTGCAATACGCCGCTCTAATCGAAACCTCCTCGCGCCGCGGCTCACCGATTCAGGCTGAAGCGCGTGTCCGCCATACGGTAGAGCCGTTTCCATAACACGCGATTCAACAGCACCAAAGCGAGTGCCATGGTCAACACGCCGGCCGCAAGCAGCGGGAAATCAGCCGCTGCGGTGGCTTCGGTGATCAGCGACCCCAGCCCCGGGGCGACGAGCGTCCGTCCCTTGTAGCGCAAGTACTCGGAGACGATGCTGGCGTTCCAGGCCCCGCCGGCCGCAGTAATGAGGCCGGTGACCAGCTTGCTGTCCACCTGGAAGCTTTTGGAAACGTGGCGGACTTCGGCGATCAGCAAAGAGGTGCTGGCCTCGGGCGGGTGTGCCTCGGGCATGACCGCGGTGTTAGCTCGTAAGCGGCAAAAAGAAAAGGTGAAGCGGCGGCCGGTTCGCGACAACTTGCAAAGGCTTCCTCCGCGGGGCACTGTAGGAGCTAGAAGGAAGTCGGCGAGACGATGCTGACAACCGCGAACCTATTGAGGTGTAGCCATGCCAGACCCCGCTGCGGTGAACGGCGAGCCTCAGCCGCGTAGTGAAGAGCTTCGAGTCATAGAGCTGGAGTTACGCCGCCAGAATGAACAGCTGCGGGCGCTGATCGAAAACATTTCGGACATCATCACCATCATCAGCGAGGACGGTACGATTCGCTACGAAAGCCCGTCGATCGAGCGGATTCTCGGGTACCGTGCTGAAGATTTGATTGGCAAGAATGTCGTGGATTTCATCCACCCGGAGGATACGGCCGCGACCGTGAGGACGTTGAAAGCGGCCTTTGGCAAAGCCGGGGTAGCGCAGTCGACCGAACTGCGCTTTCGGCACCGCGACGGCTCGTGGCGCGTCATCGAGGTTATCGGCAAGCGCCCCACGAATCCGCCCGATATTGCCGGCGTGGTGGTGAACTCACGGGACGTGACCGAACGCAAGCGCATCGAAGCCGAGGCGCGCCAGCACCAGGCCGAGCTGTGCCATCTCCTGCGCCTGAGTACCGTGGGCGAGATGGCCGCGGGCCTCGCACACGAGCTGAATCAGCCGCTGGCAGCGATCACCAACTACGCCAAGGGTTGCGCCCGCCGCATCGTCTCCAGTGCCGGCAAGCCGTCACAAATCGTGCCGGCGCTGGAAGAGATTGCGGCGCAGGCGATGCGCGCCGGCGACATCATTCGGCGGCTGCGGAACCTCTCACGCAAGGGCGAAGTGCGGCGGGAGCCGGTTGAGGTGAACGAGATCGTGCGTGAAGTCGCGCGCTTCGTGGATGCCGAGGTGCACGAGCGCGCCGTACGCCTCCAGCTCGATCTCGCACCGCAGCTTCCCCAAGTGTGCGCCGATGCCATCGAGATGGAACAGGTAATCCTCAACCTCGTGCGCAACGGTCTCGAAGCGGTGTCCGGTGTCGAGGGCGGGGCGCGTGAGCTGCGGCTGCGGACAACCGCGGCCGATGACACGCTCGAGATCGCGATCAGCGACACCGGGGAGGGACTCGCGGCGGACGTCGCTGAGAAGATGTTCGACCCGTTCTTCAGTACGAAACCGGGAGTTCTCGGCATGGGATTGTCCATCAGCCGCTCGATTGTCGAAGCGCACGGTGGACGGCTGTGGGCCACACCGAACCTGCCGCGCGGCACCACGTTCCGGTTCACCCTGCCCGTGAACAGCAATATCGCTGAGCGCTAACCCGATCTCTCAGGTTGATAGCCTTCTACGCCGAAGGCGTCGCGTGACACAGCTCAGGGTTGCAGCCCAGCGGCTACCCTGGGCATGCAAGGCCTTTTTTCTCTAGCCCGAAGGGGTTGCGCTCGGCTGCATTGTGCGCTGCGTCCCCCGCAAGCGTTTGAACCAGAGACTGAAGCGATCCAGGTAGAGGTAGATGACCGGGGTGGTGTAGAGGGTGAGCAACTGGCTGACGATCAGGCCGCCGACGATGGTGATGCCCAGCGGCTGGCGCAGCTCGGCGCCCGTGCCCAGGCCCAGCGCTAGCGGCAGGCCGCCGAACAACGCCGCGAGCGTCGTCATCATGATCGGCCGGAAGCGCAGCAGACAAGCCTCGTAGATCGCTTCCTCCGGCCGTTTGCCTTCCTTGCGCTCGGCATCCAATGCGAAGTCGATCATCATGATGGCGTTCTTCTTCACGATGCCGATCAGCAGGATGATGCCGATCAAGGCGATCACGCTCAGGTCGGTGCGGCACAGCAGCAGCGCCAGGATCGCGCCGACACCTGCCGACGGCAAGGTGGACAGAATCGTCAGCGGGTGAATGTAGCTCTCGTAGAGCATGCCGAGCACGATGTAGACGGCGAGCAGCGCCGCCAGGATCAGCACCGGCTCGTTGGCCAGCGAGGCCTGGAACGCCTGCGCGGTGCCCTGAAAGGTGGCGCGGATGCTGGCGGGCAAGCCGATCTCACGCTCGGCAGCGGCAATCGCCGTGACCGCGTCGCCCAACGCCACGCCCGGCGTCAGGTTGAATGACAGCGTGACCGCAGGGAACTGCCCCTGGTGATTGACAGCCAGCGCCGTGGTCGACGGCCCGAAATGAGCGAAGGCACTGAGCGGCACCTGCGCCCCATTCACCGACCGCACATAGATGTCCCTCAGCGTCTCTGGGCTCTGCCAGAATTCCGGCGCCACCTCCATCACGACGTGATACTGGTTCAGCTGGGTATACATCGTCGACACCTGCCGCTGCCCGAAGGCGTCGTAGAGGGTGTCGTCGATCATCTGTGGCGTGATGCCGAGCCGCGAGGCGGTGTCCCGGTCGATTACCACCGCGGCCTGCAGCCCGCGGTTCTGCTGATCACTGTTGACGTCCACCAGGCCCGGCAGGGCCTCCAGCTTGCGCAGCACGCGCGGCGCCCAGTGATTCAGCTCCTGCAAGTCGTCGCCTTGCAGGGTAAATTGATACGCCGCACCGGCCAGCCGGCCCCCGACGCGGATGTCCTGCACCGGCTGGAGAAACAGGCTCGCGCCGGGCACGGCCGCCAACTTCGGGCGCAGCCGCGCCATGATCTGAGCGACGCCGATCTTGCGCTCGGCCAACGGCTTGAGCGACATGAACATCCGGCCCGTGTTGATACTCCCCTGCGTGCCGCCCGTGAATGCCACGACGGTTTCTACCGCCGGGTCGGCCTTGACGATGCTCACGAATCGGGTGAGCTTCTGCTGCATCGCTTGGAACGACGTATCCTGATCCGCCTGGATGGCGCCCATGACGCGGCCGGTATCCTGCTCCGGGAAGAATCCCTTGGGGACCACCACAAAAAGATAGATGTTGATGCATACGGTGACCACGGCGACCAACAGCGTCAGCCGTGCATGCCGCAGGACCCACGACAGGCTCACCTCATACGTGCCCAAGAGCCACTCGAAGGCCCGTTGACTGGCGCGGTGGAGTTGGCCATGGCGGAGACCGCGATCCGCTTTGAGGAACTTTGCACACATCATCGGCGTCGTGGTCAGCGACACCACCAGTGACATCACGATGGCCACGGACAGCACCACCGCGAACTCGCGGAACAAGCGCCCGACGATGCCGCCCATCAACAAGATCGGAGTGAAGACGGCGATCAGCGAGCTGCTCATGGAGAGGACAGTGAAGCCGATCTCGCGCGCCCCTCGCAGGGCGGCGTGCACGGGGTCGAGTCCGTGCTCCAGATACCGGCTGATGTTCTCGATGACCACAATCGCATCATCCACCACGAAGCCGGTGCAGATCGTGAGCGCCATCAGCGACAGGTTGTCCAAGCTATAGCCCAGCAGGTACATCACGCCGAACGTGCCGACCAGCGACAGCGGCACCACCACACCGGGAATGATTGTGGCCCATAGACTGCGCAGAAAGACGAACACCACCAGGATGACCAGCGCGATGGAAATGAGGAGCGTGACTTCGACGTCGTGGATGGAGGCGCGGATCGTCGGGGTGCGGTCGACCGCCACGGACACGTCGATGGCCCGTGGAATCGAGGCCTGCAATTGCGGCAGCAGCGCCCGCACCCGGTCCACCGTCTCGATGATGTTGGCGCCGGGTTGGCGGAAGATGACGATCACCACCGCCGGCTTGCCGTCCGCGAGCCCCCAGCTGCGCAGGTCCTCCACCGCGTCCTGCACGTCCGCCACGTCGGACAGTCGCACCGTGGCGCCGCGCCGATAGGCGACGATCAGCGGCCGATACTGCTCGGCCTGCAGCAACTGATCGGTGGTGCTGACCTCCCAGGCCATGGTGGCATCCGCGAGTTGCCCCTTCGGGCGGTTGGCGTTGGCACCGCTCAGTACCGCGCGCACGTCGTCCAAGCCGATGCCGTAATTGTTCAGCACCGTCGGATTCAGATCTACGCGGACTCCCGGTAGCGAGCTGCCGCCGACGAAGACCTGGCCCACGCCTTCGACCTGCGAGAGCTTCTGCTGCAGGATCGACGCGGCGGCGTCGTACATGCGCGCCGTGTCGACGGTGTCGGAGGTGAGCGCCAGAATGAGGATGGGCGCGTCGGCCGGATTGACCTTCCTGTAGGTGGGATTGTTCGGCAGGTTGCTCGGCAGCTGGCCGCGCGCCGCGTTGATCGCGGCTTGCACGTCACGTGCAGCTCCATCGATGTTCCGGCTCAGGTCGAACTGCAGGACGATGGCCGTCGAGCCCAGATAGCTGGTCGAGGTCATGTCGGTGACGCCGGCAATGCGGCCGAACTGCCGTTCGAGCGGCATCGCCACCGCCGACGCCATGGTCTCCGGGCTAGCGCCCGGCAGCGCCGCGCCTACCATGATGGTTGGAAACTCGACTTGCGGCAGTGGCGCGACCGGCAGGAAGCGAAAGCCGAGAGCCCCCGCCAGCGCCAGGGCCATGGTGAGCAGCGACGTGGCAACGGGCCGCTTGATGAAGGCAGCGGAGATGTTCACTGCTCTTCCAGCGCCACCGGTTCGTCGATCGGGTTGCCGATCCGCCACCGTGCCAGCCGATGCGCCAAGCGATCGAAGGCGAGATAGATGACCGGGGTGGTGTACAGGGTGAGGAATTGGCTGAGCATCAGGCCGCCTACGATCGCGATCCCCAGCGGTTGGCGCAGCTCGGCTCCGGTGCCTCCGCCGAGCGCCAGCGGCAGGGCTCCCAGCAATGCCGCCATCGTCGTCATCATGATCGGCCTGAAGCGCAGCAGGCACGCCTCGTAGATCGCGTCCTCCGGCGGCTTGCCCTGCTTGCGCTCGGCATCCAGCGCGAAGTCGATCATCATGATGGCGTTCTTTTTCACAATGCCGATCAGCAGGATGATGCCGATCAACGCGATCACGCTCAGGTCGGTGTGGCACAGCAGCAGTGCCAGGATTGCGCCGACACCTGCCGAGGGCAGGGTGGAGAGAATCGTCAGTGGGTGGATGTAGCTCTCGTACAGCACCCCCAGCACGATGTAGACGGTCACCAGCGCCGCCAGGATCAGCAGCGGCTCGTTGGCCAGCGAGGCCTGGAAGGCCTGCGCGGTGCCCTGAAAGCTGGCGCGGATGCTGGCGGGCAAGCCGATCTCACGCTCGGCAGCGGCAATCGCCGTGACCGCGTCGCCGAGGGCAGCCCCCGGCGCCAGGTTGAACGACAGGGTGACGGCGGGGAACTGCCCTTGGTGATTGACCGCCAGCGCCGTGGTCGCCGGCGCGAAATGCGTGAAGGTGCTCAGTCGTACTTGGCTCCCATTGACCGAGCGGACGTAGATGTCCTTCAGCACCTCCGGGCTCTGCTGAAAGCCGGGTTTCACCTCCAAGACGACATGGTATTGGTTCAGCTGCGTGAACATCGTCGACACCTGCCGCTGCCCGAAGGCGTCGTAGAGGGTGTCGTCGATCATCTGCGGCGTGATGCCGAATCGCGACGCGGTGTCCCGGTCAATCACCAGTGTGGCCTTCAGGCCGCCATTCTGCTGGTCGCTCGCCACGTCGCGCAGCTCGGGAAGGGTCTGCAGCTTCTCGATCAGGCGCGGCGTCCACGCGGACAACTCCTCGGCATCGGGGCACTCGATGCTGTACTGGTACTGGGTCCGGCTGACCCGGTCTTCGACCGTGAGGTCCTGCACCGGCTGCATGAACAGCGTGACGCCCTGCACTTGCGCCAGTTGTGGCTGCAGGCGGCGAATGATGTCGCTGGCGCTGACCCGTCGTTCCTCGAGTGGCTTCAGGTTGATCTGGATGCGCCCGGTGTTGGGCGTGGTGTTGATCCCGTCCACGCCGATGAAAGAGGACAAACTCTCCACCGCCGGATCCTGCAGAATGACCTTCGCCAATGCTTGCTGCCGTGCCGCCATGGCGGCAAACGACACCGTTTGCGGCGCTTCGGAGACGCCGAGAATCACGCCGGTGTCCTGCACCGGGAAAAATCCTTTCGGCACGACCACGTACAGGAATATCGTTCCGACCAGCGTACCGAAGGCGACCCACAGCGTTGCGGTCTGGTGCCCGAGCACCCAGCGCAAGCTCGTCCCGTAGCGCTCGATCGTCCTCTTGAACACTCTCTCCGAGGCGCGATAGAAGCGGCCCTGCGCCGCCTCGGGCGTGTGCCGGAGCAGCTTGGCGCACATCATCGGCGTCAACGTTAGTGACACCATAGCCGAGACCAGAATGGTGACGCTCAACGTCACCGCGAACTCCCGGAACAGGCGCCCGACAATGTCGCCCATGAACAGGAGCGGAATCAGCACCGCGATCAGCGACACCGTCAGTGACACGATGGTGAAGCCGATCTGCTGCGAGCCTTTGAGCGCCGCCTGCAGCGGCGGTTCGCCCGCCTCGATGTAGCGGGCGATGTTCTCGATCATGACGATGGCGTCGTCGACCACAAAGCCGGTCGAGATGGTCAACGCCATGAGGGAGAGATTGTCCAGGCTGTAGCCGACGAGATACATCACCCCGAAGGTGCCCACGATCGACAAGGGGACGGCGACGCTCGGGATGATGGTGGCGGACAGGCTGCGCAGAAACAGGAAGAGCACCATCACCACCAGCGCCACGGTCAGCATCAGCTCGAACTGCACATCGCTCACGGAGGCGCGGATCGTGATGGTGCGGTCGGTGAGGACCGCCACCTGCACGCCCGGGGGCAGCGAGCTGGTGAGCTGCGGCAGCCGTTGTTTGATGCGGTCCACGACGTTGATGATGTTGGCGCCCGGCTGCCGCTGAATGTTCAGGATGACGGCGGGCACGGTGTTCATCCAGGCGGCCTGCTTCACGTTCTCGGCATCGTCCGCGACATCCGCGACGTCGGACACGCGCACCGGCGCCCCCTTACGGTAGGCCACGACCAGCGGGCGGTAGTCGTCACTCGAGAGCAGCTGATCGTTGGCGCCGATGGTGTAGGCCTGAGACACGCCGTCGAAGTTGCCTTTTGCCAGGTTCACATTGGCCTGGGCGACGGCGACGCGCAGGTCTTCCAGGCTGAGCCCGTAGGCCGCCAGGGCCGTGGGATTGGCTTGAATGCGGACCGCGGGCTTTTGGCCGCCGCTGATCGTGACCAACCCGACGCCGGTCAACTGCGATATTTTCTGCGCCAGTCGCGTGTCGGCCAGGTCCTGCACTTTCGACAGGGGCAGCGTCGCCGATGTCAGCCCCAGCGTCAGCACCGGCGCATCGGCGGGGTTCGTCTTGCTGTAAACGGGCGGGTTCGGCAGGTCGCTGGGCAAGTACGTTCCCGCGGCGTTGATGGCGGCCTGCACTTCTTGCTCGGCGACATCGATATTGAGATCGAGCATGAACTGCAGCGTGATCACCGAGCTTCCAAAAGAGCTGGTGGACATCATCTGATTGAGGCCGGGCATCTGTCCGAACTGGCGTTCGAGGGGCGCGGTCACCGACGATGCCATCACGTCCGGGCTCGCGCCGGGATAGAAGGTGAGCACCTGGATGGTGGGATAGTCGACCTGGGGCAGCGCCGAGACCGGCAGCAAGCGATAGGCGATGGCGCCGGCCAACAGGATCGCGGCCATGAGCAACGAGGTCGCAATCGGCCGCAGGATGAAGAGCCGCGACGGATTCATGCCCTCGGCCCTTGCGCCGGCGCTTCGGTCTCCGGCGCCTGCACTTGAACCTTGCTTCCCGGCCGCAGCTTGTCGACGCCCTCTGTCACTACCTGTTCGTCGGCGGACAGACCGGTGTTGATCGCGGCATCGCCGCCGGCTGTCGGCCCAAGCGTGACCGGACGCACGTCGACGGTCTGGTCGGGCTTGACGACATAGACGAAGGTCCCTTGCGGGCCGCGCTGGATCGCGGCCAGCGGCGCGATGACCGCTCCCTTGCGGACGTCGAGGAGCAGCTTCACGTTGACAAATTGGTTGGGGAAGAGGGCGTTATCTTCGTTCGGAAACACCGCTTTGAGACGCGCCGTGCCCGTGCTCTGATCGATCTGATTATCGATCGTGAGCAACGAGCCCGTGGCAATCCTCGTCTGGCCGGCGCGGTCGTACGCCTCCACCGGCAGCGGATCTCCGCCATGCAGCTTCCTCAGGACGGGCGGCAGATTGTCTTCCGGTAAGGTGAACAGCGCTGCGATCGGTTGCATCTGCGTGATGACCAGTAGGCCGTTCTGGTCGCTGGCGTGAACCATGTTGCCGGCGTCCACCAGACGTAACCCGACCCGGCCGCTGATGGGGGCGGTGATACGGCTGTAAACCAATTGCAGCTTGGCGTTGTCGATGGCTCCTTGGTCCACCTTCACGGCGCCTTCATACTGGCCGACCTGCGCCGCCTGATCGTCGACTTGCTGCTTGGAGATCAACTCGCGAGCGAGCAGATCCTGATAGCGCGCCAGGTTGAGCTTCACGTCTCGCAGCTGCGCCTGGTCACGGGCCATTTGCCCTTCTGCCTGTGTGAGCTGCACCTGGAATGGTCGCGGGTCGATTTCGACGAGCAGATCACCCTGGTGAACGAACTGGCCTTCCTGAAACGCCACCTTGATCAGCTGGCCGTCGACGCGGCTTCTGACGGTGACGGTGTTGAACGCGGTCACCGACCCGAGCCCGGTGAGATAGACGGGCATCTCTCCTTCGTGCGCTGTCGCGGCCACCACAGGCACGCTTTGGGTCATCGGCGTCGCCCCTGGCGCCGCGGCGGACGGCTGCTGCGGCCCTGATCTGGTGAGCAGCCAGTATGCGACGCAGCCCAGGACAGCCAGCATCACCAGCCAAGGCCAGCGCCGGCGTCCGGCGCCGGGCCGGCGCGCCAGATCGGTCCATTCCTTGGCTACGTCTGCGGGTCTCGGTTCCAACGTGGTCGGCATTTTCAATTGCATTGTGTCCTCACTAGCGGTGATGCGCCTGGGCCGGACTCTCGGTAGCATCGCCGTCTTGCAGCCGGTCCATATTGGCGATGATCTTGCGGAGCGAGATGCGGAGGGCAGCTTGCTCCGCTGCGCTCAGGCCCTGGACGAGGGCTGCACGGGTGGCGGTCGCCAGCGCATGGAGCGCCTTCGCCAGGGCCGCGCCTGCGGGTTTCAGGTGCAGGCGCGCGCGGCGGCGGTCCTCGGCGTCGTCTCTGACCTCCACCAGCTTCCGGTTCATCAGGGCAAACACGACGCGCGATGCGGTGGGCGTGTCCATGCGGATGTGCGCCGCAAGCTCCCCGAGGGAGAAGCCGGGATGCTCGTAGATCGCCACCAGGACCCAGAATTGCTGCGTCGTCAAGTCATAGCCGCGCACGCGGCTGCCGACGGCCTGTTTGATCCGGCGCCGCGCGGCGGCAATCAGCAGGCCGATATGTTCCTCCACCTCCATGTCGCTCTTGAGCATGCGTCACCTTTATTGATCTCCGAAGCAATAGTTGCTTTTACAACTATTGCGTGTTCCGCGTCTCGAGGCAAGGGGGGGAAGCGGCTTGTAGCGTCGCGCCGAAGCGACTATCGTCGGTGTGGCGCGCCCGTAGCTCAGGTGGACTAGAGCGGCAGACTTCGAATCTGTAGGTCGGGTGTTCGAATCACCCCGGGCGCGCTTTTTCTAGACCTTGCGGCACAAAGGTTCGCGTGCTTCGGCTTGAACGGACGCTTTCTCAGCCATGTGGTCTGGGAAGAACCTGGGAAGAACCCGGCGGGGGGCCGCCTACCGCGGCCAGCCAACATTCCGTAATTGGCAGGGTCCGGGGCTCGAGTCCAGGGTTTCCGCAGCCCCGGCGCGCACTGTGGCCACAGCTGGCCCGGCCGTAGAAGCCCCGGCAGACGAAAGCGATCTCAACCAATACCCGAGAGTTTTCATTCGTGGTCTCCTTGTCTCTTGTCTGAGGTCGGAAACCGCTGAGAGTTGCATTCTTGCTGCAAGCGGCCCGGCGCCGCTTGAGGATGCGCTGGGGATACTCTACTCGCACCTGCCGTAACCCGGGCGGCAGGTCGGCGAGCGACCTTTCGCCGTTGCCGAAGCCGAAAAACTCCTCCCATCGTCGGGCCCAATCGTCGTGCCCCCTACCGTGCTCCACGACGCGGAGGGGGGTGTGAACATAAGTGATTCCCGCCGCGCGGGCGAAGAGGATGGTCGACATTACCGCTTGAATCTGGGCCAGCGGCCCGTCGGTCTTGCCGGTGCAAGTCACGAAGCAGTCGGTGCAGGTCACGCGGGCCTGCAGGGCGAAATTCGGCAACCACAGCCAGCGTGTCAGCGC
>JBEKBJ010000088.1:0-23145 GCA_050015455.1 Binatia bacterium
GGCCGTGCACCGACGTTTTCAAACGCCTCCTCCTTCTCTGCTCTCATCTCCGGTCTCCTTTCGAAGACCGGACAGAATTTCCGGAATTCTTCCGGTCAGAATTTCCGGAACCGGCAGAGACGATCAGCGGAACCATAAAGGTGGCCGTAGTCGGTCTCGTGGTCGGCACCGCAGTGGTGAATATCTTCTTGTACCCCGTGGGTGCGTTCGACCTCCTCGGCTATGTCACCGAGCTTAAACTCAAGTACCATTACGGCTTGAATCCGTATGTGAATACCTTCCAGCCATTTGATGCAGATCGTCTTTACAAGTATTCGTTTAACCGGGAGCTCCCACTGTTCTACGGTCCGGTATGGTTGGTGCTTTCAGGAGTTGCCACTTGGCCGGTTGGCTTTACGCACATGCTCAGCGTCACCATCGCCCTCAAAGTGTTCAACCTCGTCCTTCTTGCGGCAACTGGCTGGGCCGTTTGTGCGTACCAGGACGACGCAAAGGCGGGATGGATGAGCGCTTACCTCTTCCTCGCCAACCCATGGGTGCTGTTCGAGGGGGTGGGGAACGGCCACAACGATGTGATGGTGGCATTGCTGTTGGTCCTGGCGGTTCTGGCGCTGAAGAGGCGCTCGTTGCTTTCCGTTGCGTTCCTGACCGCTTCAGCTTTGGTGAAGTACTTCACCTTCGTGCTCTTCCCATTGTTCCTGCTGGAGATGTTTCTGCGGCGTTGGAGTATACGAAGGATCACGGTGTCGGTCCTGCTCGGGATAGTCACGCTGGTCGCTTTTGTCGCGCCGTTCTGGGCGGGCGGAAGGATGCTGAGAGCAGTAGCACTCACAGTAACTGTTCAGGGGACGTTGATGTATTCATGGTCGGTTTTCTCCCTGGTCCAGCAATACCTGGCCGCGAAGGGGTTCTCGACGGCTTTATTTCCCTTAGTCCAGCAGTTCTTCCTTTGCATGTTTGCGGTGTTAGCTGTCGTTTTACTGTGGGGGTTGTGGCGCGGGACGAAATTCCAGCGTGCACTGGTCACTACCTACCTGGTATTCTCAGCCTTCGTTACCCATCTTCTTTCCTGGTACCTGGTTCCGGTCGCGGCCGTATTGGCGTTGGAGCCGGATCTGGAGAGTGTCGCCCTGCTGTTTACACTGTCCACGGCGTATTTGGTCCTCTACCCTGTATCGGTATGGGCGTGGTTCAACTCTGGCCTGTCATCTCATGCGGGCAGCTGGAACGGGTTTTTGGGGATCCATTTGTTTCAGGCTGTATTCCTGTTGGTGCCGATTCTTGCCTTTCTGATGCTTGAGCTTACCCGGACCGGACTGGTAATTGCCGGGCGCGGCCCGGAGTGCGGGGCGCATGACCGCGGGGCGCAATGATGATGTTGAGCTTACCCGGCGTTGCAGGTTCTGTGGCGCAATCGATAGGGGTTAAGCGCATTAAAAAGGCGTCAACGCTCGATGACCACCCGAGTGCCGATTGGCACCAGATCGTAGAGTTCTTCCACGTCGTGGTTGAAAAGCGACACGCAGCCTTCGGTCCAGTTGATGCCGCGCCGGTTGAGGCTCTCGTCCTCGGTGCCATGGATACCGATGGCGCCGCCGATCCCGGGCACGCTGCGGCCCAAAACGGGCAACAGCCCGTGAGCGCGGCTCCAGGCGTAGACCTCCTGGTTCGTAGGGGTCGGGTAGTCGAGCATCATGAAGCGCGACCAGAACGGATGAAAGTACTTGTTGACTATGTGGTACTCGCCTTCAGGCGTGCGATGATCGCCTTGGCGGAGCTTGGCCCAGTGTGGGTCCTTGCCGAGAACGATCGGGTACTGCTTGCGTAGCTCTGTGCCTTCATAGAGCGACAGCGTGTGCTCGGTCTTGCGCACGAGTATCCAGCGCTCCGGCTGCGGCGGGGTGGCGGGAGCGGCGGCCTCCACCGGCCGGGGCGCGGCGCGCTGCGCACCGCTGCAGGCTGCCAATGTGATGGCGACAAGCAAGAGCACCAACGCTCGTAAGAGCGCGAAACCGTTATAGACCAATCGCGCTCTCACGCTCCCCGCTCTTACGCTCCACGGCTCTGCTAGCACGGGTGCAGAACATAATCCGTCGCCGTTTTCTTGACAACCGCGATGCGCCCCCCTAAGCGGTATGGAGATGCAGCTCCTCCACACGCTCTACGAGCCCGCCGGCGATGGCCCACACCCGACGATCATCGCTTTGCATGGCTGGGGCGCGAGTGGGATGGACTTGCTGGGACTGGCGCCGTACCTTGCGGACGGTTCTTTCCTGGTGCTGTGCCCGCAGGGGCAGGTCGAAGTGCCGCTGGGGCCGATGTGCGGTTACGGCTGGTTTCCGCTCACTTTGGGTGCCCCGCCTGATCCTGCCGCCTTCATGGCTGGAGTGGAGAGCGTGAAACGCTTTCTGGAAGCGGCCCTGCGCCGTTACCCGATCGACCCGAATAAACTCGTCATGCTCGGGTTCAGCCAGGGCGGCGTGATTGGCTATGCGCTGGCGCTGGCGGAACCCGAGCGCTTCGCGGCGCTGGTGGCGCTCAGTTCTTGGCTACCGCCTGAGGTCGCGCAGCAGCTCCCGCCGCGCTCGACCCAGCGCCTGGCTACGCTCGTCCATCACGGTACGCGCGATGAACTCATCGATGTCGGCCGCGGCCGTGACTCGGTCGAGATCCTCCGCCAGCTGCAAGTGCCGGTCACCTACCGCGAGTTCGAGATGGGGCACGAGGTCAGCGCCGAGAGCTTGCAGGATCTCTCCACCTGGTTGGAAGAGAAGGTCCTCTCACCCATCGTGCTGGCGCGCTGAGCCATGCACCGCGCGCGCCGCGCAGCGCGCTCCGCAAGAGCACGGTGCTGCCGGTTGTATCGCCGGCGGAAACACGGCACCATCGCGGCTGTGGCGCAACCTTCCGGGCATCTGCGTGCGATCCCATCCGTCGATCGCGTTTTGGCCACCGAACTGGCGCGCTCGGCGTTGGCCCGTTTCGAGCGCGGCTACGTCACGGCCGCAGTGCGGGCCGTGCTCGACGAGATCCGGCAGCGGCTGAGCAAAGGTGCGGCGGGCGCTCCGCCGTCTCCGGAAGAGGTGATGCGGACAGCGGTGGCGCGCCTGGAAGCGCAGCAGCCGCTGTCCATGTGCCCCGTAGTCAACGCTACCGGCGTCGTCCTGCACACCAATCTCGGCCGCGCCCTGCTCGCCGAGCAAGCAGTCGAGGCAATCATTCAGGCCGCTACAAGGCCAGTGAATCTCGAGTTCGACCTCGCACGCGGCGAGCGCGGTGAACGTGATACGCACGTCGTGGAAGACCTGCAGGCGCTCACCGGCGCGGAGGCGGCGACGGTGGTCAACAACAACGCTGCGGCCGTGTTGCTGGCGCTGAATACGCTCGCCGAAGGACGAGAAGTGATCGTCTCGCGCGGCGAATTGATCGAGATCGGCGGCTCGTTTCGGATTCCCGACGTGATGGCGAAGAGCGGGGCTCAGTTGCGGGAGGTCGGGACCACCAACCGCACCCATCTCCAGGATTACGCCGCCGCTATCAACCAACAGAGCGCCCTGCTACTCAAGGTTCATACCTCGAACTATCGGATCGTCGGCTTCACCAGCGCCGTGTCGCTGCCGGAGTTGGTGCAGCTGGGAGGCGAGCGTGGCCTGCCAGTGATGGAAGACCTCGGCAGCGGCGCATTGGTGGATCTGTCAGTGTACGGGTTGCCCAGGGAACCGGTGGTTGCGGAACGCGTTCGCGGTGGCGCCGATGTCGTCAGTTTCAGTGGCGACAAGCTGCTGGGTGGCCCGCAAGCCGGCATCATCGTCGGCCGCCGTGAGCTCATCGACCGCATCAAGCGGAACCCCCTGAAGCGTGCGCTCCGCTGTGACAAGCTCACGCTGGCGGCGCTGGCGGCGACACTGCGACTCTATCGCACCGTGCCGGATCTAGCGCATACACTGCCGACATTACGCTGGCTGACGCGCCCGGTCGCGGAAATGGAAACGGTCGGTCGCGCTGCCATGCCGCTGCTGGAAGCCGCACTCGGGGACTCCTTTCTCATCGAACTGGAGGATTCGGAGTCGACGATCGGCAGCGGCGCGCTGCCGGTTGAGACCCTGCCGACCAAGGTGATCAGCATCACTCATGCGGAACACGGCCCCCAACACGTCGCGCGACTCTTCCGACAGGCGACGCCGCCCATCATCGGCCGGGTGCAGTCCGGCCGCTTTCTGCTCGACCTGCGCGGCATCTTTCAGGCTGAGGATCTGGTGCCAAACAAGGAGTCAGGAGTCAGGAGTCAGAAGTGAGAAGTGAGAAGTCAGAATTCAGGAGAAGCACCACTCATCACTGATCACTGACCACTGACCACTGACCACTGAACCATGTCCCACATCATCGGTACCGCCGGCCACATCGACCATGGCAAGACGGCGCTCATCCGCGCACTGACGGGCCAGGAAACCGATCGTCTCAAGGAGGAGAAGGAGCGCGGTATCTCCATCGATCTGGGGTTTGCCTATCTCGATCTGGCCAATGGCGAGCGCGTCGGCATCGTCGACGTCCCCGGGCATGAGCGCTTCATCCGCAACATGCTCGCCGGGGCGCACGGGATCGATCTGGTGCTGTTGGTGGTCGCAGCGGACGACGGGGTGATGCCGCAAACCGAGGAGCATCTGGATATCCTGCATCTGCTCGGCGTGGCGCACGGAGTCATTGCCGTTACCAAGGCTGACTTGGTGGACGAAGCCAGGCTTGCCGCGGTGCACGCAGAAATCGAGATCCTGCTCGCCGGCACGACGCTGGAAGGCGCGCCAGTCGTTCCAGTTTCTTCGGTGACTGGCTTCGGCCTCGAGAGCTTGCGCCAGACGATCGAAGGCCAGCTGGCCGGTTACGTGCGCGCCGCTTCGACGGGATATTTCCGCCTCCCGGTGGATCGCTCCTTCGTCATGCATGGTCATGGGGTGGTGGTGACCGGTACGGCGATCGGCGGCGTGATCCGCGCCGGTGACACGGTGCGGCTGCTGCCAGGCGGCGAAGAGACACGGGTGCGCACGGTTCAGGTGCATGGTTGTGAGGTGCCGGAAGCGACGCACGGCCAGCGTGTGGCCTTGAATCTCGCCGGCATCGAACGCACGGAGGTCAAGCGTGGCGACGTCGTGTGCGATCCGCGGCTCGACCGCGTTACCGATCGCATCGATGCTTGGGTGGAGATCCGCCCGGCCGCGGGCCGGCCGGTGGAGAGCCATGAGGTGGTGCGGCTCTACGTCGGCACGGCGGAAGCCATAGGGAAGCTCGTGCTGGTCGACGGACGCGACGCGCTGCCGCCGCGGCAGTCCGGGTACGCGCAGCTGGTGCTGCGCGAGCCCGTCCAGGTATTGCGGGGCGACCGCTTCGTGCTGCGTAACCAGAGCGCGCAACGGACCATTGGCGGCGGGGTCGTGGTGCACCCGTTCGCCCGCCGTCACCGCCGCGGCGATACGCGGTTGCTGTCGGATCTGCAGGAACTGCGGGATGCTGCCACAACGGCGCACGTGATCGCCGCCCTCATGCATCTGGAGCCGGAGTTTGCCGTGTCGCCGGAGTTCCTGGCGCAGGCGGGCAACATCGAGATGGACGCGATACGACAAATCCTGCGCACCGACCTCTCACTGCGGCCCCTGCCTGACGCCGCCAGTGCCGCCGCGTGCACCACGGCGGAAAAATGGCGGGCGTCGCGGACTGAGGTGGTCGAGGCATTGCGACAGTACCATGAACGGAACCCGCTGCTGCCAGCGCTGGAGATGGAATCGTTGCGCATGCAGATCGCGCCGAACCTTTCGCCGAAGATCTACCGCGCGCTGCTGGACGCGCTGCTCAGCCAGGGCGTCATCGCCCGTGGCGACAACAGCACCATACGATTGCCATCACATAAAGTGATTCTGAAGCGCGACGAGGAGGAGCTTGGCGCGCGCGCTGAAGCGCTCATCTGTGCCGGTGGTGTCACACCACCCGATCTGAAACAGGTCGAGACCGCGCTAGGCGCGCCGCGTCAGCGGCTCCAACCCATCCTGCAGCAGCTCGAACGGCAGGGCAAAGTGGTGAAGATCACGACCGACCTGTACTTCGCTCGGGAGCACCTCGAACGCGCGCGCACGATCCTGCGCCAGTACGCCGAGGCGCACGGCGAGATCAACGCCGCCACCTTCCGCGACCTGCTCGGCGCCAGCAGAAAGTTCAGCATATCTTTGCTCGATTACTTCGACCGCACCGGCTTTACGCTGCGCGTCGGCGACGTGCGCAAGCTGCGCGCCCCAACGCGCTGAGGTGTGCAACCCCCACCCTAACCCTCCCCCGTTGCCGGGAATGGCAACAGGGGAGGGGGCTCGAATGAGAGTCAATCTTGGATTCCCTCCCCTGTTCGCCGTTCTTGCGAACGGGGGAGGGTTAGGGTGGGGGTGCGGACAACGCTGCGGCGATCGCTTCGAGCACAGACTCGATATTGTGAAGCACGTCATCATTTGCGAAGCGCATGACGCGATAGCGATGCTGCGCATTCAGCCACCGGGTGCGTTCGGCATCATACTCCTGCTGGAGGGCATGAGTGTCGCCGTCAATCTCAATGACCAGCTTCGCTGTTGCGCAGAAGAAGTCGACTATGAAATTGTCGACCGCATGCTGTTTCCGGAAGTGGGCGCCTCGCAATTGATGGTCGCGCAGACGTTGCCAGAGCTTGATCTCAGCCGGAGTCATCTGGCGACGTAGTTGCCGCGCGCGGCTCTGCGTGGCAATAGATGCCTGCCAATGCTGCTGAGATCCGGCTGCCACGGGTGGCACTATACCCCTTCATTGCTAGGCCCTGCCAACGGCCACCCTGACCCTCTTCCTTTGCCGGAGATGGCAACGGGGGAGGGGACCCGAAGGTCACGGGCGCAGCTGGGTTTGACAGCATCTTCCTTAGCCCGAGCCTATCTCGGGTTCCCTCCCCTGTTCGTTGCTTTTGCGAACGGGGGAGGGTCAGGGTGGAGGTTTGGCATGGCCGCGGTGCTGTTGTCCGCTACGATCGCCTCCTGTGCTTACGTGGGCTCGGTGTCAATGCCAGCTACACGAGCCATGGGTCCGCACCTGGTCGCGCTCGACGCCGACGCCTGCCGTGTGCTGTTGCGCGACGACGGGTCGGCAGCCGCGCTGCAGCAGGCGGTGGCGCGGAGCATCGACTACCTGGGGAAGGTGCCTCCGGATCATTCCTTTGCGGCACTCGATCACCACGTCGCCGCAAATGAGCTGCTGGGGATGCTGACCACGCTTGCGGAGATCGCGCCGAACGCCGGCGACTGGAGTGAGGCGGTGTGCGGGCGCTCTCGCGTATACCGGGCGGCGTTGCCGGAGGGGTTACTGGTCACCGGCTACTATGAGCCAGAAGTGGCGGCCAGCCGGAACCGGACGGAACGCTTCCTCTATCCGCTGTATCGCACCCCCGATGATCTCGTCGACGTCGATCTCGGACAGTTCTGTGCCGAGCGCGGCCAGCGCGTGGCCAAAGGGCGCGTGCAGAACGGCAAGCTGGTTCCGTACTATTCGCGTGCCGAAATCGACGCCGGCGCACTCGACGGACGCGGGTATGAAATCGCCTGGCTCGACGATCCCGTGGAGGCGTTTTTCCTGCATGTGCAGGGGTCGGCGTCGTTGCGCTTCCAAGATGGTGTGCACATGGAGATCAGTTACAGCAGCTCTAACGGGCTGCCGTACACCAGCCTGGGCAGTGTGCTGGTCGGGCAGGGGAAGGTGCCGCGCGATATGATCTCACTGCAAGTTCTCAAAGACTACCTGCGGGCGCACCCGGACGAGCAAGATCAGCTGATGGCCGCGAATCAGCGCTACATTTTCTTCCGCGCCGTTGCCGCCGGAGCGGTGGGGAGCCTGGGCGTGCCGCTCACCGCAGGCCGTTCCCTGGCGGCCGACCCGAAGCAGTATCCGCCCGGTGCCCTGGTGTTTTTGCGCATTGGCTCGCACGATCAGCGATCAGACATCGGCGATCGGCCGGCGGTGTCGCGCTGGGTAACGGTGCAAGATGCTGGCGTCGCCGTTAGCGGGCCGGGTCACGTCGATGTTTTCTGGGGCACCGGCGCGGCCGCAGAGGCCATCGCCGGCGACATGCACAACCCGGGGGAGCTGTATCTGGTGTTGCCGAAGTAGGACCGACCCCCACCCTGACCTTCCCCCGTTCGCAAGAACGGCGAACAGGGGAGGGAACTCAAGATCGGCGCGGACTCGGTAGGGTCGTATCGAACGGTGCTCTGACAGCAACCTTTGGGTTCCCTCCCCTGTTGCCATTTCCGGCAACGCGGGAGGGTCAGGGAGGGGGGCTGGTTCTACAGGCCGGGCGCCATGCCGCCGGCGATCGGGAGCGCGACGCCGGTGAGGTACCCCGCTGCGGGGCCGCAGAGGTAGGCGACGACGTCCGCGACTTCATCCGGAGAGCACTGCCGGCGCAGCGCGATCTTCTCCGCCGCACGCTGGCGCGCTGCTTCGATCGTGATGCCTTCCATACCGGAGATGAACTCGTACTCGGTCGCACCCAGGTCGGTGTCGACCATGCCGGGACAGACCGCGTTGCAGCGGATGCCGAACTGGCCGAACTCGGCGGCAATCGCCTTGGTAAACCCGACGACCGCGAATTTCGAGGCGTGATAGCCGCACATCATCTCGCCGGCGCCAAGGCCCGCGATCGACGACATATTCACGATCACCCCGCCGCCGCGCTCGATCATCTTGGGGATCACCAGCTGGCAGAAATGAAACATCCCGGTGATGTTAACGGTGAGGCTCAGGTCCCACTGCTGCTGCGTCATGGCGAGGAACGGGCCGACGCCGACGGCCGTGCCGGCATTGTTGAAGAGGATGTCGATACCGCCGAAGCGCGCGGCAGTGGCGTCGACGCAGGCCTCGATCTCGCTGCGCTGAGTCACATCGACCTTGCACGCCAGGCCGTGGGCGCCGCGCGCTTCAATCTCGCCGACCACGCGCTGCAATTGTTCCCAGTCGTCGCCCACGCCGTAGAACGCCAGATCGCCCTCGTACTTGCGGCACAAGTCGGTGACGACGACGTTGGCGCCCTCCTCGGCCAGGCGCAGCGCCGTGCTGCGCCCGATGCCGTGCGGCCGTCCGGCGCCGGTGATGATCGCGGTCTTTCTCTCGAGTGGCTTCATATGGCCTCCTGCGTGTCGCGAATCGCATATCGCTTATCGCCGGCATGATCAAAGCAGAAAGTCTTGCGATAGGCGATCAGCGATACCCCATCTGCATCTCCATTGCTGGAGCTTCCGCAGGTACTGGCGGGTGGCCTCGGCGACCGGGCCGGTCGGCTCCAGATGCAGCGCGGTTTCGAGATGCTCGCGCGCCGCGTCGCGCTGGCCGATCGAGGACAGCACCTGGCCGAGTAGCGCGTGCGTCTTGGCCGCATCCCACTGTGGGAATCCTTGCGCTGCGCCGGAAAAGCCGCCGAGACGTAGCGCTTGCTCGAAGGCCTCCCGTGCCCGCGCAATGTCGCGCCGCATCGCAGACTGGTCGCCCTGGCGTTGCTCCTCTTCCAGGTGCGCCATCAGTGCCATCCCCAAGTTGTGCTACAGCGTCGGGTGCGGGCGGAGCCTGATGCCCGCCTCGAAGGCCTGCTCGGCTTCCTGGTAGCGCGCCCGACGGCGGTAGAGATTCCCCATCTCGTTGTAGGTCATGGCCTGCCCGATGTTGTCTGGCGGCGCCGCCAACGCC
Source organism: Binatia bacterium (assembly GCA_050015455.1). Taxonomy (GTDB): domain Bacteria; phylum Desulfobacterota; class Binatia; order HRBIN30; family HRBIN30; genus JAGDMS01. Next base: position 9,733 of record JBEKBJ010000088.1, read on the forward strand.
CGCCGCAGCTCCGGATCGGCTTCGTCGAGTCGATCGCGGTTGAGCAGAGCGGTGGCCAACTCCCGGTGCGGCAAGGCGTCGTTCGGCACCTTCGCGGCAACGTCGCTCCAGAATGAGACATCGTCCGCCCACACCCTTGTGTAGGACAGCGCCTGCATACCGAGGATGAAACTAAGAATCGCGAACGTCGCTGCCACCCACCGCAATCATCCGCTCGTCCGCAAACAATCGCCTCGCGAGCACGAACGCGAGGACGACGTTGGTGGTGGGGAAGACAAGAACCGAAACGTGAAACCAGAAAGGCGCCTCGCCGCCGAGGGCGCGGTCGAACAGATAACTCACGAAGATGAGCGGACGAAAATAGAACCTGGGGATAATGGGTGGAGGTGTCAAAAGATCGCGAAGCGATTGAATTGCGCGCAGTTGCTGCAAGACGAACGGGTCATCCCAGATAAACCCGCCGCTGATAGAACGGGCGTAGACCACAATGGCTGCGCCAACAGCAACCGCCGCCCACAACGGCGGCTGGCAACGCGGCGCCGCCTGAAAGGCCGGCCGTCGCACCCTTGAACCCTCGGACGCCGGCCGAGCCGCTGGGCCCGGGCTGCTTTGCTGCTCACGTAGATAGACGTGACGCGGACTGTATGTGAGCCGCGCCGAGAGTGTCAAGATTCGATGCGTCACGCCTCGAATTCTTCTTGCAAAACGCACCGGGGCGAACCATGTTGAATAGTCATGCACCTTCGGCAAGGCGGCTCGAGCGGGGCACAAACCCGGCACCGACCGGTCGGTCACAGGTTGGGAGCCGATCCCGCATGCACGCCTTGAACCGTTCGATACTGCTGCTGGGTCTGCCGCTCGTGGTCCTGGTTGCCGCCGGTGCCGGCGCCGCTGTGGTGCGGCCGACAAAGACGCCGCGGCCGACACGCACACCACGGAACTATACCCCGCCAGTCGGCACGGTCACCGCCACCGCGCGTCGCGCAACGGCCACCCGCACATCACTACCTCGACTCACACCGACCGCCACGCCTCCTCCTCCCAGCCCCACGCCGACCCCTAATGATTTCGGTGAGCCAGCCTCGTTCCGTGTCGCCACTACCTACACCACCGGCACTGCACCAAGTGGTATCGGCTTGGGGAATTTCAATCCCAATCAGCTCGTCAATGGCAATCCGGACACCTTTGAAGACCTCATAGTCGCGGACCGCGATGCCAGCACGGTTCGCTGGTTGCAAGGCAAGGGGAACGGAGACGTTGCCGTGAGGGCGCCGATAGCTGTGGGCTCACAGCCGATAGGGATTGCCGTTGCCGATTTCGATGGTGACGGACTGCTGGATGCGGCCACCGCGAATGCGGGCGACGGCAGCATATCGGTGTTGTTCGGCCATGGCGACGGCACGTTCGATCCCTCGGTGTCGACCAGCGTGGCGCAGCAGCCGGCCGCCGTGACTGCTATCGACGGCGGCTTGGCCGTTGTAGACAGCAGCGCCGCCGCGGTCGTCATCGTAGCCATCGGCAGTGACCGCACGATCCAAGTCGTCGGTCAGGTCGCAGTCGGTTCCGAGCCCGACGCGATTGCTGCGGGTGACATCAACGGCGACGGCGCCACCGACCTGGTGGTTGCGAACCGTGGTGACAACTCGGTTACGGTGCTGCTTGCCACCGGACCGCAATCGTTCAGTGCCTCGAACAGCTTGGCCACCGGACACGGGCCGGCAGCGGTGGCCCTGGGTGACACCAATGGCGACGGCAAACCCGACCTGGTTGTGGCGGAGGCAGATGACAACGAGGTCTCGGTGTGGAAGGGTGACGGCAGTGGTGCATTTAGCCGCGTTTCGGGTAACGCGGTCGGCACCGCGCCCGCAGCCTTGGCGATGGCGGATGTGAACGGTGACGGCAACGCCGATATTCTGGTGGCCAACGCCGGCTCGAATGACGTCGCTGTGCTCATCGGGCAAGGCAACGGCAAGTTCGACGTCCTCGGCCGCTACGTCACTGGCCAGGGCCCGACGGCGCTGGCCGCCGGGAACTTGCGTAGTCAGGACCGGGTTGACGTTGCGGTGGCGAATACAGCCGCCGGGACCGTCAGCATCTTGCACGGCGGATCGCGCGGCTCGCTTGACGGGGCGATGGATTTCCAGGCGGATGCCGCCCCCGTCACAATCACCACGGGTGATTTTGATCGCGACGGCTTCATCGACGCGGTAGTGGGCAACAGCGGCAGCGGGGACATATCCTTCTTGCGCGGTAACGGCAGCGCCAACTTCCGGGCTCCACGGAACTATACGGCTGCACCGAATGTCAACGCCGTTGCGAGCGGCGATTTCAACGGGGATGGCCTGCTCGACGTGGTGGCGGCAAACGGAACGGAGTCGATCATGTTGCTGCTGGGCGGAGGGACCGGCGCGTTCGCAGCCCCGAAACCGGTGCCGGTCGGCGGCAGCGTCGGCAACCTCGTCAGTGCGGATCTGAACGGCGACGGCATTACGGATGTGGCCGTGACGGAGCCGGCGGCTAATCTGGTTGGAGTACTGATCGGAAGCGCATCGGGCTTTTCCGGCCCGCAGACGTTCGCGCTCAGCGGTCAGCCAATGGCGTTGACATCCGCCGATCTCAACGGTGACACGGCGGCCGATCTAGTGGTTGCGGTGTCGGCGCCTGCGGCTGTGAATGCGCTGCTCGGCAACGGCGACGGGAGTTTCCGGAGCGCCGTCGTTTCGGCACTTCCGGAAGATCCCGCGGGCGTGGCCGCGGGCGATCTCGACGGCGACGGGGTGCCGGATGTGGCCGTACTGAGTGCTTCCGCACAGCTAGTTCGCGTCCTGAAAGGCAATGGAGACGGAAGCTTTCAGCAGCTGACCACCTTGCCGGCCCCTGACGCGCCTGTTGATGTCGCGCTGGCAGACTGCAACGGAGATCAGCACCTGGACGTGATAGTCGCCAGCGGCTCGGCGGATCTCGTCGAGGTGTTTCGGGGCGATGGCAACGGCCATTTCGATCAAGGACGCAAGTTCACTGTCAGTCACGGCCCGGTGGCGTTCCTGACCGTGGATCTCACCGGGGATGGGCTGCCCGACGTGCTGGTGGTGAACGGGGCGGCGCAGAACCTGACGGCGTTGCAGAACACAACGCAGCTCCTCACTCCTCTGCCCACCAACACCGTGGGGCCGGGGACTCCAACCCCGCTGCCGCCCGCGCCACCTACGGATACCGTGGGCCCGGGAACGCCGACCCCGCCGCCGCCTACCCGCACCGCAAAGCCGACACCCACGCCGCGGCCGGGAAAGTCATCCAGCTCTGGATGTGCGGTGGAATCTCCGCGGAATGCGTCACTTGCGCTGTGGATGCTGGCGCTGCCGGCGCTCGCGCTGGGGGCGCTTGCGCTTAGGTCGTGGCGGGGATCGAGGGCCGCAACCGGTGACGCGCGACCTCACAAGCGCGCTGCCGGCTAGGCGGCGGTACTGAAATCGAACGCGAGGACGGCGCCATTGACCATAGGGGCGTAATCCGAGCCCAGGAGCGCGATGATGCCAGCCACATCCTCAGGCTCCCATCAGCCCTGGAACCGGCAGCACGTAGTAGGCCAGAGCGCGACATGCCTTGCCATCGCGGTCGTGGCGCCATTACATAGAAAGTCTGGAGGGCTGACACATGGTCGTGTTCATCACCGGCGCGTCGAGCGGCATCGGCCTGGCCACGGCGAAGGCGTTTGCGCTTGCCGGTGCCGGGCTCGTTCTCGCGGCACGCCGTCGCGGCAGACTGGAAGCGCTCGCCGCGAAACTACCGACGGAGGCACATCTGATCGAGCTCGATGTCCGCGACCGCGACGCGGTACATCGCGCCGTTGGTGCCATCCCGCCACCGTTCTCTGACATCGATGTGCTCGTCAACAATGCCGGCTTGTCGCGCGGCTTCGAGCCCGTGCATGAGGGGTCCGAAGACGATTGGGATGAGATGATCGACACCAACGTCAAGGGCTTGCTGTATGTGACTCGTGCGGTGCTGCCGGGCATGGTGGCGCGCGGCCGCGGCCACATCATCAACATCGGTTCTGTCGCCGGGCACGAAGGCTACCCGGGGGGCAATGCCTACTGCGCCAGTAAGGCCGCGGTACGGATGCTGAACAAATGCATCCGACTGGACCTGGTCGGCACCGGCATCCGTGTCAGCACCGTCGATCCGGGACTGGTGCCTACCGAGTTCAGCGAGGTCCGCTTTCACGGTGATCGCGAGCGTGCCCAGAAGGTATATGAAAACGTACGCCCGCTCTCCGCCGCAGATGTGGCGGAAGCGATCGTGTGGTGCGCGAGCCGGCCGCCTTGGGTCAATGCTGAAGAGATCATTTTGATGCCGACCGACCAGGCGTCACCCACGCTCATACATCGCCGCCCACTATCACCGGCCGAAGCCATGCCGACCGCGCCGATGGCGGAGCGCTGGCTGGAGGCATGGAATGGTCATGACGTCGAGCGCATCTTGGCACTGTACGCTGCCGACGCACGCCATACCAGCCGGCGCATCCGTGATCTCGGTGGCAGTCAGGATACCTTGCAGGGCAAGGAAGCCATCGGCGCGTATTTCCGCCGGGGGCTTGAGCGCTACCCGGCGTTGCGCTTCGAGCCGATGTCTGTATCGACCGGGCCACGCACGGTGGTCATCGAGTATCGGGCACGGGACATCGGGCGAGACGAGGTTACGATCGAGTTGCTGAGGTTGGACGCGCAAGGGTTGATCGCGCACTCGCGCGTATACCACGCCGGGTAGGGCACGGCATACCGCGCCCGTCCTATCTTCCCGGCTACTGCACGGCCGGCTGCAACGCGCTGATTACCGCTCCGCGTTCCCCGATTTCGACGGGCACGCCATTGCGGTAGGCGATCACCCGATTGGAGAACGGTGAGACGCGGGCGCCAGGCGTGAGAATCCCGACGAAATTGAGCGGATCGCCGGCGCTCACCATCACCACCTCATTGCCTGCCGGTGCGCGGCGCACCGCGCGCAACGCCTCCACAGCCTCTGGCAGTGCAAACTGTTCGCCGACGAATCCGGCGACAAAACGGCCGCCGCGGATCTCGCCCCGTGTTTCAAGACGGCGGTAGGTGCCGAGCAGCGCCCGCCACGCCGGCGCGCACGCTTCGCGGGCCAGCAGTTCACGCACAACCACCCCGTACCGGCGCAACAGCTGCCGCGCGAAAAAATCGCAATCCGTACCTCCTGCTGACGCCGCCCGCACAGCCGTAGTGCGCAGCACCGCCCAGCGGCCGATCGGCATCGCCCGGCGCGCGCCGCCACCATGGATGCTTCGTAGGTGACGGCGCGTCTGCCGCTTGAAGTCCGGCAACAGCAATGTCCGCAGGCCCGCAATGCCGTCACCGGTGACCAGGCCATGGGCAACGAGCTCCCACAACGCGTTCTCGCTCTCTGCCGGCAACCGCCGGCTGCCGCGGACGATGTCGGAAAGAAACGCCGCTCCGTGTTGCTCCAGATAGGTGAACACGTCACGCGCGGCGGACGAGAGGTTGCGCAGCAAGTCACCCTGGCGCGGCGCTGGCTCGAGCAGAGCCGGCAACGCCTCGCGCAGCACGAACGCCAGTGGCGCCGCACGCGTGGGCGCGGCGCGCCGGCCAGCTGGCGGCTCGGTGGGACCGGTCCCCTCTTCGGCCACGGACGTGATCCGTAGCCTGCCCCACGCAATCTCACCGGCGAGACACAATTGCTCCAGGTCGGCTGGGTCGTAGAGCTTGATGCGTGCCGGCAACACCTCGCGCTCCCACGCCGGAGCCGGCAGCTTGAGGCCTTGCAGCTGCCCAATCACCTCGGCGATGCCATCGCGCCCGTGTAGCTGTGTGCCCTGATGCACGTGCTGCCAGCGCAGCAGGAAGCGAATGAAGTCGGCGGGCGACGCCGGCTCGATCTCACGGCGCAACCGCCCGATCGTCAGGCGATGGATGCGGGCGAGCAAGCGGCGGTCGCACCACTCCACAAGTCGAAGGTCCGAAGTCGAAAGTTCAAAGTCCACGTGCGATTGGGTGGTGAATTTGCCTCGCAGCACGATACCTTCTGATTCGAGCTTGAGGAGCGCCGCTTCAATCTTGTCTTGTGCGATACCGAGGAAGGCGGCGAGCGCACGGGCCGTCGTCGGACCGGCACATTCCATCCAACCTTGCACGGTCCTGCGGACCCCGTCCTCTGATTCGGTCGGAGCTGCGGCGGATACCGGTGATGGAGGATCAAACTGTGCATCCGGAAGCGCGGTCTCCACCAGCTGCGCGTGCTCCGCAGCAACCAGCGCCTCGTGATCTGCCCAGCGCGCGATCGTGGCGCGGCGATCGCGCACGAGCTGATTCGCCAGCTCCGTCCAGTCATCTACATTGGCCTCCGCGCGCACCATGTACCCGTTTAGGATCCTTAGCGGCAGCACCACGACACTCAGCAAGAGATCGTGTAGTTCGTCCGCGTCGCGCACGTCAGGCCAGGCCTGCCAGCGCACCTCGTCGATTGCTGTCTGGTCCAGCGCGCCGACGCCGGCCGCCAGCTCCGGATCGACCCGCCGCAACGACACGGCACGGGTGCGGCGCTCTTCCAGCGGCGCATCATCAAGGAAAGCGTACGGGTTGGCATTGAGGATTTCGCTCGACATCGGCGACGGTGCCACCGTGTCGATGGCCACCGTGCGCACCAAGCCCTGTTCGATGGCCTCGATCACGGCGCGCAAGCCGTCCAAGTCCATTGCTTCGTGCAGGCAGTTAGTGATCGTCTCTTTCACCAGCGGGTGGTCGGGTGGCTCGATCGATCCCCGCGGATGGTTGTCGCCACAGGCGAGTTGCGCCGGGAACACGGCGGCGAGCAGGTCCTCCGCCCGCATGCGCTGAATCGGCGTCGGAACGCGCCGCCCACCACTGTGGCGCAGTAGCGCCAGCGCGCGCGTCGCATTCCAGCGCCAGCGCGTGCCGAACATGGGCGCGGCGAGCACCGCCTCTGTGAGATCCCCGTCCAGTGTTGCTGAGCTCACCATGGTGAACGCGGTATCGAGTGGGAAACTGTGCTGTTCCCCCAGGGACAGGACGATGCCGTCGTCGGTGGCTGCCGCCTGCAGCTCGAAGTCGAACGTGCGGCAGAAACGCTTGCGCAGCGCGAGTCCCCAAGCGCGGTTGATACGCGCCCCAAATGGTGCGTGGATGACGAGTTGCATGCCGCCGCTTTCGTCGAAGAAACGTTCGGCGACGATCGTCTGCTGGCTCGGCACCGCCCCGAGCGCGGCACGAGTCTCAGCCACGTACGCGACCATCTGATCCGCCCCAGCCTGATCGAGTCCGCACTCCGTCATGAGCCACGCGCAGGCGTCACTGGGGCGGCGTGTACAGGTTCCCGCTCCCTCCGGGATATAGCGTGTCCCGAGCCCCTCGACTTGGCTCGGGACAGGCTTGTCGAAGGAGTCAAGGTGAGGTGATGCGATGTCTCCCGCAACGGAATGGGCCGCACGGTGTTCGAGCCGCGCGGCCACATCCTCGCGCAACTCGGCGACCGCGGCCGATAGCTCGGGCGTGCGCGCCGGTGCTTCACCCAGCCAGAACGGAATGTTCGGTGGGGCACCATGCGCATCCTCCACGCGTACCCTGCCGGCCTCAATGCGACGAATGCGCCATGAGTGATTGCCCAGAAGGAAGATATCTCCCGCCATGCTCTCGACGGCGAAATCCTCGTTGACTTTACCCACAAAGGTTGCGGCTGGATCCTCGACGACATCGTAATCCGCGTTGTCCGGAATCGCGCCGCCGCTGGTGATTGCCGCCAGCCGCGCGCCGCGGCGCGGACGCAGGCGGCCGTGGACGCGGTCGCGATGCACGTGCGCCGAACGGCGGCCGCGCCGCGTTGCCACACCCTCGGAAAGCATCGCCAGCACCGCCTCGAAATCCGAGCGGGCGAGATGCCGAAAGGGATACGCACGCCGTACAAGCTCCCACATTTCTGTTTCGCCGATCTCGCCGCTGGCGACAGTGGCGACGATCTGCTGCGCCAAAACGTCGAGCGGATTCTCGGGGATGATGACGCAATCGAGCTGGCCGGCCTGCACGGCGCGGATGGGGGCGGTGCATTGCACCAGATCATCCCGTGTGAGCGGAAAGAAGATGCCCTTCGGCACCGCGCCGAGCCAATGGCCCGAGCGCCCGACACGCTGCAGCAACGTCGCCAGCGCACGCGGCGCGCCGAGGTGGCACACCAGGTCGACATGTCCGACGTCGATGCCGAGCTCGAGCGATGCCGTGGCCACGACCACGGGGATGGCGCCGCTTTTCAGTCCTTCCTCGGCGGCCAGGCGGGTGCGGCGTGAGAGGCTGCCATGGTGTGGGGCGACTTTGTCGGCGCCGAGCCGCTGCTCGAGTTGATGCGCCGCCCGCTCGACCAGCCGACGGGTGTTGACAAAGACGATCGTTGTGCGATGCGCCCGCACGTGCGCCGCGATGCGATCGTAAATGTCGGCGTACAACTCGTGCGTGGCGATCGAGCCGAGAGCCTGGTCCGTGACCTCGACCGACAGATCGAGAACACGCTGGTGGCCGACATCGACGACGGCACACCGGGGTGTGCCGTCCGGGGCGACATGATCGGTGCCGACGAGCAGGCGCGCGATCTCCGCGATTGGCTTCTGCGTGGCGCTCAGCCCGACGCGTTGCAGACGTCGGCCGGCGAGGGCGTCGAGCCGCTCGAGCGACAGCGCCAGATGGGAGCCGCGTTTGTTGCCGGCGACAGCGTGGATCTCGTCGACGATGACGGTCTCCGCGGTGGCCAGCATGCGCCGGCTGCGTTCCGCGGTGAGCAGGATGTAGAGCGATTCGGGCGTGGTGATCAGGATGTGCGGGGGGTGCCGCAACATGCTCTGGCGCTCGCACGCCGGCGTGTCTCCGGAGCGGACCAGCACGCGGATTTCCGGAACCGCGAGACCGCGCACCACGAAAAGTTCTTTGATCTCACGCAAAGGCTCCTGCAAGTTCTTTTGGATGTCGTTGCCCAGAGCCTTCAGCGGTGAGACATACACAACGCTGGTTGTGTCCCGTGGCGGCGCGGCATGCCGTGGCTCTGTGCCCGCCGTGATCAGTCGGTTGATCGCCCATAGGAAAGCCGCCAGGGTCTTGCCGGACCCTGTCGGTGCGGAGATCAGCGTGTCCTGTCGCGCCGCGATGTGTTGCCAGCCGGCGACCTGGGGTAGCGTCGGCTCACGGAAGCGGTGCGCGAACCACTCGGCAACAAGCGGATGAAAGGAAATCGCCTGCACGGCTTCACCTATTCAGACAAGCATAGCATGCCGCCGCCTACCGACAGGTTCGAAGGGGAAAGCCCTTCCGCCCTTAGGGGTGGTCGAGCGTGTGCAATTACCGCAGCGCGCTCGCCGTCCCGACGATGGTCTTGGTGCCGTCGGGCTTCTCACACCATAGGTCGACATGGACGCGGGTCTTCGAGCCTTCCGGAACTTCTTCGCGCACCTTGCCGCGCGCGGCCAGGCGATCGTTCGGCCACACCACGTTCACCAAACTGACGTTCAGCCTGCCGCCACAGAACCAGCCGGGACCGAAGCTGCGGGTCATGAGCTCCGCAAGGAAGCATACCGACATCATCCCTTGCACCACGATGTCCGGGAAACCCATGGCCTGCGCCATTTCGCGGTCTGTGTGGTAGCTACGGTGCGGGCCCGAGAATGCTTGACACATCTCCACGGTGATCGTCTTCTCCACCGCCGGCAGCTCCGGGCCCGAGCCTTCCCCGACGACGAACTTCCGCGCCGGTCGCTCCCCCCGGTCTTTGTCAACCACTAGCCCGGCCTGGCTTTGTTCGAGCAGGAAACTCTGGTGCGTGCGGCTGCGCTGCAGCCAGCGGCCGTCCCCATCCGTGATCACCACCTCATTGACGACATATTCGCGATTCCGCTTGAGGTAACGCTCGACCACCGTGGAGCGCGTGCGCACCATGTCGCCCACCATCATTGGGTGGAAGAGCTCCCATTCCTGCTTCGCATGCAGGTTGCCGATGATGTTCGGCAAGTACCAGCTCAGGTTCTTGTAAACTTCCGAATGGAACAGCAGCGCCGGCGCCACGGCGCCGTCGAACGGTGACGGTCCGCGATACCATGGGTTGCGATCCTCGGTGCCGTCCTCGTACAGCCACACCATCTCCGGCGTGATGTGGTACTCGTTGCCGCCCATGTCGCGGCCGACAAACACGTCGTACTCGTAATGAAAGCGCCCGGCCATGGTATCCTCCCGGCGCGCAAGATAGGCAACGGCGCCCACGCGCGTCAATCTTTCGGGGGCGAATGGATTGGCCCCGTGGCTCCTGCTACGGTGACTGGTGTTACTTATGAACCCCAGCACGCAGTACTCAGCACTCAGGGCTTCTCTGACATTTCTCATAGTCGCCGCGCTGGCCACCGCACCCGCACGTGCCATGGTGGTGGTGAAGCGTGACTTCCCCGACCTGGTCGCGAGATCGGAACAGATCGTCATCGGAACCGTCACCGACATTCACGAACAGCTGGACGCCTCCGGCACCCCATTCACTCTGGTGACCTTTTCCGACCTCACCGTACTCAAAGGCGATATCGCAGCGACGTTGACCTTGCGTTTCTACGGCGGGCACGCCGGCGATGCGGTGGTGGCCATCTCTGACATGCCGACCTTCACGATCGGTGAGCGCGACGTACTGTTCGTCGCCGGGAATAACCGTGATGTGTGTCCGCTCGTCGGGGTGTGGCAGGGGCGCTTCTACGTGCATCTCGATCCGACGTCGGGCACGGACGTGGTCGAAGACAGTAGTCATCAACCGCTGACCGGGATCGCCAGCCGCGAGCTCGTCCGCGCCCCCGCCACAAGCGGCGAAACGGCGATGACGCTCAACGCCTTTCGCCAGTTGATTGTCGACGAGCTGGCCCAGCCGCAACCGGCTGGCGATGCGGCACGGTGAACCTGTGCGACATCTGCGCCTTGCCGTGATCGGCCAGAGTATCGCCTGGCTCCTCGTCATGTCCGCCGCGGCGCACGGGTTTGATTGCATATCGGCGAACGGAGCATCGGGGCCGTGCCCCGGCCCGCGTTGGGCGAATAGCGGCGCGACGTTGCAATTGTCTTTGGGGAGCACGTCGACCGTGTCCTGGGATGAAAACGCCCTCAACTCGGCCAATGAGTGGAACGCCGTCGGGACGGCTTTCCAGTATACTGTGCAAATCGTTCCAGGGGGGCCGACCAACGATCCATGCAGCTCAGCCTTCTGTCCCAACGCATCGGGGGACAATCCTGTCTTTTTCGCTACCAGCGTCTGTGGGCAGGGATTCGGCGACATTGTCGCCCAAACGAACAACTGTTGGGATCAGAATAATAACATGATCAACGCGCCGGTGTTCGTCAATTCCAATGTGCAGTGGAACGCATACGATGGCCCGCTTCAGCCCCCTGTTAACGACATTCGCCGCATACTGCTCCACGAGTTCGGTCACGTACTGGGCCTCGGCCATCCCGACCAAGCGAACCCCCCGCAGAACGTTGCCGCCATCATGAACAGCGTTGAAAGCGACACCTACACACTGCAACCCGATGATAAAGCCGGGATCCTTTTTCTCTATCCAAACACCGCCCCGCCCGGAGCCATCAGCGGCTGTCGAATCGCGCCGGGCAACCTCTCCAGCGCCTGGATGCTGGTACTGCCTGCGGCGTTGCTGTTCCGGCGACGGCGCAGGGTGAAGTGCTGAGCGCTGAGGTACTAGGTCTGTGAGAGGACGCTGCCGCTGACGTATTTGTGGAGGAGGCTTGCGATCAGGGTTTGATACGGGAGTCCTTCTTCCACAGCGCGCTGTTTGAGCATCTCAAGGTCGGCGGTGGAGAGGCGGATGTTGATGCGCGCATCCTTCTGCCTGTAGCGCCTGGCCGCCTGGACTGCAGCCTGCTTCGCCTTCTTCTGGTCCTTCACGGGTTTGAACTCGCCGCGCTCGTATGCGGTGATCAGTTTCCGTTCCTCGTCGTCATGGAATTTGCGTTTTTTCATTCTGGCTCTCCATGCGTGCGTTTCCTGGTCGCCTTTCGGCTCGGATAGATCGTCTTGAGAAACAGGGTCCGGCCTTCCCTCACCACGGGAATCGGGGCCGGCCTTGACGTGCGTTACGTAACGCATTACACTTTTGTGTGTGATTCGATCGATCCGCCACAAAGGATTGAAACGACTTCACGAGGAGGACGACCCGCGCGGCGTGATTGCAGAACATGCGCAGAAGCTGCGTGACATTCTCGCACGCCTTGACGCCGCCGGAACGGTTGCGGACTTGGATATGCCAGGGTTCAAGTTGCACCCACTCAAGGGCGACCTAAAGGGCTGGTGGGCGGTGACGGTTCGCGCCAATTGGCGGGTGGTCTTTCGCTTTGCCGACGGCGCGGCGCTGGACGTTGATTACACTGATTACCATTAGGAGATGGAACCATGCCGATGAAGAATCCCCCACACCCCGGCGGCTTTGTGCTGCGCCAGTGCATTGAGCCTTTAGGTTTGACCATCACGGACGCCGCTGCCGCGCTGGGCGTCACACGGACCACGCTCTCCGAACTGGTGAACGAGAAGCGCGGGATTTCACCCGAAATGGCCGTGCGCTTGTCGAAGGTCTTCGGGGGCAGCGCCCAAAGCTGGCTGACGCAGCAGGCGCAGTACGATCTTGCCCATGTCCGCACCGACCGCATCAAACTCAAGCGCTACACCGCCAAGCGAGGCGCCGCTCACGCCGAAGCCCACCCGTGAGAAACCCCGTGCGCGCCACAGACAAGAGCGCCACAACAGCCCATGGCGGCTCACGCGCACAGAGAACACCGAGAAGAAACATGCAGAATCAAGGGCAACAACAGTTTCAGCCTTTTCAGCATCTCCTCTGTGGGCTCGGTGCCTCTCTGGTTCGTTTTCTATTTCTCTTGTAGGAACCAATAAGGGTTACTTGCGCGGAGTGGATACCCCCATTTCGGCAAAGTAGGGAGAGCTCCCGCGTCGTCGCCTCGCGCTTCAGCTGCCGTCGTGAGTACATCGCTACCTCCGTCCCGAAAACGGTCCTTTTCGGAACCTCCGGTGAACCTCACAGAAACATCGCTGCCGATGCTCATTTCCATTCCGCAACCAATTCCAGTATCACGGTGCCGAAATGTCGCGGGTGAAACGCTTATGACACGCACGCGCGCTGGTGGGAGCGCCGGCCTGCTCATCGGCTGCGCGACCCTCGGGATCGGCAGAACAAAACAAGCTCCCCTCGCCCGTGCCACTTCCGGCATGGGAGTTACCATGCGCTCGTCTGTGATGGGAGTTGCTTGTAAATGGAAACGGGAGCCATGACCCTTCTGAGTAGTTCAACCACAGAGCGCTGCGGTGACAGCCGCAGCCAGAAGGGAGGCT
>JBEKBJ010000089.1:0-22555 GCA_050015455.1 Binatia bacterium
GCAGTTTGGCTCGGCCCACTCGCCGACCACAGCGGGCCGCCCGGCCGGCGTCAGCCGCCCGCAGCGGCGCCCAACGCGCCGGATCGCGCGCGCCGGTGCGTTAGCGCCGGATTTGGGACCTAGAAAGAGGCTTTGTAAAGGCGCGGGGCCTTTGCTACCCTATACCAGGAGGATCGAGTCTATGAAGCGATTGATCGCGGCCAGCCTGCTCGCCATCGTACTGGCGTTCACCGCCGGTCCCGCCGCCGCTGTTCACGACGAATACGACGACGGCCAATCGTATCCGCTGCGGGTGGCGGCATATCTGGTCTACCCGATCGGGTACGCGGCCGAATGGCTGATCTTCCGCCCCTTCCATTACCTCGTGTCGCGACCTTCCCTGGAGCCGGTCTTCGGCCACCGTCCACACGAGGAAGTCGGAAGCTATAGTTAACAGGGCCTCGGATAAGGCCCGGCGAGGCGCTCGCCCGCTTCAAGCGCCCAGCCGCTCAAGAGCGGCAAAACCCGCCATCAGTTTCTTGAACCCCGCGTGGTCGAAGCGAACGGTGAGCTTGGTGCGCTCACCGCTGCCTTCCACTGCACGGATTGTCCCCGCACCGAACTCGGCGTGGAAGACACGCTGGCCGACGGCGAAACCTTCGCCGGTGCCCACTGGCGGCCGCGGCCCGCGGGTGGCCGCGCGCCGGGGCACCGGCAGCTGTGAATACGAGTAGTCAACGGTCGGCTCGTCGTCCGCAGCCGGCGCCGGCACGTCAAGACGCAGCAACTCGTTGGGGACTTCGGCGAGAAAGCGTGACGGCTCGTTTCGCTGCGTACGCCCGAAGAGATGCCGTTGCTGCGCGTGCACCAAAAAGAGACGCCGGCGCGCGCGCGTGAAGCCCACGTAGCACAGCCGCCGTTCCTCTTCGACCGCCTCCGGATGCGCCAGCGACCGCTCGTGCGGGAAGAGACCCTCTTCCAAACCGATGATGACGACGACGGGGAACTCCAGGCCCTTCGAATTGTGCAGCGTCATCAACGTGACCCGATCCCGGGCCGCGGCGTAGGTGTCCACATCCGCAATGAGCGCGATCTGCTCGAGGAAGGCATGCAGGGACGGGTCCTCCGCCGTCGCATCGAATTGTTCGGTCGCGCTCAGCAGCTCCTTGATGTTCTCGACGCGGCCCTCGGCTTCCGCCGTGTGCTCCGCCTCCAGGCGCTCGATATAACCGCTATCCGCCAGTACCGCCCGTAAAACTTGCGTTACCGGCCCGCTGGCCGCCGCGCGCCAGCGTTCCAACATCCGACCGAACTCCGCCAGCCTCGCGGCCGCCGCGCGGGGCGCCCCGTGTCCACTCGCGTCGGCGATGACGGCACCCAGCGCCATACCCTTCTGCCTGCTGGCCTGTTCAATCACCTCGATGGTGGTCTTGCCGATTCCACGCGGCGGCACATTCACGATGCGCAACAGGCTAACGCTGTCGTCGGGGTTGGCGATCACCCGCAAGTACGCCAGCAGGTCCTTGACCTCTTTGCGGTCGTAGAACCGGGTGGAGCCGACGATGCTGTAGGCGACACGGTGGCGGACCAGCTCTTCCTCCACGGCACGCGACTGGGCATTGGTGCGATAGAAGACGGCCATATCGCCGGCGGCGTAGCCCTCGCGTCTGAGGTCGTCGATGCAGCGCAGCACGTAATGCGCCTCGGCCCGTTCGTCGAAGGCCGCGTGCAACGTGATCAGTCCACCCGTCTCGTTCATAGTCCACAGCGTCTTACCTTTGCGTCCGGCGTTGTGTCGGATGACGCTTCCGGCCGCAGCCAGAATGGCTTTGGTGGAGCGGTAGTTTTGTTCCAGCCGCAGCACCCGCGTGCCGGGAAAGTCGTGTTCGAAATCCAGGATGTTGCAGAGGTCGGCGCCGCGCCAGCGGTAGATGCATTGATCGTCGTCGCCGACCACGCAGACGTTGCGGTGCTCGGCACCGAGCAGCCGCAGCAGCTCGTACTGCACGCGGTTTGTGTCCTGATATTCGTCGACCATGAGATAACGGAACTGTTGCTGATAACGGGCTGCCACCTCCGCGTCGCCGCGCAACAACTCCACCGTGAGGAGCAGGAGGTCGCTGAAGTCCACGGCATTGTTGGCGAGCAGCAGGCGCTGATACGTGGCGTACGCCTCAGCCAGCATGGGCGATCGTCGATCGCCGGCGAGGGCGTCCGTGGGGCCGCGGCCCTCGTTCTTGGCCTGCTCGATCTCGCTCAACAGGCGGGAGGACGGGTACACCTCTTCATTGAGCTCGAGGCCGGCGAGGACGCGGCGCAGCAGACCGCGCTGATCGATCTCATCGTAGATCGTGAAGTCCTTTCGGCGCCCGATGCGCTCGGCGTGCCGGCGCAGGATACGCGCGCACAATGAGTGAAAAGTGGTCAGCCACAGCTTCGCGTCCGAGCCGATCAGCCGCTCGGTGCGGTCCCGCATTTCGCGCGCCGCCTTGTTGGTGAAGGTGACGGCACAGATGTGGTTCGGCTCGACGCCGTGATCGCAGACGAGGTGGGCGATGCGGTGCGTCAGCACGCGGGTCTTGCCGCTGCCGGCGCCGGCAAGTATCAGCAGCGGTCCATCGACGTGGAGCACGGCTTCGCGCTGCTGCGGATTCAGATCGGTCAGGTCGGAACGCATCGGGCGCGCCACTCTAACCGCAGCCGCCCCCGATGTGAAGATGCCGCCCGCGGCGATGCCGCCGCGGCGGCAAGCGAAGGGGCTGGTCCAGCCGCTCGTCCGCAACGACGGGGGTGCTAGGGTGGTGGCGGTCGGAGCCGCGCCATGCCAGCGAATCTGACACCGGAGTACCGCGCCGCCGCGCAACAATTCACCCGGGCCAAGACTCCTGCGGAGAAGCTGGCGGCCCTGCGGCTTATGCTCTCGCGCATTCCAAAGCATAAGGGGACGGACAAGCTCCAGGAGGACCTCAAGCGCCGCGGTGCTGCGCTTCTAATTCGTCTGCCAACTGGTTGAACTTGAGCGGATCAGGTTGCGTTCCGTCCCCGAATAGTCTAGCCACACGCGATCGTGGTCAGAAGTCGAAGGAGGCGTGGGGGCTGGGAGACGTGGTCTGAATGATTGCACTGAAGGCGTTGGTGTTGGGGATCGTCGAAGGGATCACCGAGTTCCTGCCGATCTCGTCGACCGGACATCTCATCGTAGCGTCGTACATCATCGATTATCCGGAAGCCTCGCGCGAGACTTTCGAGATCTTCATCCAGTTGGGCGCCATCCTGGCGGTGGTCTGGCATTACTGGAAGCCGCTGCTCAGCTTGGTCGAGAGGGCGCCGGCAGAGGAGGAGTCACGGAACCTGATCGGGAAGGTGCTGCTTGCCTTTCTGCCTGCGGCAATCGTGGGCTTCCTGTTCCACCACCTCATCGAGGAGTATCTCTTCAGTCCGACGGTGGTAGCGACTACGCTGATTGTCGGCGGCGTCATCATCATTTTCGTCGAGCGCCGCTCGCTGCATTTTGAAGTGCGTGACATCGGCAACACGCGCTGGAGGCAGGCTCTCTGGGTGGGGCTGGCGCAGGTGCTGTCGATGATTCCCGGCGTGTCGCGTTCCGGCGCCACCATCATCAGCGGCATGCTTGTGGGCCTGGACCGTCCCACATCGACGCAGTTCTCGTTTTATCTGTGCATCCCCACGATGTTCGCCGCCAGCCTGTATAGCCTGTTCAAGGCGCGCCATCTGCTGACCATCCATGATGCCATTCCGCTCGGCATCGGCTTCGTCGCCGCCTTCGTGTCCGGGCTGATCGTGGTGCGTGCCTTCATTCATTTCGTGCAACGCCACAAGTTCACCGGCTTCGGCTACTACAGAATTCTCGCCGGCCTGGCGATCCTGTTTCTGCTCGGTTGACGGGTTGGCGCGGGTTCCCTATGGTCGGCGTTTCGTGAGAACGCATGGACCTGCGCCAACAACTGTTCGCCGTCAAGAGTGTCAAGCTCTTCGAAGAGGAGATGGCCGGCGAGAACCGCCTGCGCCGTGTGCTGGGGCCGGTGACGCTGACCGCGTTAGGCATCGGTGCGATCATTGGGGCCGGCATTTTCGTTTTGACGGGGTTAGCGGCCAACGTTTACGCCGGCCCAGGACTGACCCTCTCGTTTGTGGTCGCAGGAATCGGTTGCGGTCTCGCGGCTCTCTGCTACGCCGAGTTCGCCTCGACGGTGCCGGTCGCTGGAAGCGCGTACACCTACGCCTACGCCACCTTGGGTGAGCTGCTTGCCTGGATCATCGGCTGGGACCTTCTGCTCGAATACGCCGTCGCCTCGAGCACGGTGGCGCACGGCTGGTCACATTATCTCTTCTCGTTTCTGCAATTGTTCGGCATTCAGCTGCCCGCGCATTGGATTGCGGCGCCGTTCGATTTCGATCCGCAGACGCATGGCTGGATGCAAACCGGCTCGTACTGCAACCTCCCGGCGGCACTGGTGGTGTTGGGCATCACGGTCATTCTCGTCGTCGGCATCCGCGAAAGCGCTCGTTTCAACGCGGCGATGGTGCTGCTCAAACTGGTGGTGGTCGGGTTCGTGATCGTGGTCGGCGCCTTCTATATTCGTCCCGAGAACTGGCACCCGTATCTGCCATACGGCGTCAGCGGCGTATTCCGCGGCGCGGCGTACATCTTTTTCGCCTATATCGGCTTCGATTCGGTCTCGACGCAGGCTGAGGAAGCGCGCAACCCTCAACGTGATGTGCCGATCGGGATCATCGCTTCGCTCTTGATCTGCACCGTCCTCTACATTCTGGTGGCCGCCGTGCTCACCGGCATGGTGCCATACAATGAGATCGATTTGAACGCTCCCGTGGCGCAAGCCTTCGGCGCGCGCGGGCTGCCGGTCGCGATGTTCCTGATCTCGCTCGGTGCAGTCGTCGGCATCACCAGCGTGTTGCTCGTGCTGCTGCTCAGCCAGGCGCGCATCCTGCTGGCCATGGCGCGGGATGGGCTGATCTCATATCGCTTCTTCGGCGCCGTCCACCCACGCTTCCGCACGCCGTACAAGGCCAGCATCCTCACCGGGGTGCTCGTGGCTTCGGTCGCCGCCCTCTTCCCGCTCAAGATCCTCGCCGACCTGGTCAACATCGGCACGTTGATGGCCTTCGTCATCGTCTGCGTCGCGGTGCT
Source organism: Binatia bacterium (assembly GCA_050015455.1). Lineage (GTDB taxonomy): Bacteria > Desulfobacterota > Binatia > HRBIN30 > HRBIN30 > JAGDMS01. Next base: position 5,150 of record JBEKBJ010000089.1, read on the forward strand.
GGTCATGCGCCGCACGAATCCCCGCCTGCGGCGCCCCTTTCGCACTCCGTTCGTCCCGTTCGTGCCGCTTCTCGGCATGGCGAGCAATCTGCTGATGATGTTCTACCTCGGCTGGGAAAACTGGTTGCGTCTGTTCGTCTGGCTAATCATCGGCCTAACGATCTACTTCACCTACGGGCGTCATCACAGCCGGTTAGCCAACCTGGAGCCGGCGCTCGAACGCACGCGGCGCCTGCGCCAGCGCTGAACGCTCGTATATGGCCCGTGGCGGGTGGTAGATCGCGGGTGGCGCAACTGAAAAAGACCATAAGCCATAAGCAACGAGCCACAAGCCAGTTCGTCCGCGGTCTCGGGTTGTGGGACGCCACCGCTTTGGTTGCCGGCTCGATGATCGGCTCCGGCATCTTCATCGTCTCGGCCGACATCGCGCGCCAGGTCGGCGCGCCCGGTTGGCTGCTGGTGGTCTGGCTCATCGCCGGCGTGATGACCGTCATCGGTGCGCTGAGCTACGGTGAGCTGGCGGCCATGATGCCGCACGCCGGCGGCCAGTACGTGTACCTGCGCGAGGCGTACGGGCCGCTGGTGGGCTTCTTGTACGGTTGGACCCTGTTCCTGGTGATTCAGGCCGGTACCATCGCGGCGGTAGCGGTGGCGTGTGCGAAGTTCACGGCGACCCTCGTGCCGGTATTGGACACGGCCGCGCACCTGGGGCCGTTCTCCGTTTCGGTGCAACAGGGCGTGGCGATCGCAGTCATTGCCCTGCTCACGGCGGCAAACTGCAGCGGGCTGCGCACAGGCAAGCTGGTGCAAAACGTCTTCACCGCGACCAAGGTGGGGTCGTTGCTGGTGCTGGTAGTGTTGGGGCTCGCCGTCGGCCGCAACCCAGCGGCGGTACAGGCGAACCTTGAGCAGTTCTGGGGATCACCAACTGTGGGTCTGATTCCTCTGATCGGCGCCGCCATGGTTGGGGCGCTGTTTTCCGCCGATGCCTGGAACAACATCACCTTTGCCGCGGCCGAGGTGCGCGACCCGGCCCGCACCGTACCGCTGAGCTTGGCCATCGGCACGAGCCTCGTCATCGTGTTGTATCTCGCCGCCAACGTCGTCTATCTCGCCGCCTTGCCGCTGCAGGGCGATCCGGCCGCCGCCACGGCGCTAGGGCGCGGCATACAGTTCGCGGCCAGCGACCGCGTGGCCACTGCCGCAATGCAGGTCATGCTCGGGCAGGCTGCCGCGGTGATCATGGCGCTCGCCATCATCATCTCCACCTTCGGCTGCGACAACGGCCTCATCCTGTCCGGCGCGCGCGTCTACTACGCCATGGCGCGCGACGGCCTCTTCTTCCGCGCCGCGGGGTTCCTCAATACACGCGGCGTACCAGCGGCCGCGCTGGTGTTGCAAGGCCTTTGGGCTTCCGTGTTGACGCTGTCGGGAACCTACAGCGACTTGCTCGACTACGTCATCTTCGCCGCCCTGCTCTTCTATGTGTTGACCGTCGGCGCGATCTTCATCCTGCGCCGGAGCCAGCCCAGAGCGCCGCGCCCGTATGCCGCCATCGGCTATCCGCTGGTCCCGGCGGCGTACATCGTGCTGGCGGCGCTGATCATGATCGACCTGCTCATCGTCAAGCCGCGCTACACTTGGCCCGGCCTCCTCATCGTCGCCTCGGGCGTGCCGGTGTTCTCTTGGTGGCGCGCGCGTGGGAACGGGTGAGCGGCCGAGCGAGTTACCGGTGGCAACAAATCACCCGTGTACTCGCGCACCCGCTCACACCCTCACTGCGTGGCGGCCGGAATGCCGGTGACGTCGTCCATGATGCTGTGGATGGTCTTGTTGTTCGCGAGCAGCTGGTAAGCGTTATCGTTGATCTCTTGCACGCTGGCTCCGGAGACATTCTCCGCAAGTAGCGCCTGCTGCGCGTAGTCGTACATTTGCTGCAGCCCGTCACGGGTAAAGTTACTCAGCAAGACCGACGGCGCTTCCGTCAGACGGTCCATTACCAGCCGCACCAGCGTCTCACTCACGGCATCGATGTCAGCGTTGGTGCACGACACGGTGGCGCCGGCCGTGCACGAGAGGATGAAGGCGCGGGTGAGCGTCCCGCCGCTCCCCACCTGCACGATGATCTCACTGGCGTCCTCACCGGATTGAAAATTCGCCAGCTCATCAGCGGAGATGAAATACGTGCCATTCGCCGGATCGGTAGGCCCGTTTGCCAGGAGGTACTGCCCCAGTTCGGGGTGGCCATGTGCCGCTTCGTCCGCATCCAGCTTGGACAGGGCCACATTCTGTTCGGTGATGACGGGAGCCTCGCTCCCCAGAGCGGCGTACGCACGTGGCATAAGCCAAAGCGCATCGAGCCATTGCCGCCACCGCTCTGCGGCGGCGAACTCTCCGTTCGGGGCGTAGACGGTACCCGAAACCGAAGGCGCGGAGTTGCCGGGTGGAAAGTACACTGATGAGGTGCCGTCGGCGCCGCATCCCGCCAATGCCAAAGCCGCGCAGCAGACGACCGTTGCCAGAACAATGTAGCCTCGCCCATGTGCGATCATACACCTTCCTCAGCTATGCTACCTCACCACCAGCACATGCCAATTGTCAAGCAAATCGTACGTCGTGTTCGTGAATCGTGCTCGGTTCCTCGATAACTACGCGAGCTTCCACCTCCGCGCCCTCGATGCTGCGCTGCATCGTCGCCCCAAGGCGCAGCCGATCGCGCGTGGTGGCCCGGAGAGAAGTGGCGCGCGGACGAACAGGCCCGTGAGGAGCGCCAGCAACTCGCTCTGAGCTTCCAGCGCCGAGATCACCCGCCGGCTGCGCGAGGGTGGGCGAGATCATGGGCGCCCGCGTCACATGACCACCAAGACTGAGCAAGATTCGATCAAGCTTCCGCCGATCGATCCCGGCCCCGAGGCAAGCCAAGACAAGCTTCATAAGCTTGCCCTTTCAGAGTGATATTATGAAAATGCGGGCGCGCTGAATACGCCCTTATACGGGAATGTTAGTTTCCTAGCACAATGGCTGGCGTCCCCACAAGGCACAGTTTCTTAACAGCTTGCCTTTGCTTGGGCTGATCATCCGACCGACGCCAGCACGGCGGCGGCGTGCTCAGATCACTGGACGGTCACACCGATCCTGTCGCGGTCCCTCGACCAGTAGATGGAGATGGCTTGGCCCTTCACATCGCGCTCGTCAGCAAAGCCCCAGTGGCGGCTGTCGTAGCTTTGGTCGCGGTTGTCGCCCATCACGAAAAACTTGCCGGAAGGCACCGTGACCGGACCAAATTGATCTCTAGGCATCGCATCGGGGGTCCGAGTGTCTGTGAAGTTGGCGTGTGGATCGGCCACCCCCTCGCCATTGATGTAGACGCGCTTCTTGCGGATCTCGACGGTGTCCCCAGCGACCGCGATCACCCGCTTGATTAAATCGATGTTGCGGTCGACCGGCGAGGTGAACACCACGACGTCGCCCCGGTGCAAGGGACTCCACCGCGTGACTTCCCGGTCGACGAACGGCAGATGCATGCCGTAGGCGAGCTTACTCACAAACAGACGATCACCGATCTGTATGGTCGGCAGCATGGCCCCAGAAGGAACCCAAATGGCTTCCACCACGCTTGCTCGAATCAGAAGGGCGACAACGAGTGCGACTGGGCACATTGCGACGTAAACAACCACGTAAACAATCAAGCGGTTGCAGGGCTTTAGTTCGTAAGTGCCGCTCTGCTTTCTCGCCGAGATTATCGCATCCACGACGCCAGCCACCATGAAGAGGCAGGGGACAGCAGCAAGCATTATGAGGTATTTTCGTCCGCTGATCCCTCCGAGGGACACGGCAACAGAAAAAAGAATAAAAAGCCCAAGCGGAGCGGCAAAGTACACGACGACCGCTTTTCGAAGCCGGCCGTTGTAGATTTGCCCGAAGGCCGGTGTTACGAGCGCCAGCGCCGCTGCAACCCACCACTTGCGGCCGTGGCTTCGCGTCCTGGGTTCCAACCCGCCGCCTGGCAAGAGCACGTCGTCGTCTCTGTCATTCATCGCGTCCGCTTGCCGCTGTCCACCTGACTATCAAATAACTCGCCCGCCCGCACCAGGTGCCCGCTGTCGCCTCTCACCCACAATCCCGACGAACCACCGCCGGCCCCGCCCCTGCGACACCAAATATTGCAGGCCGCGGACGATCTACCTGGAACATCCAAAGGCCCGCGAGGCGCTGCGCACGTACCTGCGGGAGCGGCGCAAGGATCTCGCTTTCAAATCCACCGAGCCGCTTTTCGTCGGCCAGAAACCGAACGCCGCAAGAAGAAGCGAGCGCATGCGCGCCGTGCTATCTGAGCGCTTCGCTCGCGCCTTCATCGCAGCGCCGCCCGAAGTGCAGCCGAGCTCCTCAGAGAAGCTGGCTTAAAAGAAAGCAAGCGGGACTGGCGTGCGGCCCGCGCAATGGTTCCAGCCACCCCCGAGCGCGATTCACGAGCACGAACACGATGCAGCATTGCTGCCGCCGACTTTCGCAAGACTTGGCTCAAGCGCAGATGGATTCTGAACCCCGAGTGACCTAGAAAGGTTCTGTGAGCACGTTCGAAGCCATATTCGCACCGCCAGTCCGGTGGGTGGCCGAACAGCTTGGCGCTGTGCCGCAACGCCCAGGCCGGCGTGCGGTTGTGTTGGTCGCCGCGGAACGGCAGGCGCACGCCATCCGCCGCCACATCTGCATCGAATGCGGCCGGCCACAGGATCTCGCGGGCGTGCTCTTCCTGCGTCCGCTCGAGCTTGCACGCGAGTTACTGCTCCGCGCCGGACACGTGTGCAGGCCCGGTCGCGAGGACTTGCGACAGCTCTGCATACTTCATCTGTTCGAGTCGCGGGCGCTGGCTGACGACCTGCGCTACTTCAACGCCGAGCAGCTGCGCTCCGGACAAGGCTATGTCGATGCCTTCGCTCGCACCATTGCCGACATGGAAGCGAGCGGCGTGAATGCCGAGCTGTTGACGGCGATTTCGCAACGTATCGCCGCCGCAGACCAGCGCGGCGCAGACCGACTGCACGACGTCGCGTTGACGTGGCAAGCCGCCGATGCCGGCCGCGGGACCTCCGCCAGCACCGCGCAAGTGCTCACGGAAGCGGCCGCCGTCGTTGCGTGTCGCCCCGAGTTGCTCGCCGCCTTCGGCCCGATTTTTGTCCTGCTCGCAGCCTCGCCGTCAGCCGCGCTCCTGCGTTTCTTGCGCACGTTGCCCGCAGTTCGCATTGTTTTGCAGGAAGCGCGCCCGCGACGTATCGGTACACAGCGCTGGCGACAGCTGATTGCCGGAAGCCAGCGGATAACTCCAACGGCGGCGGACGCGCAAGCAGAGCAAGCGGCTGGTTCAGAGTTGGACGTGGTGCAGCGCTTCCTCTTTGCGTTGCCGGAAGTGCTCACCGATCCGCAGCGCTTACGCTCGCGCGGTCCGGACGGAACCGTCGATCTGGAAGAGTACCCGAGCATCGAGGATGAGATCGAGGCCGCCGCGACCTGGGTCACGGAGCAGATCGCCGGTGGGACCGCGCTTGAGCAGATCGCGTTGGTGGTTCCCGAGGTCGATGCGTATGCGCCGCTGCTCATCGACCGGCTTGCGCGTTTGCCGCACGGTCCGGAGCAGAGCCCGATTCGCGCCCACGTCGCCGGAGGGTTGAGCTTGGCCGCCTTCGCTGCGGGCATGCGGCTGTTCGCCGTGCTGCAAGCCGTCGCGCGCGGCCTGGAAGCGGAGGCCACTATCCGTATCCTCCCTACGCTTCGCCGCGGCCAGGGTGACCACGACGCCGTTCACGTGCGCCTGTCCCCATCGCGCGCGGCCGAGATCGTATACGGCGCCGGCATTCTGGGCGGCACCCCGGGAGATCCCGCCGGCGCGAGCGAGTGGGTGCCGCGGCTCAGGCGGCGGCGCGACGCGCTGCGAAGGCTACTCGAGCAGCCCGATGCCACCGCGCCGCAGAACACCGACCGCGTGGAACAGCTCACTACGCGTGACCGCACGGCCGCTGAACGCTGGCTGCGAGACGTCGAGCCGATCCTTGCCGCCATCACCGCGCTGCAGGAGCTGGCTGAAGACGTGATCGCCGGCGCCCCGTTGCCGGCGTTCTGGAACGCGTTCCGGAGGTTTTGCGAGCGCTATGTGCGTGTGCCGCCGCTGCCTCCAAATGCTCTGGACGTCATCGACGAACGGCTGCAGCCGATCTTGAACGACCCCGGCGCCCAGGACATCACGGGTTTCTCCGCCGTTCGGTTTCTCATGGACCTAGTGCGCTCCGAGCGCCGCCCGACGGCGCGCTTCGGCGAGCCCTGCGTGTTCATCGGCGCGCCTTCGAAGGCCAGCGGCTTGCCCTTCGCCGCGGTGCGCGTGCTGGGCTTGGCGGAGGGGGCGTTGCCGCACACACCGCATGATGATCCGATCGTTCCCGACGGTTTGCGGCGGCAGCTGGAGAATGCCGCGCGGGAGTTGCAGGCTGCCGACGTCGTCGTTCCGCGGCTGGCCGATCATGTGCTCGACGACATTCATGACGTGTTTCGAATAGTCACCGGGGCACGCGAGCGACTGGCGTTGTCGGCGCCGCGGCAGTGGGTCGACCGCAGCGAACGTGAAGTGTCCGGGATCATGCTCGAAGTTGCCACCGCTCTCGGGCGGCCGAGTGGGGACCTGACGGACGAAGGTGACGTGCCGACCGCGTCGCGCTTGCGCTCCGTCTACTTCAACGCCGGCCGCCAGGCGCGCGCGCGCTACGCCGCAGAGCACCCGCTCTCGGCACGCGCGGCCCTCGCCGCGGTGCCGTCGTGCCTGAGAACCCAGCCGCGCGAGGCGGACAGCATCGTCGTGCCTGCGGAATGGACGCGCGACGGAGCGCTGGCGGTCGACCAGCTCTGGGAGCGTCTAGCCACCGTTGAGGCCGCGTCGCTCGGCGCCATGGACGGAATCGTCACCGATGCTTGGGCGGCGGCCACACCCGCCGGCCTGCAGCCGCAGTATCCGATCTCGGCGTCGGCGCTGACCGCGCTGCTGCGGTGCCCGCATCGCTTCCTGCTGGAGCGCGTCCTGCACTTGACGGAGCCGACCGCGGCCCCTTCGACGGACGTCATCGATGCGGCCACGTACGGCTCGTTGTTCCACACCGCCGCGGAGCGCCTCTATCGCGAGGGCGGGGCGGCGCTATGCCGGCACGAGGGCAGCTTCGATCAATGGGTCACGCGCGCCAGGGCGATTGCAGAGGAAGCCTTCGACGAGTTGCGGCATGAGTACCCGATGCGCGGCGAGGATGGCATCGCCCGCGAGCGCAACCGCTTGCTCCGGCAGATCGAGCAGCTGGTGCACTACGAGTGGGGGCTGCGAGCGCGCGAGTTTCTCGACAGCGAGCTGATCTTCGGCGAGCCCGAAGCGGTCCGGCTGGCACTGGCAAGCGGCGATCTGTACGTGCGCGGCAAGATCGATCGCGTCGACCGGATCGGCGTCCGGGCGCTGGCGGTCCGTGATCTGAAGACCGGGCGCGTCCGCGATTTCGGTGAGGACCCGATCAACGCGGGTCGGGATCTGCAAATCGGCCTCTATGTGCTCGCGCTTGAGGCGAGCGGCTACGGCGGCGCGCCGGTGGCTCTGGCCGCGTACGTGCATCCGTCGGCGGCGCGCGAACCGGACCGCGCCTTCCAGGGGTCCAACGTCGAGGTGTTGCGGCGACACACCCGCGAGTGGATGAGCCTCGCCCGTCAGTTGTTGAGCCAAGGACTTTTTCCACGCACGCCGAATCCGCAGGATTGCAGGTATTGCCCCTTCGTGCCCGCCTGCGGTGACGGCGCGGCGCAGCGCGCGGCAGTGAAGCTGAACAACCTACCCCCGGCGGATCCGCTCGAGCCCTTCGCGCGTTTCAAGCGGCAGGAGAGCGAGGGGGAGCGGTGATGCGCACCACGTCTCTTCTCTACCCACCCGATCAGGGGGCGCGTGATGCCATCGTCCACGAACGCGAGCGCAACGTCGCCGTCATCGCCGGCGCCGGTACCGGGAAAACCAAGACCGTCATCGATCGCGCCGTCGAACTCCTTGCGCCGCGCGCAGCCGGAGTGAAGCCGATCGCCATCCAGGCCATGGCACTCATCACCTTCACCCGCCGGGCTGCCGGCGAGCTGCGCTTCCGCATTCGCGAGCAACTCCTGCGCGAGCTGGAGCGCGAGGTCGGACGCGAAGAGCGCCGCGCCGCCCTGCTGCGCGATGCCCTGGCAAACCTCGATGCGGCCTTCGTCGGCACCATCCACGGGTTCGCCGACCGCCTGCTGCGGCTGCGCCCGGTCGAGGCGGCGCTCAGCCCCGCGTACGCGCTCGTCGAAGACACCACCGAGCTGGTGAGAGAAACCTTCCTGCGTCTGCGCCGGTCCGCGGAGGCAGGTAGCTTGCGCACGGAGCTGGGTACCTTCGCGGCCGATGCCGATCCGACCCTCATCGGCGAAGCGGCGGAGACGTTACGCGCTGCAACGCGCGCCGGGCTGCAGATGCAGCGGACTGAGAATGTCTATGGCCCGGTCGCGTCACTCGAAGCCACCATGGCGCGCATGATCGACACCCGTGACATCGCCGTCGAGCTGTGCGCGGTCCCCGACCCGCAGTTGGACCAGGCGCGTGCGGCGGTCGACCGCCTGGGCGGCATGGTGAAGCTCATGCGCGGCGGCGAGCTGGGGCATCGGACGCTGCGGCTGATCGCGCGGGCGCTCGGCCGGCTGCGCACGGCCGACGACCCTGCCGAAGCGTTCCGCATCGTTCAAGAAGCGCTCGGCGGTCGTGACCTGCGAAAGGGCAGAGATTTCAACGGCGACGCCACGGGGTGGGACATCTACAAGGCCATCCGCCCTCAGGGCCCCGCCAAGGGTTGGTTGGCCGAGCAGCTGCAAGGCCCGCATCGATGGCTGGCGACGCGGTTGGTGCGCCTGTTTCCGGTGGTGCGGGCGATGTACGAGCGCGTCAAGGCCGAGCACGAGGTCGTAGACTACCTCGATCTGCTCATCAAGTTGCGTAATCTCCTGCGTGATAATCTTGCGGCGCGCACGTTCTACCAAGGTCTGTTCGAGCATATCTTCGTCGATGAGTTCCAGGACACTGATCCGCTGCAGTGTGAAATCGTCTTCTACCTCTGCGAAGATCCCAGCGCCGCGCCTCCCGAAGGAGCAAAAGCGGACCGGGCGCGCGCTTGGGACGGCGTGCAGCTGACGCCCGGCAAGCTCACCATCGTAGGCGACCCGAAGCAATCGATCTACCGTTTTCGGCGCGCCGACATCGCCATGTACGGGCTGGCGACCGAGCGCCTCATCGAGGGCGGAGCGCTCGAGCAGCGCTTGGAGACCAACTTCCGCAGCCGTCCGGAGCTGATCGCCTTCTTCAACCAGCAGCTGGCAAAGGTGCTCGGCAAGGACGACGGCCCGGCCTTCGATCCGCAGACCGGGCGCGCCAACTACGAGGATCTCTCGCCCAGCGCCACCATCCCCCCCGGCGGCGTGGGGGTGCACGTACTGCCTTACGCTGATGTCGAGAACGAAGGGCTGCTCGCCCCGGAAGGCCGGCCGATCGAAGCGGCAATGTTGGCGCGCTACGTGCGCTGGCTGCTTGATGGTCAGCACCCGGTGCGTGACCCCGATACCAATGTGGCGCGCCCGGTCAGGCCCGGCGACATCGCGGTGCTGGCGGCGGTCACCACCAACCTGCGCCTCTTGCTGCGGGAGTTCGAGGCGGCCGGCATCGAGTACAGCGCGCGTGGCGGCGCGTTGTTTCTCGCGCATCCGCTGGTGCGGCAGTACCTGCTCGGCTTGCGCGCCCTCGCCGACCGTGACGACGGCGTCGCCGTCGCGGCGCTGCTGCAGCCGCCGTTCTTTGCCGTCGATCGCGGCGACGCCGTCAGCGCTCGCAGCAACAAAGATCCGGCGGTGAGCCCGCGACGCGCGCGCATGGAAGCGGCGCAGGCGATCGTGAAAGAGCTGCGGGCGCGGCGGCACACGCAATCGCCCGGCGCGACGGCGCGCGACCTCATCGAGCGCACCGCGCTCGGCCGCACCGTCGTCACCGGGCGCAACGGTCGCCAGACTCTGGCGGCGTTGTACGAGGTGGCCTCGGAACTCGAGCGCCGCGCCGGGCTCGAAGGGCGCGATTACGATGTCGCCACCGAGCTGTTCCGCACGTGGGCTGAAAACCCGATCTTCCTCGACGCGCCCGAGCCACCGGGGTTGGACGCGGTACGCGTGATGACCACGCACAGCGCCAAAGGACTCGAGTTCCCGGTGGTCATCTTGTGGGACGGCTATCAGACTTTGAACGAACGCAGCGGCGGCATTTGGCACGTCGAGCGCGATGCCCGCGCCTGGGCCCTCAGTCTCGGGCCGGTCGCCATCGAGCACCCGACCGGCATGCACGTGCTCGAACAGGAGAAGCAGTTCGGTGATCAGGAACGCCGCCGTTTGTACTATGTCGCCGCGACGCGGGCGCGCGATCTGCTTGCGCTGCCGGCGCCCCCGACCAAGAGCAAGACACTCCAATACGCCACGAGCGAGCTGGGCAACGGCGTACAGCCCGAACAGGCTTGGCGTTTCGAGACTTTCCGCCGCGAGCGGCTGCCGCAGTGGGCCCGCGGCAGCTACGTACAGCTGCCCCGCCGCGTCGTCGGAGACGCGGCGTTGCAAGAGCAGCTCCTGGCCGTGCAACGCGAGTTCGACCAGGCCATCAGCGCGGCGGCACAACCGGTGGCTACACCGACTGCCGTCACATTGGAGGCTGCGGGTACCGTTGCGGTCGATGAGATCGATATCGATTCGGAGCGCGCCAGCAAGGCCGAGTCGGAGCGATTTGGGCGAGTGTTCGGGTTGGCTGTCCACCGCAGCCTCCAGTTGATCCTGGGCGGCGCTATCGACGACCTGTCACTGGCAGTGTCGCTAGCGGCCCAGGAGGCCGGTTTAACCGAGCACCTGGCGGAGGCGGAGGCGGACACCCAACGTGCGATGGATGCGTTGCGTGGAATCGGCATCCTGGATCAGGCTGGCGCCACGCTGGTTACGGAATATCCGCTGGCGATGGCATGCAACGGCGGCAAGCTCATGACCGGATACATCGACCTGCTGGTGCTTAAGGCGACGCAGGCGATGGTCATCGACTTCAAGACCGACGCCCCACCTTCCGGTTCGGTGTTCGCCAGCTATCCGCACTACGCCACCCAGCTCCGGCTTTACGGGGAGATGGTGCGCGCGGCCGGTATAATCGCGGAGCGCGAGCTGCGGCTCGGTTTGCTTCTCACCGCATCGGGCGAGTTGCACTGGCTCGGGCAGTCCTGAGTAGCATCGGCAGGCGCTCGTGCCGCCACCTCCCGGGCAGGAAGATTGCGTAATCTCATCTTCCTTAGGAGGTCAGCAATGGGGGCCATTTGTCCAGTGGCTGAACGCAACCGGCCGCGCAGCGTGCCGCAGACTCAGCGCCCTTCTTCATACGTGAATTTTGCACGAGTCCGGGGATCTTTCGACCCGTGACCTAAACTTCGCCACACATTTGCTCGAGCGTGGCGCCGACATTCGCACCGTCCAGGAACTGCTCGGCCACGCCGATGTACGGACGACGATGATCTATACACACCTGCTCAACCGCGGGGGTCTACGCGTCTGCACTCCGCCCGACCCACTCGCTGGCGGGGTCCCATAGCCTCCTATGCCCCCGCGCCGTGGCCACCCATCACCCCGCATGGGCGGACGCCGAGGCCCCAAGGGGCCCCAAGGGCCTTGACTTCGCCAGGAAAATGCGGCAACAGCCCGGCACTGGAGGCCTGTTATGCGGTGACTCGGCCTGGGCGTCTGATCCGTAACCCTACCGCCACTATCCTTACTCAGCTGTTGCGATCACCGAGTCTCCTCAATCACGCCACCTCATGCACGCTCATTCGGCCGTGGCAAATGGCAATGAAAGAACGCAAGAATGACACCACAAATCAGTAATGTTCTCCTAATCAGCCCATTGGACATGTTTCTTTCCTATGGCTTGCGGCTCGTTTCCTCTCATCTCCAGAAAAACGGGATTACAACCACAATGGTGTTTCTGCCAAGCTCTACCGAAATATGGCAGCTATTCTACAATCAGCAATATCGTGGTTACAAGGATGCCGTCCTCAAGCAAATAGCGAGACTCGCGGCCGACGTCGATTTGATCGGCATTACAATGATGACCATGGACAAGCATCGCGTTCAGCAATTGGTGTCCTCCCTTGAGACGACCCATAAACCTATTATTCTAGGAGGTGTTCACCCCACCATCGACCCGGAAGATGCTCTTAAAATGACAGGCCTTATCAATATCGGCGAAGGTTATGATTCCCTGGTCGAGTACTGCAGGAATCCCCACAACAATACAATTAACAATATCGCGAAGTCGGTCGACGGAGAGTTGATAATCAATAACTGCCGCCCTGCAATTGAGAATCTCGACTCACTGGCATTCCCGGACTTCGGCATTGACAACCATTACGTTCTTCTCAGCAACACCATCGTGCCCCTAAGCAAGCACATTCAGGAAAAGCTCCTGGGTACAGTTTATCATCAATTCGCGACCTTTGGATGCCCCTTTTCCTGCACTTACTGCATCAATAATACCCTCAAACGAATCGGGCCTGGATACAACCGATATCGATGTCACAGCCCCGACTATATCATTGACGAAATTAAATACGGCCTCGCCCTTTCTCCAAGAATTCAGTATGTTAATTTCCCCGACGATGGCTTTCTTTCGATGTCCGAAGAAACCATAGAGGAGTTTGCCAGAAAATATAGAGAACAGATCGGCTTACCTTTCAGCGTAATGGGAATAATTCCTGAATTTGTGACACAACGCAAAATTGATATGCTTGTTGATGCCGGACTGAAAAGAGTCAGAATCGGCTTGCAATCCGCGAACGCGGAGGCACTAAACATATACAGGCGACCGGCTAAGCCCGACAGGTACAGAGAAATCCATGAAACATTCGAAAAGCATAGGCGATTGGTGTTTCCTTACTACGACATTATCGTCGATAATCCGCTTGTGGACAACGAAAGGGAGCTTCTAGATACAATCCATACACTGCTAGAATTTAGGGGCAGATACACTCTCTTGCTCTTTTCCCTTAGATTTTATCCAAACACTGAACTCTATAGTAGGGCGGCGCCGTTGAATTTGCCCAAAAGATATTACGAGGATCCCTATACGGATTATGATAGGACGTTGCTGAATTACGTCCTGACAATTATGCGAATAACCAATAATCGCGCTATTATAAGGGGATTACTTTACGTTTATCGTAAAAGGGGAAATATCAAAATACCAGGCTTTGTGTTCTCCGTTAATAAACACTTATTTATACTGAGATGCGGTATTCAGCATGTCATCAAGGGTGACATGAGTGGAATCCCTTATCTCGTGGTAAGGTGTATTGGGTGTATTTCTAGGCTTGTATCCCCTCTTGGCATGCTGTATAGGCGCTGGCAGCGGCGATCATCGGTGCCAAGAGGGGCATCGCCCGCGCACACCGGAATCGGCGACCGTAAGGGTTTGTGAGTAAGGCGACGCTGAGATAAGACACGGAACAAGGCAATCCCAATGGGCTGGCCGGGGCTGACCCGTAGGGCCAGCGTGGCTGCCAGACTACAGTAGGTGCGGGTGCGCATACGGCGGTTCCGATCGGACGGGGGCCTTCGGCCCGCAGTGAGGAGCAGTCCATAACGTGAGCGGTGGATGGGGACGCTGTTAGGTTTTAAGATGGTGGTCTGGTCATAGGCCAGTGGCATGCGCCGCGCGCCGCGTTTGGACATCGAAGGGTGCCTCTATCACTTAATCACCCGTGGCGTGGAACGGCGGCGGATCTTTCACGACGACACCGACCAAGAGGGTTTTCTGCGCCGCTTGCAGATGGTGGCGGGTGAGGAGGAGCTGCAGCTCTTCGCCTACGTGCTGCTGGACAATCACGTGCACTTGGGGAACGCTGGGGACGTAGTTCCGACTGTTCCGAGTTAACTGTGAGTGAGTGCGCATGTCAAGGGTGCTTGCTCGGAGGAGGCCAGGCGTTGCCGCCCCGCGGTGACGCTGGAGGCTGCCGGTACCGTTGCGGTTGACGAGATCAGCATCGATTGGGAACGCGCCCGCAAGGCCGAGTCGGAGCGATTTGGGCGAGTGTTCGGGTTAGCTGTCCACCGCAGCCTCGAGTTGATCCTGAGCGGCGCTATCGACGACCTGTCACGGGCAGTGTCGCTGGCGGCCCAAGAGGCCGGTTTGACCGAGCACCTAGCGGAGGTGGAAGCCGACACGCGACGAGCAGTCGATGCACTGCGTCGAGGCGGCATGCTCGATCAGGCTGGTGCCACGCTGCTTACGGAATATCCGCTGGCGATGGCATGGAACGGTGGCAAGCTCATGACCGGATACATCGACCTGCTGGTGCTGAAGGCGACGGAGGCGATGGTCATCGACTTCAAGACCGACGCCCCACCTTCCGGTTCGGTGTTCGCCAGCTATCCGCAGTACGCCACCCAGTTGCGGCTCTATGGTGAGATGTTGCGCGCGGCCGGCATCGTCGGCGAGCGCCAGCTGCGGCTCGGTCTGCTCCTCACCGCTGCGGGTGAGTTGCACTGGCTCTAATGCAGTGCTAGGTGTTGAGTATCGGAGTCCTCTTTACGCAGCGCGGGCTGATCGCTTGCTCCCACTGCACATCGACGCGTATTAAACACCACGCGGCAGTCCGGCGTGCCCGGATGCGGCGCAGGCCGGGATTTTCTGGCCGCCGAACGCCACGGTCGGTGCTACCAAGACCTTCGGCGGATGGCCGAAGGCCACTGCGCTTCCAGTAATGCCCCTCGGTCGCCTGCCGAGCGCAATGTACGGCAAGACGATTCCATCCACAGATGGCGCAGATGACCGCAGATGCCTGTAGAGAGCCCAGAGGGGCGCCGGCGCGCGCCAAGCGCCAGGATTCAGCTTGCCGAGGAGGTTTGTTGGGAGATCCAACCGGCGGGGCGCCGTACCTAGAGACTGTCGATTTTCTCTGAAAGCACCCTTCGACAAGCATGTCCTGAGCAACGTCGAAGGGCTCAGGGTGAGTGGAAAATCCCTTATTTTATGGACTCTAAGACCGCTCGTGCTGAGGCTCTCGAAGCACGTCTTCGCATTTATCGACAGTCCCCCAAGGAGGGGGAAGGGGGAGATCGAGTTACCGCGAGCTTTCCAACCTCCCCCGGGCCCCTCCTTGGTAAGGAGGGGAACCGTTCCGCACACTGCTTGGTGGCCCGTAGGTTCATTGGGAGATCCAACCGGCGAACACGCCGCCTTGGAGTGTCCATGAACCGCCGCATCTCCCTACCCGGCGGTTGAAACCGCGGCAACAAGAGCGCCAAGCCCACCGGAGCTTGCCCTGAGCTCAGTCGAAGGGTGGGCTCCCCGCCCCCCGACGGGCAGAGGTGTCTCTGGGTGTGACAGTGGCCCGACACCCCAGCGACGGTAGCAGCAGTTTGCAGGCCCTGGGCTCGATTACAACGGGACGGCGGGGTCAGCCGCCGCACCCGTTCAGCGCGTTGTTCACTGCGGTGAGGATCTCATCGACGGTGATCTGCCCGTCGTGATTGGCGTCTCCGGCTTCGCACGTTGTGACTGGCGTGTTGCCGAGGGCAATGTTCACCATCGTGAGAATCTCGTCAACGGTCACGTCGCCGCTGCCGTCGCAGTCCCCAACACAGGCGGGCACGATCAACACCACCGTCGCGCCCGCCTGATGCGAAGTCGCTATGGTGCCGTTCATCCCCCGCTGGACATTCAGCAGCATCCCCGGCTGCGCGGCCGCGGTCTCCGCGTGCGCCGTCGCTCCGGAGGTCAGCTGCTTGCCGTTGTAGGTCATCTCCTCGCCGTCGATGCGTATCGTGCCGGTGTCCGGGAACTGGCTCACATCGGTGAGCAGTACCTCCGTGGCTGTCGCCGAAAGGTCGGCCGCCAGCAGGGTCGTAATCGCTGGGACCGCGTTGTACTCGTACGCGCCGATGGGGCAGCTTGTGGCGCCAACACCCGGCCGGACGTAGCCGCGCTGATCAAGGTTGTTCACGGGCGGTGCCGTGCAGACCGACTCGTCGCCGGCATTGATTGCCGGGCTGCTCGCTTGGAGCGCGATGGTTTGCGTCGGCCCGCCGTTGTTCTGGAGCCCCGTGGGGTCGAGAACAGGGCTGGTGCTGCAGAACGAAGTGCCGGTCGTGGTCGTACAGCCTGTGCCCGTGAAACCACACGTCGTGCCGTCGTCGATGTTGTGGCCGCCGTCAGTGACGCTGCCGGCGCAATTGCCGCCCACGCTATTGGCGACGATAGTGTTGGTGACCGTCACCGTGCCGAGGACGGCGTTGATGCCGCCGCCGTTGCCGCCGGTCGTGCTATTGCCGGAGAAGGTGCTGTTGGTAACCGTAAGCGGGCCGCCGTTCGAGATGCCGCCGCCGCCGCCGACCGCGCTATTGTCGGAGAAGGTGCTGTTGGTGACGATGACCGTCAGCGTGCCGTTGTAGTTCCAGATGCCGCCGCCGCCGGCGGTCGCGCTATTGTGGTAGAAGGTGCTGTTGGTGACCGTCAGCGCACCGTCGAAGCTCCTGATGCCGCCGCCGCTATTGCCCGAGAAGGTGCCGTTGGTGACCGTCAGCGTGCCGCTGTTGTAGATGCCGCCGCCGCCACCCGCGCTATTGTCGGAGAAGGTGCTGTTGATGACCGTCAGCGTGCCGTCGTTAAAGATGCCACCGCCGCCGATCGCGCTATTGTGGTAGAAGGTGCTGTTGGTCACCGTCATCGTGCCCTCGTTGTAAATGGCGCCGGCGCCCGTGCCGAAGGCGTTGCGGTAGGCGCCCGTGCCGTTGACGATGATCAGGTTCTGGACCGTGAAGTTGACGCTAGGGTTCACGGAGAAGACGCCCGCGCTGTGCCCGCCGCTGATCGTGATCAGACCCCCGCCATCAATGGTGGTGTCGGCGCTAATGGTCTTGGTACTGGTGACGGTAATCGTGGCGGCGCCCCCGCAGTTGAAGGTCACCAGCCCGCCACCGGCGAGGGCTGCGTCCAAATGCGCTTCGTCGCACGTCGTGACGACACCAGCCGCCCCCGCCGTGTGCGCGCTGGCGACCAAGAACAAAGCAGACAGGAGCGCCGTAGATATCCCCACCCCCAACGCGCGACTACCCAGCTTTGCTGCCGATCGGTTCATTCTCGTACCTCCTTCGGAAATTCGAGGCATCACACGGCCCTCATCCTAACCCTCTGCCATGCCGGCATTTGTCAAGTGGTGCAGAATCAAGCCGTTTTTCGCCCTTCAGAGTTCCTCAACGAAGCGTTGCGCGAACGCGGCGTGCAGCGGACGTACGGGGCGGGGGCGGCGCGGCCATGTA
>JBEKBJ010000090.1:0-22416 GCA_050015455.1 Binatia bacterium
ATGGGCAAGCCTACTAGCTTGTCCTAACCTAATTGTCAAGGCCCTCAGGACCCACCTGCCGGGTTTTTGAAACTTCTTTCCGCCCCTACGACTTTTCGGCCTAGCATCGGATCAGGGCTTCTCTGCAACTGGCCGCAATCGGGACAGGACTGCATCCGCTTGAAGCTCACGGTGGAGAACCGCATGAACTCTCCATCGATGAGCAGGAGCTTCCCCTTCAGAACCGTGCCGACGCCGGTCAGGAATTTCAATGCCTCCATCACCTGGATGCATCCGGTAAGGCCGGGCGTCACGCCGACCACCGGAAACACCTCCTTCGGCGGCGCCTCCGGAACCAGGCAGCGCAAGCACGGGGTTTCCGGCGGGTGGATGAAGGTGACCTGCCCCGACATGCCCCAGATTGCCCCATGGACGAGCGGTATGTTATGTTTCATACAGTAGGTGTTGAGCAGGTACCGCGTGTCGTAGTTGTCAAGGCAGTCGAGGACGAGATCGGGCTTACCCACGATGGAGTCGACGCTGCTGGCGTCGAGGTACGCACGGTGCGGCACTATGTTTATGCTCGGGTTGAGCTCGCGCAGCGTGGCCTCTGCGGAGTCGGCTTTCGGATGGCCAACCCGCTCGTCGCGGTGCAAGATCTGTCGGTTGAGGTTTGAGAGGTCGACCACATCGGCGTCACAGATGTGAATTTCTCCCACCCCGGCGACTGCCAGATAGATCGACACCGGGCCGCCGAGGCCGCCCGCGCCGGCGATGAAGACGCTGGCAGCCTTGAGTTTCGCCTGGCCCTCTTCCCCCCAGCCCTGGATGAGCATCTGGCGGTTGTAGCGAGCGAGATCGTACTCTGTCAGTTCCCTCATGGCGTCGTCCGTTCCAACCCCGCCCCCTTCGGGGCGCGTGCCGCCGCGTGGTTCGCGGCCGGCGAACCCTAAGCGAACGCAAGCTCTGATTCAAGCCTCGCCGTGCAGCCAGTATGCTGCTAATCCAATGCCAGCAAGGCAAGCGACAGACTGACAGGCACGCTTCGAGACGGCGCCGATCAGGGCGCACGCTGGTTTGAAGAGCAAGCTTCGCAGCGGGGGCCAGTACCCAACTTCTCTTCGCTCTGGAAAGATGGCAAACAAGAAGAGACGGTCGTTCTGCAGGCTGTCGGCGCGCGGGACAGATGCTAAGTGCTCACGGGCATAATTATGGCGACGTATTCGGACCCCGCGCACCCTGAGCTACTATGCTACTATCTCCGAAAGTCTTCGCGTGGCGCGCAGAAGTTAGCGGTGGTCATGCGGCATCGCGGAGCAGCTGTTTGATGCTGGCGTCGCGGGTTGCACGCACGGCGGCAGTGAGGAGGCGGCCATGCTCGGTGAGCTGATAGCGGTGGGTTTTGGAGATCTTGCGGATAATGCCATGGGCGCGGAGCAGCCGGAGGAGGCGACTGACTTTGCCCGAAAGGCGGCGCGCGTCGGCGTCGGTTTTGGGCGGTGCATACAGCCGCTGGCGCAGGTCGCGGTTGCGGAAGCCGGCGATAACGAATTCGCCACGGGAGATGGCCTCCAGCAACGCGAGATCACAAGGGTCGCCCAGGCGCACGGCGCGAAAGCGCCGGCCGTTGTCCACCACCGGCCTGGAGACGGCATCAAAGATGCGGGAGCACGGCGTCGGGTCATCGACCAGGGCGAGGGCGTCGAGGTAGCGTTGGTTGGAGCGCTGGGAGAGGGCGGCGCGCCGGTGGAGGTCGGCGACACTTTTGCGCATGTTGCGCCAGACAAGCTTGGCGCCCTCCTCGGCCCTGTGCCGCTCGCCACCCTCGTCCTGGCGGCGGGGCCGCAGGACACAAAAGTCCTTTGGGTTGCCGATCGTCGTCTCGACGCGCAGGAGGTTGCTGGCCTTGTCGTACATCTTCACCGAGTTCCCATTGAGCCAGTGCTTGACGCGCACGCCCTCAGGGCGCTCCTTAACGCTGGTGACGATGTCGGCCTTCCAGTGCTGGCGCACCGTGCGCCCCAGGAAGCGCAGCACATCGGGGCTCTTGAAGTGGTCCCGGGCGTGCCGCACCCACGCCGGGTAAAGGCTGGCGAGCGCCGCCGCGTCCGTGAAGGCCACGTCGGTGGCCCATTCGGTCTGATAGGCCACCCAGTAGTAGGTCAGCGGCCAGGCGCGGAAGATCTCCTCGTGCAGCGGATTGAGCGTGGGCACGAACGCGGCGAGGGTCGCTGGCCACGCGGTGCGCAGCTGCTCGTCCATCAACTCCTGCGCCAGCTGCGGGTCCTGCAGCCAGGTGAAGCAGTTGTCCGCACGGGTGAACTCCGACGCCCGCAGCGTGAGCTGCTGCGCCACCCATTCGCGCCCGTTGAGACATACTTGCACGTCGAACGGGAAGTACGTTTGCAGGCGCGTGTGCATGAAGCCGAAGCTCGGATGCTGGTAGTACTTGTAGATGTGCAGACACTTGCTCGGCCGCAGCTTCAGCCCGCGTTGCTTGGGGTCCGGCGAGCGATGGTACTCGAAGCGCATGCAGGGCTCCACGGTCCTCAGCGCGCAGATGAGCCCGGGCTCTGTCAGCGGGTGGTGCGCCAGCAGCTCGCGAGCGCGGTCCTCCTTGCTGGCTCTGGCCGACTCGATATAGATCACCGGCCGTTGGGCGCGCTCGGCCTCTGCCAACGCGGCCGCCTTCACGCGCTCGGTCGTCTTCTGGGCGAAGCTCCCGAAGTCGAGCAGGCGCACGCCCGCACGATCCAGGAACGTTCGGATTCCACGATGGCGCAACGAGCGCAGCAGCCCGCGGAACACCAGGCGGTCCAATCCAGAGAGCACGCTGCTGACCAGCGCTGCGTGCCGCGCTATGAACTTCTCCATGGCGTCTCCTCCTTGGGTAGGGTGAATGGCTTGAGCACCACCGTCCTACCCGAGGAGACGCCATTTCGTAAGATTGGGTTGCGGGCACGCCCCGCGCTAGGCGCAGTCGAAAGGTGAGCGCGCGCTGCCAGTGCCCCCACGAATGCTGTACCAACCGTGCTCATGGCTTTCTGGATGTACATCCTCCAGTGTGCTGATGGCTGCTACTATGTCGGGCACTCCGATAATCTCGAGGATCGTGTGATGCAGCATCAGTCAGGAGCAGCGAGCGGATACACGAAGTGCCGCCGCCCGGTTGGCCTGGCGTACGCGCAGGAGTTCCCCACCCGGGACGAGGCGTTCGCGGCGGAGCGGCAGGTCAAAGGATGGGCCCGGAAGAAGAAGGAGGCCCTCATCCGCGGTGACTGGCAGGAGCTACAGCGGCTGGCACGCGGGCGCCAGCGGGCGTCCGCTCACCCTTCGACGGGCTCAGGGTGAGCGGAGAGGTATCGCCGAATACGTTGCCGAATTTATGAACTGGAGTACTAAGCTGTCACTCGGGCGGTCCTCAGTCCCCCAAAGGAAGCTGGAATGACAGCGTGGCAACGAACGAGTTACGGGTTTGGCGTGAGAATCAGTCTGCCGTACGCGCAGGCGGTCGACTCGGTGAGGGCAGCGCTGAAGGAGCAGGGATTCGGTGTGCTCACTGAGATCGATGTCAAGCGAACGATGAAAGAGAAGCGCCAGATTGATTTCCGTCCCTACATCATTCTCGGTGCATGCAACCCGGCGCTGGCGGAACGCGCCCTTGAAGCGGAGCTGGATCTCGGGCTTCTGCTTCCCTGCAACGTCGTGGTGTACGAACACAACGGTGGCAGCGTCGTCGAGGCGATGGATCCAGAGCCTGTGCTCGGCATGATCGGCAATCCGAAGTTGGAACCCATCGCCCGCGAGGTGAAACAGCGCTTGGAAAGAGCGCTCGATCAAGTGGCCACAGCGGCAGGCGCCTGACGAGCCGCAACGCACCTACGAATGTCCACCGATACCGAGCTTCACTCTGGGACTGACCAACCGCGCGGGAAGGCCATCGACCCGATCTGCGGCATGTCGGTCGATATGACCGCGCCGAAGGGCGGCAGCTACGAATATCGCGGGCAGACATACTACTTCTGCAATCCGCGCTGCCGCGAGAAGTTCCGCGGCGATCCGGAGACGTACCTGGCGCGACGGGAAGTCACACCGGCCGAAGCCGCGCCGCAGCCGGCGGCAGAGAGCGGGATCTATACCTGCCCAATGCATCCCGAGGTGCGCCAGCAGGGGCCGGGAGCCTGTCCGGACTGCGGCATGGACTTGGAGCCCGCAGCGGTCACGGCGGCCGAAGAGGTAAGCCCCGAGTTGCGCGCCATGACCCGCCGCTTCTGGGTCAGCGCGGTCCTGACCGCGCCCGTCCTCGCGCTCGGCATGTTGGAGATGACGCGGTGGATCCAACTGCTTCTGGCCACGCCCGTGGTCATGTGGGGCGGCGCCCCATTCTTCGCCCGCGGCTGGCTCTCGATTGTGAATCGCCGACTCAACATGTTCACCCTGATCGCCATCGGCACCGGTACCGCGTACACCTACAGCGTGGTGGCCACGCTCGCGCCGGGGATCTTCCCAGAGTCCTTCCGCCAAGCCGGCACGGTCCACGTCTACTTCGAAGCCGCCGCGGTGATCACCAGCCTGGTGCTGTTCGGCCAGATGCTGGAGTTGCGAGCGCGCAGCAGAACGACGAGTGCGATCAGAGCTCTCCTTGGTCTCGCTCCCAACACTGCCAGACTCCTGCGAGAGGATGGCAGTGAGGAGGACGTGCCACTCGAGCGCGTCAACGTCGGCGATCGCCTACGCGTACGTCCCGGAGAAAAGGTACCGGTCGATGGCGTCGTGGTCGAAGGTGCGAGCGCGGTGGATGAATCGATGGTGACGGGCGAGTCGGTGCCGGTGGAGAAAATGCTGGGGAGCCGTGTCACCGGCGGGACCGTCAACGGGACCGGCAGCTTCGTGATGCGCGCCGAGCGCGTCGGCAGCGACACGCTGCTGGCGCATATCGTCCGCATGGTAAGCGAGGCCCAACGCACACGCGCGCCGATCCAACGGCTGGCCGACGTGGTCGCGTCGTACTTTGTGCCGGCGGTTGTGCTCACAGCCGTGCTGACCTTCGTCATATGGGCGCTCGTCGGGCCGCAGCCGCGCATGGCCTACGCACTGCTGAACGCCGTGGCCGTGCTGATCATCGCCTGCCCGTGTGCTCTGGGTCTGGCGACGCCGATGTCGATCATGGTCGCGGCAGGGCGTGGCGCAACGGCGGGCGTGCTGATCAAGAATGCGGAGGCGCTCGAGGTCTTGGAGAAAGTGGACAGCATCGTGGTGGACAAGACCGGCACGTTGACGGAAGGCCGGCCGCGCTTGATGACCATCGAAGTCACGCCGGGGACTGATGAGTCAGAGTTGCTCCGCCTTGCGGCGAGCGTCGAGCGCGGCAGTGAGCATCCGCTCGCTGCGGCGATCGTCTCGGCGGCCTTGGCCCGCAAGCTGAAGCTTTCGGAGGTGGCGAACTTCCAATCGCGTCCCGGGCGCGGGGTGACCGGCGTGCTCGAGGGCAGTACGGTGGTGCTCGGCAATCGCGCCCTGATGCAGGAGCTGGCGATCGATCCTGCAGCGCTCGCTCAACGTGCCGAGGACCTGCAGCGGGATGGGCAGACGGTGATGTTCGTGGCCGCGGATGGCCGCGTGGCGGGAATTCTGGGCGTGGCTGATCCGATCAAAGAATCCACTCCCGAAGCGATGAGGATGCTCCACCGGAGCGGGCTGCGCATCGTGATGCTCACCGGTGACAATCCGACAACGGCGCAGGCGGTGGCCCGCAAGCTCGGCATCGATGAAGTGGAAGCCGGGATTCTCCCGGACCAAAAGGGTGAGGTGGTAAAACGGCTTCAGGCTGCGGGCCATGTGGTGGCGATGGCTGGGGATGGCATCAATGATGCCCCGGCTTTGGCCCAAGCCCAGGTGGGCATCGCCATGGGCAGCGGCACCGATGTGGCTATTGAAAGCGCAGGGGTGACGCTGGTAAAGGGCGACCTGCGGGGCATTGCCCGTGCGATCCGCTTGAGCCGGGGCACGATGCGCAATATTCGACAAAACTTGTTTTTTGCATTTATCTACAATTCGCTCGGCGTACCGCTGGCGGCCGGTGTGTTGTATCCGGTGTTCGGGGTTTTGTTGAGCCCGATGATTGCCAGCGCGGCGATGAGCTTCAGTTCCGTGTCGGTGATCAGTAACGCGCTGCGGCTTCGGAGCCTGCCGTTGTGAGCGCGAGTCATGGTACAATTGCGTTCGTTGCCCGGCCATGTTGGTTGCCCGGCCATTGTCTCCGCCGGGATAGCGGTGTAAGGTGAGGAAGCTCCGGGAGGGAGCGCGAAAGAAAAGGAGGTCATTTGGCGTTTCGCGGAAGAGGCCCACGGTTTGTTCCCCCACCCCCCGATGCACATCGCATCAATCGTCACATTCGTGTCCCCCAGGTCAGACTCGTAGGATCCGATGGCAGCCAGTTCGGCATCGTGCCGATAGAGGAGGCGCTGCGGCGCGCGGAAGAAGCGCAACTCGATTTAGTCGAGGTCGCACCCACGGCGCAGCCGCCGGTGTGCCGCATCCTCGACTACGGGAAGTTCAAGTATCAGCAACACAAGAAGGAAGCCGAGGCGCGGCGCAAGCAAACGACGACGACGGTGAAGGAGTTGCGGCTGGGGTACCGGACGGACGTCGGCGACTTGGAGCGACAGATCCAGAAAGCGCGCGAGTTTCTCGCTGCCGGCGACCGGGTGAAATTCTCGCTGCGTTTTCGCGGCCGCGAGATGGCGTACCAGAACCTGGGACGGGAAAAGCTCATGAAGGTGTGCGAGGCGCTCAAAGACGTGGCGAACGTCGAAGGCACAGCACGCATGGAAGGCCGCCTCATGGGCGTCGTCCTCGCTCCCGGCGCGAAGAAAAAACCCGCCAAGCCCGCGCGTAAGGAACAACCGGTGACAAGAGAGGCGGCCACGGCCGAGCCCTGAAGGGATGCCGAGTCCGCGCGTGCCTCAGCCGACCGGGGCAGGCTGAAGTCCCGCGCTTACAGCCTGCGGCAGAGTGACCTAGGCTGCCGGCAGTTGGCGAACGTCGTCAGCACTCGGGACTCTTTCTTAGCCTCACGCGCCGCCCGACGATCTCGAGCAGGCCTTCAGCCCATAGACGGATCGCTTCAGGGTAGAGTTCGTTCTCGAGCTGGTGTACCCGCGCCGCCAACGTTTCAGGGGTATCATCATCCAACACCGGTACTGCACCCTGCAAGACGATGGGGCCGTGGTCGTACTCGTCATCGGCGAAGTGGACCGTGCAGCCACTCACCTTGACCCCGGCCTCCAGCACGGCACGGTGAACCCGTTCGCCGTAGAATCCTTTCCCGCAGAACGCGGGGATCAGCGCCGGATGGACGTTGAGCACGCGTCCGTTGTAGCGGCCCCGCAACTGAACCTGCGACAGGAAACCGGCCATGATGATCAGGTCGAGGTCGTGCTTCGCCAGCTCGTCGTGCAACGCATCGTTGAAGCGGTCGGTGTCAGGGAACTCCTTGCGCGCCACTACCACAGCGGGGATCCCGGCGCGGCGGGCTCGCTCGAGCCCACCGGCATCCGCTCGCGACGCGATCACCAGCACGATCTTCGCAACCAGGCGCCCGTCAGCGATCCGGTCGATCAGGTTCTGCAGGGTCGTGCCGGCACCCGAAAGCAGCACGGCAAGCCGGACCGGGGCCTGCTGAGTGCCGAGTGCCGAGTGCTGAGTGCTGGTCATCCCACCGTCCTTGTTTCTTCGAGAAGTCGGCGATTGCTCCGAGACAGGCTACGGCCTTTGGCTGACAGAATCAAACCGGTGAATGACCCGGCCGATGCGGCGATCGGCCTTCTTCCTCTGTCAATCCGGAGCGCGAACGATCCGGGCATCTCACAGCGCTCCTCAGCGGCGGGTCAGGGATGCCACACGGGTGATGGCGAAGAACAGCAGGCCATAGACAATCAGGCCGCCCACGATGGTGAGGAGCGTTCGCAGCCACAGGGGCAGCCGTGCCTTCGGCCGCAGGTGTGCCGCACGGTTGGTGATCACAACGCTCTCGGGGTGAATGAGCACGTCGCGGAGACCGAGCGCGCTGTCGAAACGGTCGCGCGGGTCACGTTCGAGCGCGTGCAGGACGACCTCCTCCAATGCCGGCGATATCTCGGGGCGCAAGCGGCGCGGCGGGGTCGGGTCGTCACGCATCTTGGCGCGCATGGCCGCATAAACGTTGTCGCCGGGAAACGGAACCTCACCAGTGAGCATCTCGTATAAGATCGCGCCGAGGCTGTATATGTCCGTCCGCTCGTCACCGCGCAAGCCCTTTACTTGCTCTGGGGCCATGTAATCCGGGGTTCCCATGGTGGTGGAGAGGCCCGCCCACGTCATCTTGCGCATGGTCGTGTCGAGCGCGATGCCGAAGTCCATCAGCTTCACCTTGCCGTTCGGCAGCAGCATCACGTTTTCCGGCTTGAGGTCACGGTGGACGACGTTGTTCTCGTGGAGGTACGCCAAGGCTTCAGCGATCTGGATCGCAAGCTGGACAGCAGTGTCCACTGACAACCGGCCTTCGCGCCGCAAGCGGCGACTGAGCAACTCGCCGTCGACGTACTCCATTGCCAGGTACATGCGGCTCTTCTGACGCGGCTTGTACACCTTAATGACTGCCGGATGGTCGAGGCGCTGGCCGATCTTCTCTTCGCGCAGGAAGCGTTCGTGGAAGACAATGTCACTCTCGAACTGCAGGTGTGGGACCTTGAGCACAACGGTGTGGTTGTTCTCCAGGTCACGCGCCCGGAACAGCGTCGCCATGCCGCTGCGCGCAATCACGCTCTGCAGTTCGTACTGGTCCACCGTCTGGCCGGGAGCAAGCTCGCCCATCGGCCACCCACCATAGCGGTCAAGGCGGGGAGGGGGCAAGCAGGTGTAGTAAAGAGGGCAACCTGTCAACGCCGCTGCCACCAGCGGCGATTGTTGGTGGAAACGGGGCAAGAGAGCACGGCGGCAATCTGGACGCTGAGATTGTCCTCGCCACCCGCGTCGCGGCCGCGCTCGATCAGCGCCCGGCACGCACGTTCCGGCTCCGCGCCACGGACAATGGCGGCGATCTCGGGCTCCGGAAGCAACGCATGAATCCCATCACTGCATTGCAACAACACATCGCCAGGCTGGAGATCCAAGCGCAAGGTGTCAATGCTGACGATCAGGTTGTGGCCCAGGCACCGCGTCAGCACGTTGCGCCGCGGATGGATGCGGGCCTGCTCCGGTGAGAGGATGCCGTATTGCACCTGTTCCCAGACCCAGGTGTGGTCTTTGGTGAGCTGAGTGAAGTCGCCCTTGCGCAGCAGGTACAGGCGGCAGTCCCCGATGTGCGCGGTGGTCAGCGTGCCGCCGACCACCGCGGTGGCGGTGAGCGTGCTCCCCATGCGCGAGAGCTCGGGTACGGTGATGCCCTTCTGATAAATGGTGAGGTTGGCCTCCTGGACGGCGCGCCTGAGGCGCTTGACCACGGACCACTGGCCCGGTGCGCGCTCCATTTCGCGGGCCAGCACATCGAGGGCGAGGGCGCTCGCGACTTCGCCGGCGTTGTGCCCGCCGAGGCCGTCGGCAACGGCAAACAGAATGCCGTCCTCGTGCGGCCAAAGCCCGACCGCATCCTCGTTTTGCTCGCGGACGCAACCGATATCCGTGAGCTGGAAAGAATCAATGTCCGACATAGAAAAGCGGGGTTGGTGGTGTTAACCCACCAACCCCACACGGTAACGCCTGATGGAGGGATGGCTCAATACCCTATGCAGCCCGCCCCGGCGACGGCACGGCGAGGATCGACCGCCCGCTGCGGATGCTCCTCACCACCACGTACGCGATGCTCACCACGGCCCAAGCGCCTGAGATGCCGAAGCAGATGTACGCTTCGTTCTGGGCGTCGGCGTTGCCGATGATGTATAGGTAGAGGATGGCTGCCAGCATGGCCACGTTGGCAAGCAGACCGAGCACAGGCACGATCAGGTGCTTGACCATGCTCTTCTCGTGGCGTTCCGCGAACGCGATGATCGTCCACAGACAGGTGAGGCCGTAGAGCACGAAGGTCCCAAAGTTGGAGGCCAGCGTGATTCCCGTCAGGCCCACGACCGACTGCACACCGATCGCGCCGATGATGGAAGAGACGATGGCGAGCACCCAGATCGCCCGGTGCGGCGTAGCGTAGCTGCCGTGCAGCGCGTTGAGCAGTCCAGGCATTTCGTCGTCCTGCGCCATGGCGTAGCTGACCCGTACTGCCGTGTTCAAACAGCTGAGCGTCGTGCCCAGAATGGCCAAGGCGACGGTTATGGCGATCGTGATCATTAGACCGAAACCGATGCCACCGAGCACACTGTTGCCTACCAGGATCGCCATGTCGCCGATCGGGGCGCTCGACGCTGCGGCCGCCGCCATACCGCTGACCGCCGCACCGGCGCTGTCAGTCCCCACCAACTTCTCACTGACCATGAAGCCGGCAGCGAAGTACTCGAACAGGTACGCAAACAGGCCCTGGATGATCAGCGCCAGGAGGACCGCCTGCGGGATGTGTCGCTTTGGATCCTTGGCCTCGGCGGCGAACGCCGTGCAACTTTCGAAGCCGACCAGGACCAGAATGGCGATGGTCGATTGGATCATGATCCCTTGGAACGAGTGCGGCATTAGCACGTCCCAGCCGCCGTTGAAGGCCCACTGTGTGGCGTGCTCGGGATTCGCCAAACGGTAGTAGATGGCCAGGACGCTGAAGAACACCAAACTCGTGATCTGAATGATGTTGATCATCAACGCCGTCATCGTGGAGCCGGTGACACCGCGGTAAGCGATGTACGCGGTCAAAAAGGCGGTCGCCACCTCCAGCGCGATCAACACCGGAGTGGACAACGTGCCACCGGTTAGTTGTTGGTAGATATAGCCGAGCAGCGTCGCCATCATGGCAACCATCACTCCCGGATACACCCAGTAGAAGAGGTGCGCCGCCCAGCCGGTAACGATCTTCGCCAGACGAGCAAACTTGTGGTGCGCTTTGTTCTCACGATCCAGGAAGGCCTTCTCGGCGAAATAGTAGGTGCTACCGAAGCCGGCTTCCGGATAGAGCCGTGCCAGCTCCGAATAGGAGATGGCGGTGAGGAAGCAGAGGATGAGAGCGAATGCCAGGCCCGCCCAGATGTCCGAGCTGACAGCTGCGCCGCTCGGCGCCGCCGCGGCAGCCTGCAACTGGTAGGTGATCCAGAGAAATGCACCCGGCGCGATCAGCGCCATGGCGTTCACAGTGACACCGGTGAGTCCCAGCGTAGGTTTGACCGTTGCCGTACTTGGTTGAGCCATCAGCCCTCCTTTGCTTTTCACACCATTGAGCAACGGCGGTGCCAGCGTGCAATTTGCAAACTGGTTGAGTAATGCAAGGCGAGAGCCGGGGATGGATGCTCGGTTTCCGAGCAGCGCAGTTTTTCTAGGCGGCAGAGTAGGGCGAAAAGGCCGGATCAGAAAAGAGAAGGCCGTCCGGGTGTGGACGGCCTTCTCTTTGGTATCTCGTGTTTCGCTTGACGAGCACGAGACACGAGCACGAACACCGGTGTCCTTCTTAGAAGGTGTACACCAGCTCGGTTGCCAAGGTGTCCTGGCCGCGCACGAAGAGGTTTTCGCGCGGGAAGACTTTCTTCGAATCCGACTCGTCGTGGCGATATTCGTTGCGCCAGAACAGTCCTTCGGCGACCTTGTAGGTAAGCGTTGGAGTGAACTCGTAGTAGGTGGCCTGGTTGCCAGGCCCGAGGCCATTGACCCCGGCGGCCAGGGTTCGCATTCCATCCATGTCGTCAAAGATCTCGGCGCGCAACGCCCCGGACAGTTTGTCCGTAAAGGCGTAGATGATGTAGCCGGCGGCGCCCTGCCACTGCGCCGTATGCAGAATCCCATCGGTCAGCGTCCCGGTTGCGGTTCCGCTGATTGTGTGCGGCACAACATCGCTCTCGTTCGCGTAGTCGTAGTCCAAGATGAGGGTGAGCTGGTCCGTGGGCTTGTAGGTGATGACGGTGGTCTGCAGGAAACGCTTCGAGCGCCCGGCGTGGACGATCAAAGGGTTGCCGTGGGAATCCACGAACGGCAGCGGCTGGCCGGTAACTGGGTCGAGGTTGTTTGGATTGGTAGCTGTGTGGGTCGACTGCTCCGGCCCGTAAATTCCCGAGACAGCGATGCTGAACGCGGAACTCGGCGCGTAGGTCAGCATGCCGTGCACGCTCTTGCCGTCGTTGTTGTCGGCGACGTTGTCCCAGCCGTTGACGATTCCCAGGTTGAGAGTCCATTGGTCGTTGAACGCGTAGGTCCCCATGATCCCGGTGTGGGTGAACGGGATCGCGTAGCCAAACAGAATCGAGTTGGTGATGTTGTAGTTGATGTTGTTGTAGCTCTTGATGACCTCAGCGCCGTGCAGGGTCACGAAGCGGCCCACCTGCAGCTTGATGCCGGAACCGACGGGGATGGTATACGTGAGGTAGAATTGGCGGACATCGAAGAAGTCGGTGCCGTTACCGAGTTTGGGGTTACCGTTCAAGTCGTACCCCTTGCCGAAGTAGGTGCTGTTGTTCACGACGTTTGCGGTCTCGCCGAAGTCGACATCGGCGACGAAACCGAGGCCGTCCTTCGAGGCGCGCTCGAAGTGCAGATTGGCGAGGTTGAGGATGAAGCTGTTGCTCTTGTCCTCAAAGGAGCGCAGAAACGGCGGCGCGCTGCCGGCCGGCCGGTTGACGTCGTAGAGATAGTCGACCGCAACCAGGCCATGGATGCTGACCCCGAGCGTCGATAACGGATTCGACTGGTTAACCTTCTGCTCCAGTTCCTGCACACGTTGATCGAGCGTCTTCGGCTCGTCGGCCCACCCCGTGTGCGGTCGCACTGCAACCGTGAGCGCCGCCAGCAACAACCAACCTGATTTTCTTGCCTGCATCGTCTCTCCCCCTTTTCATTCTTCCGCCGCAAGACACACCGGCGGGACCATGTGGGTTGCTTCGGGGAGGAGCAACGCGGATGCCAAGGGGCGAGAAACTACAAAAGACGAGACTCGGCATCGCTGGGAGCGCGCAGTTCCCCCAGTTGTGCCGAAAGATTCAGCGCGTGCTCGAAGAACGGGCAGTGAGACTATGGCTGCAGCCAGCCGCGGCGTGTGAGCTCGTGGCTGAGGCGGCGCAGCGTGCGCGCTTCGATGCGGTCGTACCGTGCCGGCTCCCAAGGCGTGCCGGTCTGCTCGGCGAGGCGGCGGAGGCGATCCTCTCGCTGCGGCGTGCGCGCCAGCTCCTCGGCCACCCGGCGCTCGATCGGATCGAGCAGCGCCAGCATCTCCTGCGCCTCCGCATCGACGGTGGGCCGTGAGACATGGCGCGCCAAGAAGGCGGTCACCGACGACACGGGCTGCATGGTGGTGGGGCTCAACCGCCGCGCTTCGGCAGCAACACCCGCCGGCGCAGCGAGAGCACACGCTCGTCCTTTTGATTCCAGGCGCGCGTCTCGACGTAGACGACGCCACGGTCGGGCTTCGACTTGGATTCCGTCTTCTCGAGGATCTCCGTCTCGGCGTAAATCGTGTCGCCGTGGAAGGTCGGACCGAGATGGCGCACGTTTTCGTATTCCAGATTGGCGATGGCTTTCTCGCTGATGTCCTTCACGCTCATACCGACGGCGATGGCGAACACCAGGATGCCGTTGACCAGGCATTTCCCGTGCTGCGACTGGCTGGCGTAGTGGTCGTCGAAATGGATCGGGTTGGTGTTCATCGTCATCAGCGTGAACCAGGTGTCGTCGAAGTCGCGGATGGTGCGCCCCGGCCAATGCTTGATCACCTCGCCGACGGTGAAGTCCTCGAAGTAGCGGCTCATAGCGTCTGCCTCCGCCGTCGCTCTTACCGGAGGGAGGCCAGAGGCTCAAGGACGGCTCGGGGCGGAGGGCAGGTCGCTAGACGGCGACGATGCAGCTTCGCAGAACCGAATCTGCGGATAGGGAATCCTGTGTTGCCGAAGCGCGGTGACAAGCTCGCCGGCTAGCGTTGAAAGCTGCAAAGGCTCTCGCGGGCGCTGATAGCTCTCGATTCCCTGGCTTCCCGGTCGGTCGCGGCCGGCGATAGGTTCCGCCCAGGCGTAAGCCCCCCTTTCACGGGACAACGACGGACACGTGGCCGTGTTCCTTGCGGGTCTGGCGGACAGTGATTTCAACGTCCTGCCCAAGGGCGGCGAGAAACTCCATCAAGCGTTCGACGGAGTATGCACCGGACTGGCCGCGCATAAGGCCTGAGACATGCGGCTGCTTGATACCGAGGATCTCACCGGCGGCAGCCTGAGTCAGGCCGCGTTGCTTGATGAGACGATAGATTTGCAGCGTCAGGCGGGCCTTGATCTCCTCGCGCTCCGGGTTGGGAAAACCGAGGTCAGCGAAGATATTGCCGCTGCTTTCTTCCACGGTGATCTTGGCTTGTTTCTTCTTCATGGTCAGTGCTGCCTTTCTCTGTGGTCTTGCTCAGCGGCCGCCAGCCGCTGCTTGATGAGGTCTATGTCCTTCTTCGGTGTGGCCATGCCTTTCTTCGCTTTCTTCTGGAAGCAGTGCAGGACGTAAATCGCCGAATGAAAGCGCACGGTGTAAACGCTGCGGTACGTGTCGGCCTCGTGCGGCGCGACGATCTCGAGCACGGAACGCCCACCGAAGCCCTTCAGCGCCTTCACCGTGGGATACTCCTCGCCATGCTGCGCCGCCCACAAGGCCTGCCCGATGTGCCGTTGGACGAGCTTCGGGAAGGTCTTCAAGTCCTTCCTTGACGATGCGATCCAGCGGGCGGGCTTGGGCGCGTCTTGCATTTGATACTAACATACACATACCGGTATGTCCGTGTCAAGCGGCATGATGGACGGCTAAAAGACTGAGCCCCGGACAACCAGGGGTGGGGGAACCGGAGGTCGGCGAAGACATTGCCGCCGCCGCCTTCTTCCATGGCGAACCTCGCTTTCTTCTCCATGGTTGGTTCCGCCTTTCTCTGCAGTACCGCGCGGCGGCGAGCAGGTTTAGAGCATCTCACTGGCCGTCGAGGCTGATCGTGGAAGTGGCCGGTATCGTCCGGGTTCCCGCGATAATGCCCCATAACGCCTTCATGGGCCTCTGTCGGACCCTGGAACAGGCCCCAGAAGGCTTCATGGCCCCCAGCCAGGTTCTGACCGAGGCCCCATGAAGCCTTCATGGCCCCAGCCGGCTCCGCAACGGCCCCCCCCATAAAGCCTTCATGGGCCCCCGTCCGGCTCCCCGAACGGGGCCATAGAGGCATTTGGGGCCCCTTGCCGGATGAGTCCCCACCACCGCGAGTGCGGTCTCACCTCGCTGAGGCTGGTGGGGTGCTGCGGGCGCGTGGGGCGGCTTCGCGCCCGCGTGTAAACTGGTGTACACTCAGCCACGCGTATGAAGTCCCAGAAAACGCGGCGCGCGCTGACGCCAGGTGTGGTGGAGGAAATCGTCCGCAGGGTCGTGTCAGTTGCTCAGCCGGACCGGATCATTTTGTTCGGCTCGGCGGCGCGCGGCGACATGGGCCCCGATAGCGACGTGGATCTTCTGGTGGTCAAGTCTGGTGCCCTGCACCGCCGCCGCATGGCACAACAGATCCATCAAGCGTTCTTCGGGCTCGGCGTACCCGTTGACGTCATCGTCGTCACGCCGGAAGATATCTGCGCATTCCGCAGCAAGGTCGGCACGGTCATCGAACCGGCCCTGCGTGAGGGTCGAGAGGTCTATGCCGCCTAACGACCGCGACCCGACCA
Source organism: Binatia bacterium (assembly GCA_050015455.1). Lineage (GTDB taxonomy): Bacteria > Desulfobacterota > Binatia > HRBIN30 > HRBIN30 > JAGDMS01. Next base: position 15,753 of record JBEKBJ010000090.1, read on the forward strand.
GCCCGCATGAATGGGTGCGGCGCGCCCGCAGCAACCTGGCTCGGGCGCGTGCAGGCCGCAACGTGCCGGACGTACTCTACGAAGACCTGTGCTTCGACGCACAGCAGGCGGCGGAAAAAGCGATCAAAGCGCTCCTGGTTCATCGGCAAGTGCGATTCCCGAAAACTCACGATCTCCTGGACTTACTCACTCTACTCAACCAAGAGGGGTTCGCGATTCCCGCGGAAATCCGCGAGGCCGATGCGCTGACACATTATGCCGTGGAAACGCGCTACCCGGGTCTGGCTGAGGAGGTGACCGCGGACGAGCACACGCGTGCGGTCGAGCTGGCGGAGCGAGTGCTGCGCTGGGTGGTAGCCCAGCTTCCCCCTGCCGTGCCTGAAAAGAACTCGGCGTGACCGATCACGTCGACTGGTCGAGGAGTCGCTCTTGATGGCTCGCATCTGCTATCAGCCATCAGCCAACTCACGCCGCGCGCACCCGGTGCGCCGGGGCGTGCCGGTGCGGCGGGTGCCGCACGCGTTCGCTGGCAACGTGCTTGGAGATGCCTTTCACTTGGCCCTCCCGTCCCTTGCCACCTCACTCAGGTGCCGTGTTGACGCGATCGACCAACTGGCGCAGGCGTCCGAAATGCACACGGTCGAAGCGGAAGACCAATCGCGGCAGGTGAAAGATGTCGGCGTCGCTACGCTCCACCGCGAAGGCGGCGCGCTGTTCGAGGCCGCCGTCGGCGATGATGTCCCGGAACTCCTGCGTCAGCGCCTGCACGAAGTTGTCCGGCAGTGACCGCAGCAACCGGATCACCAGGTGATCGCCGACGTAACGCGAGGAGTGGTACACGCGATAGAAACCGACGATCTCGTTCACTGCAGCTTCGACATCGTCGGTCACCTTGTAGAGCGCCAGATCGTCCGGCGACACCATGCCGCGACGCAGGATGTGGTCTTCAACATAGCGCTGCCACGTTTTCCAAAACGTCCCGCGCGGACGATCGAGCAGCACCAGCGGAATGGGCTTGGTTTTGCCGGTCTGGAGCAGCGTCAACACTTCGAAGCCTTCGTCGTGCGTGCCGAAGCCGCCGGGGAAGAGGACGACCGCATCGGCCTCCTTGATGAAGAAAAGCTTGCGCGTGAAGAAATACTTGAAGTTCATCAACTTCGGATCGCCGTGGATGACCAGGTTCGGCAGCTGCTCAAAGGGTAGGCGGATGTTGATGCCGAAGCTGCGGTCACGTCCGGCGCCGCGCTGGCAGGCTTCCATGATGCCGGGGCCGGCGCCGGTAATGACCATGTACCCGCAGTCGGCGATGCGCGCCGTAAAATGCTCGGCAAGCTTGAACACCGGGTCGCCGGCTTGGGTGCGTGCCGAGCCGAAGGTGCTCACCTTGCGGATGTCCCGGTACGGCGCAAACAACTTGAAGGCGTAACGCATCTCTTTCAGCGCGCCGCTGGCGAGCTTCAAATCGCCTACGGAGGCGCCGTCTGCCGCCAGCCGCTTTGCCGTCGCGATGATCTCGTCGAGGTAGCGTTGTTGGGGCGAGCGAGTTGCGCTCGCGGGCGGGACGGTCGATTCGGACGCCGGAAGTCTCGTCGGCATGCCTCCATGATAAACCAAGGAACATCGTCTATCTATTCGAACCGGAAGGTTCGATGGGTTGAGGCCGCGTTGTCAGCCTCGCTGTTGTCAGCCTCGCTTGACTGCCCGGAAGCCCTCCCCTAGCGTGTGTGGCAGGTCACGTATGGCCGGTGATCCGGTGAAAGACCGAGCGGATCACCGCCGTAACGACGAGTCACGAGCGCGATTACGAATCCGCCGGAGCTCTCTACCCCGGCGGCCCGGAGAAGCCTCTGCGGGACTTTCTCGACTCACCGCGCAAGCTTCAGCCGTACGCCGTCAATCTGGTCTTACCGGCGCACGGGGGTGTCTTCCTCGACCACCGCCATCGCGCCAACCAGATCATCCAGCATCACGACTACCGCACGCAGGAGACGCTCGACGCGGTTCGCCGGCAACCGCGTACGGCGTACGAGGTCGCCGCGATCGTCTTCAGCTTCGATCTGGACAGTTCGATTGCGGTGCAGTTCCCCGCCACCTTCGAGACGCTGGCGCATCTCGAATACCTGCGCTCCTTGGGCCGGGTCGTGCGCGAGGAGCGCGGCGAGCGCGTCTTTTAGCGGGCCGCGTAGAAACTCGCCCGGCAGCTAGAGAACAGATCTCAGGTTGGCAAGCCGAGTCCGTCCGGGATTACTCTTAGTCAGCTCGCGCGCCTTTTCGAGGCCTCGCCGCGGGCAAGTAGCGGCATATGCTTGGGGCTCGATGCGCACCGAGCCCACGGCTTGAACCGGCCCTTGACCATGCGCTATGGATGCCTGGTCGTTGGATTCTCGGCGGCGAGCCGTCCTCGGTCTGTGTGCTCGAGCGGACCTAGGGGGCGGTTTTGTGACTTTTTTGGACTCGGGTGAGAAAAAGGGACAGAAGATGCAGAAAAATGCTTCGCTGACGGGATTCAGGTTGACTCCGCAGCAGTTGTGGGCAGCCGTCTTCCTCGGCGTGCTGCTTGGAACCGCCGCAGCCGGGCAGGCCAAGAAAGCCGAGAAGGGCAAGGCTGGTACGGCGAAGCTCGAGATGTTCGTAATGTCGCAATGCCCGTACGGCGTGCAGGTGGAAAACGCAGTTGCGCCGGTGAAGAAGCAGCTCGGCGACAACTTGGAGGTGTCGATCCACTACATCGGCAACGGTGACAAATCGAATCTGCAGTCGATGCACGGACCGGCCGAAGTCAAGGGTGACATCCTACAGCTGTGCGTGAACAAGCTCGCAGCGGCAAAGACCCTCGATTTCATCGCCTGCCAGAACAAGAACCCGCGCGCTGCCGACAACTGGAAGGACTGCGCGAAGGAGATCGGCGTCGACCAGGCAAAGCTTTCGGCGTGCGCCGAGAGCGATGAGGGGAAGACGCTGCTGGCGGCCTCGTTCGACGAGGCCAAGAAGCGTGGCGCCACAGGCTCGCCAACTATATTCCTCAACGGTAAGCCGTACCAGGGGGGCAGGAAATCGCGCGATTTCCTGCTGGCGGCGTGCGGCACGTTCTCGGCCGACAAGCCAGAGGCCTGCAAGAATATCCCAGAGCCACCGGTGGTCAACGCGATCTTCCTGTCGGATACGCGCTGCGCCAAGTGCGATATCAAGGCCCTCGAGCCGCGTCTCAAGTCGACACTGGGCGGGTTGAGGGTCACACACGTCGATTACATGAGTGACGAGGGCAAGAAGCTTTACGCTGAGCTGCGCAAGGCGCAGCCCGACTTCAAGTACCTACCTACCGTGCTGCTCGACAAGGCGGTTGAGAAGGACCAGGAGGGTTACCCGGAACTGAAGCAGTTCCTGCGTCCGATCGGTGAGTGGGAAGAGGTGAAACTCGGAGGCCAGTTCGACCCAACGGCCGAGATCTGCGACAACGGGATCGACGACAATGGGGACGGCTTAATCGACTGCGATGACCCGCAGTGTAGTGGGTCGATGGCTTGCCGCCCTGTGCAGCCGAAAACGCTGGAATTATTTGTGATGTCGCAGTGCCCGTACGGGGCGAAGGCGATGATCGCTGCCAACGATGTCGTTCAGCACTTCGGGAAAGACATGACCCTCGAAGTGCACTTCATCGGGAACGGCAGCGAGTCCAGCCTGCAGTCGATGCACGGACCGGGAGAAGTGGATGAGGACGTTCGCGAGCTCTGCGCCCGCGAGCACTACAAGGCCGACCACCAATTCATGAAGTACCTGGCCTGCCGAAGCAAAGACCCACGGAACCCGGAATGGAAACCCTGCGCGAAAGAGGCGGGCCTCGACGAGGGGGTGATCCAGAAGTGCTTCGACGGCGAAGGCAAGAAGCTCCTGGCCCAGGATTTCGGCGTTGCTCAAGCGCTAGGGATCGGCGCCAGCCCAACCTTCATCGCGAACGGCCGCCGTCAATTCAATGCCATCGATGGCGGCACGCTGCAGAAGCAGTACTGCCAGGACAACGCGGACCTGGCGGCGTGCAAGACCGAGGTCAAGGCCGCGGATCCTGCCGCTGCCGCTGCGCCGGTGCCTGCGGGCGCTTGTGGCAAGCAGTAGGCCGCAGCTGGTATTTGTCCTGATCTGCCGACAGAGCCAAGTGTGGGCCGCCGCACTTGGCTCTGTCACCTTCGAGCTGAAATATCCGCGACTCTACCATTGACAATCTCCGCGCAGCGGGCTGAGGCCTCGGGGGCTGCCGCGTAGCCTGACCAGCCGCTGGCCACTCACCGGGCGCAAGCCAGTTGAGGGTGGGGCGATGTCGTGCTAACACGTCGTCAACCCCGCGGGAAAGAGAGGAGATTTATGAAGCGATACGGCTTTATTGCTATGGCAGCATTCGCAGTGATCGGATTGGGCGCCTGGCTGACGGCAGCGGCCAGCGCTTCGGATGACGCGGCGACGCAGAAGCTCATCGAGTATTTCCGCCGTAAGCAGAACATCGCGCCCAGCATGCAGGTGGAGGTCAAAGACCTGAAGCCGTCGAAGATCAAGGGTGCGAAGACGGGCGTGCTCAGCGTCGGCGGCCGGTCGGTGGAGTTCACCATCTCCGACGATGGCCACTACGCCTTCTTCGGCGAGCTGGAGGATCTGACGGTCGACCCATTCGCCGGCGTGATGAAGAAGATCTCACTGAAAGACGTTCCATCGAGGGGACCGGCGAACGCGAAAGTCACCATCGTGGAATACTCCGATTTCCAGTGCCCGTTCTGCTCCCGCGGTTACCAGACGCTGGAGAACCAGGTGCTGAAGGACTACGGGGATAAGGTGCGCTTCGTGTACAAGAACTTCCCGCTGCCGATGCACCCCTGGGCCGAGCCCGCCGCGGTCGCCAGCGAATGCGCCCGGGAGCAAAAGCCCGACGCCTTCTGGAAGCTCTACAAGTTCTACTTCGAGAACCAGCGCGACATCACGCCGCAGAATTTGAAGGACAAGAGCCTCGAGGTGCTGAAGGATGAGGGTGTCGATCCCGCCAAATTCAGCGACTGCTTCGACAACAAGAAAACCCTCGACCTCGTCAAGGCAGAGCAAGCCGAAGGCGGCAGCGTCGGCGTGAACGGTACGCCCGCTTTCATCATCAACGGCCGCCTGATCAGCGGCGCCCAGCCCTACGAAAGCTTCAAGGCCGCCATCGACGACGAGCTGGCGCGCGCCGAAAAGAAGTAGCCTGTTCATTCCTCGGGCGGCTCGCCGTGCCGCGATCCGCCCGAGCAGCTCTTGCCCTCACAGTCTTCACCCGCGGGCCGGCTGAAGCCGGCGGCGCAGGTCGTCGCCGACATCATCAAAGAAGCCGAAGCCGTTCTGACGCGGCCGCCGCTCGCGCAGGACGGCCGCGCGTAGCTCACCAGGGCCGCATCCACCCAAGAGCTCCAAAGCTTATTCAGCGGTGCTGTAGCGCTCCTTGTAGATGCGGAAGAAGGCCACCACCATGGCGATGACGACCGGCGCGAGAAACACGCCCAGCAGCCCGTACGCCTGCAGACCGCCGAGAATGCCGAAGAACAGCAACACCGTCGGGATCTCGGCGCGCTCGCCGATGATCAGCGGCCGGATCACGTTGTCGAGCACCCCGAGGACCACCGTTCCCCAGACCGCGAGCAGAATTGCGCGCCACAACAAGCCTGAAAGCAGCAGATAGGCGGCAACCCCACCCCAGACGGTGGTGGACCCCAGCGGTAGCAACGAGAAAAACGCCGCCGCGCAGCCGAGAAAGATCGCGAAGGGCACGCCCAGAACCCAAAACCCCAACCCGAGAAACACGCCTTGCGCCGCGGCGACCACCAGCGTGCCCTGCACCACTGCGGACAGCGTGTCGTACAGGCGACCCAGCACCAGATCCTTGTGCTCGGGTTCCATGGGCATCATCCCGCGAATGCCGCCGATGATGCGCGAGCCATCTCGGAAGAAGAAGAACAAGGCAAAAGTGGTGAGAAAAAAGTCTACGACGAATGCCGCCACGTTCTTCGCGATCCCCGCCGCTTGCGACACGAGGAAGCTGCTGAGAGCGTTGCCCGCCTCCATCGCCAGCGCGCCGATGTCGATGTTCCACGACTTGAGCATGGGGAGGATGGTCTTGGACGCCCGCGCCGGGGCCGAGGCCGCCAGCTTGTCCAAGAACTGCTGCAGTTGGCCGCTGGCCACCAATTCGCTGCTTCTTTGGTACAGGGCTACGGATTCATTCGCGAGGAGAACGATTACAAACAGCGTGGGAACCATGACCACGAGGATCACTAGCGTGGTGGAACAGAACGAGGCCAGGCTGTTGCGCCCCCGCAACGCCGAGGTCAGGCGGGCGTGCAGCGGGTAGAAGATGAAGGCCAGCAGCGCCGCCCACGTCAGCGGCACCAGAAACACCTGGAAGATGCGATAGAACTCGTAGAGGAGAAAAAAGAACACGGCGAAGAAGAAAGCCGCAAAGAGCTGCTGCCGCGTCATTAGAGCGAGCACGCTAACAACATCGCCCAATGCTCGCAAACGTTCGCTCAGGTGGCCGCGGTAACCCCTCAGTCTCGGAGGGGTAGAGCGTTTGACTTGCCGTACCATCTGTGCAAATGGTACGGCATGGTCAGCAGAGAGACGCAACGCCTGCTCCAACGGCGACGCAAGGCGGTGG
>JBEKBJ010000091.1:0-28464 GCA_050015455.1 Binatia bacterium
CCCTCCTACCGCACTCGCCACTTGCCGCCGCTTGACTTGCCCGATTCAAACAGCGATCACGCTACTAAACCGGACAGAATTTCCGGAAAAAAGCGGACAGAATTTCCGGAACCCACAGCTGCGAGGCAAGGTATGCGCGGACGAAGAGCCACAGCCACCTGACCATGTCATTGATGGCCACGGAGAGGGCGTGGTCATGAAATGCCCCGCAATTCGCTTTGACCGATCCACCGATGGTATTCTAACCATAGATGAAGGCCAGGCTTGTCTTTCCTGGGAAGCAGCTGGTCTGGTCTCCGTTGCTGAACTCGGCGGCTGAGAGATGGCATGCAACGCTTCTGGGTGCACGTGAATCATCCGAACAACAAGGCACGGATTCATGCCGACGACGGTTGTGCATTCACCCGCCGGGCCGCGGAACGTGTCCGAACCGGTGAGGCTTATGGTCCCGAGCTTGGTGATCGCAATGGCTACTGGAAGTGCTTTGACACCTTGGCAAATGCACAAACGCACCAGCGATCAACGGGCAAGAAGATTCAAGACCGCTGCCGGTTGGGGCCGTGTCAGGCGAGGTTCTCATAAGAAGCCCGACTGTTGGTGACTGCCGCGCTGATGTTGCTCGCCAGCAGCCAGCGCGCAGTGCTGCTCGCTCACCGACACTGGAGGCGCACAGCCACAGACTGCAAGAAGCGCCGGGTAACCCCCGCTGCGTCTCCTGCGTGTACTGTCGCTGCCTTGAGGTCCAAGTGTTGCTCACCAATCGTGAGGCCCGTGAAGGCATTCTCGCTTCGAGCTTGGCGGTGCGGACGACTCGTAGGAGCAACTGGTGTCGCTATTGGGTGTGACCAGCCAACTGGACGCTCGGCGTCGCGAGACCAAGTGGCTCACTGGCCCCGAAGCCATCGGAAGACCTCGTCTTGTTTCGCTTCGTCTCGGGCAACGAGACTGTCTCGTCGGGCGGCGAAGAAAACCCCGCGCAGCTTCGCTTCGTAGACCGCGGCAAGCTTCGTGTGCCCGACATCGTTCGTGTGGATGTTGGGGTTCGTCTCGCACATGTGTGTCCAGTTGCAAATGTTCGCGACGTTGCACGGCAGTGTCTGTCCGTTGTAGGACCCGTTCTACAGACTGACGGCACCGGCGATCACGGCGTGAGCGAACTCAGCGATCGCCTCGATCAGGCCCGGCCCCGCAAATACGTCGTTGTGATTCGCCCCTACCACTCGAAAGAATCGCTTCGGTCCATTGGCCGCGGCAAAGAGGCGCTGGCCGAGTTCAAACGGCACGATGTCGTCGCGGTCACCGTGCGCAATCAGGATCGGAACTGCAAGATCGCGGATGCGCGCCAGCGCATCAAATTGAATGCCCGCGAGGACCGCCAGCGGACCGACGTGGTGGCGCGCGACGTCACGCAGACATGTGAAAGTCGAGACCACCGCCACGCCGGCGCACGGGCGCGTGCTGGCCAGGTGGACCGAGACCGCCCCGCCGAGCGACTCTCCAAAGCAGATGATTCGTGCCGCTGGCACGCCGCGCCGGCACTCACTGTCGTAGACAGCCTCAGCGTCGCGGTACACGCCAGCCTCGGAGGGCCGGCCCGCGCTCCTGCCGTAGCCGCGATAGTCGTAGGCCAGCACGTTGAGACCGCGCGCGGCGAGCGCGAGCAGCACGTCCGTGCGGCCCGCGATGTTGCCGCCATTGCCGTGCGACCAGATGAGCGTCGGCTGCGCCGCCGGGCCCAAGGCATGCCAGGCATGGAGGCGCACGCCATCTTGCGTGACAATCCACCGCTGCTTCACTCCTGGCGGTGGGTCCGGAACGTAGGAGTCCGGCTGAAAGATGAACGCGTCGAGCAGCACAACAGTTCGGGATCCTTCACCTGATCTTTCCGCCCCACACGATGGTCACGACTCCCTCGCCGGAAAGGATGCAGTAGATCTCGGGCGGTTCGTGGCGATGCGGGGAATAGGCCTCTGGGTGTCCGGGGCCGGCCTCCGCCACGCCGACGGTGAGCCGGGAGGTCGGTGTCCGGTCGCCACTGAGCAGCTTTCGCCAGACGACCTTGCCCATCGCCGGATCGTCCGAAACCCTTCCGGATCATCCTGGCAGGCGGCCCGCTTGAGTGTCAGAACCCGGTCGAGCACCCCGAACTCCAGGTCTAGGATGCCCTCGATCAAGTCCTCTTTTCGTGTCATTGCCCTCTTCCCCTCGCTCAACTACTTGCCCTTGAAAGCAGGCTCTCTCTTCTCGAGGAACGCCGAGAACCCCTCGATGATGTCCTGGCTTTTCAGGGTCACGCTGAGAACGTATGACTCGTAGTCGAGCGCCTGAGCGAGGTCCCATTTCGGGAAGTTCTGAAGACCCCGCTTCGCGAATGCGATCGGGATGGGCGCGTTCTTCGCGATCCTTGCGGCGAGCTCGCCAGTGGCGGCGGGGAGCTCGTCATGGGGGACGACTCGGTTCACGAGCCCGATCCGCAGTGCCTCCTGCGCGTCGATGGTGTCGGCCGTGAAGATGAGTTCCGCTGCCTTCGCGTACCCCACAAGCCTCGGAAGAAAGTAGATCCCGCCCCAGTCCGGGTGAACCCCCCGACGGGTGAAGACCTGCGCAAAGCGCGCCTTGTCGCTGGCGATCCGGATGTCGCATGCGAGCGCGAGGTTGCATCCGCCTCCGGCGGCGATGCCGTTCACGGAGGCGACGACGGGCTTCTCCATGGCCTGGATCGCGAGAACCGCCTTGCCCATGGCATGGTGTTCGCTCGAGGCCTTGTCCGAAAGGGCCTTCGTCGTCCCCGAGGCGAACTCCCCCACGTCCCCGCCCGTGCAGAACGCCTTGCCGGCCCCTGTGATGACCACCACCCTCACTTCCGGATCCGTGGCGACGAGGTTCAGGACCTCCACGATCTCCTGCCGCATCAACCCGCCGAAGGCGTTCTGTCTTTCCGGCCGGTTCAGGGTAACCGTCGCCACGAAATCCCGCTTGTCCAGAAGCACGTGTTCCCAGCTCATAGCTTTCCTTCGCTCCCATGAAAGAGGTCGCGGAGATGCAGCGACACCGCCTTTGCGCCTTGCTCGATGTCCATCAAGACTTCGCGGACGCTCACGATCCTCCGGATCAGGCCGGCGATCTGTCCGCAGGGCATCACGGCGGATTCCTGATCCTCTCCCTCCTGGACGTAGCTCGCATCCCCGGCCGAGGCGATCGTCTCATCCCCCGCCGCCCCGTCCATTCCCGCCACCTGGGCGGTCACCCGGTTCTTGAGAACCCGGATCGGCATGGCGTCTTTCCCTAGAACGAGAGTGGCATCTGCGCCCGCGGAGATGACGCGCTCTTTGAAGAAGGCAGGCGCGGGGCTCTCGGCAGTCGCCAAGAACCTCGTCCCCATCTCGACGCCTTCTGCCCCGAGAGCGAAGGCCGCCACCACGCCGCGGGCATCCGCGATCCCACCCGAGGCGACGATTGGAATCCGAACCGTATCTACGAGCTGGGGAATCAGGCAGAACGTGGTGATGCCCGCCCGCCCGATGTGCCCCCCTGCCTCGAACCCCATCGCGATCAGCCCATCCACCCCGGCCGCCTCGGCCTTCTTCCCCATCTCCACGCTCGACACCTTGTGCAGCACCTTGAGACCGGCCTTCTTGACCCGCCCCATGATCTTCGACGGGTTGCCGGCGGAAGTGGTGATGGTGTTGACCCCCATCTCGATGGCGATATCGAGGGCCTCAAAAGCATTCGTGCGGTACACGGGAATGTTCACGCCCACGGGACGCTCGGTCAGGCTGCGGGCCCGCTCGATTTCGGCTCTCAGCCCGTCGGCCGAGAGCCCAGAGGCCGCGATCTGCCCGAACGCACCGGCAGCCGAGACGGCTCCGGCCATCTCTCCGAGAGTGATGAGCCGCATGGGTCCCAGCATGATCGGGTAGGCCGAGCCCAGAAGGGCCGCGACGCGGCTGGGCCAGCCGCGAAGATCAGAGCGCGCCTCTTTCATACTGCTCCTTCAGGACCGCTTTCTTCACCTTCATCGTGGCGACCATCGGAATATCGTAGACGAACCGATAGTGCGAAGGAAACTTGAACCTGCAGTCCCCTCCTTTGCAATCGGTGGCTCTGGTGCAAGAACGCCGCTAGACGAAATCGCGTCGCAGGTAGTCCGATCGTTCGCACTCCACACGTCTGGCTACAGTTTGGCTACAAAATGAGCCGGTGGAGGTTCCCGAGGCGTGTCCGCTCCCTCAGGAACTATTGCGGGATCAGAGGCTTAGAAAGTTACCCTTGGGCTTTCCAGTTGGAACCAGATCGTCACGTGGCTCCGGGAGATGGATGTCTTGCGGCAGGCAATGGCAGCATGATGGCCGGGGCGCGCTCGACAAGGTTGGCAACACCGCGCACGAAGCGACTACGCCATCGGCACCAACAGCATCTCCGCCGCCTTTTTCTTGGCCGCTTCCCCACGCCGGTCGTAACGCGCAGTAGTGCCAATATTGCTATGCCCCGCCAACTGCTGCACCACCGCGATATCAGCACCCAGGTTTAATGAATCGCTGCAGAAGGTTCGCCGAAGATCATGGGGGCTGAATTTCTTAACGCCCGCCTCCACGGCGCGCTTTTGGACCATGTTCCACACAGAGTGATCAGTCATCTGCCGCACGGTCATGTTGCCGCCCTTATTGATGGGTACGAACAATGGACCAGGTTCATTGCCACGCGCCACCAACCAGGCATCCAACGCTTCCTTGCTGCCATTTGATGCGTACCCCACGCGATCCTTGTTCCTTTTGCCTTGCCGATATGGTTAGCGCCCCCGTCTCAATGTCATAATCAGCGAGATCTAATGCGACCACCTCAGCCCGTCTAATCCCTGCGCCATATAGGACGGCCAGCAATGCAGCGTCGCGTCGGCCAGCAGGTGAACCATCCTCTGCGCACGCTGCAAATAAGGCGCGGATCTCCCCTGCGCTCATTCTCGATGGCCTTGACCTGACAGCGCTCGTCCACGCAGATCCCGCAACCGTTGCACTCGGCCTCGTCGATTTCGGCGCAAAAGTACCCCCGATAATTATTTTGCTACCGATTGAGCCATGCCGCTAGCTCATCAAGCGTGTGGAAGACCTGTATGCCGTGCCCCACAAACTCTTGCTCACACTGCTGCGCTCCTGTTGGTGATCTCCAAGCTGGCATCATGAGCACAGCACCACACCACTTCACTATCTCGATGCACTCCGCGCCATGTGGACACGTGGCCACAGCGCCGAGCAGTTCCACCTGTCCTTCCAGGCCGGTCATGGTTTCCCACTGCAGCAGCCCTCTAAATGGCCCGCAGATATAGACCAATTTCATGTTACGGCTCGCTACACCATACCTACATCGCAGGTCAAAACTTTGAAGGTTGCATCCGGGTTGTTCATGAGGCTGCAGCGCGCCGTTGGAAACCGCTCTTTCAAAGCTTGCACCGTTTCTTTGTTGTCGTCGCGCACCTCCGTTATTGGGCAGGGATTCAATCTTACCTGCGGATACAGTAGCGAGTCTGCGGAGAGGCAGTCAAATAGAAAGAGCCTTGATTCCCTCAAACGATATTTCCCAGATGGATGGCACACCAGCCTGGTACCCTTGATCACATCCGTGCCCAAAGAATTCTCGTTTGCGATCAAAATGCGCTGGACTTTTTCCCTCAAAAGTGCTATAGAGAAGGACACTTCTAAATAGCAGATGCCCACAACCGAAGCTCTCCCCCAAACGACCCCCGACCACCCCGACACCACCGCGCTAGTCCATCTCAAGCGCCTTCCCCGCGACCAGCACCCCGCCGCCGTGTACCTGGCGCGGTTGGCTCCTGGCTCGCGGCCCACGATGACCGACGCCCTCGACCGTATCGCCGCCATGCTCACGGGCAATCGCTGCAACCGCTGGACCCTGCGCTGGGACCAGATCCGCTACCAACACACGCAGGCGGTGCGCTCGAAGCTCGCGGACAAGTACGAGCCCGCGACCGCCAACAAGATGCTCAGCGCACTTCGGGGCGTGCTCAAGGAAGCCTGGCGCCTTGGGCAAGTGGATGCAGAGAACTACCACCGCGCTGTCGATCTGCCTTCAGTGCGTGGAGAGTCGCCGTTGCGCGGGCGAGCCCTCACGCCAGGGGAGCTGCGCAAGATCGCCGCCGTGTGTGCCGAAGACCTCTCGCCAGCTGGCCCTCGTGATGCGGCCATGATTGCGCTCAGCACTGTAGGTGGGCTCCGACGTAGTGAGATTATAAACCTCGATGTGAAGGACTACGACCCAGAGAACGGCGCGCTGACCATCCGCCGAGGAAAAGGGCGGAAACCACGCATCTGCTACGCCACTAACGGCGCCGCCGATGCGCTGGCCGACTGGCTACAGCTACGCGGCTCAGATGCAGGCGCGCTTTTCTGGGGTTTACGGCACATGATCGGGCACGCGTTCCATGTGATCTGTGCGAAGCGAGCGCGGCAGGCGGGGGTGAAGGCATTTACACCGCATGATGGGCGCCGCACCTTCATTTCTGACCTTTTGGATGCGGGTGCAGATATCTCCCTGGTCCAACGGCTGGCTGGCCACGCGAATGTAACAACGACCGCTAGATATGACCGGCGTCCTGAAGAAGCTAAGAAGCGCGCCGCATCCTTACTGCATTTCCCTTACGTGAGACGGACGGCGGGCTAAGTGACGATGTGGCTGGCGCTGGTCATCCTCATTGTTGTGCTGCTGCTCCTGGTGTGCCGGAAGAGCAGCACGATCACCGATGACGACGATGACGATGATGCCGGGGCGGTGGTGTGAGCGTGCGGCGGTTGGCCAGGACGCGGCGCCTACTGGTCATTTCGGCTTCCATTCGCGGGCGAGTTTCTGCGCCTCCGCGATCTGCGCCGGTGTCATCTTGGCGGCTACGGCGTCACGGGCGTCGGCTGCCATCTTAAGCCCGTCTGCATCCGAAGCCGGGTATCGGGCAGCGGCGAGGTTGAAGCACTTGTACGCTTGCACATAGTCCTGTGGCACGCCCTCGCCCGTGGCGTACATGATACCGAGGTTGTACTGGGCCTTGGCGTTGCCCTGATCGGCTGCCCGGCGCCACCACTTCAGCACCTCGGTGTAGTCCTGTGGCACGCCCTCGCCCGTGGCGTACATGAAACCGAGGCTGAGCTGGGCGTCGGCGTGGCCCTGGTCTGCTGCCCGGCGATACCACTTCAGCGCCTCGCCGTAGTCCTGTGGCACGCCGTGCCCGGCGGCGTACATCAGACCGAGGTTGTACTGGGCCTTGGCGACGCCTTGGTCGGCGGCCTTGCGATACCACTTCAGCGCCTCGCCGTAGTCCTGTGGCACGCCCTCGCCCGTGGCGTACATGAAACCGAGGCTGGACTGGGCCTTGGCGTCGCCCTGGTCGGCAAGCGGACGCCAGAGCCGGAGCGCCTGCGCGTAATCACCGTGATCATAGGCGGCCTTCCCATCCTCAAACGGCCCTGCGGCCACCGGAGCGGTGAGGCCCAGGGCCAGCACAAGGGCCACAAGCGCGGCCTTGGTTCGGGCTCTCATGGTCTGCTTCCTCCTCTCGTTACACCATCCCTGCAGCGTTTTCCAAAGCTCGAAACAACCAGGTCGGTTTTTTTGCGCCCTCGGCCACGGCGGTTTTCGGTCTGAGGTCGAGGCTTGCGCAGTTTATCCACATTATTAACATTATCAACAGGTTGACGGTGAGTCAGAACTCGCATACCTCTACGTTCAGAGGTTTTACACAAGATGTTGATACTGAAATGCCCAACGTGCGGTTCCAATCTCAAGAACGTCAAAGTCGGGGAGATGGTACGTCGTGATCCAGCGACGCGCAAAGTGTTGGCCGTCCGTCGATTCCCAAGGGGCGAGTGTCTAGTGCACGGGATGGTTGATGACGAAACGTACGAAATACCGGGACACCACGTTACGATGAGGCACCTCCGAAGCGACGGGCAGCAGGACCAATTTGCCATGACCACCGCGCCGAGGTAGCGGGTTGCGTCGGCGGCAGATTGCGAATGTACACGGCTTCGGTGGTCGCCATTACTGCGGAAACACCGTGTCGATAGGCGCACTCTTCGCATCCTTCGAGGGCACGATCTTGATGACGGCGCCTGCAGATACGGTCGTGAAGCCTTTCAGCTGTAATGCCGATTGGAACGCCCGGTAAGCTTCATCGACGGACATCTTCGTGGGCGAGATAATGGTGAGCTTCCCGTGCACCCGCTCGTCGAGGATGAAGTTCTTGCTCGTCACCTCGCTCATGAATTTCACCAGGGCGGCGATATCCACATCCTGGAAGTCCATCGTGATTGAGCGTGCGGCAGTGGTCACGGGTAGTGGTTCTGCCAGCGCCGGTTGCGGAGCGGAGTACAGGGACCCTACGACGATCCAGGTCAGAGCAAGGAGACGTACGACCAGCCGCATGCCTTCTGTGTAGCAGTTCAGGTGCAACTCAGCTTGTGGTGGCAATGTCCCCAGCTAGCTGCATCACCACCTCTGCTATTCGAGGCGAGAACCCCCTTCAGCGGTCGAGCGCGGCAAGTATACGCTGGCTTTCTGGTGCATCACTCAGTGACCCTGCGAAATCGCGAACCCATTGCCGCTGAAGATCGCTGCCCGTCATCGCAAGTTGTACTAACCTGTCCACGTTGCGCCGCAAGAACCCGCTCTGGTCCTCATTGAAAATTTCACTGCTCTCGTTCAGCGACGCGGTTGATTCCGCCATGGGAACAAAGACGCGTGCATCGCCTGCCCATTGCAGCTTCAAGTTGAGTGTCGTCGTGAACAGGGGAAGCGTATCGTGCGGCGATGTGAATCTCCAGAGCCAGGAAGGGTCGGCTTCATAGCGGATGTGCAGACGGATATCTAATTTCGCGCCATCGTTTATCGCGTAAGGCATATTCGTCACTTCGCTTGAAAGATGACGCTGAAAAGCCATCCCCCAACCGACGACGTAAGCCTGCACAGGGTACGTAAACAGTGGCAATAAGCCTTCAGGCCCGACGCGATACCAGGTTGTCCCTTCTCGATAGACTCCGGTCCCGTACATCTCGACGTGTTGAATCACCAGAGCGGAAGCGTCCTCGCCTGGGACGTATTGAACCGGAGGCTCGCCACCTCTCTGTGCCTTCAGCGGAACGCGACCAACCACCTGCCATTTGGTGCCTCGATAGAGGAGTAGGGAAACATCCCAATGCCATCCTTGAGGGTCAGCAATCAGGACAACGCAGTACGGTTGCCCCTCACACTGTGGGTTAGAGCGGTTGAATCGGGCGATGCCGATGCGTGTCACGTCTGGTGATAGTAGATTACCTTCGCGGAGAACTCTGATCTCATCCTCCGTTTGGACTCGGGCGAGAGCGATGCTCATGAGCATCGAAAGGTCCACGCCGCTGATGAGATCGACCGCTGCAGGTGCAGGCGCTTGCTCGCCTTCACGTTCGACCTTCTGCCCTTCTACCGCAAACGCATGATCAGCGATAATTGATGTCGGGACGGCGCCCCACCGATTTATTACGTCCACCAACCGATCTTTGTAGTAGCGAAGTTCTTGGGGCGTGAACCCTTTCGATTGACTGGTTTTAGAGTCGTATTGATCGTGGTGAGGGAGGCACAGAATTGCGAGGTTCTCGTACGCGCTGTCGCTGGCATCACGGGAGATGTGTGCAATCTGGACCTGCTTGGTTCTGAGATCTCCCTCCAAGAACACGCACAGGCAACAGCGGCGACGACTTTCTGTCAGGAGCCGCGTTTCGACATCCGATGCTATCGGAGCACGGTGGCTCATCTCTTCTCGATCCCCAGTGCGAATCTTCCCTAATGCTCTGTCTTCCGTCAAACTGGTGGAGAAGTCTGAAACCACCCAGGGAAACACAACGGCGCGTATTCGATCATCCCCTGGCAGCACAGACGAGTTGCCGACGCAGTGGCGGGTGGCGCAGAGGATATGTCCCATTTGTCACTTAAGGAATTGCCTACAAGGAGAGATATAAGGTAGAGGATATATTAAGAAAGTGATAATTATTTGACTACTTTCCTTCCCTTTATTGATTCTCTTCTCAGATTCCCTCAAGTGACAACTGGGACACTTCGCCCTCCTGTCTCGCTATGCAACCGGGCGTTTACAGACGGGCACTAGAACAGCGCGCCTTGTTATGCTCAAAGATACAGATCTGGTGTGTCTCGGCGCTTGACTGGGCGATGAACA
Organism: Binatia bacterium; assembly: GCA_050015455.1. Taxonomy (GTDB): domain Bacteria; phylum Desulfobacterota; class Binatia; order HRBIN30; family HRBIN30; genus JAGDMS01. The sequence continues at coordinate 10,211 of JBEKBJ010000091.1, forward strand.
TTGAAGCGCTGCCGAAGATCGCCACCCAGCCCACCTGAGTAACGCCCTTCTCCACGCGGCAGCTTCTCGGCGCAGCTTCGAGGGCCTCACCATGGGCGTTGCCGGGGCGTCTCTAGCTGGCCGATCTTCACGTGCTGGCGGCGAGCGGGTTGTGGCTTAGTGAATCGTATCGTCCGGCTCTGGCGCTTCCACGATGCTACTTAAACGCACTAGCACGTACCCATTCACGTCGTCGGGATACACGATGCAGTAACTCCCCTAATCGTCATCGTAGTAGCCCATACGCCCCTTCCAGCGCCCAGCAACGATGAACACGCGCCCCCAAGGAGGTCGGCTGGTCGCACTGGTTTGTTGGACTCGTGATGATTTTTTGCTGGCCGACTTGGGCATGAATCAGAATGTGCTATTAGGACCGCACAAATCAAAGTTCCGGCTTCTTCCTTAAAGAGCGACGAAACACGCAACGGTTGAACGAAGAGCAGGTGCCTACACGGACGGGCAGACCCTGGGCACCAAATACGATCCGGGGAATTCTGCTTCGGAGATAATCCCGCAACTCCGCCTGGCACTGAGAGGCTGGAGGGGGGCGACGCATGATCGAGCTGGGGGCGACAGTGGCAGGTCAGGATGCCCGGCGTTGGATTCGGTCGATGTCACAGCGCGGTCTGTAGCGGTCACAGGCAATGGGAATGCGGTGGACGAGCAGGGCAACGGGAATGAACCGGCGCGCTCAGGGTCAACGAGCTGAGCCGCGACGGAAGGATAGAACAAAGCCAGCACTACACGGCAGCACCCGGATGCGACATCCCCTGCATCATGGGGGAAATCCCAGGCCCTATAGGGGAAAGTCCTGTGGGCCGAGTGTTGGTTGACAATCACGTCAAGCGACAATGCTGTCAAGTAGACAAATCATCAAGTGCCCTTGTGAAGTCGAGCGCGGTCAATGCGTAACCGGCTTGCGACAGCATGTACCTGCTTTCAGATGTCAGAGATCAACTCGGAGGGCGCGCCACAACCGTGCTGCACGTGGCACCCTGGTTGCTTGCACCACCTACCATCGCATCGGCCTGACCGTCCAACGGTAAGGGTATGGAGGAGGTTCGATGAGATCGGTAGCCATCCTTGTCCTGGCTTTGACCTTTTTGAGCTTTGTGTACCTCGGGGTGTGGTATCCAGCCTACGCATCGACGGGCAGCTGCCACCAAAGTTGCACCGCAACGTGGCAGGCGGCACGGGAGGCCGCGCTAACAACCTGGGTCGAGTGCAAGACTGGGTGCACGCACCTGAGTGGCCATGCAAAGACTGCCTGCAGCGTACAGTGTTTCCAAGACAGGAACGCTGAATTGACAGAGGCTAATAATAACCTCCGTCAATGTTTGCGAGCCTGTAAGTAGTAATCGGGGGACTGGCAACAGAGAGGAGGCATGGATGGAGAAGCTCACGGCACGAGAGGAGCAGGTGTTGCACCTGCGATTCCGCCAAGGATACCGACCGACTTCGCCGCGACGAGTGGCAGAGAGACTCGCTATTTCATTGCGCAGCGAGCAGCAGATAGAGCGTAATGCGCTGCGGCGATTGCGCTCAGGGGCGCGTTTTCTCTTGTGCGGTTGGGATGAAGTGTGAACTCCTTCCCGCGATGAACTTTGCCAAACCGGTACTCTATTCAGCGCACTCTTCTTGCGGGGGAAATCAGGTACTGAGAGAGGGGATTCATGGCCCAGCAAGATGAAGCTCGTCCGAAGCCCTTCAAACGTGCTGCACACGGTCCCGACCCAGCCGCGCACGCCAGCGTTCTGGTCGAATGGTTCGGCGCAGGTACAGCACTGGAGATGGCGCGCTACTACTCGAATGGTGGTCGGGCGAGCGCCTACTGGTCCGAGGTGCTCGCCAGCCTGACAGCACGGTTTTCGCAGTAAACCGGGAATCGATTACGCTTCCGGGAGCATCATCGGTAAGGGCCGCTTTGTTACCAGTTTCCCAGCGCCAGTTGCCCCGCGCAGGCAGATCTGGTGCAGGTCGGCGCTTGACTGGGCGATGAACATAAGCGCTGCCCAAGATTGCCACGCAGCCCACCTGAGTAACGCCCTTCTCCACGCGGCAGCTTTTCGGCGCAGCTTCGAGGGCCTCACCCATGGGCGTTGCCGGCGTCTCCAGCTGGCCGATCTCAACGTGTTGGCGGCGAGTGGCTCCTGGGTTAATGAATCGTATCCTCCAGCTCCGGCGCTTCCACAATGCTACTAGGACGCACCAGCACGTACCCCTTTACGTTGTCGGGATACACGATGCAGTAACCGCCGTGGGAGAAGAAAAGCTACGTGCGAGCCGTAGGGAGCGCCCTTGTGAAGTCGAGCGCGGTCAATGTGTCATCGGTTTGCGACAACATGTACCTGCTTTCAAATGCTAGAGATAAGCTCGCAGGGCGCATCACAATCGTCCTGCATGTGGCACCCTGGTTGCTCGCCGACCGCTAGATTTGTGAGGGCTGAAATGAACAAGACCCTGTCCGTTCTGACGACCCTGCTGGGCGTCATACTCGTTCTGCTCTCCATCGTGTACTTTCTGATACCAGCAAACTCGCTGCCGTGGTTCTTGCCAGGGCACGATCCTGCTCTCACAAAGCTGCATCTTAAACATGGTTGGGCGGCGCTGATCATAGGCGCGGCCCTCTTGGTATTGGCAAGCCGCTTCTGGCCCAAGAAGCGCTCGGAGCAAATCGAGTAGGCTCCGGCAAGCTCAGCCGCCCTGAGGAAGCCAAGAAGCGGGCGGCATCGCTGTTGCATTTCCCCTATGTGCGACGGACCACAGGGCAGCAATAGCCACGGTCCGGCGACTCCTGGTCTCTCACCACAGACATACAACAGTGCGGTAGGCTCATGGACCAACCGGATTCTGCCAAGCGGACGGCGCATGATCGAGCTGGGGGCTACAGTGGCAGGTCAGGAGGCTCCGGCGTTGGATTCGGTCGATGTCACAGCGCGGTCGTTGCCCACAAGGAATGGAAATGATTCTACCGGCGAGAGCAATACGGTGACGGAGACGCCCAATGCTCGTGTGCAATAAATGTTCAGCCGCAATAATGCCCGGCTCGAAGTTCTGTCCTTCATGTGGCGACCCAGTGCACCCCCGCACGGTGATGGAAACCCTCGGACACTCCCAAATCTCGCTCACGCTGAACACCTACAGCCACGTCATGCCCTCCGTGCTGCGTGATGCTGCCGACAAGATGGACGCCATCCTTGCCGCCGGCAAGTGAACCGGTTTAGGCGTGGCGAAACCGTTCAGCTCCCACCGCAGCCGTTCAGCTGGACCTGGCAAAGGTCGCGGCTCAGGGTGGCGCCGAAGTGCTTGAACTACCGCGAGAAAAAAGTGAGCCGTGCTGGATTCGAACCAGCGACCCTCTGCTTAAAAGGCAGATGCTCTGCCGCCTGAGCTAACGGCTCTCTCACACGCGCACATGCGATTCGGTACCATGCCAGAATTCTGCGCCTCAAGAAAGGCGCCACTACGGGGTTTTCGGCTCATCTACACAGAACTGAGATTTCAGCTATATTTATGTGTTTCGGAGTCGTCGGCAATGGACAATTCCTGGATCACCATCACCGGGGCACGGCAGAATAATCTCAAGAACATCGACGTACGCATCCCTTTGAACGCGCTCACGGTGATTACGGGGCCTTCCGGATCGGGGAAGTCGACCTTGGCGTTCGACATCTTGTACGCCGAGGGCCAGCGCCGCTACGTAGAGAGCTTCTCCGCCTACACGCGCCAGTTCCTCGACCGCATGGACAAGCCGCAGGTCGAGCGCATCGACGGCATCTTGCCGACCATCGCCATCAGCCAGGGCAACACCGTCAAGACCTCGCGCTCGACGGTGGCGACCATGACCGAGCTGAACGATCATCTGAAGTTGCTGTTCGCCAAGATCGGTGTGTTGCACTGCCGCGAGTGTGGTCAGGTGGTCGCCCCGGAATCGGCGGAGTCCGTGTGCGAACGGTTGCTCGATCATTATCCCGAGGGCACGCACGTGCTGGTCACCTTCGAGGTGCCCCTACCTGATGATTTGCCGTGGGAGGAAGCACGCGCCGGATTCGAGAGGTCGGGCTTCCGCCGCCTGCTCGTCGACGGCCAGGTGCTGGCCATCGATGGGGTGGCGACGTCCCCGCCGGCACCGCTGGTCGTGGTGGCCGATCGCTTGACCCTCCGCAAAGAACAGAAGGCTCGCATTGTCGACTCGCTGGAGCAGGCGTTCCGCTTCGGCAAAGAGCGACTGGCGCTGGTGTTCCCGGATCAGGGCAATCGGCGCGAGCCGCACGCGGCGAGACTTGAGTGCCCGCGGTGTAACATTGCCTACCGCGAGCCGACCTCGAACTTGTTCTCGTTCAACAGCCCGCTGGGCGCCTGCGAGAGCTGCCGTGGCTTCGGGCGCATCATCGATCTCGATCTGGACCTCGTGATTCCCGATGCGCGCAAAACGCTCGCCGGCGGCGCGGTCAAACCCTGGAGCACGCGCGCCACCGAGTGGGAGCGCGGCGAGCTGCTCGGCTTTTGCCGCAAGAAGAAGATCCCTACGGACATCCCGTTCGAGCAGCTCAGCGACCGGCAGCGCCAGCTCATCATCGACGGCGACGGCAAGTACTATGGTGTGCGCGGCTGGTTCCGCTGGCTGGAGGGCCGTACCTATCGGATGCACGTGCGCGTGTTCCTGTCGCGCTACCGCAGCTACCGTTTGTGTCCGGCCTGCGATGGCGGCCGGCTCAAACCCGAGGCGCTCCTGTTCAAGATCAACGGCTGCAGTGTTGCCGACGTGCAGCGCATGAGCGTCGCCGAGGCGGCGGCGTTTTTCGACGCGCTGCGGTTGAGCCCATCCGAGGAGGAGATCGCACGGTTGATTCTCACCGAGATCCGCAGCCGCCTAGGTTACCTGCTCGGGGTCGGCCTCGATTATCTCACCCTCGACCGCCAGTCGCGCACGCTGTCCGGCGGCGAGCTTGCTCGTGTCGATCTAACCACCGCGGTCGGCTCCTCGTTGGTCAACACGCTCTACATCCTCGACGAGCCCTCGGTCGGACTGCATCCGCGCGACAGCCAGCGGCTCGTACGCATCCTGCAGGAGCTGCGCGCCAAGGAGAACACCGTGGTGGTGGTAGAGCACGATCCCGAGATCATCCGCGAAGCCGACCACGTAATCGACCTCGGCCCCGGTGCGGGCGAGCGCGGCGGCGAGGTCGTCTTCGCCGGCAGCTACGACGACTTGATCGAGCGCTCGATCTCGTCGACCGGAGCATATCTCGCCGGCAGGCGGAGCATTCCCTTGCCGGCGCGGCGTCGCCGCGTCATCCCGCGCCTGAACGTGGTGGTGCACAGGGCGGCGGCCAACAACCTCAAGAACGTCACCGTGCGATTTCCGCTATCACGTCTCGTGTGTGTCACCGGCGTTTCCGGCTCCGGCAAGTCCACCTTGATCGAAGACGTGCTCTACCGCGGCCTCAAGAAGCACCTCGGCCAGTTCGTCGGGACCCCGGGCGCCTGCGAGCGCATCCAGGGCGCGGAACGGATCGCGGACGTGATCCTGGTGGATCAGTCACCGCTCGGCACGACGCCGCGCGCCAACCCGGTCTCATACCTGAAAGCCTTCGACCTCATCCGTGAGATCTTCGCGCAGACGCCGTTGGCGCGTTTGCGCGGCTACTCGCGCGCGACCTTCTCCTTCAACGTCGCCGCCGGCCGCTGCGAAGCGTGCAAGGGGGAAGGCTTCGAGAAAGTGGAGATGCAGTTTCTCTCCGATGTGTACGTCACCTGCGCCGAGTGCGGCGGCAAGCGCTTCCGCCCCGAGGTGTTGGAGGTGGCGTACAACCAGAAAAGCATCCACGATGTCCTCGGGCTCACCGTCCGTGAGGCACTGACGCTCTTCGCCGGACACGCTGAACTGGCGCGGCGGTTGCAGCCGCTGGCGGACGTCGGTCTCGACTACCTGCGCCTCGGACAGCCCCTGAACACGTTGTCGGGAGGCGAATCGCAGCGCCTGAAACTGGCGGCGGCCATGGGGCGCGACGCCAAGGCGCACACGCTGTTCCTGTTCGACGAGCCCACCATCGGCTTGCATTTCGGTGACGTCGAGAAGCTACTGGCGGCGCTGCAACGTCTGGTCGACCGTGGCCATTCGTTGATCGTCATCGAGCACAACATGGAGGTCGTCAAGGCGGCAGACTACGTCATTGATCTGGGCCCGGAAGGAGGGGAGGGTGGCGGCGAGGTCGTCGCAGCCGGCACGCCGGAGGAAGTGGCGACGCACCCGACGTCGCACACGGCGAGGTACTTGCGTGAGCTGCTGCCGCAGTTGGAGGCGGTGGCGGAATCGGCAGCTCCGTACCGCCGGCGGTCCCTCGATACAATTTCTGGGGAGATCGGGCTTACTACCAATGAACCGTTAATCGAGGGTTCCCCTCCTTGCGAAGGAGGGGTCAGGGGAGGTTTCGCAATGGCGCGCCAGCAACCTCCCCCTCGCCCCCTCCTTGGTAAGGAGGGGGTTCATAACGCCCATGGGCTCATGCGCATCGTCGGCGCCAAGGAACACAACCTGCGCGATTTGAGCCTCGATATCCCCCGCGACCGTTTCATAGTCGTGACCGGGCTGAGCGGCTCCGGGAAATCGACCCTCGCCTTCGACATCCTGTACACCGAAGGCCAGCGCCGCTACCTCGATAGCCTCTCGACTTACGCGCGCCAGTTCGTCAAAGTGATGGCGCGGCCGAACGTCGACCTTCTTGCCGGGGTGCCCCCTACCGTTGCCATCGAGCAGCGACTCAGCCGTGGCAGCAAGAAGTCCACCGTCGCCACGGTCACTGAGATCTACCATTACCTGCGTCTGCTGTACGCCAAGATCGGCGTCCAGCACTGTACCGGTTGCGGCCGCCCGCTCAGCCCTTTGACGCGCCAGCAGATCGTCGACCGTATTCGACGCGACTTCCGCGGCGACACCGTCACCATACTGGCGCCGGCGGTGCGCGGGCGCAAAGGCATTTACGTCGACCTGTTCCGCACCGCCCGAAAACTCGGCTTCAAGCAGGCACGCATCGACGGCACGATGCAGCCGCTGGAGCCGGCCCCGACACTGGCGCGCTACCGCGAACACGATATCGACATTGTCATCGCCTCGCTGCAGATCACACGTGGTGAGACCGCTCGTAGTGCTGCACAGCTGCCGGAGCTGGTGGCGGCGGCGTTGCGCTTCGGCAGCGGCGCCGCCATCGTCGCTACCGAACGCGGCGAGCACATGTTCAGCGAGCGGCTGTACTGCGCCGGCTGCGGCATCGGCTACGAGGAGCCCGACCCGCGCCTGTTTTCCTTCAACAGCCGGCAGGGCGCGTGCCCTGACTGCGAGGGCATCGGCAGCCTGCTCAGTTTCGAGCCCCAGCTGTTGATCGTCGATCGACAGCAGCCTGTCGGAGCGGCGCTCGCCGCCGCGCTCAAGCCCTTGGGCGCCGGCGTGATGCGCGCCGTAAGGCGGATTGTGGAGGAGAACGGCGTCGCCTCCGACAAGCCCCTGGCGCGGCTGACGCAGCGGCAACAGCAACGCCTGTTCTACGGCAATGGCGCCGGTGATCGGGGTGTCATCGCGCTCCTGCAGGAACAACTCGAGGCGGCGCAAACCGATCCCGCACTGCTCGAACAGTTCATGACGGAGCGCGCTTGCGACAGCTGCCACGGTCGCCGGCTCAATGCCCGTGCACAGGCGGTGAAGGTGGACGGCGTCGCGATCTGGGAGCTGACACAGCAATCTGCGGCCGCGTGTCTGGCGGACCTGACGCAGCAGCGCTTCAGCAGCCGCGACGAACAGATCGCCGCCAACATCCGCAAGGAGATCCTGCCGCGCCTGCACTTCCTGCAGCAGGTCGGTTTGTCGTACCTGACGCTCGATCGCCGCGCCGATACCCTCTCCGGCGGTGAGGCGCAGCGCATTCGCCTGGCGGCGCAACTCGGATCCAACTTGCGCGGCGTCTGCTACATCCTCGACGAGCCCACCGTCGGCCTGCATCCGCGCGACAACGGCATGTTGCTGAGCATACTCACAGAACTGAAAGAGCACGGCAACACGGTGATGGTTGTCGAGCACGATGAGGCCACTATCGAGGCCGCGGATCTGGTGATCGACCTCGGGCCCGGCGGCGGCGTGCACGGTGGCCAATTAGTCGCCATGGGCCGACCGGAGATGCTCCGCCAGCACCCGGCGTCTATCACTGGGCGTTTCCTCGGCCAGCGGCGACGGCGTCTAGGACCGGTGCGGCCGATCGGCTTGTTCCCCCGCATCAAAATTCGTGGCGCTGCGGAACATAACCTGAAACACATTGATGTCGAGATCCCGATCGGCGCGTGGACCTGCGTCACCGGCGTATCGGGATCGGGCAAGTCCACGCTAGTGCGCGACGTGCTCTACGCCGGCCTGCGGCGACGGCTCGGCTTGTTCAGCGGCTACGTCGGGGAACATCAGACGATCAGCGGCTACAAAGGCGTCGAGCGGGTCGTCGAAGTCGATCAGACGCCGATCGGCAGGACTCCGCGCTCCATCCCGGCTTCGTACGTCGGCTTCTTCGACGAAATCCGGAGACTCTACGCCATGACGCCGGAAGCGCGCCTGCGTGGCTACAGCGCCGGGCGGTTTTCCTTCAACGTCAAAGGTGGCCGGTGCGAGACCTGCGCCGGCCAAGGCAAGATCAAGATGGAGATGAGCTTCCTGCCCGACGTCTACGTCACCTGTGAGTCGTGCGGCGGCGAGCGCTTCACGGACGAGACGCTGGCCGTGCGCTACGGCGGCAAGAGCATCGGAGAAGTGCTGAACATGAGCGTCGAGGCGGCGGTGGACTTCTTCGCTGCGGTGCCGAGCATCGCCGAACCGCTTCGGCTACTGCGCGATATCGGGCTCGACTATCTGACGCTCGGCCAGGGCAGCAACACCCTCTCCGGCGGTGAGGCGCAACGCATCAAGTTGGCCTACGAACTCGGCAAGCAGTCGCGCGGCCGCACGCTGTACGTGCTCGACGAACCGACCACCGGCCTGCACTTCGCCGACATCGAAAAGCTCAGTGACGTGCTGCATCGGCTCGTCGACCGCGGGAACACGGTCGTCACCATCGAGCACAATCTGGACATCATCAAGGAAGCAGACTGGATCATCGACCTCGGTCCCGAGGGCGGCGACGGTGGCGGCGAGGTGGTAGCCATGGGGCCGCCGACGGAACTGGTCGCGAACGGCGCCAGGTCGTACACGGCACGCTACCTCCGCGAGTTCCTCGGCGACGAAAGCCGCAGTACTCCCGGGGCCGGGAGTGTGTCGACATCTACCTGATGCAGGTGCACCGTCGGCGCACCGCGGTTGCATTTGGCGCCGGACCGTGGGAATCGGCACGGAGTGGAGAGTGGAGTGATGTCGCTGTGTTTTTGCTCGGCTGTGTCATGAAATCCGCCAGGCCATTCGAGCTCACCCCGCCCGACGCTCCCGGCGGCTGGATCGGCAGCGATGAGGCCGGCAAAGGCGATTATTTCGGTCCGCTGGTGGTGGCGGGGGTCTACGCCACCGAGCAGACAGCCATCCTGCTGCGGCAGATCGGCGTGCGCGACAGCAAGACACTATCCGACAAGCGCATTACCGTGATGAGCGCGGAGATCCGCGACGTTTGCCTAGTGAACGTCGTAGCCATCGGGCCCGAGCGCTACAACCAGTTGTACGCCAAGATCCGTAACCTCAACCGCTTCCTGGCCTGGGCGCATGCGCGCGTGATCGAAAACCTGCTCGAGAAGGTTACCTGTGAGCGCGCCGTCTCGGATCAGTTCGGTGACGAGCAATACCTGCAGCGCGCCCTGATGGGGAAGGGCAAGCACATCCAGCTCGTCCAGCGTCACCGGGCCGAGGACGACCTCGCCGTGGGCGCCGCCTCGATCATCGCGCGTGGTGAGTTCGTCCGCCGCTTGCAGCAGCTGAGTCAAGCCGTCGGTGTCGAGCTGGCCAAGGGCGCGGGCGCACCGGTGCTGGTCTCCGCGCGGCGTTTCGTCGAGCAACACGGCCGCGACGCGCTGAGCACGGTGGCCAAGCTGCACTTCAGAACCACGCAGCAGATACTCGGGTGAAGCAACCCTGGAATTGACTGCCGCGGGCGAGAGGCATCAATTTCTTTTCGCCGCGGCTAGCAACGGCGGCGGAAGTGCAGTAGAAAAGGAGTGGATCAAGGACAGTGGCTGGGGCTTCGGTGCGCAGGGAGGCGACGCACTGTAGAACCACGAAAGTGCGGGGCAATGAAGATATATTTGGTGGCGCCGAAGAATCCCGAGTCGTTCTGGACGTTCGACCGCATCCTGCCCAGCCTGAAGAAGAAATGTGTTTTCCCTAACCTGTCCTTGCCGACCGTGGCCGGCATCACGCCGCGCCAGCACGAGGTGGTGCTGTGTGACGAGAACGTCGAGGCGGTCGATTTCGATACTGACGCCGACATCGTCGGGCTCACTGGCTACGTGGTCCACAAGCAGCGTATCTTGAAGATGGCCGCCGAGTTCCGCCGGCGCGGGAAGTTCGTGGTGGCGGGCGGTCCCTTCGCCTCGCTCTGCCCCGAGGAGCTTCGGGGCAAGGTCGACGTGATCTTCATCGACGAGGCGGAATACACTTGGCCGCAGTTCTTGCGGGATTATGAGGCAGGGAGCTGGCAGCCGGAGTACCATCAGGACGAAAAGCCGGGCATGCACGATTCACCGTTGCCGCGGTTCGACCTGCTCAAGGTCGGTCGCTACCGGACCATGACCATCCAGTTCGCGCGTGGCTGCCCATTTAACTGCGAGTTCTGCGACATCATCGTAATGTACGGCCGGCGCCCGCGCACCAAATCGGTGGCGCAGGTGATGGCCGAGGTGCAGGAGATTTACCGGCTCGGCATGCGCAACATCTTCGTGGTCGACGACAACTTCATCGGCAACAAGAAGGAGGCCAAGGAACTGCTGCGGTCGCTGAGCGAGTGGCAGCGGGCGAACGGCTACGCGATCGAGTTCATGACCGAGGTGACGCTCAACATCGCTCAAGACGACGAGCTGTTGCAGCTCATGCGGCAAGCGAACTTTACCAGCATCTTCGTCGGCATCGAGACGCCGCGCGCTGCCAGCTTACAGGAAACGCACAAGATGCAGAACCTGCGCGGCGGCCTGCTCGAGTCGGTGCACCGCATCCAACGCGCCGGCATGGAGATCATGGCGGGGATGATCGTCGGCTTCGATCACGACGATCCGTCTATTTTCGACGAGCAGTTCCGCTTCATCCAGGAGGCACGCATTCCGGTGTCAATGACGGGCATGCTCAACGCCATGCCCAAGACGCCGCTGTATCAGCGCCTGAAGCAGGCGGGCCGCCTGATGGCGGAATCGGTGGGCGACCAGTTCGTCTTCACCAACATCATCCCGCAGCGCATGTCGCGCGTGCAGTTCTACGAAGGCTACAAGAGACTGCTGCAACGTCTCTACAGCTACCGCCATTACCGGCGGAGGGTGATGCAGCTCATCCTGAACCGCGGCACGCAGATACAGACCCGGCTGGTCGCCAGCGGGCAGGACGTCGGCATTTTTCTCCGCGTTCTGTGGACGTGCATTTTGCACGCTTCGCCGCGGCGGGCCTGGCTGACGGTGTCGTTGCTGGCAGAGACCGCCCTGCGGCGCCCGCGCGCCCTGCGCGACGCCATCACCTTCGCGCTCCTGCACAAGCACCTGTACGAGTACATGCGCGACACCTGCAAACAACTGGATCAGCTGGTGCACGAGATCAAGAAGGTGCCGGACGATCTACGCCTGCTGCCGGGATCACCACCGGTGACGCCGGACGCGGCGTAGGGGCACATGCTGTCATACGTCATTCAATCACCGGCTATGTCTAGGACTCTCGAGAAAGTCCTTCCCGAGCACGATCCACGAGCACGATTCACGTAATTCTCAGGAAGATGTCCTTGCCGGCTTCGCTGGTGAGCTGGGTGATGGTGGTGATCTTGTCGCTGAAGTCCTTGAGGGCGCCGAGCGAGCTCGAGCCGACATCGATGAGCACCGACAGCAGCGAGAAGCCCAGCCGCTCCTTGGCGCGGTTGAACTCCGCCAGCCAGTGCGGATCGACACGGCACTCGCCATCGGTGATAAACACAATATCCCCACGGCGGTAGCGCGCTTGCTGCAAGCATGCGAGCGCCGCGCTCAAAGGCTTCTGGAAATCGGTACCGCCGCCGGGAAAGTACTCGGCCAGCTCCATCACCTTGCTGGTCTCCGCCATGTAGCGCTGCCGGCGATTGAGATCGAGGACCTGCAGCGGCATGTCGGCGGAGGAAAAGCAGATGGAGCGGAACAGCCGGCGCTGGCGCTGGGCGATGTCGAGCAAGGTGAGCGAGATCGCCTTGGACCAGATTTCCTTGTCGCCGGCCATCGACGAGCTGCCGTCGAGGCAGACCACCATGGGGCCCTTGCCCTTGTCGTCGGGGGCGCGCAGCGCGTACTGGAGCAGCTCCGCATCGAGGAAGCGGCGGAAGAAGTCACGCCGCAAGATGGGATGGCGCAGCGCCAGCAGCTCGTGCGGCAGCAGCCGACTGAGCTCGGCGCCCGCACCGACCTCGTACATCTCGTTGTCGGCGCGCTCGAACATCTTGCGGCGCAGCGCCAGCGCGTACTCGCGCATGCGGCCGACCATGTGGCCGAGCTTCTTCAGCTTCGGGTTGTCGGCGAGTTTCTTGCCGAGCTCGATTTGGGCGCCGGGCCGCGAACGCTCACCACTGCCGAGATGCAAGCCCCAGCTGTCCGCTTCCCCCAACGACTGATCGACGTCCTGCAGCACGTGCTGCGCCTGGGCTTCCACGCGGGGGCGGTTGCGTTCCGCCTGCTCATTCAACATGACGCGGACCTGTTGCGCCTTGTGCTGCAGCCGGCGCGCGCCGTTTTCGGCCTCCCGGCGCATGCGTTGCTGCAGCTCGTCAAGCTGCCGCTGCGTCGCCTGCCCGGCGCGCTGGCGCAGCTCGCCGGCGGAATCTGCTTGCGCTTCGGCGTCGGCGATTTCGTTTTCCTGCTGTTCCAAGTTCCAGAAATCCAGCATCTCCGCCCGCGTGAGGATGCGCTCGGATTTCAGCAGTCCCAGCAGCCGTTCTCCCAGCAACAGCGCCGCGAGGCCGGCCCGGGTTTCGTCGAGAATCGTCTGCTGCCGCAGCAGTGTGAGCGCGGGCGTGGCGCGCACCTGATCCAACAGGAAACCGTAGAAGGCGGCGCTTGGAACCATCTCCTCCTCAGCGTAAACGACGATGTTCATCTTGAACAGCAGGGCGAAGATGTCGAGGAGGAACTCCTCGAAGTGCGGCAACAGGCGCCCGCCGCTCTCCGCGAGGGCGCGCAGGGACGGCGAGTCGGCCTTGAGGCGGGCGAAGACGGCGCGATCGTACGAATCGGACTCGATCCAGTGGCCTCTCAGCTCGGCGATGCCTTTCGGCGGCGGTGCGCTCGTGCCCACACGGGACTCGCAGAATCACAGCGCTTCCAACATGCGCTGCTGAATGGTCTCGATCTCTTCCTTCACGGCTTCGACGGTGTCCACCGGCCGTCCCACCGTACGCGCTTGCTCGAGGATGCTGGTGACCTTGGCTAGGATGTTGCGGATCTTGGTGTGCGCCTCCACCACCGCGCGGCTGCGCAGCTCGTTGTTCTCCCACTGTCGATGGGCGTAGTCGCGCAGCTCCTGGGTCTGGTACAGCAACGCCTTCACCTCGTCTTCGTAGCCGCGCAGCAGCTGATGGATCGTCGCCCGGACCTCGTCGCGCTCGTTCGGATCGTGCCAGAGCACGTGCTCCAGAAAAAACAGGTCCGCCTCCGTTACGCTGTCGCGGCCGTACAGGAAAGCATGGGCCTGGAGCAAACCGATCGTCTGATGGTAGCGGCGATCGGAGGCAACGATCTGCTTGCGCCCCAGGTCGCGGCGCAGATCGGCGAGCGAGCGAAACACGTGCTGCGGGACGGCGACGCCGCAGGCGGCTTCCTGCAAAGCGCGCAGCTCGGGCAGCGTGATGGCGGTACGGGCACCGGCCGGGCGCCCTTGCAGCATGCGCAAGAAGCGGAACTCGTCGGCGATGTAGCCAACCACGAAGCGCAGCAGGAAACGATCGTAGAGTGCCTGCAGCTCGTCTTCCTCTGGCAGCTCGTTGCTGGCGCCGAACAGGGTGATGAGCGGGACGTCCACCGGCTCGCGACCGTTGTGGAAACGGCGCTCGTTCATCAACGTGAGGACTGAATTCAGGATCGAAGAGTTCGCCTTGAACACCTCATCGAGAAAGGCGATGTGGGCCTCGGGCAGCTTGTGCGTCGTGACGCGGCGATATTCATCGTTCTCCAGGGCTCGCAGCGATACCGCGCCGAACAGCTCCTCCGGCGTGCTGAACTTGGTCAGCAGCCATTGGAAGTAACTGGCGCCGTCGAGCCGGCGGCACAGCTCGTCGGCCAGCATCGACTTCGCTGTGCCCGGTGGACCGATGAGCAGCACGTGTTGCCCGGCGAGCAGCGCAGCCAGGGCGCCGTCGATCACTTCCCCGCGCTCGATAAACGTCTGCGTCAATTCCTCGCGTATGCGCCGCAGCCGCTCGCCGGCACTCATGGGAGTGGATGCTAAAGATTGGTGGATGCTGATTCAAGCGCAATCGCAGCGTCATGGCGGCGCACACGGTGCCCAACATGGGTCTTGACAGAAAGTATTTGGCTGGATCTTTTTCAACTGACTGGCATTGCAGCTGCCGGAATTACGGTGACGGCAGCACGACCCGAGTCAGGGCCTGTTCTTCCTTTGCGATGACCGCTTTCGGTAGCGGCGCGTAGAACAGCGCCGGCGCATACTGCTGGCCGTCGCGCATCATCCAGCGGAGGAAGGCGACGATTTTTTTCCCCTTCTCGGCGTCCTTCTGGTTCTGGTAGAGCAGCAGCCAGGTCATGCTGGAGATCGGATAGGCATCCGCACCAGGCGCGTTGGTAATCGAGACGCGGAAGTCGTCCGGCATGTTGGCGGCGGCGGCGGTTGCAGCGGCGGTCACCGACTCGAGCGACGGCTTCACCAGTTTGCCGGCGGCGTTTTTGACGTCGCCGAACGGCTGGTTGTTGGAGAGGGCGTAGATCAGCTCGACGTAGCCGATGGACGACGGTGTCTGCTTCACCAGCCCGGCGACACCCTCGTTACCTTTGCCGCCAAGGCCCACGGGCCAGTTCACCGAGGTGCCGCTTCCAACCTTCGCTTTCCAGTCAGTGCTGACCTTGCTGAGGTAATCGGTGAAGATGAAGCTGGTGCCGCTGCCGTCGGAGCGGTGCACGACGAGGATGTCTTCTTTCGGCAGCGTCACGCCCGGGTTGGCGCCGGCCAGCTCCGGATCGTTCCATTTCGTGATCTTGCCGAGGAAGATGCCGGCGATCGCCTGCGGTGTGAACTTGAGACCGGTGGGCACGCCCGCAACGTTGTACGTGAGCACCACCGCGCCCATCACCGTGGGGAAATGCATGATATGCCCCGGTGCGGCTTTGAGCTGCTCGTCGGTCAGCGGGCTATCGGTGGCGCCGAAGTCAACCGTCTGCTCGGTGATCTGCTTGATGCCGCCGCCGCTGCCGATGGATTGGTAATTGAAGCGCACCGACGGATCGACCTTGATGTACTCATTGAACCACTTGGAGTAGATGGGGTACGGAAAGGTTGCGCCGGCCCCGTTGAGCTGCAACTGCGCCTGCGCCTGCGTTGTCAGCAGGGCGCAGGCGGCCACCATCAAAAGGGCTGGAAATCGAAGTTTCGTCATTGTCGTTCCTCCTTGCGGTAAGATAGCCGATTGGGTGCGCGCGCGGCTGATCATGAGAACGGGTAGTAGCGGACCGAGGTCATGAAAATCGCGATGTTGGTTCTCGGCGTTTTGCCGCCCGTGCCGGAGAAGGCGTCGCGCCATATTTCCCCTCCCTGGAGCCCCAAAGCGAAGCGGCCGTAGCTGCCCTTGTGCACGTCCTGCCAGAAGCCGCCCGTGATTTGCCTCAGGTCTCTGGTTTCGGCTTGGCACGTCGACGACGCAGCGCCCTCGGTCTCGCAGCCGCTGACATTGAGGCCGGCCCACCCGTAGCCGGAGGTGCTCGAAGCGCCGGCGCGGTCGGCATGCTCCCACCCACCGTAGACGTAGAGGTCGTTGCCGCTCCACGGATGCGAGACGAGGCCGACTAGCCCCTGAGCTTCGGGAATCGCCACTAGGTGCTTATTGTCCGACTTGAACGCAATATCGGTGAGCTGCCCCGAGCCATAGCGGCCGATGCCATACCCGTAGAGACCGCTGACCTGTAGCTCGACAAAGCTCGGCACGATCGGCATCGTCGCTGCGCCGCCGACCCCGTAACCCGTGGTCGTGCGATTCGTGCCCGTCGCCCGGGCGGTGAACTCTCGGACGAGACCCTTGAGCTCATAGTGACCCCAGCCCGGCTCGAAGGCAATTTTCCCGTCAAAGTCGGGGATGTAGTCATTTGTGTAAGTTGTCTGATTATTCATTAACCCGGAAGGGGCGCCATTGTTATTATAGTTGACGCCGCTGGGTGCCGTGACCCCGCCCGACGTCACTGCTTGCGGGCTTTCCGCCGACACGCCCGCCCACAGGCCGCCGCCGAAATCCTCGACGATGCGAAACTGCGGAACACGCAGCCAGTTGAAGCCCTCGACGTACTGCGCGTCGATCGTCAACGGAATCTGCTCCTGGCGCGGGATGATGCCCTTCGTGTTGGTCGTCAACAGGCTCCAGGCTTGGCCGGCCAAAATGTGGAGACCCCAACTGTCCTCATCAAGGGTGGCATAGATATGCCGGCTGCGCGGCGTGTAGCTGTTGCTTTCCCGCGAATTCGAGGTGGTGCCGGCGGCCAGGAAGTCCATCTCGTAGTAGGCGGCCAAGTGAGTATCGTGAGAAACATCACCCGTCGCCAGTATGGAGAGCCGGCTCTGACGCACGGAGAAGCGGGTCTCGTTCTCATGCGCCAACGACGAGCTGTTGAACGGGATGCCCGTGTTGTAATCCGACCCGACGTCGGCAACCTCGTTGCGCGTCCGATAAATGCCCGCCGCCTCGATGAACCCCCCGAGCCTGACGGTGACGCCGCCGACCTGAACGCCGCCTTTGCTGATCTGAACAGCCTCCGGCATTCCGCCCGGTTTCTCGGAGGGCTGCTGCTGCTCCTGCCGCGCTTGGTCGAGATCCTCCTGCGTGATGACGCCCTTGTCACGCAGGATGTCCCCGAGATCTTTCGCCTCGACTGAGCCGACGCATACCGCCAATGAGAAGGTGATCGCACCCAACCGAATTGTCGTTTTCCGAACCATGCCTCCTCCTTCCCCTGTTAGGGTTGCCCGACAACTAGCGCCCGAATGTTACGCCACGGTTAAATCGGCGTTGCGGTCAGATGAAAATCCGCCACTGTGTCGCAGCGGCCCGGCAAAGCAGGGCAGCCGAGGGCACGCGTTCTGCCCAGAGTGCAGACTGCTGCAATGGCCCGGTCGCTCGAGAAGCGGAATGGGACAGCGGGCAAACGCTAACGGAGGAATTGCCGCCCTGTGCAGGCAGCGGTCATCGTGCGCTCATCAAGGCGAAACGCGGCGACCTGCGCTTTTGGGTCGCTTGCATCATTTCTCTCCTGGACAGAACGGTGCGGCGCCGCCGATTACCGGGGCCTTGAGGGCGCCTCGTTTCGGCATCGCATAGAGTGCCGCGAAGATCATCTTGTGGGCGAGATCGCCCGTCACACCGAAGGGCACCAGCGCGTCCGAACGAGACGCGGTCATCAGGCGCCTCCCTTCTTGGCGCTCGATGACATCCAGTGGCGTCAGCGCCAGCTCTGAGTTCCCCGGCCCAAGCTCTACAGCCGACTCGTGCTGCGCGCAGTCCAGCTGGGTCAACGCATGGAGGGTCTTCTCAAGCGCTTGTGGTCCACCCGTTTCGTGTTCCTCGAAACTCTCTGGGAGGAGTACCTCGAAGAACTCGTGAAGGAATTGCGGCACAAAAACACCAAACTGTTCGAACCCTTCTGTGGGCGGGGGTTCATGGCCGACATAGTCCGCGACGTCATCACCGACGGGCTAGCCTCTCGTGCTGGGTTAGAGCGAGCGACCCAGCTTCTCGATCTCTGCGCCCACTGCTTCGATCGCCTTCTCAGTTTCGTCGGCCGCCCAGCCCGTCCCTTCAATGAGCTTTCCTGCCACCACCCCCGCGTCTTTG
>JBEKBJ010000092.1:0-21967 GCA_050015455.1 Binatia bacterium
AAGGCCGTCGCACCGAGCGTGAGCAAGAGCATCACGGCCGTGCACATGGCGAACAACTGGTCCACCAGTGTCACCGGCACCAACGCCGCCTACTTCCAGATCAGCAATTGGCAGCTCGCTGCCGGCCGCATCTTCAACGAGACCGAGGAGAAGGCGGGCAAGGCGGTGTGCGTGATCGGCGACACCGTGCGGCGGGAGCTCTACGGCAGACAGAACCCCGTGGGCGACAAATTGCGCATCAAGCAGTTCTCCTGCGAGGTCGTCGGGCTGCTCCAGGCGAAGGGACAGGGGTCCATGGGAATGGACCAGGACAACACGGTGATCATGCCGCTGCGGACGGTGCAACGCAGGCTGGCCGGCAACCGGGACGTCAGCACGCTGCTGGTCTCGCTGAAAGACGGGGCGTCGAGTGACAAGGTCAAGAACCAGATCGAGCAGCTGATGCGCGAGCGCCGAAGAATCGCCGAGAACGAAGACGACAACTTCAACGTGCTCGACACCAGGCAGATCGCGGAGACCCTCTCCGGTACTACCCGCGTCATGACGATGCTGTTGGGAGCCGTGGCCGCCGTGAGCCTGCTGGTCGGCGGAATCGGCATCATGAACATCATGCTCGTATCAGTGACCGAGCGCACGCGGGAGATCGGCATCCGCCTGGCCATTGGGGCACTTGAGCGGGAAGTGTTGTTCCAGTTTCTCGTCGAGGCGGTCGTGCTGTCCGCGTTCGGGGGTCTCGTCGGCATTGTTGTGGCGACGCTGGCATCGGTCGGACTCGCCCGCGTGATTCAGGTCCCCTACCTCTTCAACCCGCAGATCAATGTGCTCGCATTCCTGTTTTCAGCAGCGATCGGCGTGATCTTTGGCTACTTCCCGGCACGCCGCGCGGCGCAACTCGATCCGATCGAGGCGTTGCGGCACGAGTAGAAGCTTGGGTAATGAATCGCACGCAAGATGGGGTAACGGCTTTAGGCTACGTGCTGCTGTGTGAGGTCGGCTACATAGCCATCAATAAAGAACCCAAAGGATCGTGACCATGAGTCATCCCATGAAACGGTTTGTTTGTTTGCTGCTGGCGTTGTCAGCCCCGCTGGTTGTGATTTCCTGTTCGCGCCAGCCTTATGGCCCCTCCGCGCCACCCACGCCGGAGGTCGTGACGGTGACAGTTACCTGGCAACAGGTGGTACTGACCACCGAGTTGCCCGGTCGCATGTCCCCCTTCCTTATCGCGGAAATCCGTCCCCAAGTGAACGGTCTGATTCAGAAACGGGTATTCACGGAAGGTTCTGATGTCCAAGCCGGGCAGGTGCTCTATCAGATTGATCCCGCCCCGTTTCAGGCGGCGCTGGACAACGCGCTGGCCGCGCTCGGCCGGTCGGAAGCCAATTTGCCGTCCATTCGGGCGCGGGCGGAACGTTTCCAAAAAGCTCTAGCCGACAAGGCGGTCAGCCAACAGGACTACGATGATGCGGCGGGCGCCCTGAAACAGGCCGAGGCCGATGTGCAGTATTGGAAGGCCACGGTGGAGACGGCCCGCATCAATCTGGGGTACACGAGGATTACGGCTCCTATTTCGGGGCGGATCGGCAAATCAAGCGCGACCGACGGCGCCATCGTGACAGCGTATCAGCCGGTGGCGCTGGCCACTATTCAGCAATTGGACCCGATTTACGTGGACGTGCCCCAATCCACCGCCGAACTGCTGCGCTTGCGGCGCCGCCTGGAGGAAGGCCGGATCAACAACAACGGGACGAGCCAGAACAAGGTGCAGCTCTTCCTCGAAGACGGCACGAAGTACCCGTTGGAAGGAACGCTCCAATTCCGCGACGTCTCGGTGGATCCGACCACGGCCACGGTCATCCTGCGAATGGTTTTCCCGAATCCGAGCGGCGTGCTCCTGCCGGGCATGTTTGTGCGGGCGGCGGTTAAAGAGGGCGTCAATGAACAGGCCATCCTGATCCCGCAGCAGGCGGTGACGCGCGATCTCAAGGGGAATCCCATGGTTTTGCTCGTGAACGCCGCTGCCAACGTGGAACCGCGCATGCTCAGGCTGGATAGGGCCATCGGCGATCAATGGCTGGTTGTCTCCGGGCTTGTGCCCGGTGATCGGGTGATTGTCGAGGGAATGCAGAAAGCCCGTCCGGGCACGGCCGTCAGAGAGGCGCCCTTTGGTGCCGCGCAGAAACCGGAGGCGTCACCGTCCGCTGTGGACCTAGCGGCCCCGGAATCGAACTAACAAAGGCCCGTCATGCTATCGAGATTTTTTCTGGACCGGCCGGTTTTCGCGTGGGTCATCGCCATCATCCTGATGGTGCTGGGTGGCCTAGCCATCTATAACCTGCCCATAGCGCAGTACCCACCCATTGCTCCACCCTCCATTGCCATTGATGCCTTTTATCCGGGGGCGTCGGCGGAGACGGTAGAAAACAGCGTGACCCAGATCATCGAGCAGAAGATGACCGGCTTTGACGAGATGCTGTATCTGTCCGCTACGAGCGATTCGGCCGGGGCTTCCCGCATCGAATTGACCTTCAAACCGGGCACCGATCCGGACCTGGCCTGGGCCAAGGTGCAGAACAAGCTCCAGCTCGCCATGGCCAGCCTCCCGGAAGTGGTCCAGCGCTCAGGCGTCAAGGTCAGCAAATCCACGAGGAATTATCTGATCGTTGTGGGCCTGATCTCCGAAGACGGCAGCATGGATGGCGACGACCTGCGGGACTATGCCCAATCCTACTTGGAAAAGGTACTGGCACGCGTGCCCGGGGTCGGCGAGGTCGAGAATTTTGGCTCTCAGTATGCGATGCGAGTCTGGCTGAACCCCGACAGGCTTACCGATTACCACCTGACCGTGGAAGATGTGACCCTGGCGCTGCAGTCCTACAACGTGGAAGTGTCCGCCGGGCAGTTCGGCGGGGCACCGGCAGTGGAAGGCCAGCGCCTGAACGCCTCCATCATCGTCCAGAACCTGCTCAAGACCCCGGAGGAGTTCGCGGCTATTCCCCTTCGCACCAATCAGGACGGCTCCATCGTGCGGGTCAACGACGTGGGACGGACCGAACTGGGGACCGAGGCCTACGATATTCAGGCCTTTTACAATGGCAAACCGGCCGCCGGCATGGCCATCCGGCAGGCGCCCGGTGCCAACGCGCTCGATACCGCCAATGCCATCAAGAAGAGACTGCAAGAGATGAGCCGCTACTTCCCGCAGGGGATGAAGGTCGTGTATGCGTACGACACCACCCCCTTCGTCCGGGTGGCCATCGGCGAGGTCGTCAAGACCTTGTTCGAGGCGATTCTGCTGGTCTTCCTGGTCATGTGGCTGTTCATGGGCAACATCCGCGCCACGTTGATCCCGACGATTGCGGTGCCGATCGTGCTGTTGGGAAACTTTGCCGTGCTGGGGGCGTTTGGATTTTCCATTAACATGCTGACGATGTTCGCCATGGTGCTGGCCATCGGGCTGTTGGTGGACGACGCCATTGTAGTGGTGGAGAACGCGGAGCGAATCATGGCCGAGGAAGGGCTTTCGCCGCGGGAAGCAACCGCCAAGTCCATGGGCCAGATCACCAGCGCCCTGATCGGTATCGGGCTGGTGCTCTCGGCGGTGTTCGGTCCGATGGCGTTCTTCCCGGGCTCGACCGGTGTCATTTATCGCCAGTTTTCCATCACCATCATCGCCGCCATGTTGCTCTCGGTGGCGGTGGCCTTGATTCTGACACCGGTGCTTTGCGCCTCGCTCCTCCGGCCGGTGCCCAAGGGACACCAGCCGGCGGAGAGCGCGATCTTTTTCCTGCGACCGTTTTTCCTGCGGTTTGACCGCATCTTCTTCTGGGTCAGGGACCGGTATGTCCGAGTGGTCAGACACTCGTTGGCCAAGAAACTGCGCTATCTTGTGGTCTATATATTACTCCTCGGAGCGATTGGCTTCCTGTTTCTGCGGCTGCCCACCGCATACCTTCCAGATGAGGATCAGGGAATCCTCCTCTCCCAGATTCTCATGCCAATCAGTGCCACTTTGGAGCAGACCCAGGCGGTCGCCGACCAGGTGCGACGTCATTTTCAGGAGGACCAAAACGAGGCGGTGGAATCCTGTTTGACGATTGCCGGCATGGGCTTTTCCGGCCGGGCACAGAACAACGGGATGGTGTTTGTCAAGTTGAGGGATTGGAAGCTTCGCGACCGGCCGGACTTAAGGGCACAGGCCATTGCCGGGCGCGCCATGATGGCGTTCTCCCAAATCCGCAACGCCATGGTCTTCGCCTTCCCGCCCCCCGCGGTCGTCGAACTGGGCAATGCTCGGGGGGTGGATTTCCAGTTGATGGACCGTGGCGGCGTCGGTCACGCCGCCCTGATGAACGCGCGCAACCAGCTCCTCGGCATGGCGGCGCAGGACCGGAGGTTGGTGAATGTCCGGCCAAACGGTATGGAGGATGTGCCCGAATACCGGATTGATGTGGATTGGGAAAAGGCGGGCGCCCTGGGCTTGCCCATCACCTCGATCCACAACACCATCTCGGCGGCTTTCGGCAGCGCCTATGTCAACGACTTTATTCAGGCCGGGCGCGTCAAACGGGTGTACGTTCAGGCCGACGCTCCCTTCCGCATGCTGCCGAAGGACCTGGAAAGACTTTACGTCCGCAATACAGCCGGCAAGATGGTGCCTTTTACCTCTTTTGCCTCCACCCGCTGGACGGCCGGCTCGCCCCGGCTCGAGCGCTTCAACGGGTTCCCGTCCCTGAACATCTGGGGCGAACCAGCGCCGGGACGCAGTTCCGGCGAGGCGATGCAGGCCATGGAAGAGATTGTCTCAAACCTGCCGTCGGGAATCGGCTATGATTGGAACGGGCTTTCCTACCAGGAACGGATGGCCAGCGCCCAGGCGCCCGTGCTCTACGCGTTTTCGATTCTGGTGATCTTCCTTTGCGTGGCGGCCTTGTATGAGAGCTGGACCATCCCCTTCGTCAACCTATTAATGTTGCCGCTGGGCGTGTTCGGCGCCTTGCTG
The DNA here is from genome assembly GCA_050015455.1 of Binatia bacterium. Lineage (GTDB taxonomy): Bacteria > Desulfobacterota > Binatia > HRBIN30 > HRBIN30 > JAGDMS01. The sequence goes on from JBEKBJ010000092.1 coordinate 5,003, forward strand.
GCCACTTCCCTGCGCGGCCTGCAGAACGATGTGTATTTCCAGATCGGCTTCCTCACCACGCTGGGGCTTTCAACCAAGAACGCGATTCTCATCATTCAGTTCATCAAAGAGCAACGACGACATGGCGAGGGACTCATCGAGGCAACCCTCGCGGCGGTGCGAATCCGTTTCCGTCCCGTCATCATGACGTCGCTGGCATTTTTCTTCGGCACGCTGCCGCTGGCCATCGCCACCGGCGCCGGTGCCGGCGCGATGAATGCCATCGGAACCGCGGTCACCGGCGGGATGCTCTCGGCCACGTTCATTGACCTGATCTTCATCCCGTTGTTCTTCGTGCTGATTTCCCGCCTGTTCGTCAGAAAACAGCTCCAACCGGCCCCCAGAGGTGAGCTGATATGAAACGCCTGAACACCGCCCTGTGCGTCCCGCTGGGAATGCTCCTTTGCCTGAGCGGCTGCACTCTCGCACCGAAATACACCCGTCCGGAAGCGCCCATCCCGACCGGCTGGCCGAGCGGCCCCGCCTATCAGCAAACCCCGACGCCGACGAACGCGCCGCAGGCCGCAGACCTGAAGTGGCAGCAGTTCTTCACCGACGAGAAGCTTCACGAGGCCATTGCGATGGCTTTGCAGAACAACCGCGGCCTGCGGATAGCCGCTTTAATTGTCGAACGGGCGCGCGCCTTGTACGGTGTTCAACGAGCCGAGCTGTTGCCCGTGGTCAATGCCACCACCAGCACAAGCAAACAACGGATTCCCGCCGATGTCATGGGCTTCCCGGAGGCGTTGACGATCGAACAATACGGCGTCAATGTCGGTGTCGCTGCTTGGGAGATTGACTTCTTTGGCCGCATCCGCAGCCTGAAAGATGAGGCGTTGGAGAGCTACCTGGCAACGGAACAGGCCCGCCGCAGCGCGCAACTGCTATTGGTGTCGACGGTCGCCCAGGCGTACCTGACGGTGGCTGCCGACCGGGAGAATCTCCAGTTGGCGGAAGCCACCCTGAAAACCCAGCAGAGCGCCTACGATTTGGTGAAGCGGCGTTTTGACCTCGGCCTCGTGTCCGAACTGGACCTGCATCGCGCGCAGGCGCAACTGGACACCGCCCGCGGCGACATCGCCCGTTTCCAGCAACAGGTGGCGCAAGATGAAAACGCCCTGAACCTGCTGGTTGGCGCCCCACTGCCGGATGCGCTCCTGCCGACGGAACTGAACGACGTCACACCTCCGCAAGAGATTTCGGCGGGCGTGTCTTCGGAGGTGCTCTTGCGCCGCCCAGACGTTATGCAAGCCGAAAATCTGCTCAAGGCGGCCAATGCCGACATCGGCGCCGCGCGGGCGGCATTTTTCCCGCGCATCTCTTTGACCGCCGCCATTGGCACCGCCAGCAGCGATTTGTCCGGGCTTTTCAAAAACGGCTCCGACATGTGGAGCTACGCGCCGCAGATTGTGATGCCGATTTTCGATGCCCGCACCTGGTCGGCGCACCGGGCGGCCAAAGTGCAACGGGAAATCGCCGTTACCCAATACGAAAAAGCCATCCAGACCGCCTTTCGCGAAGTGGCCGACGCATTGGCCGTGCGCGGCACCGTGGGCCAGCAGGTCGCCGCACAACAATCCCTGGTCAAGGCCGAGGCCGAAACTCACCGGCTGGCCGTTTCCCGTTACCAGAAGGGAATCGACAGCTACCTCAGTGTTCTCGATGCGCAGCGCTCCCTGTACGCCGCCCAGCAGGGACTGGTCACCCTCCGCTTGGCGAAGCTTGCCAACAATATGCGGCTCTACGCCGTATTGGGCGGAGGGTGGAAAATCGAGAAACAACCGGGTTCCCAGCAGGCAATGCAGTGAGCCAACAAGGGTTATAGCGGCGCTTTCGGGGTCACATCTGGACTTTGGAGTGAAGCCGGTGGCGCGCGAAGTTTGCTCCTGTGCGGCTGATACCCTGAGCACGTGTGTCACCTGCAGCACGCCGCGTTCAGGAAGAGAGTCCCCGCCGGAGTGCCGCTCGGCGCGCATCTCAAAGGCAGCGTGCTACGCTTCTATGGGGGAACAGGCGAGGTTACGATCGGGGTGCTCGCTCCAGCGGTCGATTCGAGGGTCGAAGAGGCGACCGCACCCCTGCGCGAGGCAGGGCCTGATCGTGACTTCTGCTCGCCCGACCTCGTACGCGCCGCACCGGGTCGGCACGTCGTTCATGGCTGCCGCGCTGTCTTCAGCTCTAGCGACGCCGCCACTTGAACTGCGACCGCCTTTCGTGGCAAGCGCTGAAGCCGACCGCAGTGGCGGGTCGGTATCGGATCGGCTGAACGCCGACAGGGAGAAACGATAATGGGCGCAACAACGCAAACGCAGAGGCAGCTCACCTGGGTATTCGATCTCAACCGTTGCATCGGCTGCCAGACCTGCACGGTCGCGTGCAAGGTTCTGTGGACCGGACATGACGACATGCAGCACATGTGGTGGTGCACCGTGAACACGCAGCCGGGCAGAGGCGTGCCGCGCGACTACGAGCAAATGGGCGGCGGCTACGACGGCAGCGGCAAACTCGCTCTCGGCCGCCTCCCGACCGCGGAGGAGTGGGGCGACGCCTGGGACTTCAACTGGAACGAGGTGTACGCCGCCGGCAAGGCGCAGCAGGAATTCCTCCATCAGACGGGCTCGCCGCCGGTGTGGGGTATGAACTGGGACGAGGACCAAGGCGCAGGCGAGTATCCCAATGCGTACTTTTTCTACCTGCCCCGTCTGTGCAATCACTGCACGCGGCCGGCCTGTGTGGAGGCGTGCCCGAGCGGCGCCCTCTACAAGCGTGCGGAGGACGGTCTTGTGCTGCGTGACGAGGACCGCTGCCGTGGCGCGCAAGACTGCATTCGAGCCTGCCCCTACAAGAAGATCTACTTCAACCCCGCGCGCCGTGTCGCCCAGCACTGCATCGGCTGCTTCCCGCGGATCGAGCAGGGCGTGGCGCCCGCTTGCGTGCGGCAGTGCTCCGGTCGCGCCGCTTTCGTCGGTTTCATCGACGATGAGGCGGGCGCCGTGCACCAGCTCGTGCGCCGCTGGCGCGTGGCCTTGCCTCTTCACCCGGAGTGGAACACCGAACCGAACGTGTTTTACGTTCCCCCGCTCTCGCCGTTCCGGCTGCGGCCCGACGGCTCGGTCGACACCACGCAGCGGCGCCTGCCGACCTCCTACCTCGATTCCGTGTTCGGACCGGAGGTGGGCAGCGCCTTGCGCACGTTGGAGACCGAAATCGACCGCTGCCGGCAGGGCCGCTCGTCGGAGCTGGTGAACACGCTCATTGCCTACCAGTGGAAGACGATGCTCGGCCCGTTCACCCGCGACCCAGCCGAGATTGTATGGAGTTGAGCATGATGAAGTGGCGCCGCGCTTCCCTTGCGTTGTTCCCCCTCCTTACCAAGGGGGGCCACGGGGAGGTTGAGGCGACGCGCAGGAGAAACCTCCCCTTTGTCCCCTCCTCCGTAAGGAGGGGAAGGCAGCAAGGAGATCAAGATGGAAGAGGCAACGCGTGCGGTTATCCGAGCTTATGAGGAGTCGTTGTCGCGCTCACCCCGCCCAGCAACCGAGGAGCGCTATCGGCGAGAGTGGCGCTGGGACAAGGTCACCTGGGGCACGCACTGTGTCGACTGCTACCCCGGCGGCTGTCCGATGCGGGTGTACGTCCGCGACGGCAAAATCGTGCGCGAGGAGCAAGGCGGTAACTTCCCGGTCATCGAACCCGGCGTACCCGACATGAACCCGCTCGGCTGCCAGAAGGGGGCGATGTGGAGCCAGACGTTGAATGCTCCCGACCGCGTGCGCTTCCCGCTGCGGCGCAGCGGGGCGCGCGGCGAAGGGCGCTGGGAGCGCGTAACCTGGGACCAGGCGATAACAGCGATCGCGGATGGGATGCTCGACGCGATCCAGGAGAGCGGGCCGGAGTCCATCGTGCAGCTCGCCGGACCCGAAGCCAACCCCTGGAACGTAGCCGCGCTGGCGCGCCTGTTCCGCATGGTGGGCGGGCTTACCACCGACGTGAACGCCGAGATCAACGACTTCAGCCCCGGAATCTATATCACCTTCGGCAAGTTCAACATTTGCAACAGCCTCGACGACTGGTTTCACGCTGATCTATTTTTGATCTTTCAGTGCAACCCGGCCTACACTGTCATGGCCGCGTTCCACTACTTTGTCGAGGCCCGCTACAAGGGGGCCGAGGTGGTATTGTTCGCCCCCGACTGCAGTCCCTCGACGATGTTCGCCGACCGCCACCTCCCGGTGCGTACGGGAACGGATGCCGCCTGGGCGCTGGCGATGTGCCACGTGGTGATCGAGGAAGGACTGTACAACGCGGCGTTCGTCAAAGAGCAGACGGATCTGCCCTTTCTGGTACGGACGGATACGCGCCGTTTCCTGCGTGAGGCCGACCTCGTCGCGGGCGGAAGTGCGGAGCAATTCTACTTCTGGGATGCGCGCAGCGGCAAAGCCGTGCCCGCGCCGCGTGGGACACTGGCCCTGGGCGAGGCCGATCCTGCTCTCGAAGGGCGCTTTGACGTGATCGTCGCTGGGGGCGGGCGGGTCACGGTCACGCCGGTGTTCGCGCTGTTGCGCGAGCATCTGCGGCAATTCGATCCGGAGAGCGCGGCGCGCATCTGTGGCGTGCACGCGGACGAGATCCGTCGCCTGGCGCGTCTGGTGGCGCGCAAGCGCACGCATGCGGTGGCCGGCGGGACGTCGTTGAAGTACTTCCACGCCGACCTCATGGTCCGCTCGGTAATTCTGCTGCTCGGCCTGACGGGCAACTGGGGACGCAAGGGCACCGGCATCGGCTGCTGGTCGGTGTGTTCGTTTGATGGCCTATTTCTCCTAGGCGAAAAGACCGAGCCCGGGGACGAGCACACCCGGCAAATCCTCGCCGGGCGTCAAGCGGCGATGACCATGCTGGCGGAGCAGGATCCGACAAGCACCCCGGAGATCCGTTCCATCGAGATGGCGTGCCAGACCACGAACCTGACGCCCATCACACCACCCGCGTTCTTCTGGTACCGCCACTGCGGCTATCGGGAGAACTGGAATCGGCGCGAGTGGGGCGATCCCACGATGCCGCGGCCGTTCGATGAATACATGAAGGAGGCGATCGAGCGCGGCTGGTGGGACAACGCCACGATGCCCCCGGAGGACGTGCAGCCGCGGGTCCTTTTCCAGGCGGGCGGTAACACCCTGCGGCGCGTGCGCGGCGGCCAGAACATGCTGCTGCGCCACCTGTGGCCGAAACTGCAGATGATCGTCACCATGGATTGGCGTTTGTGCACCACGGCCTTGCAGTCCGATTTTGTCTTGCCGGTAACCAACGCCTACGAGTCGCCGCGCTTTCACATCCCCACACCGCACATGCTGTCGCTGATCTACTCGGATCGCGCGGCCGATCCCGCAGGGGAAGCCAAGAGCGAGTGGGAGATCTGCCGACTGCTAACGGAGAAGCTCGCCGAGCGCTCGCGCGCCCGCGGCATCGGCGAGTACACCAACAAGCGCGGTATGAGTTTCGACCTGCGCGACGCCGCGAGCATCTTCACTCTTGGTGGCGCACTGATCACCGATGAGGACGCCTGCGAGGAGATGCTGCGGGACACGGTGATCTCCGGCACGATTCCGGAGGGCACGGACCTCGCCGCCATGAAAGAAAAGGGCTACCTCCGCTTCACCGACTGGGGCATAACCCCGTTCGGGCTCAACCAGTCGAGCGATCTGCGGCCGGACGAGACCCACGCCAGCTGCCGCTGGCACACGGAGAAGAAGCTGCCGTATCCGACGATGGCGCGGCGGGCGCAGTTCTACATCGATCACGAATGGTTCCTGGAAGCCGACGAGGCGCTGCCCACGCACAAGGAGAATCCGAACATGGGTGGTGACCACCCGTTCGTGCTGACCAGCGGCCACAACCGCTGGAGCATCCATTCGATGCACACCTCGAATCCGCTCTTGCTGCGCACCCACCGCGGCCGACCGCACGCCGTCATCAACACCGACGATGCGCGCCAGCGCGGCATCAACGACGGCGATGAGATCCGCCTGTGGAACGACATGGGCGAGTTTTTTGTGGCGGCGAAAGTGGCGCCGGGTGTGCGGCCGGGGCAGGTGATCGTCTACAACGGCTGGGAGCCGTACATGTTCCGCGGCTGGCGCGGCCCGATGGATGTCGAGCCGGGCCTGGTGAAGTGGCTGCACCTCGCAGGCGGCTACGGCCACCTGCGCTACTGGCCGCTCGAATGGCAGCCCACGCCGGCGGACCGCGCCGTGCGCGTAAACATCGAACGCGCAGCCGACCCATCTCGCTAGTCACCTTGTACCCTTGCCTCGTCCCCGCCTACTGATACAGTCGCGCAGCGACAAGGAAACGGGATGGACGCAGAGCTTAAGCTGATCGGCGGACAGGTGTTGGACGGGAGCGCTGCGCCGGCAGTACGCGCCGACGTCGCCGTGAGCGGCGGCGTGATCAGCGCCATCGGTGATCTGTCACGGGTCGAGGCGGCAGAGGTGATCGACTGCACCGGCAAGACGATCACGCCCGGCTTCATCGACATCCATTCGCATTCCGACTGGCTCCTGCCCGGCGCGGATCACGGCGCGCTCATCGAACCGTTCATCCGCCAGGGCATGACCACGGTGGTAGGCGGCAACTGCGGCTTCAGCCCCGCGCCGATCACCGAGGTCAATCGTGATTCCGCTTACGAGGCCAGCCGTCTGATCATGGATGAGGCCATCGAACTGCGCTGGAGATCGATGCACGAGTTTCTCGATGCACTGGAGCTCGGCGGCGTCTCACTCAACATCGCGCAGCTCGTCGGCCACGGATCGGTGCGCGCCGCTGTCACCGGGTCACTCAATCCGGCAGGACCCGGCCCGGAGGAACTGAAGCAGATGGAGACGCTCACGCGCGAGGCGCTCGATGCGGGCTGCATCGGCGTCAGCACCGGTCTCGGCTACCCGCCCGGCATCTTTGCGCAGGAGGACGAGCTGGCGGCGTTCGCACGCTGGGCCGCCCGCGACGGCAAGCTCTTCACCTCGCATTTAAAGGCCTACAGCTGGCTCAGCGGTGCCTATACCAGCGACCCGACGCAGGAGTTCCATAACCTGGCTGCCATCAAAGAGATCCTACGCGTTGGCCAGGCGGCCGGGGCGCGCGTGCAGATCAGCCATCTCATCTTCGTCGGGCGCCAGACCTGGCCGAATCACGGCGACGCCCTACGCCTGATCGAGGACGCCCACCGCGACGGGCTCGACGTCGCCTTCGACGCCTTTCCGTACACTGCCGGCAACACCACAGCGAGCGTGATCTTTCCCGCCGCGATTTTGCCCCGGCTCGAAGAAGTGCTCGAAAGCCCGGAGGAACGGTCGAGCCTGCACGCTTTCGCCGATATGGCATTCGGCAGTCTGGGCTTCGGCCTGCCGGACATCCAGATCTTGAAGGCCAACGCGCCGCGTTTCGACGAGTACAACGGCCTGCGCGTCCCCGAGGCGGCGGCGCGCGCCGGCCTGGATCCGTTCGATTTCTATTGCCGCTTGGTGATTGAAAGTAACCGCAATGCGCGTGTGCTGAATCACACTTACAGCGGCGACCAGGGCGAGGAAGAGCCATTGCGCGATGTGCTGCGCCACCGGCTCTGCACCATCGAGACCGACACCTTCATCACCTACGGTGGGCACCAAAACCCGGCGGCCTACGGCACCTTCCCGCGCGTGCTCAGCACGTACGTCAAGCTGGGTCTGTTCTCGCTCGAAGAGGCGCTGCACAAGATGACCGGTGCGGCGGCCGAGCGCCTCAAATGGAAGGATCGCGGCTGGGTGCGCCGCGGCTGTGCGGCGGATCTGGTGGTGCTTGATCTCGCCCGCCTCCAAGATACCGCCACCTTCGACGACCCGGCGTGCTTTCCGATCGGCATCGAACACGTGTTCATCAACGGGCGTCACGTGCTCGACGGCGACCGCTACGATGCGCAGGCGAGAGCGGGTCGAGTGATCAGAGCGTAGCCCCCGCCACTTTATTATTTACTGCGGCTTCGCCAGCACCAGCGGCGGCGGTTCCCACTGCACCACGTACTCGAACTGACGGCGGAACTCTTCCACCGAGATGCCGGCGACAGCGGCGAACTCCGCCAGCGCTGCCGGGTTCTCGAAATCGTCGCGGCGCAGCCGGATCATGTAGCGCCGGGCGATGGCGTAGCGGGTGGAATGGACGTCCACCGGCCGCACCCTCGTGCGTCCGGTGGTGGGATCGAGCAGTTCGGAGAATGGGATAGGGACGAACTGTCCGGCCTGCATCGAGATCATCGCCGCATTGCCGCCCTCCAGCAGGTACTTGGCGGCGCAGTAGCCGAGGTCGCGCGTGTACTCCATGTCGTAGGGGATGGGATCGGCGCAACGCAGCTCGTAGCCGATGTCCTTTGCTACCACGGTGGTCTTGATGCCGACCTCTCCAAGCCGGGCGGTCACGGCACGTTTGAACATATCACCGATAGTGATTTCTGCTAGCCGCACGTTGCCGTGCGCGTCGCGTTCGACGTTACCGATGCCGGCGATGTCCTGCGCATCCATGTCCACAACCAAGCCCTCGGCGACCACGGCTACGCCGTGGCGCTGGCCTCCCGCCTGGCACTTGATGATGGCGCCGACCAGGGTGTCCACGACGGTGGCGAAGCGCAGCGGGCGCTCGCCGAACTCCTCGGGAATGAGCGTCAGCGTGGCCCCTGCCGCTTTGCCCATGCCGAGCGCCAGGTGGCCGGCCGTGCGCCCCATGGCGATGACAATGTACCAGCGCGTGGTGGTGGCGGCGTCGACCATGAGGTTTGTGACTATTTGGGTGCCGACGTGGCGTGCCGTCTGGAAACCGAAGGTGTCGATGTGAGCCGGCAGGCCGAGATCGTTGTCGATGGTCTTGGGAACGTGCACCACCTGGATCCGGCCAGCTGACTTCTCGGCCAGCTTCAGCGCCGAGAACGCCGTGTCGTCGCCACCGATGGTGGCGAGGCGCGACACGTTCAGGCGCTCCAACGACTTCACACAGTTCTCCAGGTGCTCCACGTTGCGCGTCGGGTTGGCGCGCGAGGTACCGATGTAGGAGCCGCCGCGGAAGTGCAGCCAGCGCACCGCATCGATGGTCAGCGGCAGGGCGCAATCGATGTTGCCTTGCATGATGGACTCGAAGCCGCCGCGAATCCCCAAGACCGGCACGCCACCGAGGATGCTATGGATCGTGGCCGCCGCAATGACGCTGTTGATGCCCGGAGCAGGGCCGCCCCCGACCAGAATCGCGAGGTTCTTTGCTTCTGCCATTCTTCACTCTCTCCACATTCGACGTAGACCCGACCTCTCCACACGGCCCGAGTTCTGAGCGTCCCAGCGCAACGCCTACTGGTTCTCCGCCTCGGCTTCGGCGTCGAAATCGCCCGTGCCGGCGGCTTCGGCCCCGCCCGGGTAGTAACGAAACATGGCTTCGCGGATCTCATCGTACGGCAGATCGGCACGGTGGCCGCGGTCGTTGATGTACTCCATGTGACGCCGGTTCTGCGCGTCGAACGGATGAAAAAGCGAGTCGCTGCGGCCGTCGAACTCGAGCGGTAGCACGCCGAACTTGCGGCACAGCTCGATGTTGAACGCCGGCGTAGCCTTGACCCACTTCCCGTCGAGGTAGAACTCCGTATAGCCGTGGTAGTAGAAAATGTCCGTCCCCATCAAGCGGCGCAATCGTTCCGTGGCCAAGTGGTTGCGCACGTCGGCAAACCCCAATCGTGTTGGAATCCCGACCGCCCGCGATGCCGCGGCGAGCACGCAGGCCTTGGCGACGCAGTAGCCGCGGCCGCGCGCCAGCACCGCGCTCGCCTTGCAGGCTTCGGGACGGTAGTCGATCGAGTACGGGTCGTACAGCAACCCGTCACGCACCGCATAGTACAGGCGCACCGCCTTCGCGGTTGCGTCGGCCGCTTCCGCCGCGGCCTGCTCGGCGAAGGCGCGAATCGCTGCATGATCGGCGTCGAGGTAGTACGTTGGTCTGAGGTAGACGTGCAGATCAGCGGCCTCGTCGTGCTGCGGCCCCATGTGTTCCCCTTCTGGCATCTTACGCCGTATAGCGTGCTGGCAGTCCACGAGCTAGGGCGCCTTCATCGCTTCCGACGTCACACCAAGTCCAGCACCTCCTCACTCCTCTTCCTGTTCCTCTCCGGGGCGCACTCCCCTGCAAACACCGCGCTTCGAGGCGCCGATGAAGTCGAGCAGATAGCGCACCTCCGCCGAGCACGGACCCGCCTCCACCTCAGCGATCGCCCGGCGCAGATTGGTGGCACGCCGAAAGAGACGGCTGAACGCGTTCTGCAGCTCGCGGATCTGGGCCGCGCTGAACCCGGCGCGACGCAACCCGACCCGGTTGAGCGCACGAACCGTGTGCGTCCAATCCATGATGCAGAAGGGTGGGACGTCGCGGCTGGTGCGGCTCAGCCCGCGCAGCAGCGCTAGCCGGCCGACACGGACGAATTGGTGCACGGCGCAGTTGGCCGAGATGAACACCTGGTCCTCGACTTCCACATAGCCGCCGAGCACGGCGCCGTTGGCGATGATGATTTGGTGACCCAGCCGGCAGTTGTGCCCGACGTGCGCGTTGTTCATCAGGTAGTTCTGGTCGCCGATCACCGTGGCGGATCCGGGTTTGGTGCCCCGATGCACCTGCGTGTGCTCGCGAAAGACATTGCTGTTGCCGATGCGCAGGTAGCTCTCCGCTCCTGTGAATGCCAGGTCCTGCGGCGTATCGCCGATCACGGCGCCCATGTGGATGACGTTGTCGCAACCGATCTGCGTCCAACCCATGACCGTCGCGTGCGCCAGCACGCGTGTGCCGCGGCCAATCTCGACGGGACCGTCGATGACCACGTAAGGGCCGATGTCCGCTTCCGGGTGCACCTCGGCACGCGGATCTACAATGGCCGTCGGGTTAATGGGCATGACCCGCAGTCGAAAGTAGAGAGTCGAGCGTGGAGAGTCTCCGCGCCCCGCCGCCTTTCAGTCTGTGTCGTCATCAGGGTTCCGGTCTTCCGCCGGCGGCGTTGCCGGCGGACCGGGCACGCGGTAGCGCTCACCCGCCCAATTCCCGAGGTCCTGCAAGCGGCAGCGCTGCGAGCAGAATGGCCGGTGCGGGTTCCCTTCCCACGGCGTCACGCGCCGACAGGTGGGGCAACGGACTTCCTGCAAGGACACGGTCAGGCACCGCTCCGCCGCCCCAGCAGCTGGCGCAACTCATCAATTTCTTTCTGCAGCCTGTGATTGCGCCGCGACAGGACCAAGAAGTAAATGAACAACAATACCCACACGGCCGTGTAGGCCGCAAAAAGGAACCATAAATTGGTCACGACCTCACCGCCTGCGCTTGCATGTTCCTCACGTGTTGGCCTCTCCTTTCCACTCACCGCGACTCGCGTGCCAGCACCTGCTGGCGCAGGTCCTCAAGCGCGTCCCGCAAACGTCCGCTTTCGTTGCGCACCCACAGAAGCCAGATGAACAGGAGCAGAAATGCGATCACGCACACGCCGAAGGTGGCCTGCATGCGCGGGTCGCCCAGGCCGGAACCGCCTTCGCGCGTGATCAGCACCGCCGGGTGAATCGTCCGCCACCAGTACACCGAGCGGTTGATGATCGGGATGTCTACGGCGCCCACGATGCCCAGCACCGCCGCGTAGCGCGCCTCCTGATCGCCGCTGGCGGACACGGTGCGCAGCATGAGGTACGCGGCGTAGATGAGCCACAGAATTAGCGTCGTGGTCAGGCGCGCATCCCACGTCCACCACGTGCCCCAGATCGGCCGTGCCCAGATCGGTCCGGTGACCAGCACTAGCGTGCAGAACACCATGCCCACCTCGGCACAGGAATGCGCCAAGCGGTCCCAGAAGCGACTCCCCTGCCACAGGAAGAAGATGCTGGCGATCGCCACCAGCCCGAAAGCGGCGAAGCTCATCATCGCCAGCGGCACGTGGAAGTAGAAGATACGCTGCACGATGCCCTGAAAGCGATCCGTTGGCACGTACACGAATACCATGAAGATCGCCAGCGCCATCGTCACCAGCGTCAGCCATGGCAGGACCGTATCAGCCGCTTTCCGTACAACCCGATTCATTCTTCGACAGCATATTCAAAGACCAGCCAGCCGACAACCAGGAAAATGACATCGAAACCGCCCATGAGGTTGAGCCATTGCGCCACATCCGCCAAAGGCTTGCCGGCCAGTACCCGTGCGGTCACCTTTACCCCGCCGATGAAGATCGGCACGACCAATGGTAACAGCAGCAGGGGCAACATCACCTCCCGTGCCCGCGTGCGCACCGAGATCGCCGCAAACAGCGTCCCGACCGCCGAAAACCCCAGTATCCCGAGAACCAAGGCCAGAAAGACACCCGCCAGGGCCGGCGTCGCCGGCAGGTTAAAGAAGAACACGAAGATCGGTACGATAAACAGCTGCGCCACCATCATGAAGAGGAAGTTCCCCACCGTCTTCGCGAGATAGATGGTGCCACGATCGACCGGGCACAGCAGCAAGCCCTGCAAGCAATCATTCTCGCGCTCGGCCAGAAACGAGCGGTTCAACCCGAGCACGCCGGCGAAGATGACCGCCACCCACAGCGCCCCCGGGGCGGCTTCGAGCCGCAGCTCGCTGGTGGGGTCAAGGGCGAAGCTGAGCACGACCAGCGTCAGCAGTCCGAGCATCAACAACGAGGCGAGAGTCTCCTTGGTCCGGAACTCGATTTGGAGATCTTTTCGAATCAACGCGAACACTGGACTGTCACTGGGTCTTACGCGGGCCGTGCGTCCACGGCATGCGCGGCGGCGAGATAGGTGCGTTCGAAGGGCTCGCGCTCCTGCTCCTGGATGACGCCGCTCCACAGCAGCCGGCCGCGCACCAGAATGAGGGCGCGCTGGCACAGGGCGAACCCCTGTGCCAGGTCGTGGGTGGTCATCATCAGTGTGGTCCCGCGGGCGTGTGCCTGCCGCAGGGTCTCGCTCAACATGTTGACGGCATCGACATCGAGACCACTGAACGGCTCATCCATCAGCAGCAGCTCCGGCTCATGCAGGAGCGCGCGCGCCAGGGCGCAGCGCTGTTCAAGCCCGCGCGACAGCGTACGCACCGGCCGGTGTGCCCACCCCAGCAGGCCGACCTGTTCGAGGAGGTCACGCACGCGTGCGGCCGGCGCCACGACCCGAAACATGCGGGCGTAGAACTTGAGATTCTCCGCCGGGGTGAGGTCCGGATACAAGAAACTCTGATGCGACAGGAAGCCGATACGGCGCCGGGCACTGCGGCCGCCGTCGGCAACGGAGCGCCCGAAGAGACGCAGGTCACCGCGAGTGGGACGCAGCAAGGTCGCCAGCATGCGCAACAGCGTCGTCTTGCCGGCGCCGTTGGGGCCGAACAGGGCCACCGCCTCGCCCGCTTCGACGTGTAGATCGACGCCCTCAACCGCACGCACGCCGGCAAAGTGCCGGCTGATCCCGCGCGTCTCGATCACCAAGCCGGTCATGCCAGCGCCCTTAGCCGATGAGGGGGTAAAAGGAAAGGCCGCAGCACTGTTCTGACCCGCTGGTGCCAACGGCCGCACTCCGGCTATATTGGTATTCTATGCGCGTGAGAGTTGAAGCGTATTCAGGTTGCGCGGCCAACGAGCGGCCGCTTCGGTTCACCCTCGGCGAGCGGACTCTGGAGGTGCAAGACATCCTCGACCGCTGGTACAGCGAGGACGCCCGCTACTTCCGCGTGAGAGCGGATGACGGCGACACGTACGTCCTCAAGTATCTTCAGCAGCAGGACACTTGGGAGCTGGCCTCCTTCACCGGAAAGCACTCGAAGGGCAGCCAGCCGCAAGCGGCCATCGACAAGACACTGCATTGATGATCCGGGCCACTCTACAGGAGGTTTCCGCATGCGCGTCATCGCCGTGCCCCAATTGACGGACAACTACGCCTACGTGGTCGTCGATGAGGCGGCTCGGACCGCCGCCGTGGTCGATTGCGCCGAGGCCGACCCGGTGTTGCGGGCCGTGAACGAAGCCGGCGCCGATCTGGTCGCGATCCTACCGACGCATCATCACTGGGACCACGTCGGCGGCAACCAAGCGCTACTCGAGCAGCGCAAACTCGCCGTGTACGGCTACGTCGGCCAGGGTCATCGCATCCCGGGCTGCACGCTCGAGGTCAAAGAAGGAGACCGGATCTCGATCGGGAACTTGAGTGCTCGCATCATCTCCGTCCCGGCGCACACCAGCGGCCACGTGGCGTACTACTTCGAACGGGAGCAAGCCGTATTCACCGGCGACACCCTGTTCGCCGGCGGCTGTGGACGCCTCTTCGAAGGTGACGCGGGGCAGATGATGCAATCGCTGTCGAAGCTCATGGCGCTGCCCGAAGACACTCAGGTGTACTTCGGGCACGAGTACACGGAGAAGAACCTGCGGTTCGCTTTGACGCTGGAGCCGAACAACGTCGCCTTGCAGCAGAAGCATGCGTGGGCCGTCGAGCAAGGGCGCAGGGGGCTGCCGACCGCGCCGACCACCATCGCCTCTGAAAAGGCGACGAATCCATTCTTGCGTTGGAGCACGCCCGAGCTGCGCGCCTCGTTGCGGCGTCGGTTCCCGGAGCTGCCTACCGACGATGTCTCCATCTTCGCCAAGACGCGGGCGCTGAAAGATGTGTTCTGAAGCTCGGGGCCAAGGGAGAAGTTGAAAGGTTGAAGCCACACAATGCTTTGCGGGTGCAGCTTTGAGCGGTCTTCATGCCGTTTGAGGCGGCGCCGGGAGCGCGCATAATAACGGCTGTGCGAGGTCTTGCCATGGCAATACTATTGACGGGGTACGAAGATGTCGAAGGCGTCGTCGACCGGGTCGTTGCGAGTTACAGCAGCAACCGGGAGATCGACAGCCTCGAAAGCGCCGCCTTGCCCAACCGGCGCGCCGTGATCGAGGCACTCAATCACCTGAAGCCCGTCATCTACATGGGGTTCTACAGCAGGCGGCCGCTGAGCCGCGGCAACCTGCGCTACGCCATCAGCGAGCACCTGCACCCCGCCTACGAGATTCTGGTCGAGCAAATCGGGCGGGCGCTGCATTACGAGCAGAGCTGCGGCCACGCGACGACGGCGCATGATCCGGAGTGGAGTGAGGCGGTGGTGATGCGGCTGTTCAACAAACTGCCCGACCTGCGCGCGTTGATGAGCGAGGACGTGATAGCCGCCTTTGAGGGGGATCCTGCCGCGAAAAGCATCGAGGAAGTCATCTTCAGCTATCCGGCGATTCAGGCGATCACCACACACCGCATCGCGCACGAGTTGTACAAGGAGGGCGTGCCCATGATCCCGCGCATCATGTCGGAGCACGCGCATGGGAAGACCGGCATCGACATCCACCCCGGCGCCCAGATCGGGCGCAGTTTCTTCATCGATCACGGCACCGGCACCGTCATCGGCGAGACCTCGATTATCGGCGAGCATGTGAGGCTGTATCAGGGTGTGACCCTGGGGGCGCTGAGCCCGCTCCGCGACGAAGGCGCGCTGTTCCGCCGTAAGAAGCGTCACCCGACCATCGAGGACAACGTCATCATTTACTCCGGCGCGACCATCCTCGGCGATACCGTGATCGGCGAAGGCTCGATCATCGGCGGCAATGTCTGGCTGGTCGAGTCGGTGCCGCCGCGGAGCAAGGTGACCTACCGGGCGCACACCACCCACTCGCGCAACGACAGCGGCGGGTAGCTGGGCTGCCCAATTACCGCAACCTGCCGACCGACAGCTCAGAGCACTTGTTCACAACGCCGATGCCGTATTCAAGCGCTCACCTGGAGAGCATGAGGGGACGAAGGCCTCTCATCCGCCACCGTAATCCTGAAGTGCTGTACTCAATGGTGCTTGACGCAAGTCAGCTTCAGCTGCGACACGGAGAGCTTCGGTTTTTTCGCCAGGTTGTACGACAACGTCTTGAGGCGGAGCGAACTCTGCCTGGATCCCGCCAGCGGGATGGTAATGTCGAACGGCGCGCTGCAGAAACTCTGCTCTTCCTCAATCAGAGGCGGCGCGTTGACGTAGCCCGGTGACGGCGTTTGCTGCGGCGTCGTCACGGGGTACGGATTCATCGGATTGAGCAGGTGCAGCAGTGCATTCTCGACTTGAGCGTTCGCCTCCGTCCCGGTTTTCGGCACAATGACAGATACTGCTCCAACCCCCTGGGGTGTGCAGGCCGGCAGGTTGGGATCTGCGTTGTTGAGGCACACGACGACCTTGAAGGTGCAAGAATTATTTTGCATCAAATCGTAATCGCAACTGGCGTCACCGTCAGTGCACTTCTGGTGGACGCTGGGGAGGCCAAACGGGTCCTTCTTCACAGTCGCTTCGGCAATATACCACTCGACCTGGCACCCTGTAACGTCACGCTTTGGACCCGAGAGGTGGCCGCGGATCAACAGCTTGCTTGTCGTATACCTGCAGGTAGCCGGGCAGGTGCCTCCTGAGGTCGGGTGGCCGTCATCGCACTGCTCGGGTGGATTGAGCACACCGTTGCCGCACTGCGTCGCCGTTGGGGTCTGCGTAATCGTCGGCGTCACCGTGACCGTCGGCGTGGGCGTTACCGTCGCGCACGACCCACCACTTAGACAGACCGCGTCCACTATAGGCGTTGCGTCTCCGCCGCACACCGCAACGCCGGGCGTAACGGGCCCTCCGCACAGCTGACCATATTCGTTGGTGAACTGGCAACAGTATAACGGGGTGGGCGTGGGCGTGACCGTCGGGGTGTCGGTCGGCGTGCCTGTCGCGGTGAGCGTAGGCGTAGGTGTGTCGGTCGGCGTCTCGGTCGGCGTAGGCGTAGGTGTGTAGGTCGGCGTCTCGGTCGGCGTCTCGGTGGGCGTGGGCGTGGGTGTGTAGGTCGGCGTCTCGCTGGGCGTCGGCGTGTCG
>JBEKBJ010000093.1:0-21935 GCA_050015455.1 Binatia bacterium
GAGTATGAGCGGACTTTTCGGCCGACCGAGTTTCGCCATGCTGTCTCCTCCCATTGCCTTTATGGGGGAGACGGTCAACCTGTTTATTTCTTCAATTATTTTCTGTTACGACGGACTAGCAGGCTGCTGAAAAACCCCGCCCAATGCTTCGACAGGCTCAGCATGAGCGGATCCCCTCCCCGATTTCATTGCACTTTTCCGCTCACCCTGAGCTTGTCGAAGGGTGAGAAAACCACTTTTCAGCAGCCTGCTAGAGCAAAGGGTTACGGCGCCGCGAATCGGCTGAACGATTGCCCATGCGGCTTCGACGCCGTCCTCCCGCGCAAAGAGCGTGGCGTCGCCCCAGAGGCAGGTGATCGCGCCAAGAAGCCCGGTGCTCTACTGCAGGAACAGGCTGTACGTTAGTACACTGAAGACGAAACCGGTGAACAGCGTGTACTTGCCGTTGTGCTCGACGAACGCGAAGTACAGCATCGACGCGAGTACCCGCACGTATGGCGTCAACATCAGCACGGCGATACCGAGGTTGATCAGGAGGCGGGGACGCACGGCATGGGCGGCGGCCTGCCGAATGTCTGTCAGCATGAACTCAAACAGATTCATGCCGGCGATCGAGTAGTCGAGGCTCACATGACCGGTGGCGAGCCAACGCCAGGCCAGGCCGGCGACCACCAACGCCATGCTGAGCAGGACACCGCCCAGTAAAATGTATCCGACGAGAACCTCCATATCAAAGCGGGCCGTCTTCTCGGTCGCCGCGGGATGGCTAGCAGACGTGTCTGGACGTTGCGTCATCACACGCCTCGAATCCCGCGCACGATCATTTCGATGCCGAGCACCGCCAAGATCACCTGGAAGAAACGGCGCACCGTTTGATTGGTCAGCCGCACCAACACGCGCGTGCCGACGAATGCCCCGACAAGCACACCCAGTATCACCGGTGCCGCCAGTCCCGGATGAATCAGTCCTGCCGCCAGGTAGACGCTGGTGCCCGCCAGCGCCGTCACGCCAATGATCAGGTTGCTGGTGGTTGTGGAGACCTTGGGCGGCAGTTTCATGACCAGATCGTGGATCAACACCTTGAGCGCGCCCGCGCCGATGCCCAGCAACCCGGCGATCATGCCCGCGCCGAACATCAGTGGCCCAGCCAGGTACGCACGCGTGCCCCGATACTCGACGGTCTCCCGAGTGGCCTGATCGTGATAGCTGCCGTGCAGCTCCAGCCACTTGGAGAACGCGTCTTGGCGTTCCTCTGGCTGCCAGGTTTGGTGCCGTTCCGCGAAGAGCGCCGCCCAGGACCCCAACAGCACGGCGCCGAAAACGAGGAACAGCGGCCGTTGTGCGGACACCAAGGTAATGGCGGCTCCCACCAATGCGCCCACGATCGTGAACATTTCCAAAAACATCCCGACCTTGAGATTGGTAATGCGGTCGCGCACGTACGCTGAGGCGGAACCACTGGATGTGGCAATGACGGAAACGATGCTGACCGCAATCGCATGCTTGATATCCAGGCCGAGGAACGTGAGCGCTGGAATCAGGACCACACCACCGCCCATGCCGCTCATCGCTCCGACGAAACCGGCAACGATTGAGATGAGGAAGATGAGGGCAAACGGCATGCTCGTTTCCGTCGGCTACGGGGCGGAACGCCGCTGACTTTCGATTGGCTGCGAGGCACGCCTCGGTGGTGTCCGTCGCTGCCCTTGGCGTGCAAGCGCCCGCCTACGAATCGCCTGCTTCCTGAAAGCCCATGATCTGCTTCTGCTCCTGGATGCCGAGGGCGCGCACGACGTGCTTCAACTCCTCATCGCGCCACGGAACAGGAGCGGCCTGCTGGATGAGCTTGGCTTGCTTCAACTCCTCCACGGTCTGAGGATCTTCCTTCATGGGCCGGCCGTACTCCATCTCGAAGAACAAGCTCTCGAACGGGGCCTTGACGGTCTGGCCGCCTGCTTCACGTGACTCGGCCGGGTAGCCTACCGACATGATGCAAACGATGGTGGCTGTCTCCGGCAGTTTCAGGAGCTTGTTGACCTTATCGAGCATCATGGGGCCGCTCATTAGGCAAGTACCCAGCCCCTCGTCGTAGGCTACCAGGGTGGCCTGGGCGACAGCCTGGCCAAGGTCCATGAACGCAAGTGGCGCCACGGCGGCCTGTTGCCACAGGGGCGTGAAGACGGGCCGAAGAAACTGCTCGATCAGCTGCTTGGTCTCCTCCACGTCGGAGCCCAGTCGTCTCATTTCGGTTAGATGCTTGAGGTCGTCGATCCACTTGTTGACCTCATAGGCCGCCGCGTCCGAGTACCACACGATGAAGCATGGCGCCGTCTGCATCTGCTGGTAGCCCAGCGGCGGTGTGAGCGCCTTCATCAGCGCCGGCGATGCCTGGTCCCTCCAGACGACGATGGCCCGTGTGTTGTTCACGTTCCCCACGCAGGAGGCGCGCCGAGCGGCCTCCAACATCTTCTGAATCTTCGCTCGCTCGACCGGCCGGTACGGCCAATAGAAACGGATGGTGCGTCGCCAGCCTATGACCTCTTTCAGTTCCACGTGATCCCTCCTTGAAAGTTCGCGACCATCGGCCGCGGCCTTTCCATTATGGCCAGACCGGGCAGAACTGAGGCTTTACGGTCACGTCACCTCCCTCCACCGCTGCAAGGCCCCGCCGGCAGGCCGTTCGGCGCGCACTCTAGCATCTTGGGGCGAGCGGCGCACTCCCCGGAAGCAAAGGCCCCGAAAGAGATGCCCACTTAGGGTGCACCGGCAGCCCCTATGGATTCGTCTCGTAATCGGCGGTAGATTCGCCCCGGTCGCACCTGGAAAGGGTGGCAGACACAGCCCTCGCCAGAGGCAGAAAGGAGAGACCATGAAAGAGTGTGTATTGGTAGACGGCGTACGCACCCCCATTGGAAGGGCGCATGCCGAGAAAGGGGCACTGCGCACGTTGCGCCCGGAGGACCTTCTCGGGGCGCTGTACAAGGCGCTGTTCCAGCGTAATCCGAAGGTGAAGCCCGAGGATATCGACGTCTTGATGGTGGGCTGCGCCAACCAGACGGGGGCGCAAAACATCGTGAGCAGGCTGAGTTGGCTGGCCAACGGATATCCGGAAACCGTCGCCTGCAACGGCGTCGAGATGCAGTGCGCCTCGGCGATGGCCGCAATCGAGGACTGCGCGCGTGGGATCATGACCGGCGAGCTCGACATCGCGATTGCCGGGGGTGTCGAGATGATGCAGCGGATCCCGATGGGCGCCGGCATGGAATTCCCACCGCGGCTGGGTCAGCGCTACAACCTGGCGGAGATTCCCATGGGGCCGACTGCCGAGAAGGTGGCTGGGCTGTACAAGGTCGCCCGGAAGGACCAGGAGGAGTTCGCTCTAGCTAGCCATCAGAAGGCGGCCAAGGCTCAAGCCGAGGGGTGGTTCAAAAACGAGATGGTCCCCTTGGAGGTCACCTACGAAGATGGCAGCAAGCAGGTCGTCGACATCGACCAGTGTGTGCGCGGCGACACCACGCTGGAGAAGATGGCGACTATGGCGCCCGCCTTCAAGCCGGATGGCGTGGTCACCGCAGCCACCAGCTCTCCCCTCAACGACGGCGCCGCCGCGGTGCTGTTGATGAGCCGAGAGAAGGCCGACGCGCTCAAGCTTCCATATACGCTCAAGTACGTGGGTGGAGCGATGGCGGGCATCGACCCAACCATCATGGGCATCGGCCCGGTGCCGGCGGTTAAGAAGGTGCTGAAGCTAACCGGCTTGACTATCGATCAGATCGACGTGGTGGAAATCAACGAGGCCTTTGCCAGCCAGTCGCTCGCCTGCCTGCGCGAACTGGGTATACCGAAGGAAAAGGCCAACCTGTGGGGTGGTGCCTTGGCCCTCGGCCACCCGCTGGGTAGCAGCGGCTGCCGCATGATTGTGACGCTCAACTCGATCATGAAGGCCAACCCGAAGTTCAAGCACGGCTTGGCCACGCTGTGCGTGGGGTTCGGTCAAGGCAACGCCTCGATCTGGAAACGCGTCGCCTAAGAGCCTGTCGAAGAGAACCCGCTCATGCTTCGACGAGCTCAGCATGAGCGGCAAAACGCTTGGGCCGCAAGGCTTTCCGCTCGCCCCGAGCCTGTCGATGGGCGAGCGGAAAGCCTTTCCCAACGGGCTTCAGACCCCGTATTTCCCCACGATCGCAACGCAGCTGATGTTCATGAACGGAAAGCCTCCCAGGTTGTGTGTCAGCCCGATCTTGGGATCCTTTAGCTGACGATCCCCGGCTCTCCCGTGCAACTGGAGGTACATTTCATAGAGCATGCGGAGGCCGGAGGCGCCGATCGGATGGCCGAAACACTTGAGCCCTCCGTCGACCTGGCAGGGAACCTCGCCGTCGATGTTGAAGACGCCGGCCACCACGTCTTTGTAGGCTTTTCCCCGCTCGGAGATGTGCAGATCCTCCATCGTGACCAACTCCGTGATGGAGAAGCAATCGTGCACCTCCATCATGCTGATCTCCTTGCGTGGGTTTTTGATGCCCGCTTCTTTGTAAGCCGCCTCGCTGCATTTCGACGTCGTGACGAAAGAGCTTCCATCCCAGCTGTTGTACTGGAGCTCTTCCCCGTTGCTCAAGGCTAGTTGCAGCGCCTTGACCGAGACGAAATCTTTCTTCTTCAAGCCCTTGGCGATTTCCGGGGTGGTCACGATGGCGCATGCCGCGCCGTCGCTGACACCGCAGCAGTCGAACAGACCGAGAGGATGCGCGATGATGGGCGCCGCCATGATCCGGTCGACGGAAACCGCCGCTCGCAGGTGCGCTTTGGGGTTGCGAGCGCCATTGGCGTGGCTCTTGGCCGAGACGTGGGCCATCGCCGTCTTCAGTTCCTCGTCGGGTACCTTGTACTTCGCGGCGTAGGACTGCGCCAACATGGCGAACGACCCCGGCGCCGTCAGGTTGGGAAACCACAACCAGTTCAACGGGCCGGCGTTGGCGTTGAGGTCGGGGAGGCCGCCGTAGCCGGTGTCCTTCAGCTTCTCGACGCCCAAGGCCAGGCAAATGTCGTAGGCGCCCGACGCTACCGCATAGGCCGCGCCCCGGAACGCTTCAGTCCCCGTGGCACAAAAATTCTCGGTTCGCGTCGCCGGAATCTGAGGCAGGCGTAGCGCCAGGGTAAGCGGAAGCGCGCTCTTGCCGGAATTGATCTCTTCGATGCATGTGCCGAGCCACGCTGCCTGGATGTCCTTGGTTTCAAGGCCGGCGTCCTGAAGGCACTCCTCGTAGGCTTCGACCATTAACTCTTCGGGACCAACGTCCCATCGCTCCCCAAAACGGGAGCAGCCCATGCCGATGATGGCGACCTTATCCTTGATTCCAGTTGCCATTATGCGCTCGCCTCCTTTCCTCCCTCTTCTTTCACAGGAATGGCTTTCCAGAAGTACCCCTGATATCCGCGGTCTTTGTCAAAGTAACGTTGGCGAAACGACAGCCGCACCGGCTGGCCAACCTTGACGTCCTGCTGCTCACAATCGGTGAAGTCGAGGAGCATGCGGCCGCCTTCATCGAACTGCACGATGCCGTATACGCACGGCGGCTCCCAGGAAACGGCGAGCATGTCCGCCGTCCAGGTGAGTACGCGGCCCTTTCTGTCGGCAAACTCGTAGTCCTCGAATTGCTTTACGGACCCGCAGGACGGATTCACGCAGATTTGCGGCGGCGGCCACTGCGGCGTTCCGCACTTGGTGCACCTCGCGCCCACCAGGCCCGTGATCATCTTCCGCTTTCGCCACAAGGTGGTCATGGCGGTGCGGGCGCCTGACTCGGCACGAATGCCCATTTCCACCTTGATGAGATCGCGAAACTTGCAGTACTTCTCATAGCTCGGAAACTGCCGCCTGTCGGCCAAGCAACCCTTGACGCCCTTACGGGGACTCAGCCGGGCGATGTTGTCCGTCACTTCGAACAGCAGCGCGTCACATCCCTGCCCGAAACCGGCCATCAGGATCTTGTCATGCGGCTTTGCCTGTTCGAGCGCCGAAATGAACATAATGAATGGATGCGCCGTTCCGGTCTCGCCGCACACCTCATGCATGTTATCGACAACCTGGCCCGGAGCCGCGCCAAGTGTCCGCGCGATCTTGAGGTGTTCGGCCTTGAAAAAACAGGGGAAGGCAAGCTTCGTCACGTCGGTCATCTTCATGCCTAGCTTATTCAAAAGGCCGCCGACCGCCTGCGGAACGATCTTGCTGTACCCCTCGTCACGCACCCAGCGCTCCTCCCACATATAGTCGTACTTGAATCCGGTCCCGCGGAAGTGGTCCGGAAAGTCGTGACTGACCGAGTAGGAACCCTTGTACTCGGCGATCACATTCTCGGAACCGAGCATCAGCGAGGCGGCTCCGTCGCCGAACCAACTCTCATAAAAGTAGGCGCCTCTCGTCTCCCGCTTGTCCGACGCCGTGACAAGGATGTTTTTCTTTTGGC
Source organism: Binatia bacterium (assembly GCA_050015455.1). GTDB lineage: Bacteria > Desulfobacterota > Binatia > HRBIN30 > HRBIN30 > JAGDMS01. Next base: position 6,468 of record JBEKBJ010000093.1, read on the forward strand.
CGCCGGCGAGGGCGTCAAAAGCGGCGGTCAGAGCGGTGGTCCCGGCCTTCAACGCGGACGTGAAGTCCGCGGTGAGCACGGTGTCGCCCATGTTCAACGCCGTCTTGACGATGCCGGCGTTCTGCCTGTCTGCATACGGCAAAGTCGTCGAGCATAAATACAGCGCGTCGACGTTTGCCTTGTTCCCCCCCTTGAGGCAATCACGCGACGCCTCCACGGCCATGCTCAACGCGTCTTCATCCCAGTTGCAGACCGAGCGTTCACCCTGCGCCACCGCCATGATGGCCGGCGCGAACCACCCCATCGCCTGACAGATCTGCATGCGGTCGAGTCGAAGCTTGGGGATGTAACCTCCGTAATGCGTGATCCCAATCATAAATGCTTCCTCCTCTCTCTGGTTGGTCGCTTAAAGAAAGTTCACCTGGCAATGCGGTTCGATGGCAGCGATCAGCTTCCTGATTGCACTTTGAGCGGTCTCATCCCTGATTGGCTCCACGTGGGAGATCGGCAAACCGTTCGGCGCCTCTCCCGTCTTCCAGGCCAGCAGGTATCCCACAACGTTGGCGAAGCGGCAACCGGTGCCGGCCCCGCAACAGGAGGTGTCTGCCACACCGTATCCAAACGCCACGAGCGCCTCGCGCCCGTTGTGCAGCACGAGCGCTTCCTTGTCGATCGCATAGTAGCCGCCGATACTCCTCACCTCGGCGCCCAGTTCGAAATGCACGTATTGTTTGGCCATCAGCTCATCAACGCGCCTTGTTGGGCTTTCGGCCTTCATCGAACTTGGACTCAGGAGCCTAGGCGGGCGCGGGGAGTTCCCCCAAAGCCATGCGAGCGAGCTCGATGATGTGATAGCCGCCGAGGCCGCGGGCCTGTGCATCCTCCCCCAACCCCCTACGACACATGGGGCAGAGGTAGCACAGCGCTTGCGCGCCAGCCGCCTGCGCGTCGTCCAGGTTGCGCTGGCGGACCAGCGGGGCCGCGTCCGGATTGAACGCGGTCACCGCCAGGCTGCAGCACAGGGAGTTGTCGCGATCGTACCGGCGCTTGACTCGCTCGACACCGATCAGCTTCAGGACCGCGTCTACCGCGCTTTCCTTTCCTGGCGACAGTCGCGAGGCGCAGGGCCGCTGGTAGGCGACGCGCAAACCGAGCGGGGTTATGGCCGCTCGGTGCGCTTCGAGATAGCGCTGGAGGTACTCGACCACGTGCACCGGCCGGAACGGCACTTTGATGCCGAACTCCCGCGCCCGGTCCACCAGCATGCCGTAGCAGTCGTCGTGCAGGAGAATCACCTCCTCGGCGCCCGTGGCCGCTAGGTTGTCCACGAAGGTCTGGGCGTGGCGGCGAGTCACTGAGCCCGCCCCCATGTGGTCGAAGAGTATGTAACAGAAGAAATGGCGACCCTTCACCACCGGCAACCCCTCGAACAGGCGCCCTTGGAAAAGCTCAGGATCGCTGGAGCCAAAGACACAGCCCGACAAAACCCGACCCTGGTTCTCCGGTACACGGGCCTCCGAGGTGACAGTGTAGCGGGCCTCTTGAGCCGCAATCATCTCCGGCGTGATCCCTAGAGAGCCAAACTGTTCCTGCCGCTCTAGGATCAGGTCGAAGGGGCGGGCATTCGTGGCACAATACTCGTTGCAGGCAAAGCAGGTGATGCAGGCAGACAGGATGGGCGCGGAGCGCCCGGCGATGAGCTCATCGATCTCGAACGCAGCGCGCTCCTTGTCGTAGTTGACGTAGAGACAGCGTACGAAACAGTCACCACAGCAGTCACAAAGGGATTCGTCGAACACGATTGAACTCTCTTCCCCCCTTGCCGCCTGCCGCTCCGTCGTCTAGCGCGATTGCGATGGCCGCGCAACATGGCTGACGTGCAGGGGCGACATCGGCAAACCTTCTGAACGACTCACCCGCAGGCGCTCTTCCCCTAAATCCCCTTGCACCCGGGGCGCGGTTGGGTTATTTTCTGACTGGTCAGTTCCGGAATTGCCGGAGTGAACCGAAGCGAGCCCAAGCCGTGAAACAAGCCCAGAAGCGAGCTCCCAATCTCCGCGACTTTTCGTCACCCGTTGAAGCCGAGAGCGCAGCCAAGATCCGGAAGCGTCCGTCCGCAATCCGCCGCACTTTGCCCTACGGGATATTGGCCCTGGTGATCGTTGCAGGACTCACGTTCGGCACGCAGACGGTGGTGTTCTACTTGCACCACGTCGAAACCGACGACGCCCAGATAGAAGGCCATATCGACCCGGTTCTGCCTAAGGTTCCGGGCTACGTAAACGACGTGTTGGTGCGTGACAATGAGAAGGTGGCGGCCGGTCAGGTGCTCGTCCGCATCGACTCGCGTGATTTTCAAGCGCGCGTCAACATGGCGGAAGCGGCACTGGATAGCACGGAAGCCGCGGTCACGGTGGCGCATGCCAACGTCGAGGCGGCTCAGAGTAAACGGACCAAAACGGCAGCCGATCTGGGCCGGTATGGCCCGCTGTGGAACCAGCATGTCATCTCGCCGCAAGAGTATGACGCCGCCAAGGCGGCAGCCGATGCGGCTGCAGCCGAGTACCAAGCAGCAACGCGCCAGATCACGGCCGTCGAAGCCCAGGTGGCGCAGCGCCAGGCGGACTTGGAGTATGCCAAACTGCAACTCTCGTACACCACGGTCAACACTCCGGTCGCGGGGTTCGTTTCCAAAAAGAGTGTCGAGATCGGGCAGTTCGTCGAGGCGGGGCAGCCGCTGATGGCGATTGTCCAGGACAACGACGTGTGGGTGGTCGCCAACTTCAAAGAAACGCAGCTGCGCAGCATGCATGTGGGGCAGGCGGTAGAGGTAAGCGTGGACGCCTATCCCGGCCGCACGTTCCACGCGCGAGTGGATTCGATCGGCGCCGCCACCGGCGCGAAGTTCGCGCTTCTGCCGCCGGACAACGCCACCGGGAATTTCGTCAAGGTGGTCCAGCGTGTCCCCGTGAAGATCGTGTTCCCCGAAGATCCCGATCTGGAACACCCGTTACGGGTGGGGATGAACGTCGTGGCGGTGGTGGACCTGGGGTGAGCCCCACCCCACCTGGATGCCCGCTTGCGCGGGCATGACGAAATGCGGACCAGCGGTTGGGTTGCGGGCATCAGCCCGCGCTGAGTAATGGCTGGAATTGGCTTTCGCAAGTGGATCATCGTCATCACGGTGATCTTCTCGTCGGTGATCGAGCTGATCGACGCCACGATCGTGAACGTGTCGCTGCCGCAGATGATGGGCAATCTCGGCGCCACGCTCGACCAGATCGCCTGGGTGGTGACCGCCTACATCTTTGCCAACGTCATCGTGGTGCCGATGGCAAGCTGGTTCTCGGCAGTGTTTGGCCGGCGCAATTACTTCGCCGGCTCGATCCTGCTGTTCACCGTCTCCTCATTCTTCTGCGGCCACGCCACCAGCCTGTGGGAGTTGGTGTTCTTCCGCTTGCTGCAGGGCGCTGGGGGCGGGGCGTTGATGGCCACCTCGCAATCGATTCTCGTCGAGAGCTTCCCGCCGGAAGAGCTCGGGTTCGCCACCGGCTTGTTCGGCCTCGGCGTCGTTGTCGGCCCGACCATCGGTCCAACGCTGGGCGGCTGGATCACGGACAACTACTCATGGCCCTGGATCTTCTACGTCAATCTTCCCATTGGGACCTTGGCCTTCATCTTGAGCGTGATGTTCATCCGAGACCCGTACGAGAAGCGCGAGGTGGGCAGCATCGATTGGTCGGGTATTGCGTTGCTGATCCTCGGCGTCGGCTCCCTGCAGATCGTCCTCGATCGCGGCGAGCGCGACGACTGGTTCAACGCGACCTACATCGTCGTCCTGACCATCGTGGCCGCGGTCGGCATCGCCGCCTTCATCTGGCGGGAGCTGACCGCGGAACATCCGGTAGTCGATTTGCGGGTGCTGAAGAACCGTCAGCTCGCGGTGGGCACGTTGTTCACCTTCGTTATGGGGTTTGGACTGTTCGGCTCGGTCTTCATCTTCCCCGTCTTCGTCCAGCACCTCCTGGGCTTCACGGCCCTGCAAACCGGATTGATCATGTTGCCGAGCAGCTTGACCACGGCGTTCATGATGCCGCTCGTTGGCCGGCTCGTTCGCCGGGGTGTGCCGCCGGTACTCATGGTGGTCTTTGGGTTCCTCCTCTTCTTCGCGTTCACCTGGACGCTGTCGCAATCGAACTTGGCGTCCGGCGAGGCCGACTTCTTCTGGCCGTTGATCCTACGCGGGCTCGGTTTGAGCCTGCTGTTCGTGCCCATCACGACCCTGGCGCTGTCGACGCTGCGCGGCGCCGACATCCATCAGGGGGCCGGGCTGACGAACATGATGCGGCAGCTCGGCGGCTCCCTGGGCGTGGCGGTCATCGCCACTTTCATCGAGCATCGCTCGTGGGCTCACCGCCAGGATCTGCTACGATATGTCACGCCCTACGACTTCCCCTTGCGCGAGCGGATGAGCATGATCATTCACGGCCTGATGGCGCACGGCTCGACCTTCGCTGAGGCGCAACGCCAGGCGTATGCGGCCATCGAGGGCACGGTGTCGCGGCAGGCGTTCTTGCTGACGTATATGGATGCGTTCCGCCTGATTGGAGTATTTTTCCTGTGCTGCATGCCGTTGCTGCTACTGTTCAAGAGAGGACGCGCGGCCGTGCCCGTCACGGCTCACTGATAGCAGAGTAACGGGATTGCCGGCGCGCAGTTGATCTCGTACTTCGCCGCTTGGCCGACGCTGCTCTCCCCGACCGTGGTGGCCGGCTCGTTCCTGTTCTCCGGCGCCGTGGGTGTGTTCTTCGGCTTCTACCCGGCGCGCAAAGCCTCGCGCCTCGACCCCATCGCGGCCCTGCGCTACGAGTGAGGGGCAGCCGTCGAGTTCACGCGAATCCCCTCATCCCTTCGACAAGCTCAACGCAGGCTCTGACCTTATCCCGGAGGGAGAAGGAAACCCTTGCGCAACCGGGCATACCTCGATTGCGGCCATCGGCCGCGCCGAAATGAGCTGGCTTTTCACTTCGCTCCGGGGCAGAATCGCCGACGTTATGGCGACACCGCTGACTATTACCAGCCGAAAGGATGCGCTGCGCCGGATGCGGGAGGCGGGCTACCGCATCGCAGCCGTGCTGCCGATTCACTACCCGCGCGCGCTGTTGCGCGCCTGCGGCTTTCACCCGGTCGAGGTCTGGGGACCGGCGCGCGTCGACTCGCGCGGCGGCGATCTGCGCTTTCAAGCGTACACATGCGCGATCGTGCGCAACGCAGTCGCGCTGCTGAGCGAAGGGAAGCTGGACCCGGCCGACGTGCTGCTGGTGCCGCACACCTGCGACGCCTTGCAAGGCATGGGCTCGGTACTGGGAGACTTCGTCAAACCGCATCAACGCGTGCTCACGCTGTACCACCCGCGCGGCCGCGGACCGGCGGCGCTCAGTTTTCTGGTCGATGAGCTGCGACGGCTCCAGCAGGAGCTGTCGGCGCACGGTGGCCGGCAGCCGACGGACGCCGAATGGGACGAAGCCCTGGGTGTCGAGGCGGAGGCCGATGCGGCGCTGGCCGGGCTGTACCGGGATCGGGCGCGCTTGCCACTCACGGACCGTGAATTCTACACGCTGGTGCGGGCGCGCGAGTACCTGCCACCCGACGAGTTCACGGCGGTGGCGAGCGCCGTCCCGCGCGGCGAACGCGCGCAAGCGCCCGGCATCCCGCTGATGCTCTCCGGCATCGTCTGCGAGCCAATGGAGGTGTTCGACCAGATCAACTCCGTGGGGGGCCGCATCGTGGCCGATGATCTGGCCTGCGGCTACCGCCGCGTGTACCCGCTCATTACCGACGGCCCACCGCTCGAACGCCTCGCGCGGGCGCTGCTCGGTGCACCGCCAGACCCGACGCGCGGATCGCCGATAGCCGAGCGCGCGGCTGCACTGGTCCAGCGCATGCGCGAGACCGGCGCCAAAGGCCTGCTGGTATACGACGTAAAGTTTTGCGAGCCGGAGCTGTTTGACCTGCCGCGCCTGCGCGCGCACCTCGCCGAAGCCGGCTTCCCGATGTTGCACGTCGAGCATGAGCTGACACCGGACGTTTCGCAGCAGGCGCTCACTCGTGTCGAAGCATTTCTGGAGACCTTGCAATGAACGCCTCTGATTTACCGCACTTCGCACCGTCGAATCGCCTGTCTTACCTGCTGCAGTACGAGCTGATCGGCCGCGCGGCGCTGCGGGTGCAGCGCTGGAACGATGCGCGTAAGCTCGCCGCATATCGGCCGAAAGCCGACGATCCGCTTACCCCGCCGTTGCGCTGCGTGACGCGGATGAAGGAGTTGATGTCGCGCCACTACCTGGAAGGGCGCTACGCCGCGGGCGTGCGCCCGGTTGCATGGGTGACCAGCGGCGCGCCTACCGAGATCCTCAAGGCGCTCGACTTCTTTCTGATCTACCCGGAGAACCACGCCGCGCTGTGCGGTGCGCGGCGCAAGGCCGAAGCGCTGTGCATCGAGGCCGAGAACGCCGGCTACTCGCGCGATGTGTGCTCTTACGGGCGCACCGACATCGGCACCATCCTCTCCGGCAAGACGCCCGTTGGCCGGCTGCCGCGGCCGGACCTGCTGCTGTGCTGCACCAACATCTGCCAGACCGTGCTCTACTGGTACCGCACCCTGGCTGACTATTTCGCTGTGCCGCTGGTCGTCATCGACACGCCGTTCCTCTACGGCGACGCACAGCCGCACCAGGTGGCCTATGTGAAGCGGCAGCTGGAAGATCTCGTGCCCGTCGCCGAGCGCGTCGCGGGCCGCCGCTTCTCGGAACAGCGGTTCAGGGAGGTGGTCCGCAATGCTCGCCGCGGTGCGGAGCTGTGGCTCGAGGTCATGGACCGCTCGCAACACCGGCCGGCGCCGATGACGGCCTTCGACGGCTTCATCCACATGGCGCCGATCGTGGATTTGCGCGGTGAGGCGGTGACGGTCGAGTACTACGAGACCATGCTTGCGGAGCTGGACGAGCGCGTGCGCCGGGGCATCGGCGCGGTCCGCAACGAGCGCTTGCGCGTGCTCTGGGACAATCTGCCGATCTGGTTCCAAATCAGCCGGCTGTCGAAGGTGCTGGCGCTGCGCGGCGTGAACGTGGTGGCGTCCACCTACACCTACGCCTGGGGAGAGCTGGCGCCGCTGATCGACGAGTCGAAGGGCTTCGAGTCGATGGCCAACGTCTACCTGCACCCGATTCTCAACCGCTCCGCCGGCCACAAGCTGCGGGCGATGCAGCGCATGGTGAAGGATTTCCACATCGATGGCGTGATCCTACACTCCGACCGCTCGTGCAAGCCGTACTCGCTGGGGCAGATGGATCAGCGCGAGCGGTTGGTGAGCGAGACCGGCGTGCCGGCGCTGCTGCTGGAGGCCGATCACAGCGATCCGCGCTCGTATTCGGACCAGCAAGGCGAGGCGCGCCTGGAGGCGTTCATCGAAACGATGGAAGCCGCGGCGTGAGGGAACGCAGTCGCTAGAATCGTGCGATTGCGGCGACTAAGGCTCAAGGACGCGCGCGGGAGTCGGAGGACTTGCCTGCCAAGCTGGTCGCTAGGTAGCTGCGCGAAATGCTGAGCCGAGGATTCATCGGAGTGTAAAGTCGAGGACCAGCCCCCGAATTTTCCCCGATCTGCTTGGCAGGAGTTTCGACAGATCCCTTGGCTGGGCATCGAGGAACTCTCTGCAGCTCTCGATCGATGGAAAATGTCTTCGCGCCTGCGCCTTGCGCGGATCTCCGTCGTCCCAGTATGGGCACAGGAACCAGCCCACAACGTACAGCCCGTGGTCGCATTGGTTCTCGGCTAGGTAGCGCTCCAGTAGCTGTGTTTTCATTGCCGTTTTCAGGTCACGGTTCCAGCAGCCCTTGACCTCAATAATGGCGCGGATGATCTCGGTCGAACCGGAGCGAGGGTCCGTACTGATGGCGTTCACCTGGATATCGACGAGCTGGCCCGGTTGCCCTTCGCTCCAGTTCCGTCTGCGTATCTTCGGCTCGCGCCCGGCGATGATGCGTGGTTTGACGAGATCATCCTCGAAATGGGCCTTGATGTAATCGGAAAGGTCCTCCTCTTCCTTCGGGCGACACACCACGGTATCCCACAAATACCTGGCGCGCGGTTGCTGGCCCTGCAGCTTTTCCTGAAGGCGCCGGAGCGATTCGCACAGTACGTCCAGCAGCTGCTTGCCGCTGGCGACGAAGCGTTTGTCCCTGTTCTGCGCCAGTTCGAAAAGCCGCTGCGGCGGTATCGGTGTCCAGGCGCTGCCGTGCCGCGCCCTTTCAGCCTTCACTTTCACTCGCTGCAGCCAGGGAAGGTCCGGATGGCTGCCCTTGAGACGCTCGATTTCCGCAGTAGCAGCGGAAGTACCCCAATCGCGCAGCCGCGAGATCAGCACGTCTCTCCACTGGCGCACCATATCCCCAGGGCTCATGAAGGCGCCGGACCGCTTCGGATCCGAACCGAACGGATACTCGGCCAGCAGCCAGTCAAGCAAACGCCCGACCTGCGATTCGTTCAGTTGCCGCACGAATCCGCCATCCAGATCTTTCGCCAGTCCCTCGAACACTGCTTTTGCCCAAGCGGTGTCCGACTCCGCAGCGGCCCAGAGCGGATCCCAAGCCGCAGCGGCGTTGTGCGCCAGGAGTTTCGCCGTCGCGCGCAGCGAGAGTTCGCGCTGCGGATTCTCAACAGGCGGAGGAGCTGTGATCAACGAGGTAGCCAGCGCAATCGCGTTCCGATCGCCTTGCCTGAGTAACGCGCCCAGGAGGTCACCGAATGCCTGTGGCTTCAGATCGAAGCGCGCCACGCGTTGCACCAGCGCATCCGATATGCGGTCACTCCAGCACCGCTCGAGCCGGTCCGAGATGAAAACCGAACCGTGCGCCGCGTTATCAGCAGTGATGAGGCGATCGAGGGTCGCGAGTATCTCTTCAGGCGCCTTTTCATACGCGAGCGCCACCAGCTCGCGGTGGACGTCTGCCGACTGTGCGTTATTGTCGTGGATCGGGGAGGCGAGGATGCTCGCTGCCCAGCGCCGCCACACTGCTTCACCCAGGCTTCTGAGAAATGCTTGGTCCTCCTCCAGCAGAAGGCGGAAGGCCGCGAACTCCGAAAGTTGGCGATCAGTGAACTGGTTCGTCCCGATCCAGCTTTCATCGGGTATTGCCTCGTGCACGAAACGGCGCGCCGCTTGCACGATGTGCGCTTGTGTGGCGGGATCTGCTTCTCTCCAGCCCGGCGTATCCCGAGCGGACACACAAAGCTCGTAATGCGTACTCGTTGCTACGAGGGTCAGCTGCAGCACGAGCTGATACCAGCAATCTGGGTTCCCAGACAGGCAACGATTGACGGCTTGCAGCACCCTCTCTTTGGGCGGCGGGTCGAGGACGGTCTCCTCGCGTTTCTGCCGTGACTCTTCCCTCTTCTGCTGCTCTTGCATCCAAAGCGCTAGTTGCGAACCAAGCTCGACGTAAAAGAAGGGGGCGAACGATTTTCGCACGAGCGGCGATCGGGCTAGGGCTGCATGAGCCGCTTCAAAGTGATTCGATAGATTTATTCTAAACGTCGCAACGGCTAGGTCGACCCACCGTTCTGCCTCCGGCGACTGGGCCGTCAGGGCGCGATCCAGCAGCCATTCGAAGTCCTCGTCCAGCGCGAGTGCCGGTGCGGTCCATCTGAGATCTGACACGCGATCACTCGGGTTCGCCGTCCTCACCATCTCAGCAATCATCCCGCGCCGCCGCTCACCGTCGGCGCAGATCCTCTCGAGGAGCGCCGCTTCTTCCTCCCGATCGCCGAACCCCAGGTCGTAATCATGACGCCGGAGCTGATACCAGAACACCGCCGTAAGGGCTGTTCGCACATCGTGTCGATCGCAAGAATTCCATGCTCGCAGAACTATCTTGTACGCACAGTGGCGGAGGTCGTCTGTCGGGTCCTGCCTCACCTGCTGTTCGATGATCCAGCGAAGGCCCACAGATATCCCGTCAGGCTGCAACGCGGCCGCAAAATCGTCATGACGCAGAAACATGCGATAGCCGCCAATGAAGCGATCGTCTTGCGCGCGGCGCAAGCATGAGAGCAGCTCCGTGGCGGATATGTGATCCGGCCAGAGGGCGCGCAGCGCGTATCCGCGAAGTTGGTCTTGTGGATCGTCGCCCGACTCTCCTTTCGCGAGCCCATACAGTTGAATCCGCGCGCCGGGCGTTCCCATGTGCGCGAGTGCGGCAGTTGCTCTCACCCGGACCTCGTAGGGCTGTTCCCGGTCCAAGGCGAGCGCGGCGAGATCATCGCTCAGCCCTGAGCATGAGCAGGCGCGGGCGATATCGATGGCCGCAGTCAGCACCTCTTCGCCGGCGTTGCAGTTCTGGATCCAGCGCCTGAGCTGATCCGGCAATCCAGGGTGAACAAGCTTCCGGAGATGCGAGAACAGCGCGTACCAATCAGGAACAGCTTCGTCAGCGACCCGCGCCAGTAGCGCATCCACGAGTTTTATTCGAGCTTCGACGTCGACGGCGGCTACATCGCCCCGGACAAGTACCTCCGGCTGTCGCGTGAGGATGTCGTTGAAGATCTCCGGGTTCATGCCGGCGAGCCAGCCGGTGATTTCCTCTAACCGCGGTGCGATCGTCAGATGAGGCTCGTCTGCCACCGTGATGACGCTATAGATCTGCTCCCTCGAAAGACCGCCTCGATGCAGGTACCTAGCAACCAAGAACTCGACGTAGGTCTGGTGCGCGAACACCCGTCGCTCAGGCCCGGCAGACGCGAACAGCCCTGAGGATGTGGTCTCTAGAATGGCAGCTTCGTCGACGGGCACCTGCACCCCGTTCACCGATTCCGAGTGCCCGGTCAGCTCGGATAGGGGCAGCTCCCAACTCTCGATGTCCCCGCGATCGGGTCCCGTCCGCACTGCCGACCGGCTGCCAAGCACGAGGGCCGCCGCAATACGTGATGCTACAGCGACCTGCTGCGTTCCGGAGAGGCGGCTACTGATCTTCATTTCCCGCCGGCCGGGTGTCTCTTCACACAAGAGAGGTAGCCCTTGTTCGTACAGATCGACGAGTTGATTCCGCAACTGACCTTCACGTTTGAAGATGTTGATCAGCAGCTCCAACGCGATTGGCCGGCTCGCGAAGCCCTGGACTCCACGCTCAATCACCTGTCTCACGAATCGCTCAGGATCGACGATGTCATTCGCTTCCGCCGCGATGAGGACATCTTGCCGGAGCAGTGGTGCAAGTTCGAATATCCTAAACTTTCCCTCACCCCAGACCTTTTGCAGCTGGTCGCCGAACGTGTCCGGCCACTCTGCCGAGCGGCACACAGTCCGCAGTTTCAACCGGCCGACCGGGCGCGTCGCGAATTCGCGCTCAAGCACCGACGCGACCGTTGGAAACTGTTTGGCGCATTCATCGAGACTGTCCAAGAATAACTCGAGCTCGCGGTCACCGGCTTCCCACGCCTTGAACCAGGGTGCATCGAACAGATTCCGAAACAGAAGTACGTCGGTACCGCAGTCCCGCAGGAGGTCTAAGCGGCGTACATCGCAACTGGCCGTGGATGCCGCGACGAGATCCTTTATCGCGGTACTCTTCCCGATCCCGGCCTCGCCGCGAAGGGCCAAGCAGGGCACGTCCCGGAATCTGGCAAACGGCAGCAATGACGGATTGGCGATCTTGCCGAACTCCGAATTTGGGTCGACGATGAATCCATCGTCCCCGGTGTGAAGTCGGGTCCCGATCGGGGTCCAGAATCGATTCCAAGCGCAGGGCGTTAGCGACATCGTGATTCGTCTGCCTCCGTTAACGTATCGCCATGCGCAGGTAGCGCGTCAGTCTGACGTTGAACCCGGCGTCCTCAACCCGCGACCGTCTCAAACGCAACCCGTAACGGTCGAGCGCTGGGGCCGGCGAAGTTCAACTTCTCGAAGCCGATCACCCTGCCCGATTTGTCCTTCATCAGGACCACTTCCTCACCGGTCTCCTCGCAGACGTACTCGTCTTGGGGATTTCCAAACCATACCGTCAGCGTGTTCCCGGTTTGATCGTAGAAGACCTTTACTTCGGCCATACCCGTACACCTTCCTTGACCGCGTCGCTCGGGTACGCGGTGATCAAGAAACCTTCTCCGTCGAGCCGCTTCGAGACCGCGCACACCCAACGTCCGACACGCTCACTCCTGTAGAAGAGATACACGTCTTGGTCACTTCGGCTCAGTCGGATTTCCTCCGGGTGCTCCAGTGTTTCCTTGACCTCCTCCTCGCGGCCCGCCATTGCCGGATGCTTGATGCTGACGATTAGTTCCCAACACGCACGCGTCACGCGAACGCGGAAACCCAGCGGCGTGAGGACCTCGAAAAGAAGAATCTCGGGGCTCGGTTCCTTCGCCATCGAGTGCATTGTAGTTGTTCGGGGGCCTTTCAGGCAATCCGCGAGCACGCGGCTCGCCAGGACCTTGTCTCCGGTGGCCGGCTACGAGCGGGTCGCTCAGGGTTCGACGCATGCCGCGCGATGCGCTAGAGTCAACCCATGCGTCGGCTAGCTGTCTCGTTGGTGGTCCTGCTCCTCGCGCTGGTGATCGTTCCACCACTGGTGGCGAGCATCTTTGACCTGGGGCCGGACCCTAGCGTGCGGCCACCGCGCGGGAAGGCCGTGCCAATCGAAAACGGGCTTAGTCTAAATGTCGTTGACGTAGGCACCGGTCCGCCGGTTGTCCTTGTGCACGGCCTGCCGTCGTGCGCGTCGGACTGGGCGGCGCTGCCCGAGAAGCTCGCTGCGAAAGGGCGTCGCGTTATCGCCTACGACCGCGTGGGGTACGGCTACTCCAGCCGCGCGCCAGCGACGCCGGAACGTTATACGTACGAGTCGAACGCGCGTGACCTGGCGGCACTGCTCGATACGCTCCAAATCCAGCGTGCGGCACTGGTGGGCTGGTCCTACGGTGGTGCCGTAGTGCAGACCCTCGCGCTCGTGGCCCCCGAGCGTGTCTCGCACGTGGTGCTGGTGGCTGCGGTCGGACCGGCTCAGCCGAAGCCCGGTGAGGACGCGCTGGGTTTGGTGCTTACCTCACCCTTCGGTGGCGCCATCTTGAAATGGGTCGCGTCCGTTCCGCCGTTGTCGCGGCGCATGACTCACGACAACTTGGTGCAAGCGTTCGCGCGAGCCGACGCCATTCCTCCGGGCTGGACCGAGTACACCCGAGCGATGTTGGCGCTCCCTGGGACTCTGGATGCCTTCGCGTGGGAGGCGCAGCGCAGTCGGAGCGCAAGCTTACAGCCGGAAAGACTACAGGCCCCCACTCTCATTCTGCAGGGGACGGCCGATTACCTGGTCCCGCCGGCGGTGGCGGAAGACCTGCACCGCCGCATGGCGGGATCGGAGCTCGTGCGCATCCCGGGCGGCAGTCACATGCTGCCGGTGACGCATGCGGACCTGCTCGCCGACCGCATTGACGCCTTTCTCAGCGCCAATCCTGAGTCCTGAGAACACTGCGCCGCTTTGCTACGTTGGATTTTCGGCGTCGAGGTCATGGGCCGGCGCGGCAAGCACCTTATCGCGCCCGTGACGGTATCAGCCCCAGCCGGCGAGGAGCAACACGATCTCGACGGCGATCAAGAGGATGATCGTCACCTCGAGTGCCTCGGCGCGCGCTGTTGTAACCCGCTGCACGAAAACATCGTACATTTTGTGGAGCACGTCGAGCTTGCTGGCGACGCTCTCCTCCCACGCGCGCAGTCCCAGGCGTTCGGCCGTGCGGGTGTACAGCTTGGCCAAATACAGATTGCCACTCAGCTTGAGGGCGTTGTGCACCCGGTCGACTACGGTCGCAACATCTACTCGAATCGCTGCCAGCTCGGCGACCGCTTGCTGGTACCGTCGATGTAGCAATGGCACGGCGCGGGCGCGGGTGGCTGCTATGCCGTAGGTCGCGGCGACGCGCCGATCGAGCAGAGCGTCGTAATAACGGAGATCGACCAGCTGCACGTTGAGGTATTCGAGCACGTTGACGGCGTCGGTGTAATCCGGGTCAACGATCAGCGCGACGTTCCACTCCGTCACCGCAAGGTCGTCGGGATAATACGAGAGCGCCGTGCGAAAGACGTCGGCTATTTCGCCCTCGGACAGCGCGGCCACAATACGTCAAAGCGGGCATGAGTTTCACCGCGTCGGCTCCATTGTTTTGTTAGAACTCACTCCGCATAGCGCCCTAGACGCTGCTCCAAGGTCCCGGTGTGCAACTCGAACAAATGGTTGTCGAAATCGTAGAAGTACAGCGACTGACCTTCTCCATCGACGCGCGGGCGGGGTGGTTTGATCTCCGCTCCGAGCAGCCGAAGCTTCTCTTCGGATTTTGGAAGATCTTCCTCACTGACTTTGAAGGCCAAGTGGCGATACGACCGTTCCGCGGGCGGAGTTCCCTCCATTGCCGCGAGCCAGACTCCGCCAAGGACAAAGAACTTTTCTCTTGAGATTGAGAAATTCTTACCATTGCTGTCATACACCTCTCTAGCGCCCAAACCCTCGCAGAGAAATCTCGCCATTCGATCGATATCGCTCACGATGAACGTGATGTGGCTTACGCCTTGGATGTTCATTGCGAGTTCTAACGCGATGCGCGTGAGCGGCTGGCGCAGCAGAGGTCGCGAATTGCAGCGAGGTTCAAGCCGGACCGCTCCATGCGCTTGTTAGCGATCAGTTGACCCGTGGAATTCCGAGGTCCTTGCATATCTTGCGGGCGAGGTCGTCGTCGATCTCGTTGTGCCGTGGTACAGCGGAGCGCTTGTTTTGCCCCGGATTGTACCACCACGAGTGATGCCCACCCTCGCGAAGCAGTGCGCACCCGTGTGTTTGCAGATGGCGAAGGAGATCGCCGCGCTTCATGGGGCGATCGGTTCCTCGTCAAATCCCTCTCCAGCTGCTTCCAGTGCGTCGCGTCGATTGAACTCTAGGGCCTCGCGCAGCGTGACCCGAAGGCTCTCAATAAGCTCCTGGCGCGTAGGCTCCTGGCAATTGACTCCCGGGACCTCCTCAATCCACCCGATCCACCAGCCTCCCGACTTCTTGATCACAGCGGTGTAGTTATCCTTCATACCAGCTCTCCATACCTCAGGCGGTCGCGGATCGCTAACACATCCATCACCTGGAGCGTGTCGTTTGTCCGATCGAGCAGAATGTTAGACCGCCGGGTTCCGAAAAGGCTGGCTCAGACTGCGAAGTTCGCGGTGCACCGGCCATTCGGCAAGGGCGACGTAGAATAAGACAACGATATTCACAAGGGGAACGACCTGCGTGAGGCTCAGCCATGCAGAGAAACCTGCTGTGGGTTCCGGAAATTGTGTCCGCTTTTTTCCGGAAATTCTGTCCGATTTAGTAGCGTGATCGCTGTTTGAATCGGGCAAGTCAAGCGGCGGCAAGTGGCGAGTGCGGTAGGAGGGGC
>JBEKBJ010000094.1:0-21797 GCA_050015455.1 Binatia bacterium
CTGCTGCCGTCCCAGGTGAGCGTGCCGGTGTAGCCGCTGTCGCACGCACAGTTCGGGGCGCCGCTGGCATTGGTAGGGCACGCCGCTAGGCTGCAGGTCTGCGTCGACCAGCTGCCGTTTGTGCACAGCGCGTCGCCGCTCTTGGTGTAGCCGGAGCTGCAGGTGAGCGCGCACGTGCCGCCCGAGGCCGTGTTCGCACACGACGCGTACGTGCCGTTGGCCGGGTTGGTCGGTGAGCTGCCGCAGTTGGCCGCACAGGTGCCGCTCCAGCTGCTGCCGTTCCAGGTAAGCGTGCCGGTGTAGCCACTGTTACAGGCACAGTTAGGGGCGCCGCTGGCATTGGCCGGGCAGGCCCCAACGGTGCAGGCAGACGGTTGCCCCGTGCACGTCCAACCGGACTCGATCTGGCAGGTCGCGCTGCAGCCGTCACCACTGGTGGCGTTTCCATCGTCGCACTGCTCGCCCGGCTCGACCACGCCGTCGCCGCAGACGGCGGCGGTGAAGTTGGCCAGCAGGTTCGTGATGTCCGGGCTGCCGAGCCCGGTTACCATGTCATAGCCGGCCGCCGCGCTGTAATCGCCGTTGGAGCCGGTGGTGATATCGTGAAACGCACTTGTGGCGCAGAGGGCGTACAAGCCGGCTCCAGGGTTGCCCAGGCCGCTTCCACCCGCCTTCTGCTTCAGTGCGGAAAAAATTCCGGCCCACTGGGGCGCCCCATCCGACGTGCCCCCGACAACCCACCATCCGCCGTTCTCAAGCACGAGGTTGCCCGGCGACGGGTTCGCTTCGATAGATACATCCGGGACCAAGCGCTGCGAACCGGCGGGCACGCCGCAACCGGCCTGGAAGCTCGGCCAGGTAAACGCTTGACTAACGCCGCCACCCGAGTCGCTCCAGCCGCTCTCCGAACCGTACCCCGCACACGCCGGATTCGTGGAGGTCATTCCACTGCTGCAGACCGGGGTAGTGCCGCCCACACCGATCACGTGAGACGAGTTTGCCGGGTGATCGACGGTGATTGTGCTGGTGCCACAATCGCGGCTTCCGTTGTCCCCGGAAGCCGCAAACCACGTCTGCCCGATCGCGTTTGCATTGGCGAAGATGTTGTCGTTCGTCAGCTGTGTCGCCTGCGACATCCAGTACTCGCACGACCCCCAACTTGTCGTGACCACATGGCCTGGATTGTTGTTGACAATGACGTTGTACATCGTTGTAAAATCGGTCGAGCTGGTCGAAGCCGCCATGTAGTTCAGGATTCTCGCACCCGTCGCGGTGCCGTGCGCATACTCGACGTCCAAGGTGACCTCCAAGGAATTATTCGTCGAGCTAAAATCGACTTGGCAGCCGGCACCTGTGGGGCTACCCGTGCAGACCTGACCGCTCCCAGTAGGAAGCGATGGGAGGCCCCACTGCGCGTTGAAGTTGGCGACATCGGCGTCGGACCACGCGTAAGCCCCGGCGATGACCATGGTTTGGCCGGTACCGTCGTAGACACCGTCATTTCCGTAAAACGTTTTCAGGTCGTTGGGGCTCAGGTAGCAGCAGTAGCTGCCCAGTGCGGCGCTAGGCACGGCGGCGGACTGGGTGCTACGAACGTGTGGATGCATGGCGACCAAGTCATCGAGACCAATCACACCAACGACGTGTGGCGCGAGGTCGTCGGGGAACGCCGGTTCGTTGACTGACGCATAGTGGGACTTTCCCTGGAAGGAAACTTTATGCAACTCAACACCAAAGGCGTGCTCGATGGCAGCCACGCTGCCGGTGGCTGACACCACCAGGCGGTTCCCAAACCGCTGGGTGACTCTGAGGCCGTTGGCTTGTAGGTGGTCCACCACCCGTTGCTCCGCTTCGGTACTCGGGGCGTAGCGGCTGTTGAACTCCTCGGGAGTCAGGAAACGGTGGTAGTTCGGGGAGTCGGGATTCTGAATGTCGGCGAGCAGCATTTCCAATTCGTCACGGTTCCTTAGATTAAGGCTCACGACGATTCCGTGCTCAGTGCCTGGATCTTCCCGCTCAAGAACCGTTGCTTGCCTGAGTCGCGCTGACATCGATTTGGCCGCCGCAAGACTCGTCGCCCGTGCACCCGTTGCCCCGGCGGGGACACCGAGAACCACCGCCACCAGCAGGCTGACAGCCCCAAGCGAGCGCCTGTGCGGCGCGACCAACAGTGAGCACGCGGCGCGCTTCGGACGCGCTGGCGCTCCGGGCGCCGTGTGGCACCGCACTTCGTTCGCAGAATTCCGTCGCACGCCCCACCTCCTGTCCCTCCGCCAGTACCCGGAAGCACAACTGCCGAAACGAAAAGCACGCGGACCATACTGCTGGGCCGGCGGGATTGTCAATGACCTCTGTCACCGTGAGTGCGCAGGCTGCGCCCGCGTGACAAAGGGAAAAGGTGAAAGTTCGTGAATCGTGCTGAGCCTGTCCTGAGCTCGTCGAAGGATGAGTCGTGCTCGCTTCGGAAACCAAGGTCAAAGATGAAAGGAGAAAGGTCAAAGCCCGAGCCGCGGCGGCAGACGCCGCGGGTTGCCTCGCGCAAAAGTGCCACGCCGCAAAGGAGGCGGGCGGATATCCGAACCACGACTTCCTTGACCGTATCCCTCTTGGCGTCTTTGCGACTTGGCGCGAGGTTTCGTCGGATTCGGGATAGACAGGAATCTGTGAAACGAAGCGGCTATGGGCGCCAGCTGCGAGACGATGCGCAGGGTCAGCAGGCCACCGTCGCGATCGCGCCCGGCGAGCGCGACCGCCGAGGCGTTCCTCTACCTCTCCCCCGCCAGCTGGAGCGCACGCTCAAGGAGCGCATCGGAAACGTGCATACCGACGGCGATCAGTTCATCGAGCACGGGCGCTACAAGGGGAACTGCGCCTTGATCCTTGGCGAGAAGGACCACGCCGACCGTGCCAATGACGGAGATTCCATGTGCCACCGCACACCTGCGTCCCTCGCGATCGTCGAGCACAACCAGCGCGCCGGAATACTGGAGAGCGCAGGCCAGGACAGCGGACTCGCCGGCACCGAGGCGCCACGCACCAACACTGCTCGGTGTTGCTGGTGCGGGCACGAGGCTCAACCATGCGGCGTTCTTAACCGACTGCGCCACCGGATCACCGGACCCCTTGCGCTCCAGCTCCTCTATCACCGCTGCTGGCACCAACAGCTCACGGCCCAGCACGCGGAGCAGCTCCAGACGACCGGCCTTCGCGAACAGGATCAGCGGTGAGGCGTTAATGACGGCTGGATCGGGCACGACTGACTTCCTGCTCCAACTCATCCGGGTCGATCTGGATCACCTCGATCTTCCGTTCCGCGAGCGCGGCGATGAAGTCGGCCCGGGGGATGCCTGCGATCTCTGCGGCACGCCCCTGCGACACGAGACTGCGCCGGTACCAGTCGATGGCCGCAGCAAGCCGGATCTCGCGCGCCAGTTCCTGGGGTGAGCGGTGCAGTGCGCTGTCTAAACCCTCGGGAAGCTCAATGGTAACGCTCGACATCGCCAACCTCCTGTGCACTTCGATTCGCCAGCTTCATGTTGCCGCCTGGAAATCCATCAGAGTCATCATACCCGCGTGCCGGCACGTTTTCGAGGCCGCCCCGTCCGCTGCGCCCGCGGGCCAAAGGGAAAAGGTTAAAGGTGAAAGCGGCTCGCAAGAATCCTCGCCAAAGTGAAAGAAATCCGGCGTGCTTCGTGCTTTTGCTGCTGCGGTTTCAACCGCCGTGCAGTTTTCGGGCTGGCACCCTCTTGTCGGAATCGCTCAGAACAGCCAGCGTTCCTACTTCCCAGCGCGGCAGAGCCGCAACCCGACTGCGGATGCGCGTTCCGTCATACCCGCAATCCTTCGGCATCCACCCTCCCACTCCGTCATGCCCGCAATATTCAGGCGGGCATCCAAGGGGTGGAGGATCGATTCCCGCCAGAAGATTGCGGGAATGACAAGAGGCACGATTGCGGGAATGAGAATTGACGGTTTCCTCCTCACAAGATCTTCGCGCCAGACGAAGATTCTCGGAAGTTGTAGCCGCGATGGTCACACTGTACGCGGACGCCGAGATCACGATCGACGTGGTCGAGGAGCCGACCTCGGACGCGCTGTCGCTGGAGACCGAATGCGGACTGCGCTTTGTGCTGCGCCAGGGAGCCGGCGGTCCCACCCGCTGACACAACGGAAGGGACGACACGGAGTGGGGCGCTGACTTGATTGGCGCAATGTGTCACTTTAGCGTAGCACACATGAAGATCACCACGATTCGCGAACTGAAGCACGATACTTCAACCGTGCTGGGCTGGGTTGCTGGGGGTGAGAGTGTAGAGGTGCGGCGGCGCAACCATCCTGTGGTGATTCTCTCGCCGCCTAACAGGCTGCTGAAAAACCCCGCCCCATGCTTCGACAGGCTCAGCATGAGCGGATCCCCTCCCTGATTTCATTGCACTTTTCCGCTCACCCTGAGCTTGTCGAAGGGTGAGAAAACCATTTTTCAGCAGCCTGCTAAACGCCCAAGTCGCGTCGCGAAACCCGATTTCGCCGAGCGCTTGCGAAGTGTGTACGGATCCACCGTTCTGCCTACCACGGGTACCCAAATCATCTCCGAGTCGCGCGGCGATACCTGAGCAGTTACGCCGACACCGGCTTCGTGTGTTCCCTGTACGCGCCTGACGCGCAGACGCAGCACGCAGTGGCGGAACGCTACCGGGAAAAGCAGCTGCCGCCGACTTCCAACTAACCGCGGCGCTCGCGGCTCGCGCTGATGCCCGCGCGCGAGCCGGTCCGTAGCTGGTGGTTATTCAGGCTTGCTGCGGCTGGCGATCTCGTCGACCCGGCCGGCGATGCGGAACAGCGCGAGCAGGATTTCCAGATAAATGCGCACACCCAGCGCATAGAGCAGGAACACCACAGGTGAGATGATAAGGAAAATGACTCCTGCGACAGCGCCGCGGTGGAAGCCCGCGCCAATGAACACCAAGGCGCCGATGGCCGCGAGCACGAGGCCGATGGCGTACAGGATCTTGATGATCTTGGGTGTCAGAAACTCCGAGAAGGAAAAGTCGAAAAGCGTTCCCAAAAATCCCATTGCGTCCATGATCCTCCCTCCTTTGCGCCGTGATACATTGCCTGGATCTTCACCTCACCACCGCGCGAGTGCGTAGTATACCAGAAGCGGCCCGCGGAGCGCGACTGTCAGATCTCGCGGCACCTCGCCGCCCGCGACCTCGGCGATCTGTGCGGCTGTCTCGGTGTTCCGCAGCGCGCAACAGGAACGTAGAACCAATTGACTCTGCCTTCACCCACGGCGTATATACGGTCTGTCTGAAGTTTTGGGGGTCCGTCCGAAGGTAAGCGAGCGTCCGATAAGCTGCCCGCAAACGCCGGAGCGGGCCGCGGAAAAGACGATGACGAAGCGCAAGACGGTACTCATTATCGACGACGACCCGGACTACGTCGAGGCCATCACGGCTCTTCTCGATAGCGGCGGCTACGAGGTGCACTCCGCCTCCAATGGCACGGACGGGTTGAAGCTCGCGACCGCCCTAGTGCCGGACCTAGTCCTACTCGACATCGTCATGACCGAACGCACCGAAGGCTTTACGGTCTTGAAGAAGATGCGCGACGTACCCGCGCTGGCACGAACGCCCGTCGTGATTATCTCCTCGATCTACACCGAGATGCCGGTGTTCCAGGTGAGCCCCGACGCCGGCTGGGTGCCCGCCGACCTGTACCTCCCTAAGCCCGTAGACCCCCCGCGGCTGCTAGCGGAAGCGGCGCGTCTGACTGGGCGGGCCGGCAAGACGTAATACGCCCCCGTTTCCCGAACAGTAGCCGCCTAATTCGGAAAGTTCCGTCCTGAGTTTTGCAGATTCGAGCGGTCGCTGCCACGCGGAGCCCAGTAGGCAAGGCACTCCTGTGAGGTCCCGATTTTGCGTGCACGTAACCAGACAGGCGATTCCCGTGCAAAGAATCTTTTGCACGAAATCGCCGGCGAACCAATGATCGCGATTGGCCAGGCATCGGACTCCGTGCGAAATTCAGGTCCGTTGACATAGGGAGTCCTTGCTGCAAGAAGATCCGTCGGAGAGTAGACCATGAACGAACTCCTGGTACATGCCGACGCGTTGGTGAACTGGCTCCGGGAGCTGGCACAGCGTGAATCGGTCTTTTTCCCCCAACCCGCCGGCGAGCGCAGCTTTCGCTTCGAGCCGGTAACCGCATCGACCGTGATCGACCTGCAAGCGTACCTGCCAACGATCGTCCCGCCGAACAAAAAGCTGATGCCGGCTTTCGACGAGCTGGTACGGTTCCGGCAACAGAAAGACCAGGTCGCCGTGGAGACCGTGACGGATGCAAGTCATCGCATCCTGGTGGGTGTGCGCTCGTGCGACCTCAAGGCCATCGCACTCATGGACAAGGTCCAAAGCGACGGGGTCAGCGACCCGCACTATTGGGCGCGGCGCGACAACACGGCCATTATTGCCATCGCCTGTGCGAAGCCCTGCGATGATCGGGCCTTTTGCCAGGCCACACGTTCGCTGGACCACAAGCAGGGGGCCGACATCTACCTCACGCCGGTGGACGGCCAGGTGGTAGTCGAGAAGCTCACGGCGAGAGCCGATGACTTCCTGAAAGGGGCCTCATTCGGGTCGGCCAAAGACGCCGCCGCCCTGCTCAAGAAGGCGCAGGACGCCAGGCCCAAGCCCTTCGGCCGGCAACTCACCGTCCCGGTCGAGAAACTTCCTGGGGTGCTGCGGAACCAATACCGCAGCCCGGTGTGGGACAAGCACGTCAAGCAGTGCTTCTCGTGCGGCACCTGCACCATGGTCTGCCCGACCTGCTACTGCTTCGACGTCAAGGACGACCTCGGTTTCAACCTGACATCGGGCAACCGCGTGCGGACCTGGGACTCCTGTATGCTCCCACAGTTCGCCACGGTGGCCGGCGGCCATGACTTCCGGGGCGCTCCCGCCTCACGGCAGCGGCATCGCGTCAAGCGTAAGTTCGAGTACCTGATGGAGCGCTTCGGGGGCAACAGCTTCTGCGTCGGCTGCGGCCGCTGCGGACGGCAGTGCACGACCCACATCGACATCTTCGACATCGTCAACGATGCGGCAGGAGGCGCACAATGACGCACCACACTGAAGAGCGAGCGGCGGATCCGTTCGTGCCGTTCTTCGGGCGGATCCTCGACATCCGCGAGATGACGCCGCGCGAGAAGTACTACCGGGTGGAGCTCCCCCAGCCGCTCAATCACAAGCCGGGCCAGTTCGTCATGCTATCGGTCTCCGGCCTCGGGGAGGCGCCGATCTCGATCTCGTGCGGGCCGCGCCAGGACAACCTGCTCGAGCTCGTCATCCGCAAAGCCGGTAGCCTGACGACGGTTTTGCACAACATGACCGTGGGCCAGCGCATTGGCGTTCGTGGCCCGTTTGGCTCCGGTTTCGACATCACGAAATTCTATGGCAAGGACCTGGTGTTCGTCTGCGGCGGCCTGGGGCTGGCGCCGCTGCGCTCGCTCATCACGCCGGTGGTCGAGAACGTCGACAAGTTCGGCCAGGTGACCATCCTGTCGGGCGCGCTCGATCCCTCCCTCGAACTCTACCGCGACGAGCTGAAGGCCTGGGGCAAGCGGGTCCGGGTCATCCGCCTGGTCGACAAGACCGACAACATGCCCTGGGACGGCGATCAAGTGGGTCTCGTCACCGCGCCGATTCCGACCTTGAAGCTCGATCCCCAAAAGACCTTTGCCGTGCTGTGCGGTCCGCCGGTGATGTACAAGTTCGTGGTCATCGAGCTCGACCGGCATCGCATTCCGCACGAGCAGATCTACATCGACCTCGAGCGCCGCATGCGGTGCGGCATCGGCAAGTGCGGCCACTGCCAGATCGATGAGGTCTACTGCTGTTGCGACGGCCCCGTTTTCAGGCTGGCCGATGTCAAAAATCTACCGGAGGCGTTAGCATGAAGCCCCGTGTTGCTTTTTTCGACTTCGCGAGTTGCGAGGGCTGCCAGCTCGCTATTTTGAACTGCGAGGACATCCTCCTCGACATCCTCGGCTTGGTGGATATCGTGGAATTCCGCGAGGCCATCAGCGAGAAATCACCGCGCTACGACGTCGCGTTCATCGAGGGCAGCGTCAACCGCGAGATGGACATGGAACGGCTGCGCGAGGTCCGCGCCCGCTCCACCTACGTGGTGGCGCTCGGGGCGTGCGCGTGCATAGGCAACGTCCAGGCCCGGTCGAACTTCGTGGCGCCCGCGGAGAACTACAGGGTCGTCTACGGCGAGGAGTCACGCGACCGTGTGCAGACCAACGAGCAGTACTGGCCGCTCTGGTCTCACACCCGGGTGCGCGCGATCAAGCAGGTGATCAAGGTGGACTTCGAGCTGCGGGGCTGTCCGATCGTGCCGGCCGAGTTCCTGCACCTGGTCAAGTCCCTCATCACCGGCTCGATCCCGAACTTCCCCCCCAACGCCGTCTGCGTCGAGTGCAAGAAGAACGAGAACGAGTGCGTGCTGGAGCAAGGCCGCACCTGCATGGGACCGGTCATCTACGGCGGCTGCAACTCGATCTGCGTCAACGGCGGCTACGTGTGCGATGGCTGCCGGGGCCTGCTGCCGCACGCCAACATCGACGCCCACAAGCAGCTGATGCGCGATCACCAGATCCCTGATGAGCGCATTCTGAGCCGCTATCGCCTCTTCTGCGCGAACGAGGTGATCGGCAAGGCCGAAACCGTCGGCTGAGAGGCTAAGCGCCATGGCTGGCAACGACAAAACGTACAACATCGATATCCATCACGTGACCCGCGTCGAGGGCCACGGCAACATCAAGATCAGCACCACGGAAGGGGTGGTGAAGGAAGTCAAGCTGGAGATCGTCGAGGCCAATCGCTTCTTCGAGCGGCTGGTCCACGGCATGCTCCCGCACGAGGTGCCGTGGATCGTGAGCCGCATCTGCGGCATCTGCTGCGTCGGCCACCAGGTAACGGCCATCAAGGCGGTCGAGGCCGCGCTGGGCGTCCAGCCGAGCCCCCAGACCATCCTGCTGCGCAAGCTGTTCACCGAGTCGCAGTTCATCCAAAGCCACGTGCTGCACATCTACTTCCTGGCCGTCCCCGACTTCCTGGGCGTGCAGAGCGTGCTGCCGCTTGCTTCGAGCCATCCGGAGGTGGTCAAGCGGGCCCTGAAGCTCAAGAAGCTCGGCAACGATTACACGGCGGCCATCGGCGGCCGCATGTTGCACCCCATGACCGACACCGTGGGCGGCTTCTACCGGATGCCGAAGCTCGACGTGCTCGAGGAGTTGCACCGGCGCTTGCTCGAGGCGGTGCCCGACGTGCAGGAAACCATCCGCATTGCCAAGACCCTGAAGATCCCACCCTACGAGCGGCAGACCGAATACGTGTCGCTCAAGGACAAGAGCGAGTACGCGCTTTACGATGGCGACGTCTACAGCTCGGATACCAAGGAGTGCGTGCCGGTCGCGCAGTATCGCAACGTGACCAACGAGTTTACCGTGGCACATTCGACCACCAAGTGGAGCAAGTGGCACCGCAACTCGTACTTCGTCGGCGCGCTGGCGCGGGTCAACAACAACTTCGACCAGCTGCGTCCGGAGGCCAAGAACGCCGCCGCCGACCTAGGCTTCAAGGCGCCGTCGTATAACCCGTACATGAACAACGTGGCGCAGGTGATCGAAACCGTGCACTGCGTCTACAACAGCGTGGCGATGCTCGAGCAGGTGTTGAACTCGGGGTTGAAGGAGGAGAAACCGGTCTACACGCCGCAGGCCGGGCAGGGCGCCGGCTCGTGCGAGGTGCCGCGCGGCATTCTCTTCCACGATTACACCTTCGACCAGAGCGGCCGGTGCGTGGCGGGCAACGCCATCATCCCAACCAGCCAGAACATCAACAACATCGAGCAGGACATGAAGGACTTCGTCCCGAAGATGTTGCCCACCATGTCGCAGGAGGAGCTCGCGCTGCACATGGAGATGCTGCTGCGGGCCTACGACCCCTGCATCTCCTGCTCGGTGCACATGCTGGATGTCGAGTTCATCGACTAGCACCAGGCGGCATGGCCCTAAACGTCGTCGGCCTCGGCAGCGAGCTATCGGGCGACGACGCGGTCGGCCTCGTGCTCGTCGAGCGCCTCCGCGGGCGCGTGGCGGGGACGCCCGTTGCGTGCCTGGTGTGGTCCGACGTCGACGCGCTGACGGCAGCCCATGACCTGCTGGCCCTCGAAGGCGCGGTCCTGCTGGTCGATTGTGCTGATATGGGACTCGAACCGGGCAGCTACCGGCTGCTTGTCCAGAGCCAGGTTCGATTGCAGGTCAAGCACAGCGCGGTGTCGGTGCACGGCATCGGCGTGGCCGAGGCGCTCGAACTGGCCCGGCGACTCGGGTTTGCCCAGCCGGTGCACCTGTTCGCCGTTCAACCGTTCCAATTGGAGCCCGGGACGCCATTGTCCAACGAGCTGCAAGCCCGGTTGCCCGCTCTCGACGATGCCCTCACGGCGGCGGTGGAAGGGTTGGAAGGCGGCGCGCTGCCGGGTGAGCCAAAGCGGAGGAGCGGGTGATTGCGGACCAACAATCGCCCCAGTCATTCAGCTGGGGTGCGAGCTACGCCTACGAGACCGACCTGCGGGCCAAGGTGCTGGCCGAGCGCATCGCGTGGTTAATCCAGATCCGCTGGGCCATGGCCGCGCTCAGCGCCATCGCTGCGGCGGGGGCGGCCCTCGGCCTGCTGCCCGGCAAGGCCGACTACCGTTGCTTCGTCGGCGTGGCGCTGTTCCTGGGCGGCGCCAACCTGGTCTTCCGCTGGGCCACCACTCGCTACCTGCGCAAGCGTCGCTTGATGGTGGCGCAGGTGCTGGTCGACTTCGTGGCGCTCTCCGCCGTCACCTACGCCATGGGCGGGACCGCTACGCCGGTGCCGATGTTCTTCATGGCCCACGTCATCCTGTCGTCGCTGTTCTTCAACTCGCGCACCAGCCTGTTGCTGACCGGCGTCGGATTCGGCTTCGCCTTGCTGGCGGTTCTCTTGAGCTCGGGCGCCACGGTCTGGTACGGCGGTACCCTCGGTGGCTGCTTCCTGTTTTGCTGGTATCTGACCAGCGCCATCACCACCAGCCTCAAGCTGCGCGAGCAGCAGCTCGAGGAGAGCAACTCGATGCTCGAACGGCTCGACCGGGAGAAGACCCAGGCCACGCTGCGCGCTACCCACGAGCTCAAGGCGCCGTTCGCGGCCATCAAGAGCTACATCTATTCGCTGCGCGACGGCTACTGCGGCGACCTGCCTCCCAAGGCGCTCGAGGTGGTGGGGCGGATCGGGGACCGCTGCGACAGGCTCACCAACATGATCACCGCCATCATCCACGTCGGCAACCTGCGCACGGCCGTGGTCAGCGAGGCCCATTTCGAGCCGGTCAATCTGGTGCAGTTTATCGTCCCCGAGGTTGAGGAGGCGGCAGTGACGGCCAAGACGCGACACATCACCATTAAGTGCGACCTCGGCAAGGAGGCGGACCTCACCATCCGGGGGTCGCCGCGTCACCTGCACACCCTGGTCTCCAACTTGCTCCGCAACGCGATCACCTACTCGTACGAGGGCGGCACGGTCGAGGTGTCGCTGCACCCGGCCAAGAAGAACGCCGTGCTGCGGGTGAGCGATCACGGTATCGGCATTGCCCGGGAGAACGTTCCGAAGATCTTCGACGATTTCTTTCGCTCGAATGCAGCCGCCCGCGTAAACCCTCATGGCAACGGATTGGGATTGACCTTGGTCAAGGAGGTCGCCAAGCTGCACGGCGCCACCATCGAGGTGGCCAGCGAAGAGGGTAAGGGCACTTGCTTCTGGGTCTGGTTTTCCCGACTATCACCTTCGACACAGGGAGGAAACGATGGCAAAAGTCCTGATCATCGATGACGACGAGGATGTCATTGACAACCTAACCATGGTCCTCGAGAAGGCTGGCTTCACGGTCAAGGTGAAGCGTGACACCGAGCAGGTCGCCGCCGAGGTGGCCGCGATCGATCCTGACGTGATCATCCTCGACGTGATGTTCCCGGAGGATCCCTACGCGGGCTTCAAGGCGGCCCGCGAGATCAGGGACGACAAGCGGCTCTCCAAGATCCCGATCCTGGTGCTGTCGGCGGTCAACCAGCGCTCCGGCCAGTCCTTCGGCTTCTCCGACAGCGACCTGAGCAATGATTTCTTGCCGGCCCAGGCCTTCATCGAGAAGCCGATCGAGCCTAAGGTGCTCATCGAGCGCATCAAGAGCCTGCTTGAGCCCAAGGTCGGACCGTAGGGCCGGCGGTGACATCCCGAAGCCGCTCATGAGCGGCCGACAGCCACGGGTCAACAAGCGGCCGCCCCTGCGGCCGTGGAGGCGCACGCCGTGTGGGCTGGTGTGCCGCGACTGCAGCCGTACACCCTGATGGAACACGGCCCCGAGTCGCGCCGTTGAGGTAGGTGGGGATTAAACGCAGTGCCCCCTCCAGTGTCGTCGCATGCGGGCGCCGATTTAGCAAAGCGCCGGTTTTTGAAGCCTTGCAGCGGCCCGAAGGCGCACCCGCGTGCGCAAAGCGCTCATTTAGCTCATTGCGGCCTTGTATTTGGAACTGTCATAACATAGATAATCGTGCGTGCAGGCCGGGTTGGGATGTGGCTCGGGGCCGCACCGGAGTGGAGGTACCAAGTGTCCGCAAGGGTTCTCGTCATCGACGACGACCAGGATTTCCGGGCGTCGGTGAGATCTCTTCTCGAAGGTCGCGGGTATGAGGTGTTCGAAGCCGTTTCCGGGCACGACGGCTTACGGAAAGTCAAAGAATGTAAGCCGGACGTCATCCTGCTCGACGTCATGATGGAGACGTCCGAAGAGGGTTATGGGGTTGTTTACTCGCTGAAGTACCGGGATGAATATGCGGCGTACCGTGATACACCCGTGTTCATGGTCTCCTCGATCCAGGAGAGCCCGGACGAACGGTTTCCCCTGTCGGCAGAAACCGAAATGATCCGGCCCGATCGATACCTGACGAAACCGCTGAATATCCCTCGGTTTTTCGAGCTGTTGGAAAAAGCACTGCCGCCGGCGTCGCGAGCCCGAGCCTAGCCCCAATATCGATCCACTCCAATCGTGCAGACCTCGTGAGGGCCGGTATATCGTGGACCTGTACCATAAGGTCCGACGCTAACAAGGGCGAGCCACGCAAGGCCCCTGTGAGACGGGCGAACGAGCCGATGCGTTGCGAATGCGACGTGGTCGATGCTACAGTGACCTGCCATGGGTGCGGTGAACGGGGCAACGATCGTTGTCATCGACGACGATTACGCCATGCGGCTGTCGTGCGGTAAGATCCTGTCCAAAATGGGGCTGCACTTCGAAGCGTTCGAGGACGGTGCTCGGGGTTTGAGCGCAGTCGGGGCGCTGAAGCCCGATCTCGTCGTGGTGGATCTCAAGATGCCCGGAATCAGCGGCATGGAAGTCATTTCCCGAGTTCGCGAGATCGACCCGCAAGCCGTCGTCGTCGTGATAACAGGCTACGCGACCATCGACACCGCGGTCGAAGCGATGAAGGCCGGCGCGTACGATTTCCTTCCCAAACCGTTTTCGCCCGATGAGTTTCGCCTGATCGTAAACCGCGCGCTCGAGCGCCGGCGACTGGCACTCGAATCACAACGCAATGAGGTGGAGCGCGCTCTGCTGAAACGGCGGTTTGTGACCTTCGTGTCGCATCAACTCCAGAGCCCACTGGCCGCCATTCACCAGTATCTCGATGTGCTGAAGTATCTCGACAACTCTGAGGACGCCGCCGCGAAGAGACAGGAGTGGATCGACCGCTGCCTGAAGCGCACCGAAGAACTGCAGAGCATAATCCGTGACTGGCTCACGGTGGCGAAGATCGAGGGGGACACGCTCTCCGGCCAACGAACAAGTGTGGATCTGAGAGAGGTGATTTCCGAGGTCCTGAAGAGCTACGAGGAAATGGCTGCAACCGAACAGGTGGCTATTGAAGCCCGCCTGCCGGAACAACCTCTCTGGGTCTGGGGCGATCGGAACTGTCTCAGCATGCTGATGGACAACTTGATTACGAATGCCATCAAGTACAACAAAGCCGGCGGCAAGGTCGACGTCTGCGGCAGCCTGGCGGACGGCGAGGTCGTCGTTGCGGTGAGCGACACGGGCGTGGGCATCCCGGATGAGTACCGCCCGCTTCTGTTCAGCGAGTTCTTCCGTGTCAAGAGCGCAAACGGAAAGCAAACCAGCGGAACAGGTCTGGGCTTGCATATCGTGAAGAAGATCGTGTCGGAAATGGGTGGCACCGTCGGCGTGGAGAGTGAGGTGAACGTGGGTTCCACGTTCCGCGTACGTTTGCCGGCCTGGCGTGAGCAACCCGAAAAAGGAAAGGAATGACTGCGGTCGATTCTTGCTCGGTTCACCTGGTGCAAACTAGCAATGCTGTTTAGCCGGGCATCCCGCCGGCCTTCGATCAAGGCGGAGCTGATATGGAGCTACCTGATCATTCTCGGCGCCGCCGGGCTGGCAACGTCTTTTCTCGGCTCCTGGATCGTCAGCTCGACGATCATGACGCAGGCGCGGCGGGCCGTAGACCGCGACTTCGCCGCAACCAACACGGTCTATGACCAGCGGCTCGAGTCGCTCAGACTTGCGGTTGAGTTTGCGGCATCAGGGTTGGCCCTCCAGCATTACCTCGCCGATCACGAAGATGTGTCCCTCTTCGGCTATCTGAGTGCGATCCGTAAAGAAGCGGGGTTCGATTTTCTCAATCTGACAGACGTCGCCGGGCGGGTCCTCACGCGCGTGTCGCGACCTGACCGAACGCTGGATGACGTGTCCTCCATCAGCGTCGTCCGGGCCGCGCTCTCCGGCAAGCTGGCGGCCGGGACCGAGGCTCTTTCAGCCGCTGTGCTGGACAACGAAGATCCAGCGTTGCTGCCACGCGCTATTTTTCGCATCGGCACTGACGAGAAGACGCTCGGCATGTCCCTGGTCGCCGCGGCGCCGGTGCGCGATGCGAAGGGCGACGTAATCGGCGCCTTGTGCGGCGGCGTTCTTCTCAGCCGGGGTTTAAGCATTGTGGACCGCATCGGCAACCTCCTCAAGGCGGGCGACCTCGAAGGCGGCACCGCCGGCCGCGCCACCATCTTCCAGAGTGACGTGCGCATCGCGACCAACGTACGCACGGCCACCGGTGAGCGGGCGCTCGGCACGCTGGCGTCAAAGGAAGTGTCCGATGCGGTGCTCACACGCGGCGAAACGTGGTACGGCCGGGCTTTGGTCGTCAGTGAATGGTACATGAGCGAGTATGCTCCCATCCGCAACTACGACGGCAGCGTGATCGGCATGCTCGCGGTAGGATTGCCGGAGAACACCTACACGGGTCCCAGGAACAGGGTGATCTTCTCTTTCTTTTGCCTGGCCGGCGTGGGCTTCGTCCTGATCATCGGCACCACCTATGTCATGATCGGCAACATCACGCGTCCGCTCGGCGAGATGGTAGCGGCTACTCAGAACATCCGTGCCGGCAACTTCGATCAGGAGGTGCGGTTGAATTCGCCGGACGAAATCGCCCTGCTGGCCGATTCCTTCAACGCCATGCTCAAGAGCTTGCGGCAGGGAAAGACCGCCCTCGAGGAATGGGGCCGAACGCTGGAGGAAAAGGTCAAACAAAGAACCGAAGAACTCAGCGCGATGCAAGTTCGGGTAGCGCAGTCGGAAAGACTGGCGTCGCTCGGCATGCTGGCGGCGGGCGTCGCGCACGAGGTGAATAATCCGCTGGGCGCGATCCTGACGCTTACCGCACTGACTTTGGAGGATATGAAGGAGGATGATCCCAACCGTGGGAACCTCGAGGAGGTGGTGCGGCAGAGCGCGCGCTGCCGCGACATTGTGAAGGGCCTGCTCGCGTTCTCGCGCCAGTCCAAGACAGAAAAAGAACTGGTCGACGTCAACAAAATTCTCGAGGAGACGCTTGCTCTGATCGCCAAGCAGGCGCAGTTCTTCAACGTGAACATCATCCGCAACTGTGACCCCGAGCTTCCTGCGGTCATGGCCGATCAGTCGCAGCTGCAACAGGTGTTCATGAACATTCTCATGAACGCCGTGCAGGCCATGGACGAGCGCGGCACCATCACCGTCGTGACGCGGTACGAGGCGTCAGCAGATTGCATCGAGGTGGCGATCTCCGACACGGGCCGCGGCATTCCACCTGACAAGATCGATCGTATTTTCGATCCGTTCTTCACCTCGAAGGCGAGCGGTGAGGGCACGGGCCTGGGGTTGTCGATCGCCTACGGCATTGTCACTACGCACGGCGGGACCATTTCCGTGCGGAGCGAAATCGGCAAGGGAAGCACGTTCACCATCCGCCTGCCGCTGATGGCGCCTCGGCAGGAAGCGCGCGCATGAACCGAACCTGATGATCGGTGGACTGTCGATTTTCTCGACACGATCCTTGCTCCAACTGCGACAAGATCGCCGCCACCCTGCCCCGGCGGTTGAAACCGCCGCTACGAACCGCACCAAGCCCGCCGGAGCTTGTCCTGAGCCCCGTCGAAGGGCGGGCTCCCCGCCCCACAGTAGGCCAGTCGGCGCGGGCCGACTTCGTGCATTTCGTAGGCGCGAATTCATTCGCCGGCCGGTGTCGCCTTTCGTACCCCCGTGTCGGTGGACTTTGACAGAAGGGGCGGACACCGGCTACCTTGGGTGTGCGGACATGAACGACGCGGACCTCGACCTATCGCCGCCGCGCAAGACGCTGGCTTCCCTGGAACTGGCTCTCGCGCAACCCAAGACCGAATTCATCCGGGACTCGGTGATCCAGCGCTTCGAGTACACGTACGAGTTGAGCTGGAAGTTGCTCAAGCGGCACCTCGAAAACGACGAGGGCGTCGAGAACATCGATCAGTTGACGCGCAAGCAGCTTTTTCGGGTGGCCCTGGAGAAGGGCCTGATCCGCACTGTGGAAGACTGGTTTGCCTATCACCGCGCCCGGAACAACACCGCGCATGCCTACAACGAGAGCACTGCCGAAGAAGTCTACGAAACCGCCATCCGGTTTGCGCCGGACGTTCGCGCGCTGTTCGACGAGCTCGAACGGCGAACCAATGCTTGACATCGAACCGGAACAGTTGGCGGCGATCCGGGCGATCTTGCGCGCGCACGTAGGCGGCGTGCGCGTCTGGGCATTCGGGTCGCGTGTGACTGGGCGGCGCAAGAGACATGCCGACCTGGATCTGGTCCTGCTCACGAACAGGCCGCTGCCACTCGGCAAGCTGGGGATGATCGAGGACGCATTCGCGGAATCCGATCTTCCCTTTCGCGTTGATGTCGTGGACTGGGCGCGTGCGAGCGAGGAGTTCCGCGCCATCATTCGCCGCGACCATGTCCCCGTCGTCGAAAGTAGCCCCGCCGCCGCGAAGTCGTAGTCACCACTCGCAGGCAGTCGTAGTCACCACTGGCAGGCAAAGGCACGCATTGCTGCGCTGCCGCAAGGTCGGAATCGTCGCAGCGTCCCCTTCTTTGGGGGCACTCAACACCAGCGCCTGCATTGAGTTTGCAGGGTTTCGAACGCCCCGGTACAATTACGGTCATGACGAACGTGACCATCGACGAAGTGCAGCGGGACGTGCGTGAATACTTCCGCCGGCTTCGGGCGGGGGAGGCGTTCACGGTGGTGCAAGACCGCGAGCCGATCGCCGAAATCCGGCCCGTAGCTCCTGCAAATCGTCACTTACGGCCCTTCCTTCATGACTTGGGTTTCCCTTGCTCTTCGGCCGTCTCTTTCTCGGGCTCGCTGTGTCGGGCGAGCCACGCACCGGCGTCGGATTTCACGACGATCGCCAGTACTTCGACGGCTTCGTCGGTCACATCGTAGAAGACCCGAACTTCCTCAACGCGCAACCGATACTGCGGGCGGCGCACACCCCGGAGGCGCTTGCGCCTTCGGAGTGCCGCAGTCACACTGTAGGAGGCATCTCTCGCGCACCATGAATAATTCTCAACACGTCGACGCGCTCCGGATGAACACGGTACACAAGCCGATACTTGCGTACGATAAGCTCTCGAACCGACGGGTCGTCGTACTCGGGCACCCGCCGACCCCGTTCCGCGAAGACGCGGAGTGAGCGCGCGGCGGCGACGAGTTCGCGCACGACTGTGGCGGCGTACGCCTCGGAATCGCGGGAGATGTGCTCAGCAACAGACACAAGGTCATCGCTGGCCCAGAGTGACCAGACTATTTCCCGACCCATCGTGCCACTCGCTGCTCAACCTCCTCTTGGGACAGCGTGCGGCCCTCGGCGATGTCGCGCAAACCGGCATCGATCGCCTGGCGCACGTAGATGCGGTACTGGATGTCTTCGAGAGTCGCGTCGTCCGGGAGTGCATCGAGAATGCGGCGAACCTCTTCCTTTGCGGTCTCCATGGTGGACTCCTCTGCTACACCTACGTGTAGCTCAATGCCAGAATACGCGGAAGCCGCCAGCGCGGCCTCTTTAGTTCTTCATTCCCCATACTCCCGTTTCAGCCTTTCGTAATAACGCCGCTGAGCGCGGGCGACCTCCTCCGGATCTTCTTTGCGTCGTTCACAGGGGCTGTCTACCCGACTCCTATCAACGATACGGACGGTGATGGTATCGCCAACGGCCAGCGTGGTCTTCAGCCACTTTAGGTGCGCGCCGGCGCTGCTGTCGAGGCCGCCTACATCGAATGTGGGCTCTTCCTCGATGGACTTCCCGTCCGCGCTCTTCGCTGGTGTGCGGCGGACCCACGTCACGATCGCCGAAACAACACCGAAGTCACTGATTCCAGCGGTGCAAACTTCGCTTCCGTTCACCGCTACCTGGAAGGCGATCATCGTTCACCCCTCACGCCGAACGCGATGCCGCTGAGCGGCCGCGGGCACGCTCAAACGGTTCGAGCTCGGCAGCCCCGTTCATGCCCGCGGGGTCCGATCCAGCGGCAGGTTAGCGCTGCGCCGGCCAGTGGCAGAAGCGGCTTCTCCGGCGACCGTGGGTTCGGGAGCAGACGCTTCTCCAGCGGTGCGATGTGCCAATCCATCTCTTCCAACGGCACCGCCCCGAGCAGCGGCTCGGCACCGTGCGGAAGCTCGATCGCACGCACCTGACACACCCGACCCTGTACTTCCAGCTCGGCAATGCCGAACACGCGATAATCGTGTTCGCCTCCATCAGCCGTGTAGACGCGGACCTCACCGAGCGGATCGAGCCGGAGGCGCTCAATCACTTCAACGGGCAGTGCCAGCTCCGTCACACCGGAGTCCACGAGCGCCTCGCAGGCGACCTCTTCCCCTCGCTTGTCGGGTGGGAGATAGCGGTTCTGCCAATTGCGCACCTTCACCGGAACTCGGAACACACCCATATTGCCTTGGTAGCGCATTTCGCTTGATGGCGCTAACGTTTCCCGCTCAACCGTGGCCGGTGCGTGACTGCTGCCTCAGTGAGCGATGCCGCGCCCCAGGCCGTCGGCCGCAGCGTGCTGTCAGCCAGCACCATTCTCGATCTCTCTGTCAGACCGCAGAGCTGAGCCGCGACCGCTATAGAGCCGACCCGTCGGGGCTGATCGTGCTCCGCCTTTCATCGGCGCGCCGGCGAAGGAGCCGCAGTGGTACCCGACCCCTAGACCCTGCGGGTCTGACAAATCGCTGCAGCTCCTCCTTCTTGCAAACATGGGGAGGTCGCGCCTTTGGACGTGATTGATCCATCTACTCTACTCGGTTCCCGCCAGCCGAACTTGCGCGTCAGCCGCGCGCAGCACGGCGGCCATTATGAGCACGACGCTTCTTGCGCGGCGGCTGGATACGCGTGTTGGGCAGCCTCACGAAGTTCTCAGGGTGAAGCAAGCTGGCCACCGAGATATCTTCGTCGACTGCTTCCCAGTGCAGGCCGATGCCGCCCCCGATCAGTTCCCAATCAGCCCGCTGCCTAGCAGTGGCTCCTAGAAGCCGCGGAAACCACGCGAGGGGAGCTGACACCGCGCGACCGTCGGATAGAGTGACGGTGAGCGTGTCGCTGGTACACGAGGCGTCAACAGCGAGGACCTCAACGCTTTCTGCCAAAGTATGCATGCCACTTCTCCAAGAAGAACTGTCTGTGCTCGACGACGATCTGGTGAATCTCGGTCAGCTCATGCCCACGAAACCCCCTTACGTCCGCAAGCGTCACCGGC
Organism: Binatia bacterium; assembly: GCA_050015455.1. Taxonomy (GTDB): domain Bacteria; phylum Desulfobacterota; class Binatia; order HRBIN30; family HRBIN30; genus JAGDMS01. Next base: position 20,206 of record JBEKBJ010000094.1, read on the forward strand.
TGTAGCCAATACTTCGCGTACCGTCCGGCGTGTGCCACATGTATGTGTGGCGGTTCACGCCCTTCCATAGTGAAGAAGAAGAAGCGGTATCCACGAACCCTCAGCAGCGCCGGCACGTCAGCAGTCTATCCCAGCAACTGGAGAAGGGAAAGAAAACCGCTGATCGCCGCGATGTCCCAGCCTGCCCAACGCTGCCGCTGAGCGGCCGGTCAGTTTGGCCGAACCGGATGTGGTCAGTTTGGCCGAACTGGCCGCGGTCACCTCTGCCGAACTACACATGGTCATTTAGCCCGGTCTGTGACACTCAGGCGAGGTACCCCGTCGGGGCTGATCGTGCTCCACCTTTCATCGGCGCGTCGGCGAAGGAGCCGCAGTGGTACCCGACCCCGAGACCCTGCGGGTCTGACAAATCGCTTCAGCTCCTCCTTCTTGCGAACATGGGGAGGTTGCGCCTTTGAAGCTGACTGGTCCATCTACTCTACTCGGTTCCCGTCAGCCGAACGCTATGGCGATGAGCCGCGCCGTCTCTTGGCGTCAGTCTCCATCGGCTTGTTAGGGAACCCGCCCGTCATCGACGTGATTCGCCGAGACTCCCTTCGCCCGAGATATACCAGTTGATGTCGTCTCCCAACATGCAGAAATAGCCCGCCAGCCCGTGTAGGATCTCTGTGGCTTCTTCGTGAACGTGCTTGGCCTCTTCTACTGTAGGACGATACGCCTGCTTGTGAATCACTTTATTTCGCAGCTTGTTGATTTCCGTTGCATGAAGTCGCAGGAGAAGGTCCCTCAAGGGCACGTCGTCTGCCGACCGGAGGTTTTGCTCAGGAACTATCGGCGGTTTCCTCGGGAAGTTTGCGATAATAGCCTCGCTTTGCGCAAGCGATTCCGGCGCTTCGTTGTCGACAAGCAACCTGAGAACGAGGCGCCGCATTGGCTCAAACGTGAGTTGCTTCGTTCGTTCGTAAAGTTGCGTGAGGACGCGATTCAGGTGGGAAAGATCGCTGCTCCCTTCACGGGCGAACGCGCGGTAGATCAACTGCACGCGGAGAAAGTGATTGAAAAAAGCCTCGTACGCCTGAGCGACGCTGAGCACGCAATGGATGTATCGCTTCCGTTTCATGAATTCGAAACAGTCGAACAGCAACATTTCATGCGCCACGTTGGCCGAGTCGCCGTTGATGTTGAACGATCCCCCGCACGCTTGGCAACTCACCGTGCGGAAGCCGATCGGCTTGAAGGTCTTGAGGTCGGAGGCTCGGTTGAAGATGTTCGTGTCGCGGCAAAGGGGGCACACAGCCTCGAAGTTTTCGTAGGTTGCGTTCGTATCATCTGAGTACGGGAGGTTCATTCCGCTGTGTTCCCTAACGTGCGTTGAGCGGCTCCCCGCGGCAACGCCCCTTCATCTTACTAAACGATGCCCTTGACTCGTACGACTTTCACTGGAATGCCCTCAGCCTTCATCCACCCCAGCCATGTGGGTTCCGGAAATTGTGTCCGCTTTTTTCCGGAAATTCTGTCCGATTTAGTAGCGTGATCGCTGTTTGAATCGGGCAAGTCAAGCGGCGGCAAGTGGCGAGTGCGGTAGGAGGGGC
>JBEKBJ010000095.1:0-21274 GCA_050015455.1 Binatia bacterium
GCAGTTCGAGGTCTTATACGACCTGGGACGGGATCCAGGCGAGACGCACGACGTCATCCAGGATTTTCCGGCCGAAGCCACGCGGTACCGCACGCTGGCACAGCGATACGCTGCCGAGCGGCCGCAACAGGCGTTTCCCACCGTGGCGCCGACGGCGGCAATGGACGAAGGGACGCGTGAGCGCCTGCGCGCGCTGGGGTACCTGAAATGAGCGCGCGTGGCGCGCCGCCGTGTGGGCGCTGGGTGCTGGTGCTGCTGGCCGTGATCGGGATGGGAACATCCCTCGCGTGGGGCGTGGACGAGAAGGCGGTTGGCGGCAGCGAAGAGCGGCGGTTGGCGGCGATTGCTTTTCAGCCCGCCAACGGCGCCATAAATTACGTGGTGGAAGAAGGCGGGCTCGGGCCCCTGTGCACCACGAAAGGCGCCGGCTACTTCGTGGCGCCGCTGCAGTTCCAGGACGGAACGGTCATTGAAGAGATCACCGCATTCCTGGATGACACCAGCCGCGACTCGCTCGGCATGATGTCACTCGTGCGGCGTGGATTGGAGAGGTTCGACATCCTCGCGCTCACTCCGGTCTCGGTGGGGACGGGAAAGGTGGAAACGCTCAGCACCACCGCGATCACCGCCCCGGCCGTCGATAACCACGACGCCACTTACCTGTTGCAGGTCGTGCTGAGCGGCCCCGGCGTCTGCCTGTACGGAGCGCAGGTGCGCTACCGAGTTCACCAGCAGTGAGAAGTGAAAAGTGAGAAGTGAGAAGTGAAGAACCGTCAGGCGTAAAGCGTAAAGCGTAAGGCGAAAAGGCCGTCAGGCGTAAAGCGTAAGGCGTCAGGCGTGCTCCCCTCGCGGGTCATTTACGTCGTAAATGACCCACACGCAAGACGGAAGCGATGGAACGTCGCGAGCCCGATCGGAGCGGGCAGGGCGACGAAGTCGTCAGGCGTAAGGCGCAAGGTGTCAGGCATGCTCCCCTTACGCCTCACGCCTCACCTCTTACTTCTCACCTCTTACCAGCAGTGAGAAGTGAAAAGCAGATCGCCCCGCACGCGCCGACGTTTGACTTTTGGTAGCGGCATTTCCAAAATGCGACTTGAAATGGAATTTGTTCCTCGATTTTTCACCGCCCCGAGGGGCAGCTTCTTCCTGTTTGGTCCACGCGGCACCGGCAAGTCGCTGTGGACCCAGGTCACCTTTCCCGAGGCGTTACGCCTGGATCTCCTCGACCCGCAGAGCGTGCACATTTACAGCGCGCGGCCGACGCGACTGCGCGAGCTGATCAACGGGACTCCAACGGCGCGGCACGTCGTGATCGACGAGGTGCAAAAGGTTCCCGAGCTGCTGCCGGTGGTGCATGCACTCATCGAAGAACGGCGGCGCCTGCAGTTCGTGCTCACCGGGTCGAGCGCCCGCAAGCTCAAGCGCTCCGGCGTCGATTTGCTGGCTGGCCGGGCTGTGCTGCGCTCGAAGGCCTCGTTGCCCAGCACCTGCGCGCCTGGATGGCCTACCGCTCGGATGATCATCGCCTGTTCTACTGGCGCACGCAGTCGGGTGTCGAAGTGGATTTCGTCGTCTACGGCGCCACCGGTCTATGGGCGCTAGAGGTGAAAAACGCGGGCCGCGTGCGTGCAGAGGACCGCCGCGGCCTGACCGCGTTTCGCCAGGACTATCCGAACAGCCGCTGCCTGCTCCTCTATCGCGGCAACGAGCGGCTCAAAGTGGAAGATGTCCTCTGCCTTCTGGTGGATGAGTTTCTGAAATCGCTGCGTCCGGACCAACCGCTCTGGCGCTGATTCTCGCAAAGCCGTAAGGCGTCAGGCGTGCACCACTCCTTACCTCTTACTTCTCACCTCTTACCAGCAGTGAGAAGTGAGAAGCGCAAAGTCGTCAGGCGTTCACACCCTTTACGCCTTACCCCTCACGCCTTACGAAGAAGAAGGCGCCAGGTGTTCACACTCCTCACGCCGCCCGCTCCCTGATGACCAGATCCACGTCGCAATCGAGGATGCGCAGCAGGTGCAACAGCTGGTCGACGGATTTCCGGTAGTTGGTTTGATCCAGCAGGCGGTAAAACTGCGCCGGCGAGGTGTGCAACCTGCGGATCAGCTCGCGACGGCTGAGCGCGGTGCGCGCCACACGTCGCTGCACCTCTAACGTCAGCTTGTACAGAAGGAGATCCCTCATGTGGGCCGGATCCTGATTGTACTCCAGCACATGATCGAGGTGGACCGTGCCTTCAGCGCCCGACTCCAACCTGTAGCTGAACGCATCGCCGCCGAGCTCCTTGTCGATGTACGCTGCAGTGACTCTATCGGCCGCCGCGGGTCGGACCTCCAGCTTCGCATACGGAAAGAGATAGAGTCGCCGGCCCGCCGTGATCTCGAACGCCTTGCGGCGATTATTCACCTTCACCCGCGCGATCTTCATAGGAGGCCTTTATGCTACCGCCGATGGTAACGTTTATCAAGGGTGCGGGTGGGAGAAAAAGTCGTCAGGCGCAAGAGCCGTAAGGCGTGAGGCGTTCGCCTTACCTCTTACCAGCAGTGAGAAGTGAGAAGTGAGAAGTGAAGAACCGTCAGGCGTAAAGCGTAAGGCGTCAGGCGTGCACCACTCCTTACCCCTTACTTCTCACTTCTTACTTCTTACTTTTCCCCTCTTACCAGGACCTTTTCCGCGACCAAGCGCTCGTACAGCACCTCCGCCTCCAGATCGTGCCCCTCCTGCGTCGGGTGCAGTACATCTTCGGAAAACAGGTGCTCCGCTGCATGCTGGCGGTAGGCCGCCTCCATATCGATCACAGGGACCCCTAGCGCCGCGCCCACTTCGCGCGTCGCAGCGTTGTATGACTCGTGGATCTCGACCAGGCGCTCGAACGAGGGCACCGCATGCAACTGGAGCAAGAGCCGGGCGGGGGAATCCGGGGCGAGCTCGTGCACGTGCGCGCGGAAGTCCTCGGTGAGCAACGCGTGCGGTGCCGTCAGCAACCATACCGCCGCCCCTTGCGAGCGGCCCAGCTCGACTATACGCGCGAGATTGTGCTTGTACTCGTCAATGGGGATGTTGGGTGTCCAGACCGCAGGAAGCGATGGTTCTGGTTGGGCGCTCTGCCAGTGAGCGCGCAGCATCATCCCGAGCCGCAGGCTAAACGGATAGAGCGCTGTGCGCAGCAACAGGTCCTGCGCTTTTAGCCCAACCCAGGTCGATGGCTCGTGAAAAGCGTTGCCGATCTGGCGCTCCCGCGACATCATGTGATCGTTCCAGCCGAACCGCACGGTGATCAGATCCGGACGCAGCCCACGCAGCTTGGTGCGCAGCAGCATCACACCCTGGTAACTGTTGTACCCCGGCACGCCGGCATTCAACACCTCCACCCGACCCGGTCCCAGACGCTCCGTCACCATGCGCTGCAGGCGCTGTGGATAAGGTTCGGCGATGTAAAACTCGTCCTTCTTCGTCTTGGGCAAGGTGACGCCGAACGTGCAAGAATCGCCGAGGGCGATGATGCGATACGTGCCGGAGCGTTTTGGCCCGAACTCGTCACTGCGGAAGCCGGCATGGTTGATCAGGCGATGGCCGTTGATGACCTGGTACGGGTTGGCTTTGAAATAGAGGATCGGATCGCAGGCCCACAGAAAGGAGTCACTATAACCGGGGCAACTCTGCGCGGCTCCCGTCAGCCGCACCGTGAATTCGGCCACGCAGAGCAATACTAGCGTGGGCAGGGTGGCGTACACCAGCATCCGGATGGTACTGAGCTGCAGTGGGTTCGAGCCGGATCGCATGGTACCACGCAGGATAGGAAAACCGCCCGCGCAATGCACGCGAGCGCGCGAGAGAGAGACCGGTGGCCCGCTGCTGCTGGGACTTGCTCACCCCAAACCGCCGGTTGGCTGCGGCGGCTGATTAGGTGGCACTTGGTCGCCTACTTGGCGTGTCGTACTGCATCAAGTGCCAGATACGTGAGGAACCCAGCGGCACCGATAAGAACAAGGGCCATCAACGCTTCCATGGCTACAACCTCTTTACTTTGTCAATTTTGAACTCGATTTGCTTATGGAGCGCGAAACATCCAAACCCGGTTGACAAAAGCCCAACCAAACCGCCGCCTATGAGCAGCCAGTGCGCGGAGCCGAAATTGCCGAGCAACCATCCGATCAGACTGATACCTGTAGCGATCATGATGCCTAGCCACAACTTCAGGTAGGCAATCTCCTCTTTGGTGCCGTCGACCTCAGACATGGACAATATGCACTCAACGTACTAAAACTAGCACATCCAAGAGACTCCCGATAGCAGATCCCGTCCGGCTCACGGCGCATCCGCCCACGCCCGCTCGCTTGCGCCGGATTTGCGGCGGGGGCGGGAGTGTGTCAATCAAGCGGTGGCGGATACATGCTCGGATCACAGCGAGATCTCAGGCCCTGGCACGGCGTGTGGCCCGTGCTGCTGTTGCTAGCGGGTTGGGCTCCGCTGCGATCCTGGCGATGCGCGGCGGCAATCTTCATTACGCTTCTTGGCACGACGGCGGAGCACTCGCAGGCGGCGCAGATCGCGCTTGATTCTACCTCCCCCGAGGCACACGTACGTCCGAGCGATGTCGTCGAGTGCCCTCCGATGCAAAGAGGTGGGCAACAGCCGCCGCTCCTGCGAGTGTGGTTCGTCGCCTCGCCGGAAAGCCGCTCGGTGCCAGCAGTCGATGCCGCAACCGTAGAGCGGCTTCGCGCGCTGGGTTACAAATGGTGAATAAAAGCACGCACAGGCACGCATGGGCCAATGCTCCGGCATGCGCTCTTCTCGCGGCAGCCGTCACGATTGCCTTGGCCCTCACGGTATACTGGGCGTGGATCAACGACGATGCGCTCATTGCGCTCGCGTACGCGCGCAATCTGGTGAATGGCGAGGGTCTGGTTTTCAATCGGGGCGAATACGTCGAGGGCTACACGTGCTTCCTGTGGGTGATACTCGGTGCGCTGGGGATTCGTCTCGGTGTCGACCCCATGTTCTGGCTTCTGTTGCTCGGCGGCTTTTCTTTCGCAGCACTGCTTGTGGGTGTCTATGCGCTGGGATGCGAGCTGGCCCCACAGCGGCCGTTGGCCGCGGCGCTCGCCTCTCTTGCGGTCGCGCTCTACCCTCCCATGGCCTTCTGGTCTGGATCTGGCATGGAGACGGGACTCTTTGCTGCCCTCCTCGTGTGGTCGGCGTGGCTCCACGTACGAGGCTCGAACCTTGCGCCTCTGTTTCTGGTGCTGCTCTCGTGGACGCGACCGGAAGGGTGGCTCTTTTCGGGTCTCTGCTGCGTGGATGCGCTGTGGCGAGACCGGCGCCGAGGAGTCCGCTACACCGTGACCTACGGCGTGCCGATGCTCGCGTGGTTCGGATGGCGGGTTTGGTATTACGGCGACTGGCTCCCGAATACGTTCCACGCCAAGGTGGGCGGGGGTTTTGCGGCCGTTCCGCGGGGGCTTCGGTACCTCTGGGACTTCTTCCGCGATGGCGGCGGGTCGGTGTTCGGCGCCGCGTTTGTGCTCGGTGCGGTCCTTTCGTTCCGGCGCCTTGCGGTGGTCGTGGTCTTCGTCGCGCTCTCGGCACTGTACATCGTCTATGTGGGCGGCGATGCGGCGTTCGCTCTGTACCGGTTCCTCGTGCCCGTGATACCGCTGGTGGTCGTCTTGTGCGTACCCTCGCGTCGAGCGATGATCGCCGTGGTGGTTGCGGAACTTGCGGTCGTCACTCTACTCTGGGGCCGGATGGCGACCCAGATTGCGACGGCGCATCATTGGTCTCGCCAGAACGTTTTGAATGGCAAGTCGTTTTCTCGAAAGATCGGCCCCAATGACGTCGTCGCCTCTGTCGGCATCGGCGCGCTCAAGTGGTACACCGACGCGACTGTGATCGACCTGGTGGGCCTCACAGATCGAGTGATCGCGACCACCGATCACGGACAAATGGGCACCGGCCTTGCCGGCCACGAACGCTCCAATGCCGACTACGTCTTCGCGCGACGGCCCAAGTACCTGCTCATTCCGAAAGAAGGTTCGGGGTGGTTCCCCATCCCTGCGCTCGTGGACATTTGGAAGCACCCGGAACTCAAGATTGCCTACCGGGAGTGCGATCTGGGGGGCTACGAACGCCTCCCCGAGCCGGTGGTGGAGGACCGACGTCGGAGGGTTGCTGCGGGCCTCGGAAAGTAGGGTCACGACTCCAGTGCGCTGAGGGGATGAGACGTGCGACGAAGTCGCCTCATTCGTCACCGTAACTGTGAAATACTGATCTGTGAGATCAACGCAGGAGCGGGGTTAGTCTTCAGCGGCGTCCTTGATGATGGCAAACGGCTCCGTCACCTCGGATACCTCTCGAACCTTGCGGCCGACGGCGATGAGCGACATGCCCGTGCGCGGCTGCCATCGCTCTTCGATGCGCAGCCACGGCACGAGCCAATTCGCCAGGCGGGCTTGCAGACCCGGCACGGCTTGACGCTTCAGCAACACCGAGTTCACATACCAGGCGACCACCCCCGGCAGGTTGAAGGGGCGGGCTTCCTCGATCGCAAGACCGTGCGCCTCGAGCTTGGCGATGATCTCGTCGCGCTCGTAGCGCCGCCAATGCCCGACGGCGCGGTCGATCTCGCCGTACAGTTTACGGCCCGCCGGCACTTGCAGCACGAGCCGCCCGCCCGGCCTCAGCAGTGCCGCGAAGGTGGCTAGCGCGGCACCGTCATTCTCAATATGCTCCAACACATTCAGACACAACACGGTGTCGAAAGCCTCTCCACGTAGACCGTCAAGCTGAGGATCTTCCCAGTTGACGCGACGCACGTCGATGTTGTCAAAGTGTTCGAGCAGGCGGCGAACCAAAGCCAGGTAGGCCTCATTGTTGTCGGTCGCCACCACACGCTCGCGATTGCGTAGGAAACGAGTGAAATTCCCGACTCCGCAGCCGACTTCAAGCACCCGATCACCGACGTAAGGGGCTAACCGGTCCCACACCCACTCGTTGTAGCGCCGCGCATGGCGGAGCCGGCGCAACGTCTTGTACCCTGCATCGTAATCTTCCTGGTCGTCGGTGACGGCGTACTTCAGGATCGTCCAGACGGCAGCCAGACCGTCGCGCCAGCCGATCTTCTTCCCTTCCCAGTACTCGCGCCCATGATAGCTGACGCCCACTTCATAAATGCGGCAGCCGAGGCGGGCAATCTTGGCGGTGACCTCCGGCTCGATGCCGAAGCGGTCAGAAGCCAGACGAAGCCGGCGCAGGATGTCGGTGCGGAACACCTTATAGCAGGTTTCCATGTCGGTGAGGTTGAGATCGGTGCACAGGTTCGACAGGAAGGTCAGCAGCTTGTTGCCGAGCATGTGCCGGAAGAACAGCACGCGTCGCGGTGTCCCGAGGAAGCGGGAGCCGTAGACGACATCGGCTTCGCCGCTGAGGATCGGCTCGATGAGCTTTGGATATTCCTCCGGATTGTATTCGAGGTCCGCATCCTGAAAGATGGTGATCTCACCGGTGACCTGAGCAATGCCGGTGCGGATGGCCGCGCCTTTGCCGCGATTGCGCTCGTGGAAGAAGGTGCGGATGCAGTTGAGCGTATCGTCGTGGGGCATCGCGGCGAATTGGCGGATAGCATCGGCGGTTCCATCCGTGGAACCGTCATCGACGATGATGATCTCCTTGCGGAGCGGCACGGCACAGAGACGCTCAAGCAGCTTGCGTATGGTCACCCGCTCGTTGAAGACGGGAACGATAACCGACAACATCATGGTTCAGATCACGCACGATATATATTCGCATCCAATGCACGGCTCAAGCGAAGGGTGGACGTTCGCCAGCTCAAAGAGGCGAACCTCCGAGAGGCGAAGCTCCGCAAGACGACCCGGATGCGGGGGGCGGAGAAGGCCGGGCCAAGCGTTCGCCCGGCTCAAAACGCCCATAGCCGGTGCAGCACGGCACCGGTGGTCTTGCCCAAAACGACGATGTCCATCCACAGGGACCAGTTGCGCACGTAATACTCATCGAGACGCAGACGCTGGTTGAAGGTCAACTGGTTGCGTCTGCTGACCTGCCATAAGCCGGTGAGGCCCGGCTGCACCTTCAAGATCGTCTCGGCGATGTCACCCATGCGCTGCGCTTCGCTCGGCAGGTACGGGCGCGGCCCCACCAGGCTCATGTGCCCGTTCATCACGTTGACCAGCTGCGGCAGCTTGTCGAAGCTGAGGCGGCGCAGGATTCGGCCAACCCGGGTGACTCCCGGGTCGAATGACTTCAGCATGAGAACGCGCTCCCACTCAGCACGGGCCCTGGGAGTCTGCCCCGGATGCTCACGCGAGCCCCGATCATTGTCGACGTACATCGTCCGGAATTTCAGGCGCGGGAACCGCCTCCAACCGCGTCCCAGCCGGTTCTGTACGGACAACACCGGCCCCTGCGAGTCCAGGCGAATGGCCAGCGCGATCAAGATGAGGAGCGGCGCGAGCAGAATCCCGGCGGCGGTGGCGACGATCATGTCGAAGGTGCGCTTGAGCGCCAGGTTCCAAGGCTTGGCGAGGTTCGGGCGCGCGTTCCGCAGCAGGCGATCGAGGCCCCCGGTCTCGACCCTGGCCGTAGGCGCAACTTGGCGTTGACGCGCAGCTTCCACGCACGCGACGATACTTGGAAGCGGGACCGAAAAGCAAACTAAAAATGCAGCGCTACGCAAGGGCTCACCCTGAAAGCCGAACCGGCGCGACGCGAGTATGTTGGGCCAATGAACCGCACGATCGACACGCCAGGGGCGATGCCCCAGGCTTAAATATGCCGCCCCGTTGGGGCTGCTGACCGCCACCGATTCACGGGGCTCAGCCCTGAAAGGGCGGCAATCCATCAGCCCCGGGGCAACGCCCAGGGCGGCTAGGGCGGCAGTGGTTCATTGGTAAAGCCGAACCGGCGCGACGCCGGCTTGAAAAGCCCGTGAATCCGTGCCTTTTGTCCCCCTCGGCTGTGCAGGTGGTGATTCGAACAGGCGTGCCACTAGCCACGCCATCAAGAGGAGCGGCATGTTACGAGGAGCGAACGAGATTGCGGGAATCAAGATTTGGGCTGCCAAAGCTTTTCCGGACGAGCGCGGGTTTCTCCTCCAGTCGTGGGTCAAGGAGGAGCTCGAGGCCTCGGGCGTACCGGCGCTTTTCAAGCAGGCGATCCAGACGTACTCGCGGCGCGCGGTTGTGCGTGGACTGCACTTCCAGTGGGACCCACCGATGGGGAAGCTAGTCCGCTGCATCTATGGCGCGGTCATCGACGTCGTCGTCGATGTGCGTCATGGCTCGCCCACGCTCGGCGATCACCTGACGGTTGAATTGACCGGCCGCAATCACACGGTCATTTGGGTACCGCCGGGATTCGCGCACGGGACTCTGGCGCTCGCGGATGATGCGATCGTCCTTTACGAATGCACCAGCGAGCACGGCGCCGGGCGCGAAGGCGGAATACGGTGGGACGATCCGGCGCTCGGTATCGCTTGGCCGCCGATGCCCTTCGTCGTATCGGAGAAGGACCGGTCGGCGCCGACGCTGGCACAGTGGCTGGCAGATCCGCGGTCGAAGAACTTTCGGTACGCCAGTGATCGGTACGCCAGTGAGTAGAAGCGGCGTCGGGCCGCTTGCGGCTCAGCGTAACCCCTCAGTCTTGGTGGCGCTGGAGTTGAGGGGCTGTAATCTGTCCTCTCCCGCGCGTCATCTCAGCGTGGGAGAGGGCAGCAAGCCAGCGCCACCAATACTGAGGTCTTGCGGCGCAGCACGCATTTCGCTTGCCAGTCGGCCTTCGAACGCCCTACAATCTCTAGGTCTCGACGCGGAGGTGATAGTGAGCAAGATTCTCGTTGTCGGCGGCGCCGGGTACGTCGGATCGGTTCTGACGCGCGAGCTGCTCGACCGCGGTTACGCGGTGCGGGTGGTCGACCGCCTGTATTTTGGCGACGATTCCCTGCGCGAGGTGCGCGACCGCGTTGATCTCGTCGTGGCCGACATCCGTGCCTTGCCGCCCGACGTGTTGCAGGGGATCGACGGCGTCATCAACGTCGCGGGGTTGTCGAACGATCCCACAGCTGAGTATAACCCGGCGGCGAACCATGAGATGAACACCGTGGCCTCCGTTCGCCTGGCCGAGCACTGTCGAGAGGCCGGGGTGCGACGCTACGTTTTCGGGTCGTCTTGCTCGATCTACGACCTGGGACTCGCTGAGGATGGCAAGGACGCCGTCATGGACGAGAGCGCCGAGGTGCAACCGCGCGCCGCCTACGCCAGCTCGAAGTTCGAAGCGGAGCAACAACTGATCGCTATGGCAGGCGCCGGCTTGTGTCCTGTGATCCTGCGCAAAGGCACGGTGTACGGCTTCTCGCCGCGCATGCGCTACGACCTCGTGGTCAACACTTTCGTGAAGGACGCGTTGTCGCATGGTACGATCACGATCTACTGCGGCGGCGAGATGTGGCGCCCGCTGCTCGACGTCCGCGACGCCGCCCGCGCCTACGTCGCTTGCCTGGAGGCGAGCGAGCCGCTGGTGAGCGGCCAGATCTTCAACGTCGCCTTCCAGAATGTGCGCATCTCCGAGCTGGCGTTGCGCGTGCGCACCGCCATGCGCGCGATGGGCATCAGCGTCGACATCGTCCCGGATTACGGCTACCGCGGCGTGCGCAGCTATCGGGTGTCGGCGCGCAAGATTCAGCAGCAGCTCGGCTTCATCGCCAAAGTCGACATCGAAGAGGCTGTGCGGGAGATGGTCACCAGTATCCGCCAGTACCACTACGAGGATTTCGACCACCCGCGCTACTACAACATCCGCTGGATGCAGTTCCTCGAGGAAGCGGAACGGGCCGTTGCAGTTACCGGTTCGGTATTCGGCGCCCCGGTGCCATCGTCTCGGCCCCGCCCAGTCCTATCGGTGAAGAGTTCCTGAGCCCAAGAGACGGCTCAGAAAATCGCCCCCATCCTGACCTTCCCCCGTTGCCGAAAGCCTGTCCTGAGCCCAGTCGAAGGATGGCAACAGGGGAAGGGAGCCGAAAAGGCCGAGGCTTTCGCCTCCGGCGTTCGGTAAGCAGAGCGGCTCAGCGCCGACCGGTGCCCGGGGGGGACGAGCAACGGCCGGCTGTCAATGCTGAGCCCAGCACACCGCATTGCGCGGTAGTGCCATGCGCAAAGAAGTAGATTTTTTCCTCGCTTCCGGCAAGCCCTCTGACGGCGATTGCGCGACGCTATTCAAGCTGATGTGGAGGACACCGACGGCGGCCCAAACGCGACTCGCGCTTCCACCACGGCGCTGCCGACCCGCGACGTACACCTGCCGCGGCGGTAGCGGTGAACGCTTCAAGCGATCCAGCCCCACTTTCGCTTGTTGGCTTCGATCTCTTGGGCCGACGGCTTCGGCTTCTGCTCGTGCTTGGCGACTTCGAAGTCGCCGCCGTGCTCCATGATCTTGTAGTTCAGCGGCGTGTCGTCCTTGAAGATGTCCGGCACGCCCTCCTCTTCGAAGATCGCCTGCCAGGGACATTCGGGCTCACACGCGCCACAGTCGATACATTCGTCGGGATGGATGTACAGTTGATTCGGGAAGGTCTCACTGTCGGTGCCGGTATAGCGGTAAATGCAGTCGACGGGGCACACCGTCACACACGCAGTGTCAACACAATCTCTGCACAAACGAGTGATGATGTAGGCCATGGGTCCCTCTGTCAGATGGCGCGGCCCGGCCGGCGCGTGCGCTGCAACCGGCCTGGAGCCGCCTCCCGCAGACGTCGCACCAGGCCGTTCCCATCGGCGATGTCGCCGATCGAAATACGCTCGAGATATTGGGTCAAAACCTGTTGGGCTCCGCTCCAGATCTGCAGCTGCGTGCACACAGGCGCAAAACTGCAGAAGGCCTCGCGCTGATCAACGCAGTCGATCAACGACAGCTGGCCCTGAATGCTCTCGTACACGGCGCGCACGGAGATGTCGCGCGCCGGCCGGCCCAACCGGAACCCCCCGTGGGGGCCCGGCACCGAAGCCAACAACTCGGCACCCACCAGCGAGCGTAAGATCTTCGACAAGAAGTGCGGCGGGATGTTCTGCCGCTCCTGGATCTCGGCGCCTCGCACGATGCGTTCCGGTGGCTGCGCCGCCAGGTAACAGAGGGCACGGATGGCATAATCGACGCGCTTGCCGACGTTCATGATCGAGCTGCGCGCGCCCTTGTGCCCTTCTCCACTTTGCGAACAGACGCCGGCGGGCACTTCTGCCTCCTGCGGCCGCACGCGCACAGCACCAGAGGCCGGGGTCGGCTTATGCATAGAGCGCCGCCCGTCGCGCATTTGCTGGGGGGACAGCGAGCCCCCGCATCCTCAACCGCGCATGCATCTACAAAAAGATAGACTCCTAGACTCCGCAATGTCAACGTGCTCAATACGAGTGCGGAGCCGAACGCCTCACGGACTCCGCCCGCCCCAGACGTGCGGCTTTGCCCTCGCTGGGAGGGCGCATGTGCCGCCGCGGCATGTGGCGATGGCTGTCTCGCGACGTTGACAGGCACATAGCGCTGCTCGTATGGTCCTAAGGCCAATGAACTCTCGCGCGCGTACACTGCTCCGCGTCCTCAAGCGGATCGTCTCCGCCTTGGCGCTTCTCCTTTTACTCTGCATCATCGGCACCAGCATCGCCGCTTATCTGGCGGTCACCGGGAAGAGCCTGGCGCTGCTGCGCTTCGCCGCCGCGCGGGTAGGGGCGGTGGTAGCCGGACAACGCACGCATCAGCTCACGGTGGATGTCCGGTTGGACCCGACCCAGGGGCGGCTCACAGGGACCGCCGCGGTGACGGTCGAGTCCGAGGAGGATTCGCGCCAGCATTTTTATTTTCTTTTGAATGACGGCCTGCACGTCCGCGAGGTCCGAATCGTCAGTGCCGACAAGACCGCGCCCTCGGCTTCCGCGTACCAGCTGTGGCTGCTGACCATTGTCGATATCGGCGTCCCTGTGCCCAAAGGCGCGACGGTGCAGCTGGTCTTCGAATACGACGGCACGCCCGCCGCCGGCATGTTCAGCGTCGCCTCAAACCTCTTCAATCCGCGTCAGGTACTGCTCAACGTCGATTCGTTCTGGTACCCCAGCGACGTTCAGAGCTTCTTCGATGCCGATGTCACGGTGACTCTCCCCGCCTCCATGACCGTGGTGCACAATGGGACACTGGCGGAGCAGTTCGACCGCGGCAACTCCCGGCAAACGCACTGGAGGAGCGAGCGGCCGGTGGCCGGCGTGGCCCTGGTGGCCGGGCACTACAACCTGAGCACGAAGGAAGCCGATGGCTTCATGTACCGCCTCTACGTGCCGCCCGATGTGCAGCTCGACTCGGCGCGCGTCCTCGGGCTCATGAGCGATGCGCATCGCATCCTCCAGGATCGCTACGGAGCGTCGGGGTTTCAGCAGCTCACGCTGTTCGTCGACAGGAACCTGCGCCGCGGGTTCAACGACGGCTCGGGGCTGATGGGGCTCTCGATCCGCAACTTCCGCATGGGGGATTACGGCTTCGGCCCCATGGCGCACGAAATCGCCCACGATTGGTGGGGCGGTACGGTCGCGGAGAAATGGCTGTCGCCCGGCACCGGAGGCGAGTGGATCGTCGAGGGCTTGGCGGAATTTTCCAGCGTGGTGGCCGCCGAAGCCGAGTACGGAGCGCAGGCGTTGGTGCGCCGACGCGGTGAGGAGTTTTTCGATCCCGATCGCCACGGCGTCGTCGCCCAGATGTCGGTGCTCGACAACGCGATCGCCGAGTCCACCGCGCGTGACACCATCTACCGTAAAGGTGCGTACGTCGCGATGATGCTGCGACGCCAGCTCGGAGACGACGCCTACTTTTCCGGACTGCGGCAGTTCCTCGAGCGCTTCAAATTTCAGCAGGCCACCGATCGCGATCTGCAGCAGGTGCTGCAGGAGAGCACCCAGCAGGACCTGGAGCCGTTCTTCGCCGACTGGGTCCGTTCCGATCACCTTGCCGACCTCTCGTTGGACGCCGACAGTCACTCCGAGATCACCGTCAGCAATCTGGGAGCCGCAAGTGCCGCGGGCGACATCGAGCTGTGGACGGTCGGCAAAGCCAGCGGCGAAGCGCCGCGCCAGACGACCGTCCATCTGGGGGAGCGCATGAGCGTGGCAGGCGAGGGCGAGTACGCGGTGCTCGATCCACTGCTGGTGTGGGCCGACATGCAGCGCGATAACAACCGCTATCCGCGCGCCGCGGCGCCGGTCTACGTGACAGCTTCGGTAAGGGGCGACTTGGCTGTCACCCGTGGTGAGGTCTTCCCGTGGGTGCGCGCCTCGGTCTCGCAGACGGCCGCGGACGGCCGCACGCTGCACACCTGGGATTTCCGCCGCGGCTTGGCCGATCCCCCGTCATGGGCGCCCGATGGATCGCGGCTGGTTGCCAGCTATTCCGAGTCGCCGGATTCGCTGCCAGCGGTCGTGACCCTCGCCGCCGAGGGCGCGCAGCGCACCATCGGACACGGCGCCACCCCCGCCGCAGCTGCCGACGGCGGCATCTACGTTGCCAGCCACGATCGGCTCGTTCGCTTCGACCCGGGGGGCTCCGAAACCGTGGTCGTGCAGCGCCGCGGTGAATCGCTGGAGCGGCCGGTGCCATCGCCGGACGCCGCGCGCATCGTCTATACCGCGGCGCGCGGCAACCAGGCCGAGCTGCGGGTGGTGAACCGTGACGGCGGCGATGACCGTCCTTTACTCTCGTGGGATCGCGATCGCATGCTCTATCGCTGGTCGCCGGACGGCGCCCATCTGTACGCCATCGTCGGCGGTGAATGGGATTGGCGGATCTGGGATATTCCACTGGGCTCGGGGTCGACCGCGACGCTCGCCGCTGGCGCCGCTGCGATCGCGGACCTTGCGCCCTCGCCCGACGGCACGCAGCTGGCGTTCACTGCAGCACCGGAACTGGATTATCCGAACAGCCGCTGTCGGCTGTACGTCTTGCAGCTCTCCGACCGAAGTGTTCGCACCATCGACATCCCTGACGCCGATCTCGGGCCGCTCACTTGGGTTGCCGCCGATGCGATTGTGGTGGTGGCGACGAAGGCCGATCCTGATCAGCGCTGGAGCCTCCCGGCGTCCCGAAGTTTGAAGCGCGTTCGCCTCCCCGAGGGCAGCGTTCAAGATGAAGCCGGTACTTAGCCCGACGGTGGGGCTGGGCGCTCGAGCTGCCGGATCACCAGCACCAAGGCGACGCAGGCGAGCACGATCAACACCAAGGCCACCAGCAAACCCGTGCGCCGATAGCGGATCTCTTCGAAAGCCGCACGCGCGCCGGCAAGCGCTTGGTCGGCGGCCTTGACGGCGGCGCCGGTAGGCTCCGCCACCGCGGCCACCGACGCCGTGTGCAACTGCGTGCGTGCCGTGATGATCTCCTGATGCGCCTGCTGCAGCGCGGCGTCGGCCTCGTCCATCAACATCCCGGCCCGCTCCGCGCGCGCCACCTGGTCCTTCGCCTCGTCGGTCGTGTGCACCGCCAGCTGCAACGCCGCCAGCATCCCTATCGCCGCGGCACCGCCGCGGTCCTCGCGCTTGTGGCAGCGCCCGCACACGCCGTCATCACCAAGCTCGAGCCAGCTGTCCTGGGGCGACAGCACGCGGTGGTTGCTGTGACACGCCTCGCAGCCGCCCACCGACAGATTGGCGAACGCCTCCTGATGCGGTGAAGATCGGAACAGCTCCATATTGCGCGTGTGGCAGGTGCCGCAGACGTTGGCTATCGACTGCACCCCCGGCGGCGTGGCGCCGTGCGAACCGTGACAGCTGTTGCATGTAGGTGCAGAGAGATCATTGGCGACGGTCAGCGCGTGGTAGTGAACCGACTCCTTGTAGTCGGCGACTTGGTTGGTGGCGATCTTGTACGGGGCCATGCGTTGCGCGTCGGCGTGGCACGATGCGCAGGTGTCGACCACACGGGTCGGATAGACGGGCGAGCGCGTGTCGTGCACCGACATGATTCCATGCGCGCGATGGCAGGATACACAGGTTGCCGCATTGCTGTCTCCCGTCTTGAACCGCTGCCCATGCACGCTGGTCCAGTACTGTGACAGTTGATCGGTGGGGAGGTTCGGCGCGAACTGCTTGACGAACGCCGCGTTTTGGTGGCAACCGCCACAGAGGTCCGGGATCTGGAGGGGGGCGGGTGTACCGCGAAAGCCCTTCTCCGGATCCATGGCGTCCTGCATCTCCTCGGCTTGGGGATTGCCGCCGTGACACGCGGGGCACCCAAGCCGCGGCTGGTTGTGTATGTCGTCCTTGAAGGCTTCGGCAACCGCCTGCAGCTGATCGGTGAGCGAGAGGTGGCACTTCATGCAAGAGCTCGCGGGCGGTTCGTCCGCCGCACCGGACCGAGCCGTTACCAAGGCGACCAGCGCCATCAACATCATTGGTGCGCTAAGCCTGCGGGCTCTTCTCGGAATCATTTCGACAACCCGCCGGCGAGAGAGAGCGCCGTCATCCCGAAGATGTAAAGGATCATCAGCCACCCGATCACGGTGAAGATCGGGCTGCGCTTGCCTTGGCGCGCCCGCCCATCGAACACCGGGACGAAAAACCACAACAGGGCTGCGAGCCCGAAAGCTCCCAGGCCGACCAGCTCCCCTTCGATGCCGGCAATGTAGGCGGGCAGCAGCTTGAGGGTCTCGAACATGAACAGGAAGTACCACTCCGGCTTAATGTTCGCCGGCGCGGACGCGAACGGGTCCGCCTTCTGGCCGAGCTCCCATGGGAAGAACGCTGCCAACGCCGCCAGTAACGCCAACCCGATCAGCCACACCAACAGCTCGCGCAGCATGAAGTTCGGCACGAACCGCAGCGGTGGACGCCTTTGACTCTCAGCGTGCGCCGACGCCGGGACATGCATGCCCTGCCGCTGAACGAACAGCAGGTGCGCAATCAGAACAAAGGTGGTCACCATCGGCAACACGGCGACATGGAAACCGAAGAAGCGGGTCAGCGTCGCGCCGGTGACGTCATCACCGCCGCGCAGGAAGCGCAAGAGCCAGTCGCCGATGAGCGGCGTCTTGTGGACCATCTCGGTGCCGACACGCGTGGCGAAAAAGGCCAGCTCGTTCCACGGCAGCAGGTACCCGGAGAAACCGAAACCCATGCCCAGGGCCAAGAGAATGCAGCCCGTCCACCAGGTCAGCTCCCGCGGTCGGGTGTACGACTTCATGAGAAACACGGAGAACATGTGGATGAAGGCCGCCAGGATCATGAGGTTGGCCGACCAGGAGTGAATAGACCGGACGAGCCAGCCGAAGCGCACACGCGTCATGATGAACTGCACGCTGTCGAAGCCCGCTTCGGCGGTAGGCCGGTAATACAGGAGTAAGAGAATGCCGGAACAGACTTGCACGATGAAGAAGAACAGAGCCAGGCCGCCGAAGAAATACGCCCACGAATAGCGGTGCCGCGGCACCTCTTTGTGGCGCGCGTATTCGGCTAGCGGTTCGAGCTGCAACCGCTCGTCGAGGAACTTGTATGCGCGCTGGATTACCGCCACGCCTTATGCCCTTCGCGACACCCAGACCTTATCGTCGCTGACGGCCACCGCGTACTCTTCGAGCGCTCGCGGCGGCGGCCCGGCAACGTTGACCCCTTGCAGGTTGTAAAATCCGTTGTGGCACGGACACCAAATCTCCTGCAGATCCGGTCGATACTCGACCGTGCAACCGAGATGGGTGCAGATGGCGGTGAAGGCACGGACGTCCCCGCTCGGCAACCGAATGAGCAGTCCCGGTTTGGAGCCGAAGCGAAACACCTTGCCGCTGTTCGACGGCATTTGCGACAGCGTGCCG
Organism: Binatia bacterium; assembly: GCA_050015455.1. Taxonomy (GTDB): domain Bacteria; phylum Desulfobacterota; class Binatia; order HRBIN30; family HRBIN30; genus JAGDMS01. The sequence continues at coordinate 17,834 of JBEKBJ010000095.1, forward strand.
GCGAGCACGCCGTTGGTGGCGGACTCCGCCACTTCAGGCGGAATCACGAAACGGAAGACGGGGTAGAGCACCGACAACGCTACCGCACCCAAAGTGCTCCCGAGGAACCATTCCACAAAACGGCGCCGGCTTGATCTCTCGGTATACAGTCGCTCCACCAATCGCGCCCTCCAATAAGCTGCAATCACCCCAATAACCATGGCAGCCGGCCGCATCGTCCAACCGGCCGGCTGCGCTCTTGGCAGTGACCCGACTAGTCACTATGCCAGCAATGCGGCAGAGTGCAAGGACGCCCAGCCCGCAAGCGGCGGCCAGTACCGCCGCAACGACGAAGGCTGGGTGCGCGCGGAATACAAGCTGTAGCGTGCGGGTGGCTTATGGCGGATCGCGTGTCGCGAAGTCTGCCGTCACCATCTTCGCCGCCTTGCGCCCCATCTCGACGGCGAAGTTGGTGCCCCGATCCCATGGGTACACCTGGCTCATCGACGCGAAGTAGAGACCGCGCACCGGCGTCCGGATCGCCGGGATGTTGCGCGAGTGGTTCACTGACGGCACCGGCTGCGCGTAGGCCGACCTCCACAACCAACTCTGTCTCACCCAGCGGCGGTCGAAGTGCGGGTTGAAGCGCTCGAGCGCCGGCAGGAAACGCTCCAGCAGCTCCTCCTTCGCCAGGCGGAAGTATTCGTGGCTGGGGTTCAGGTAATCTCCGCAATAGACGATGTGGTCGCCGCCGTAATGCGCCGGGCTAATGTAGTTGGTGTGTTCGACCATCGCCAAGAAGGGGAATCCCGCGTCCTTCGGCAGATTGTGCCAGTAGATGCCGTTCGTCAGTTGGCGGTCGAGCGCGAGCACCATCACGACCGCACCCAGCGATTTGAGCGTGCGGAGCTGCGCTGTGTACGCTGCCGGCAGGTCCGGCGTGATGTCAGCCATGAGCACCGGCGAGCAAGTCGAGATGAGAGCATCGAAACCCGCGGCGTCGGCCGCCGTTGCGACGCGCAGCGTGCCGTCCGCACGCTTCTCGATACCCTTGACCGGGGTGCCGAGCCGGATCTCGGCACCCCGAGCCGTAATGACTTTGGCCAACTTATCCATGAAGACCTGGAACCCGCCCTTGAAAGTCCCGAGGCGCGGCGTGCGTGCATGAATTCGTGCCCAGAACCACGCCATGTTCACCACCTGCAGGTTCTCTTCGCCGAACTTACCTACCAGCATCGGTTTCCACATGCATTCGTATGCCCGGGGACCCAGCCATTTCCGCAGCCAGGCATCCGCGGTAACGCGTTCCAGCGGCTCCCAGCGCGGCGTGAGCCGCAGATACAACGCGACCACACCGCAGCGTACTCGATCGACGAACGGAATCCCCGGAAAGCGCAGGACGGCGAGCGCCGAATCGAAGGCGTAGAACTTGCCGTCGTGATACATGGCCGTGACCGGCCGTGGAAACAGCACCTCGTTGCTCCAGCCCAATTCCTTGATGAGGCCGAGAATGGCGGCATCGGAAGCAAACCAGTGATGATAGAACTTCTCCAGGGTCCACTCCCAGTGCGGCGCCTTGAATCCCGACGCCAGGCCGCCGACGCTGGGCGCGCCTTCGAAGACGGTTACCCGATGGCCCGCGCGGCTCAGATCGTATGCGGCGGACAGCCCCGCAGGGCCCGCGCCGATGATGGCGATCCGCATACGCATAGCTGATAGCTGATCGAGACGGCAGGCGCCATCTTTCGCAGGGCCATCGCCGGAGGCGACGTCCTCACGTGCGGAACTTAGAATGACTCAGCCGCCAAGCTCGCTGAGAGGATCATTCGGCTGCTGAGAAAGGTGCCGCGCTGCGACTTGGTGACCAGCATGCGGTGCCCTTGGGAGCAGGCGAATTCCATAGCGCTGACGTGATCGCGGACCGGTTGCAGTCGTCCTCCAGAGCACAGATCCAAGCAGCCGCTGATTTTGGACCGGATGAGCCTGCGATCTGAGATGCTCAGCTCGCGCGCAAAGCGACGCCGCAAGCCGCGCCAGCGGGCAACTATTCGTGCTTCCCTCGGGCGCGCCGAACCACAGAGGATTTCCTCGTACGGCGCATCCCACAATGCACGGAGCAGACCGCGCCCGTAAGCGGTGCGTGCGGGGAAATGGATCACTTGCTGCCACTTGGCTGCGCCGAGATGGGCAAGATACAGATCGAGCTTCGACAGCACCATGAAACGCCGAAACCGGAAGCAAACGAAGCGGTGGCCCTCATGGCAGCTCAGCGCCTGCCCGCGGCCATGATAAACGAAGCAGCCGCCGTCGTTCTCGAGCTGGATCGATGCCGAACAGTATTGCTCCGGACACTTCCGAGGAAAGCCACGATAGCTTTGCAAGAAGGCGACCGGCAGTGAGTGATCACGGCCGCGTAAGCCCTGACTGAAGACGGCTCGCACGCCGTAACCGATCAGCCGCCGCGTCTCCTCGAGTTCCTTCCCGTCCTGCTCGCCCGCTGGGACGACCAACGAACGTTCCCACTTGTCACTCATTAGCGTACGCGCACGTCACGGCACAGCTACATGGCCCGCCGGGGCAGTGTAGGTGAAACACGAATACCGCACGCCGCGTTCCGCGAAAGCGTTGGTGCTCAAGCCGGGCGAGGTCCGCATCGAGGCGATGGACCCGCCACGGGTTGGATCAGCGGCGCGTTGGTGTACGCCGCCGAGTGCGTCGCTAGTCCTCAAGGACAAAGGTGACGTTCATGTGGACGCGGTACTCCGTGAGCTTGCCCCTGTCGACTTTTCCCTGCATGCGCACGATCTCAAAACCGGTGATCCCCCTAAGCGTCTTGGCGGCTCGCTTCAAGCCTTCCTGAACGGCACCCTCAATGGAATCCTTGGAGGACGCGACGATTTCGCTCACCCGTGCTACGGCCATGATGTCTCTCCTTTGTTTTGCCTTGAGATTCCCGTATCATACCCCAGGCGCGAGTACAACAATCCCTTTGCTCCCGAGCCGGTTTCGTGATTCAGGGATCGGAAACGACTCGGGGGTGACGATGCGACGCAACGCGACCTTGCTGATTGTATTCTGGATGTTGGCGAGCGCCATGCCGCTGAGCGCGGGAACGGGAACGCCGCGTAAGCTCTCCTGCAAGAGTGTCCGGAAAGCGGTGAGGGCCGGGCACACGTTGGACCAGCTCACCGCCGAGTTCGACACCGATGCGCAGCACATCATGAAGTGCCTGCAATCGCGGAAGGGCAAGAAGCCGGCGGCGAGAAAGGAACAGAAAAAGCCCGTAGCGGCGCCGCAGGACGGGAAGAAAAAGGAGTAGTCGATTTTGTGGCGCGCTCTGGCCACCCTGATCCGATGCTAGGCCGAAAAGTCGTAGGGGCGGAAAGAAGTTTCAAAAACCCGGCAGGTGGGTCCTGAGGGCCTTGACAATTAGGTTAGGACAAGCTAGTAGGCTTGCCCATG
>JBEKBJ010000096.1:0-20821 GCA_050015455.1 Binatia bacterium
TGACCGCCCCTGTGAGGGTGCGCACGAATAGGAGACTTGCCCGTTGTGGAAACTCAAGAGCATGAAGCCGCGCGTCGCAGCGAGGGACTCGACAAATCGGACCATAGGAGACGGCCCCAAGAGAAGGGGCCTCCTCAGGGCGAGCGGTAAGGGTCTTTTGAAACGGAGCAACGAACCGCTCACCCTGAGTAGCCGCCTCCTTTGGCGGCGTATCGAAGGGTGCATGTCGTCGAAAGGCGACAATCTCTCTGGGAGAGGGAACCTAGCTTCGTGATTCATGTCTAAGTCCGACGCAAGCTTCATGCGCTTGGCGCTGCGCCTGGGCCGGCGTGGGCTCGGGCGTACGAGCCCCAACCCGCCGGTGGGCGCGGTGCTGGTCGCCGACGGCGCGATTATCGGGCGCGGCTATCACCGGCATGCCGGCGCGCCGCATGCCGAGATCGAGGCACTGCGTGTTGCTGGCGCCCGCGCCCGCGGCGCTACGCTGTACGTCACCCTCGAACCGTGCGCGCATCACGGCCGTACACCGCCGTGCACCAACGCCATCATCACCGCCGGCGTGCGTCGGGTTGTTTTCGGCACGCGCGACCCGAATCCCTCGGTCACCGGAAACGGCATGGAGCGTCTGCGCCAGGCCGGCATCGAGGTGGAGAGCGGTGTCGAGCAAGCGGCCTGCGACGAGTTGATCGCCGCGTTCCGCAAACACGTGACCACCGGCCTACCGCTGGTCACACTGAAGCTCGCCGCATCGCTCGACGGCCGCATCGCGACGGCGGGCGGTGAATCGCGCTGGATTACGGGCGAGGACAGTCGCCGCTTCGTGCACCAACTGCGCGCCACGCATGACGCGGTGCTCGTCGGCGCTGAAACGGTGATCCGCGACGACCCCGAGTTGACCTGCCGCATCCGCGGCGGGCACAATCCGCTGCGCGTCGTCCTCGATGGCCGCCTGCGCGTGCCCTTGCGTGCGCGAGTGCTGACAAACACCGGCGCGGCCGCTACCCTTGTCTGTGCCGGCCGGCGGGCCGCGGCGACCAAACTCCGGTGGATGCGAGAGCACGGCGTCGAGGTGCTGCGCCTGTCCGAGCGGGCGGGCAGCGTCCCGATGAGACAGCTCATGCGGGCGCTGGGTCAGCGTGGCATCATGTCGGTCTTGATTGAAGGAGGAGCAACCGTCGCCGCTGCCGCGATTGGCGCACGCGTGGTCGACCGCGTGTTGATTTTTTATGCCCCCAAGCTGATCGGCGGCGACGGTCGGCCGATGCTGGCGCCGCTAGGCGTCCGACGGCTGGCAGACGCACCGCAGCTCCGGCGCCTCCAGGTGAAACAGTTTGCGGCGGACGTTTTAGTTGCTACAGAGATGGTGGCAGACGATGAACACCCTGGCGATTGACACGGGACTGGAAGCGATCCGCAAGGGAGGCGTGGTCATCCTGGCCGATGGCGTGCAGGGCGAGGGACAGCTGTGCGTGGCAGCGGAACTGGTCAGCGCCGACGCCGTAAACTTCATGGCGACGCACGCGCGCGGGCTGGTGTGCCTCTGCCTCACGCGAGAGCACATGCACCGGCTCGGCATCCCACTCATGGTCGCTGATGCGGCCGGTAGCGCCAGGCCGTACGGCGCGTCCATCGAAGCCCGGCACGGCGTGAGCACCGGCATCTCCGCGGCCGATCGGGCGACGACCATTCGCACGGCGATGGCGCCTGATGCCGGACCGGATGACCTCGTCATGCCGGGGCATGTCTTTCCCCTCATGGCACGTGACGGCGGCTCCCTGGTACGGGCGGCACTCACCGAAGCCGCCGTCGATCTGGCGCGGCTCGCCGGGCTCAAGCCCGCCGCTGCCGTCTGCAGTGTACTCAACGATGCCGGCACTCTAGCTACGCGCGAGGAGCTCGGGGCTTTGGCGGACCGGTTCGGTCTCCCCATCGTCGAAGTGGGGGACGTGGTTGCACATCGGTTGCGGCACGAGTCGCTCGTGCAGCGGGTGGCGGATGCACGGATCACTACCGACTACGGCGGCAGGTTTCGCACCGTCGTCTACCGCAACGATGTCGACCAGCATGAACACATCGCCTTGGTGCGCGGCCGGATTCGCCCGGGGGAGCCGGTGCTCGCGCGTATTCACTCGCAGTGCCTGACCGGCGACGTGTTCGGCTCCGAACGCTGCGATTGCGGCGATCAGCTGCGCAAGGCCATCGAAGCCATTCACGCCGCCCGCAAGGGTGTAGTGGTCTACATGCACCAGGAAGGGCGAGGCATCGGCTTGGCGAACAAGATCCGAGCCTACGCGCTGCAGGATCAAGGCCGCGATACCGTAGAGGCGAACCTGGAGTTGGGGTTCAAAGACGACGGCCGCGACTACGGCATCGCGGCGCAGATTCTGCGCGACCTGGGCGTGACCAAGGTCCGGCTGCTCACCAACAATCCGAAGAAGATCGACGGTTTGAGACGTTACGGGATCGAGGTTGTCGAGCGGCTGCCGCTCGAGATCCCTCCGCATCAGGGCAACATTCATTATTTGCGCACGAAGCAGCAGAAGCTCGGGCACCTGTTCACCGGGCTCAAGCTGCTCACCTGAACATGAGCGCGGTGACGATCCACAAAGCGCCGCTCGACGCCACGGCGTTGCGCATCGGTGTCGTGAGGTCGCGCTTCAACAGCGTCGTCACGGAACGGCTGCTGCGCGGCGCATTGCATGCCCTGCGCGAGTGCGGCATACGCGACGACCACATTGAGGTGGTCGAGGTGCCGGGTGCGTTCGAGATCCCCTTATTCGCCGATTCCCTGGCCAGCGGCGAGAAGTTCGACGCCCTCGTATGTCTGGGCGCCATCGTGCGCGGCGAGACACAACATCATGATTATCTCTCGCGCGCCGTCGTTGACGCATTGGAGCAGCTGCAGCTGACCCGCCACCTCCCCATCGCCCTCGGTATCTTGACCACGGAGAACGTCGAACAAGCGTTGGAGCGCGCCGGCGATGACCGCAGCAACAAGGGCTTCGAGGCGGCGCTGAGCGCGGTAGAAATGGCCAATTTGCTGAAGCAACTGGGATGAACGCTGAGAACACAACGCGGCCCTTCGCCGCAGCCAAACCGCACTGGAAGGCTTTGCACAAAAAACCACAGCTCCACGCGGTTCGTCATTCCCGCGGAAGCGGGAATCCACTCCTCCGCCCCACCTGGATGCCCGCTTTGGAGACCGTCGATGAACGGGAACCACACCCTTCGAGACGGTCTCAAAAGAAGGGACCTCCTCAGGGTGAGCGGAAATTGTCTTTGGAAGACGCCAACACAACCGCTCGTCCTGAGGAGCCGCCTTCCTCTGGCGGCGTCTCGAAGGACGCCCGCTGGAGAAAATCGACACTCTCTTTCGCGAGCATGACAGCTGCTACCCTCCGCTTTCGGTTGTGTGGCACGGGGCTTTGCTAATGGGCGCGCGGCGAAAGGGACGCGAGCTGGCGGTGCAGGCTCTTTACCAGATCGAGCTGAGTGGAGAGTCGTCGGAGGCGGCGCTGCGGCTGTTCTTCGAAAGCTGTGATGCCGGCAGCCGCGCCAAGGAATTCGCCGCGGCGCTGGTGGCCGGCGTGCGCGAACGGCTGGAACGGCTGGACCAATTGATCGCGGAAGCCAGCGAACATTGGCGTTTCGAGCGCTTGTCGCGCGTCGACCTCAACGTACTGCGGGTCGCCGCGTACGAACTGCTGGTGACCCCCGAGCTGCCGATCAACGTGGTGATCGACGAAGCCATCGAGATTGCGCGGCGGTTCGGCACGGAGGAATCGGCGGTGTTCGTCAACGGCATCCTCGATCACATCGCGCGCCGCCTGGGAGTGAAGGTGGAGGCCGACGAACGGAGTGCACCCGAAGATGGATGAACGCTACGACCCCGCCGCGGTCGAGGCCAAGTGGCAACGGCTGTGGCGGGAACGCCACACGAACACGATCGACCTGCGCGTCGCACAGCGGCCGTATTACACCTTGATGATGTTCCCCTACCCCTCGGCCGAGGGGCTCCACGTCGGGCACGGCTTTGCCTTTCCCGGCGTCGACATCCACGGCCGCTTCCGCCGCCTGCAGGGATTCGATGTCTTCGAGCCCATCGGCTTCGACGCCTTCGGTATCCACTCCGAGAACTACGCCCTCAAGCTCGGCAAGAATCCGAAGCAGTTCATCCCACGCACCATCAAGAACTTCCGCCGTCAACTGAACCGTCTCGGCCTGATGGTGGATTGGGAGCACGCCGTCGACACCACCTCTCCGGATTACTACCGCTGGACGCAGTGGATCTTTCTGCAACTCTACAAGAATGGTTTGGCCGTGCGGAAGAAGGCACCGGTCAACTGGTGCCCGAAGTGCAAGACGGTGCTGGCCAACGAGCAGGTCATCGACGGCGAGTGCGAACGGCATCGCGGTACGCAGGTGGAGCAGCGCCTGACCGAGCAATGGTTCTTTACAATCACGAAGTACGCCGAACGTTTGCTCAAGAACCTCGACTGGATCGACTGGTCGGAAACCACGAAGACGGCGCAGCGCAACTGGATCGGGCGCTCGGAAGGCGGCGAGATCGACTTCCCGCTCGCGGCGGGGCCGCAGAGAGCCATTCGGGTGTTCACGACTCGGCCCGACACCGTGTTCGGCGCCACCTACATGGTCATGGCACCGGAGCATGAGTGGGTGGGCGGGCTGGCGACAGCGGAGCAACGGCGCGCCGTGACGGCGTATCGCGAACGCGTAGCCAAAATGGATCTCGTGTCACGCCGCGCGGTGAAGGACAAGACCGGCGTGTTCACCGGCTCGTACGCGATCAACCCGGCCACGCAGCAGCGCATTCCCATCTGGATCGCGGATTACGTGCTGGCCGAATACGGCACCGGCGCCATCATGGCCGTGCCGGCACACGACCAGCGCGACTTCGATTTCGCCACGGTGTTCGACCTACCGATCATCCGGGTGATCGCAGCAGAAGGCGATACCGCCGACACCCCGCTTGAGGCCGCTTACGACGGCCCCGGGCACCTGGTGAACAGCGGGCAGTTCGATGGCATGGACGCCGAGGCGGCGAAACACGCCATCACGGACTGGTTGGCGGGCCGCGGCGCCGGCAATTTCCGTGTCGAGTACCGCTTGCATGACTGGTGCATCTCGCGCCAGCGCTACTGGGGGCCGCCGATTCCGATGATCTACTGCGATGGGTGCGGCATCATGCCGGTGCCCGAGTCCGATCTGCCGGTGGTGCTGCCCGAGATCGAAGACTTCCGGCCCGATGCCAGCGGCGTGGCGCCGCTGGCGCGGGTGCGCTCCTTTTATGAGGTTGCCTGCCCGCAATGCGGCGGCTCGGCGCGCCGCGAGACCGATGTCTCCGACACTTTCCTCGATTCCGCTTGGTACTTCCTGCGCTATCCATCGGCCGACCGACACGACGTCGCCATGGACCCGGAGTTGACCCGCAAGTGGCTGCCGGTGGACATGTACATCGGCGGCAACGAGCACGCCGTGCTGCACCTGATGTACAGCCGCTTCATCAATATGGTGCTGTACGATCTTGGTTATGCCCCCGCGGAGGAGCCGTTCAAACGCTTCCGCGCCCACGGTCTGATCATCAGAGAAGGGGCGAAGATGTCGAAGTCGCGCGGCAACGTGGTCAACCCGGATCAGTACCTCGACCAGCACGGCGCCGATGTCTTCCGCATGTACATGATGTTTCTCGGGCCGTACGAGGAAGGCGGCGACTTCCGCGACGAAGGCATCGCCGGCATCCGCCGCTTCCTCGATGGCGTGTGGCGTCTCGTGCGTGAGCACGACGCCGGCACGCGCGCCTCGGAGACGCTCGTGCGCGCGACCCACCGCGCCATCAAGAAAATGCAAGAGGACATCGAGCACCTGCGCTACAACACCGCCATTGCAGCCTTGATGACGCTGTTGAATGACATCAAACGCGACGGGCCGCCCGACCGCTGGGTGCTGGAATCCCTGCTCGTAATGCTGGCGCCGTTTGCGCCACACGTCACTGAAGAGTTGTGGGAAGGGCTCGGGCATGCGGCAACCATCTTCGATGCGCGCTGGCCGCAGTTCGACCCCGCTTTGACCGTAGAGGACATGGCCGTGATCGTGGTGCAGGTGAACGGGAAGGTGCGCGGGCGCATCGAGGTGCCACGGGATGCGTCGGAAGAGTCCATCATCAGCGCCGTTTTGGCGGACGCGGCCGTGAAGGCCCACATCGACGGCAAGCAGATCCGCCGGCGTGTGGTCGTGCCGGGGCGCCTGGTCAACCTGGTCGTGTGAGCATGCGCTTTACCGCCGTGTTGCTTGCCGTGGCGTTCGTCGGGTGCGGCTATCACTTCGCCGGCGAGCAGATCGGGCTACCGGCCGACATCCATTCCCTCAGCGTCGGCAAGCTGGTCAACCGCTCGCGCGAGCACGGGTTGGAGAAGACGCTGGCCTTTGCGCTCGAGCGCGAAATTCACGAACGCGGGCACTTCCGCATGATCGAGGATCCGGGTGGAGGCGATGCCGTCCTGAGCGGAACCATCCGTGCGCTTCGCGTCCGGCCGGTTGCCTTCGACGCCAACGACATCGCATTGCAGTATGAAATCACCCTCATTTTGGACCTCACTCTCACCCGCAAGGATGATGGCAAGGTTTTGTGGCACGTGAAGGGATTGCAAGAGAGCGATCAGTACAGCGCCAGCCCCAATGTCGTGGTCACCACTTCGCCGCAGTTTCAACAGAGCGGGCTCAACGCGAGCAACGTCCTCAACCCCGAGTTCACCGCCATACAGCTTACCGAAACCGAACGGCGCAGTGCCATCACGCGTATGCTGGGCCAGGCGGTGCGCGACGTCTACAACCAGATGATCGAGAATTTCTAAGCCGCGGCCGTCACCTTTTGACCTTGGACTTTCGACCTTCGACTCTTCTGACCAGCGCCGTCGTCGAATAGCCACGGGCGTAGGGCAGTGAGTGCACGACGCCGCCGCGGGCGCGTACCACATCGGCACCGACGATCTCGTCGGGCTGCCAGTCACCACCTTTGACCAAGACGTCGGGCTGGAGATCCTTGATCAACGAGTAGGGAGTGTCGTCGCTGAAAGTTGTGACGTAATCCACCATCTCCAGCGCGGCGACCACCTCGCATCGATCGCGCTCGGAAACCAGCGGCCGTCCCGCCCCCTTCAAGCGCCGCACCGAATCATCGCTGTTGAGCGCCACGACCAGGACATCTCCCAAGCGTCTCGCGGCGCCCAAATAGCGGATGTGCCCCGGATGAACCAAGTCGAAGCAGCCGTTGGTAAAGACGACGCGTTTGCCGCTGCGGCGCAGGCTGGCAAGGCGCCGCTTCAGTGCGGGCTGCGACAGGATCTTGTTCATACGCGCTCGTGTCACGCTAGACTACATAATGCACATGCCGGGCGCACCGCAACGCGGGCGCCCAATATTCGTGCGGCAGCCTGGCGTCCAAGGAAGGTACAGGGGAATTGGCCCGTTTCCCATTTCTCATTTCCGGTTTCCTGTTTCTCATTCCATCTGGCTGCACCTCCAACCAATCTGTCGACAGGCTCGACGCGGAGAGGGAAGCGACGAAGGCCAAGGCAAACGCGCCGTAGCCGCAGCTTCAATGGGGCCGCGGCTGATCAGCCGCGGATAGGTCGGCCTGCCACACCACCTCGGCGTCGTCCTTGCCGCTTCAATGGGGCCACGGCTGATCAGCCGCGGATAGCATCGTCCTCTAACCGGGGATGGTCGTGCTTTGCGAGGCTTCAATGGGGCCGCGGCTGATCAGCCGCGGATAGCGGAATAAGTGGGCCCGATCTGGCGACACGTTCGTGCGCTTCAATGGGGCCGCGGCTGATCAGCCGCGGATAGACGCTCAGTCTGGGCAGGGAGGGGAAGAGCATGAACGTGCTTCAATGGGGCCGCGGCTGATCAGCCGCGGATAGGCCATCGCGTCCATGGCCGTTCCGCGACAGCAGATCACGCTTCAATGGGGCCGCGGCTGATCAGCCGCGGATAGTGTACTCTTCCAACTGCCGAACTTTCAAAGACCCTTGACGCCGTTTGCGAGCGGCCAGTGTGCAACGGCCACTGAACGCCGCAATGCTCGTCCCTAATACACCGAACCTGCGCTCCAGCCAACGTTTTCGAGGCGCGAGCGGGTGGCGTGAAATCGCGTTCACCTCGCCGCTCGCGAGCCTCCACGGTCCCAAGCTGGCTGTGCATGTCCATCTACCGGTGCTCTCACCGCGTCTCGAACCCCGGATACTTCGTCAGCTCGCCGGTCACCAGCCGCGCCAGCAAGCGCGCCTGGATCTCGAGCACGCGGCGGTAGCTCACTCGATAGTCGAAGAGCGGGTGCGTTACCAGCGCATCGATGCGTTGCTCGTAGGCACGGATGAAGCCCTTGCGCCCCGCCGGCGTCAGTGCCACCGCCTCGCCGACGCGGATGAAGTCGCGCCCGGTCACCATGCGCGTGTTGATCGCGCTCAGCACCGCTGAGTCGGCGATCAGAGGGCGGAACCCTTCCATCAAATCGAGCGCTAGGGCCGGCCGCCCGAAGCGCGGCTGGTGATAGAAGCCGATGAACGGATCGAAGCCGATGCTGTGACAGACGATTACGAGGTCCTTGCTCAGCAGCGCATAGCTGAGTGACAAGAGCGCGTTCACCGGATCGCGAGGCGGGCGGCGGTTGCGGCGCTGGAAATCGAACGCCACCGCGTCGCTATCGTCCGGGCGGATTTTCACCATTCCGGCGAAGTGCTCGAAGTAGAAGCGGGCGGCGCTGCCCTCGATGCCCAGCAGCTCGTCCATCTCCGCCGCCGCGGCTGCCTGCTGCGCCAAGTGCTTGAGGCGCTGCAGCACCTGCGCCGGGGGCTCGATGTGGTTGCGTTGCAACAAGGTGCGCTGGTTGCGGATCTTGGTGGCCACGATCTCCCGCGCCAGGTGCAGGCCGAAAATCGGATCATCGGCGCGCCGGAACTGCTCGCGGCGCAGAAAAACATTCTTCAGGCCCAAGCCCTGCGTCAGGCCGTAGAACCAGCCACCGAAGGAGAAATGTGCCATCGGCTTCTCCGCCCAACACAAGCCCTGTACGGCAGCCGCGCTCAGGCTCACATTGCCGAACAGGTTCACCTGCGAGATCTCGTTGATGCGGGCTTCCTGCACCAGCTTCTTCCCGTCGCGGATTTGCAACACCTCGCCCGACTTGCCGATCGAGAACCCATGCCCGGTGACGTAAAGGGGCCGCAAGTCGTCGCGCGCTGGGACCAAACGGCGGATCGCATCGAGACCTAGCGCCGCCGGAGCCGGTTCCGCCTCGTCTTCGTCGTAGTCGGCTGGAAACAGCGCGAGCCGCTGCGCTTCCGTGCTCGCCGCCGGCTCGGACATGGTCGCCGAGGTCTCGTCCGGCAGGCAGATGCCGACCAACGAACAGCGCGGGCACTTTGGGCTATCCACCAGTGGCGGCGGGATGCGGCCCGATGCGGCTACGACGCGGGCATCGGCTGCGGCGTGGAGTGTGTCTTCTATCAGGGCGTCATCGATGGCGACGCGCACGCGCTGTTTGGTGGTGTTGTAGTATACAACCGCTTCGGTGCAGGTGTAGCCGTTATCACGCACGATGAGCGCCTGGGCACAGAGCTGGGCGCGGTCGGCCGGCCAGGCCTCCGGGCCGTCGTCGCCGTCGCGTGGCGCACCGCGTTTGTAGTCGACCGGGCTCACCTCGCCGCTGCTTCCCTCGACGAGATCGATCTTGGCGATGAGCTTGTAGGCATCGCTCCCGAGATCGACCGAGCGCGAGTGGATTGGTTTGTCGCGCGTCTCGGTTGCAGGCGGCAGCGGGTCGGCTTTGCGCTCGAGCTTCTCGTGGCGCAGCGCGCCTTCGACGGTGTCGGCGCTGTGGGCGAACACGCCTTCGACCCATTCGTAGAAGAACAGGCGCGGGCAATAGACGAACTCATTGAGCATGCGGGCCGGCAGGTACTCGGGGAGTTCTAGACGATGAGGGATGACAGATGAGCGAGATGATGAATGATCAGGGATGAGAGATGAATGACGGGCGCGCAGTGGTCCCTTCGTAGGATCGGCAGCGGCCACGTTTCTGTCCGTCGGCTGTGACCTATTGCGAACCATCGGGCCGTCTTCCCTCATCCGTCATCGTTCATCCCTCGTCGTCCATGCGCTTTGTCCGCCCACATCGGATCGTGCCGTTTCGCAACCGCCCGCATGTAGTTGAACAACTTACGGCCGAGAATTCCGTACTCTCTGCCCAGGGTTTCACACTCAGCCGTCAGGGGCCGCGCGGACCCCGTCTCCTGCAGGAAGCGGAGGTGCTCTATTGTTTCTTCCGCACTCGCGTACGCGCGTGCCAAGTAGTGCAAGTACTCCGCCTTGTACTGTCGCAGCGCATGTCCTTCGACAACCTGCGCCGCAACACTCTTGCTCGCCCGTCGAAGCTGCCCACCCTCTTCGTGCAGCTCGTATTTCGGGAGTTTCAGAGACAGAGCGTGCGCACGCAGGGCCAGCGCATGGGCAAGCCGGTAGACCTCCAACGCCTCGTGCGGGCGTCTTGCATCGTTCATCCCGTGTTTTTCCCTTTCATCCTTCATCGCTCATCCCTCATCCCTCATCCTCCCTCTCCATCCACGACAATGCACGGGCTGTCGATCGGCGAGTAAGGCTTGCCGAGTGCCGTGATGACGCGGTCGCCGCGGCCCTCGACAGGGCCGAGATCGACGAACAGGACCTGATCCTCACGGTGATCGATGATCTCGCTGAGGGCGTGGCGGCAGCGGGTGAGGTCGGTGGGGGTGAACTGGCACTCGAAGATGGAGTACTGCAGGTGGTCGCCGAAGTCGCGCATGGTGTTGTACACTGTACGCAGGCGCTTATCCTCACAGATGTCGTAACAGACCAGGTACGTATTGCGCGGCATCCCTTGCTCCCGATGCGGTCACGAAGCAAGGTCGATACCTTAACTGCCGACGTGGTTCCCTGTGGTGCCGACGGGTCGCCTTGCCTCTTCGGACCGGCGTTGCACGTTTTCGCGCGGTAGAAAGGCGCCGCGCGACGATCTCAGGCGGCCTCCAAGCCTGCAGATGCCATGGCGCAATCCAGGTTGTTGCTACTCTCTCAGCGCGGTGCCGCTCCCATTCCCCGAGCACGATTCACGAGCTGACTCACGCTGATGCATCCCTCAATCCTTAGTCCGTCACCGTTCTGCCGAGCCACGGGTCACGAGCACGACTCACGACATTGGTCTGAACTGGCCGAGGCCGAGATGGGCCGAGGCGCCGAAAATGCCGCCCTGCTCAGTGCGGTCTATCGGCTCGCAGCCACGCAGCAATCCGGTCGCGGGTTGCCGGATCGAAGTCCGCTGCATACGTGCGGAGAAAGAGCCGCGCCATCATGTCGCGAGAGCGGTCGGCGCCCAACGGATCACCCAAGCTGGCACGCATGAGGGTGCGCGCCGTGTCGAACATCCGGCAGCCCATTTCCAGGCGTTCTGATCCTGAGCGACGCATCAAGAGATCCCGGTAGAGTTCGGCGACCTCGGGGGGGGTATCGGTCATCTGCGGACCTCAGCCAGCAGCGTACCGACTGTCAGCTCAGAAGCCCAGCGCTCGATGTACGGCCAATCGATGGCAGGAACTGAAGCGATCAGGTTGCGGGCGTCGTTGAGTTGGAGCTCCGAGTGGCTGTCCTTGGCCCAGAAGAGCTTGGAGAGCAGGAGGTCTTCCGGGCTGACGAACCACACGCGCACGCCGGCCACGATGGCAGTGCGGCGGCGGGCGAACTCGGTTTCGCGGTACGGGGTGGCTTTGCGGACGATGAAGTCGACTTTGACGGCGAGGCCGAAATGAATGGCGTTGAACATCGCGCGGTGTGCGATGGCGTCGCGCACGGTGTCGGGATCGCAATAGAAATCGGCCGCGAACAGTTGGTGGACGCGGTCCGCATCGGCGGGTGTCAGTTCCACAACGATGTCGATGTCGCGCGTCAGGCGCGGTTGTGCGTAGTAGTTCATGGCCATGGAGCCGCTGACCATGTACGCGATGCCGGCGGCCTCCAAGCGCGTGGCCACCAGTTTCAGAACCTCCAGCTCATCGCTCATAGCGCCCTGATCCGCCAACGATGCAATCCTCAATGCTCCAATGACTCAATGGCGCAATGAATCAATCGCTTGGCTCATCCGTTCATCGTTCATCAGTTCATCACTCATCCGGCCTGAACTGCCCGCCATCCCCCCGGGTACGACTCACCAGCCACTCGACCTTCGACAAGCCTGTCCCGAGCTAAGTCGAGGGGCTCAGGGCAGGCTCAGGCACGAGTCACGGACTCTGGCTTGTCGCTTTGACCTTTCACCTTTGACCTGCATTCCACGAGCACGACTCACGACATTGGCCTGAACTGCCCGAGGCCGAAGTGGGCGGAGTGGCCGAGGGCGATTGGAGCGCCGATCGGTTCAGGGAACACCAGTTTGAAGCCGTAGCCCAATTGTGCGGTCTGTCCCTTGCGGCTTCGTCGGAACTCGATCCAGCGACGGTCGCGTCCGTAGTTCACAAGCCGTGGGATGGGAACGACCTGCACAGGCGACGGAAACCCATGATTCACAGCCTCACGGCGTACTTCGTCGGCAAGCCAATCTGCAAGCGGGCCTCGGCCCTTCCTATAGTGTCGCGGCGGTACAAACGGCGTGGCGCTAATTACTTCGGTGACAATCGCGTTGCGACTGAGAGCGAACGTCTCCTGGAACAGCGCCGCTCTCGTCCCCCACAGGATCGGCACCACCTGAATGTCGGGCTTGCCCTTCGACTGCCAGACCGCGTCGAGGCGGTCGAGTGCAAGCTGCTCTTCGTGCTCCAGCGGTTCCTTGCACGCGACGAGCAAATGGTCGATCCGGCCGTCGCGGTTGCGATCGACTGGCAGGATGTACACGTGACGGTGCCCCTTCAGTGGCTTGCCATCGACGTCTTTGCCGGAGAACCGCGGGGACACGCGAGCCAGATCGCCGACAATGCGAGCATGGATACCCATGAGTTTGCGTCGAACGCGCTCGGCAAGCTCGACGGTGGCGGTGACTGGCGGCAACACGCTGGATTGCAACGCACACAGTGCACCGTGCACGTCTTTCCTTCGATGGGTGCGCCGCGAGACGCTCACATCGAAGCATTTAGCTGACCGCACGTACGGCACGTAGCACAAAGCGGGCGGGTCGCTGCGCCGAGAGTTCAGGAGGTCGGCAGTCGACCATGCGAGGGCATCAAGCCAGCTCAAGGGCTTACGGTCGGCCCCTTTGCGAGAAGGCGCCGCATAAGGCTGCACGGCGTAAGCGTCTGCGGCAATCGGGCACGCGAGCCTGACGGTCTCAGTCCTTTCCGCGGGCGAAGCATCCTCCGCTGGCCAGCAGTTCCAGGATGCGGCGGTGCTTTCGGACAGGACGCGCGCGTGCACCCAGGACTCAGAGCGCCCGAGGTAGTTGAGGCAGCTTGCTAGCTCGTTGAGATCGGCCTCCTTCTGCCGATCGAGCGTGACCTTGCGCCACGTCACGAGGACTGGAGTATCCGGGGAAACGGCAACGAACGCGTCGAACACCAAGCGCCGGTCGGTGATGTCTCGAGCGTTCGTGCTCAGAAACGACCTGGTGTGGGACACCGTTGCGGGGGGAAGGGAGAAGCAGGGCGGAGTTTCAGCCAACGTGCCGAGCAAGGGCTCGACTCGATCGGCTGGCCATTCTGGGCGCTTGCGCTTCCATGCGTCATAAAGCGCCCGCAGCAAGCGATAGGGCGACGGCGGCCACTCAGGGACACCTTCGTTCACATTGCGCCCCCACGGAGTTGCGTGGAAGCGGCCAGCCGCAAAACTCAAGGCGACGGTCAGCATGGCGCACTCTCGTTAGCCCTCGGCGTCCGCTACCGTCGGATCGCCCGCCAGCCGACGCTGGTAGTCGTACGGCTCGCGCCCCGTCGCCGTCTGGAAGAACTCGGCGAACTCTTCAGAGTCTGCCACCGGCATCTCGTATCCCGGATCTCAGCGAAGATCAGGCGAACCACTACCGCAATGCAGGCTCTGAAGGCAAGGGGAACGTTGCTCGCTCATCGCCGCGACTTCTCCGCGCCTTCTCGGCGCGCAAGCTTGAAAAAGACTTTCTGCGCCTCCACCAGTCCTCCGCCCGTCTCATCCACGGTTCTGGACGCCACCGCTTGAACAGATCGAGCGTCATCCGCCGCGCCCTTTCGTCGTCGAGTTCCTGCAACTCGCGGTAGCGCTGCCCTTCCAATGCCGGGCCTGCTTTCGCCCAGCGCTCGATGAACTCGCGCGCGTCCGCGTGCTCGTCAGGTGCTGCTCGTGTCGTTCTCCTCATGAACGCCGGCTTGAGGGCGACACCGTCTTCCCCGCACCCGTCGGCACGTTGATCGCCAGCGACTTCGGGCCGTCCGCGTACACCTCCGTCGCCAGCCGCCGCTGGTAGTCGTGGGGCGTACGATTCGTCGCTGCTTGGAAGAACTCGCGGAACCGGTCTGAGACCGTCGCCACGTGCCCCCGCTGCTTGCTGTGCCGCCGACTGTAATCACAACTGCACAAGCAGCGCAAGAAGAGAACCAGGAGCGCCACACTAGACAGCAGCGGCCAGTTACGCGTCAACTGACAGGCGGCGTTCCCCCGCTGATGCGGTACCTGCGCAACTCCGGCAAAATAAGCACCACGGCCACGAGCACGAGAAGGCAACCGATGCCGCCGCTGACCACGGAAAACGTGGCGTTGGTGAGCGCCGCCACAAAGCCCGACTCCGCCGCGCCCAGCTGGTTCGACGCGCCGATGAAGATCATGTTGACCGAGCTGACACGGCCTCGCAGCTCGTCGGGCGTGGAGAGCTGAATCGCGGTGGCGCGCATGACGACACTGACCTGATCGCCGACACCGACGATCAGGTAGGCGATCACCGACAGTGGGAACGAGCGTGAGAGCCCGAAGACAACCGTCGCCACGCCATAGACGGCGATGCTGAGGAGCAACGCGCGTCCGGCGCGCGCCACCGGCGGCAACGCGATGAGCACGAGCGAGGTGGCCAGGGCGCCGATCTCTATTGACGAGGTGAGCAGCCCATATCCGGAAGCGCCCACGTGAAGAATGTCGTTGGCGTAGATCGGCAGCAACGCGGTGGCGCCGCCGAAGATCACCGCGAACATGTCCAGGGTCATGCAGCCGAGGATCACCTGGTGCCGCCGCACGTACGCGAGCCCTTCGCGCATCATTTGCAGCGTCACGGCACGTCCGGGTGTTTGTACCGCACGGCGCCGCATCAACGCGAGCGTGGCTACGGATGCGCCGATTAGAAGGACATAGGCGGCGTACACGCTGGCGATCCCCGCTTCGACGATGATAAACCCGCACAAGGCCGGACCGGTGACGAGAGCCAGCGCCTGGTTGGTCGAGGCAATGGCCACGGCCCGCGGAAAGACCTCGCGCGCGACCAGCGTCGGCAGCAGCGCCGCGCGCGCCGGATTGTCGAAGGCCCCAGCGATGGCCACGGGAAAGACCATGGCGTAGAGCAACAGCAAGGTAATGCCGCCGCTCCGGGTTTCGAGGAAGAGCACCAGCGCGCACACGAGGGCCAGGGTCTCCGCCGCCATCATAACCCTGCGACGGTCGTACGTGTCTGCCACCGCGCCGGCCACCAGCGACAGGCTGAGCGCCGGCGCGAACTGCGCCAGGCCGATGAGCCCGAGGTGGAAAGCGGAATGTGACAGGGCGAAGACGTGCCACAGGATGGCGGCGCGCAACATGGTCATCCCCGTCGCCGTGCAGAAACGACTGGCGAGATAGAGGCGGAAATCGCGCGGCAAGAGCAGGCGCAGGTTGCGCCGCCCTTGCCAGAAGTGTGTGCTCTGTGGATTCGGCTGCATGCAGACAAGCGGCTCTCTTTTTCCCCATCTTTGTCCGGCAGGGCAGGTGAGGGGAGGTAACACTCTTCAACCAACGGCTCTGGTGGTCAACTGTAGCGGTGCAGCCGCAAGAGGTCTCATTTGGGAACCTCCCTCATGGATAGCCTTCTGCGTGTGGACATGGGACAGGCGTTGGGGAAAACCCGCAACGGCGGCACGTTCTCGCGCCAATTGACTTGCGCCGCAGCTTCAGGCACCGCACTTGCGGAGGGGAACACGGAATGGAAACGGCTGCGGAAACCTTGGAGGATCGCAAGCTCGGCCGGAGCGTGACCGTTCTGTTCGGGGCGCAGGCCGGGAAGTATCCGTACGGCAACTCGCTGTTGGTCGAAGGAGCCGAGGAAGCACTACTGATCGATCCGTCACTCTCTGTGATCCCCAGGCAGCGATCGCTCCCTGCGCTGGCCCGCATCCTCAACAGCCACAGCCACGAAGACCACATCGCCGGGAATTGCCTCTTCCTGGACGTCCCCTGGCACCTGCACGAGCTGGACGTGTCGAACATCCACTCGCTTGACAACATGATGGCGATGTACGGCTACCTCGGCGAGGTTGATTCCGCCTTCCGGCAGGTCCTGGTCGACGAGTTTCATTTCACGCCGCGTCTCGATGCCCTGAGCTTCGGTGACGGCGAGGTGTTCGACCTCGGGGGGTGCCGCGTGCGCGTGATCCACACCCCGGGCCACACGCGCGGCCACTGCGCCTTCTTCATTGAGCCCGATGACGTCCTGTTTCTCGCTGATATCGATCTCTCCAGCTTCGGCCCGTATTACGGCGATGCGTGGTCCTCGCTCGACGAGTTCGAGCGGACGCTGCAGCGGGTGCGAGAAATCGAGGCCCGCTGGTACGCGACCTTTCATCACATCGGCGTGCTGGAAGGACGCGCCGCTTTCCTTGAGCGCTTCGACCGTTTTGCGGCCGTGATCCGCAAGCGTGAGGAACGACTGCTTGCCCTTCTGAACGAGCTGCAAACACTGGACGACATCGTGCGCTATCGATTCATCTACCGCCCCCAGGATCCGGTCTCGTTTGCCGACGCCGTCGAGCGGCGGAGCATGGCGCAGCACCTCGAGCTGCTGTTGCGCGACGGGCGCGTCACGGAAGTGGAGCCGGGCCGGTACGTGGCAAGGAGATAGGAGAGGCGCGGCACTTGTCGTCGGAGCGCAATCCGCGATAAGCGATAGGAAGGCATATGCAAGACGCGGGGACTGCGGCTGCCGAGGGCGAGTTGGCGCTCGAAAGGTGGTTTCCGGAGCTGCGCGGGCGCTTTGCCCGCGTCCCGCTGACTGATTTGCCCACCCGAGTGCACCGGTTGGACCGTTTGGCCCATGAGATCGGACTGGATGAGTTGTGGATCAAACGCGATGACGAGAGTGGCAGACTGTACGGCGGCAACAAGCCGCGTAAGCTCGAGTTCGTGCTCGCGGAGGCGTTGGCGCAAGGCCGCACCGCGGTGCTGACTTTCGGTGGCATCGGCACGCATCACGGACTGGCGACGACTCTCTGCGCCCGCAGCGTCGGGCTGCGCAGCATTCTCCTGCTGCTCGGGCAGCCGGTGACCGAGCACGTGCGCGAGTGCCTGTTGCTCGATCATGCCGCCGGAGCGGAGCTGCATTACGGTTCACGGGTGCCGCTACTGGCGCTGAGCGCCGCGCGCGTGTGTGCGCGCGAGCTGTTGCGCGGCCGGCTGCCGTACATCCTGCCCACGGGCGGGAGCTCGCCCCTCGGGGCGCTGGGCTACGTCAACGCTGCCGTCGAATTGCAGGAACAGATCCGCGCGCGCGCGCTGCCGGAGCCGCAGTGCATCTTCGTGCCCATGGGCAGCGGCGGCACGGTAGCGGGGTTGGTGCTCGGGGCGAAGATCGTGGGGTTGCGCTCCCGTGTGATGGCGGTCCTGGTCACCGACATCATGGCTCCGACGCCGCAGAAGCTCGCGAAACAAGCCGCCGGCTGTCTTGCACTGCTGCAAAGATACGTGCCGGATCTGCGCTCGCTCAGCGTGCGTGCCGATGAGTTCACCATCGTGCCTGCCTATGTCGGGGCAGGCTACGGGGCGCCGACGGAGGCTGGCCGGCGAGCGCGGGATCTGATGCGAAACCTGGAAGGCATCCAACTCGAAACGACGTACAGCGCCAAGTGCTTGGCGGCCTTGATTGACATGGCGCACCAGCGTGAATACCGGCACGCGCCGGTGCTGTTCTGGAATACGTACAGCAGTGTGGATCCGCGGCGTCAATTGCCGCTGCCGGACTACACGCAATTGCCGCCCGCCTTCCACCGCTTCTTCACCGGCGCGGCCGTACCGGAGTGATCGGCTCCTCCGGAACCGGGCAGCTACGGGGAGCGTGATAGCGTTCGAAGGGAACAGCCGTCGCCGGCACGCGCTTAACGACGGAGTTTCCGCTGCCCGAGGGTGGAATCGCGTCGGGCGGTGCGGAGCGACGTACTCCTGTACGTAATGACGAAGCTTCCCTCCAGGTGCAAATCCGCAACGCGGCGATCAGAATTCCGTAGTTTTACGGATAGATAATCTTGCGCGTTTGCGGCATCCAAGCCGTGAGGAAAATCTCATCCTGGCGCACGTGGATCCGCACGGCATAATCACGGTTCTCATCGCTCATGACCCTTCTCCTATCCGTTTGGCCCCGAGCACGTTTCTATGCAACGCGCCGGATTTATGGGTGCTGGGGACCGTCGTGGACCACCTGGGGGTGATTCGGGCTGTCCACATCCTGCAACCGGACGTGCTGGTGCTCGAGTCAATGCGGCTGAGCCTGAGCGCGGTCGAGGTCACGCAGCAAGTCACTGCTCGAGGTGTGCACACGCACGTCGTCATCGTGTCAATGCATGCGGAGCAGACATCCTTGATTCGCGCGCTGCGCAGCGGGGTGGCCGGTGTTGTCCTCAAACGATCCGACCCAGCAGAGCTCATTCATGCGGTGCGTGCGGTGGCGAATGGCCAATACTACCTGAGCCCGAGGCTGTGGCACGCCCTCGAGGGGTACGCGGAGCGGATGCGCAACACAGGGACGGCGGACGCGAGGTTGACGGTCGTCGAACGTCGGATTTTGGAGTTGGTCGCCACGGGCCACAGAGCCACCAGAATCAGCATGCGGTTGTCTCTGACCCGAACTGCGGTGGAGGCCCACTGCAGAGCGCTGATGCGGAAATTCGGCCTGCGTACACACACGGACCTCGCCGTCTACGCACTGCGCCGGCGCGTTGCAGTCGCCCAGCTGCACACTCCGGCAACACCGCGCGATTTGCATTGAATCGTAACGGCGCAGGCTGCGCCGCTCCGCCGAAGACCGCGCTAGGGAGCCAAGGAACCGCCCTGGGCCCAGGCGACTCATTTGAACCTCCGAACTCCGTAAGTTTACGGATGGACAGGCCGCCGATCGTGTACTATGAATAGCCCATCTGTACTAACGGGGGTGTGTTACCATCTTCGGATCTCAGATCACCCGCATGGACCACAACCAGCAGCATGTAGGAACATCAAGCAGAGGGGACGCCGCGGTGGTCACGGTCCTGTTGGCTGACGATCACGCCGTCGTCCGCCTCGGCCTGCGGCGCCTGGTGGAGAACGAACCGGACTTCCGTGTCGTCAGCGAGGTCGGTGACGGCCTCCAAGTGGTTCCGGAAGTGGAGCGCTTGCATCCGGACGTGCTGCTGCTCGACCTGGTGATGCCGGGGCTCAACGGGCTCGAAGTCTTGCGGCAGGTCAGAAAACGCTGCCCGAAGACGCGCGTCGTCATCCTATCGATGCATGCCAATGAAGCCTATGTCTTAGAAGCGCTGCGCAACGGGGCTGCGGCGTACGTGCTCAAAGGCTCGAACGGCTCCGAGGTGATGGGAGCGGTGCGGGCGGTCATGGCCGGCCGCTACTACCTGAGCCCGCCGCTGTCCGAACGGGCCATCCAAACGTACCTGGGGAAGGCGGAAGAGGCAGCGCTGGACACCTATGACGCTCTGACCAGCCGCGAACGCGAAGTGCTGCAATTGTCCGCTGAAGGCCACAATAACAGCCAAATCGCCGCTCGGCTGTTCATCAGCCGGCGGACCGTGGAGACGCACCGGGCGAATGTCTTCCAGAAGCTCGGGTTGCGCACCCAGACCGATCTAGTTCGTTACGCCCTGCGCCGGGGGATCATCCGGCTGGATGAGTAAGCGCCTGCGGCGACCAGTAAGTAGTCAACCGTGTGGCAAGACCCACCCCTGCAGGGCTGCCAAGCTGGCACGAAGCATGAGCGAGAAGCGGCCGATCGCGTTCGGGCATAACTCCTGCGGCTGCTGAAATTGCACGCTAAGAACGGTGCTCATTCCCGCATCGCGTCAAGGCGGACATCATTGAATGCCAATGCCTTCGGACATCTCGAGTGTTCCTTCCACGAGCAGGCGAAGGTGATTGTACCAGCCTCCCAAGTGGGTTATTGCGGTCCCGAGACAGGTTGGTGTGCCGGCCATCTGGGAATTTCGGATAATAGGGCATGGATCAGACACACACCGCGGCGGCATGGCCGCGTAGGATCTGAAGGATGAGATGACGGCGGGGTTCGTTAGCAGTTCACGCGCCGTTATTCGTGCGCATCAAGAGCGCGTACTCATCGAGCGCGGGCGTTTGTTCCTCCGGGCGTTGATCGCAGTCGTACTCGGGCTGTGGGGGCTTAACGCGAGCAGCCTCGTGACGCACGCCGCATTATCGCTGCCATTCTTCAACAGCATCGAGTTGTGCGTCTTGACGGTAGCTCTGACGCAATTACGCAGGCCGTGGTGTCGGCGGCACGTCTTGGGTCTGTCGGTCGCGTTCTGTGTCCAGCTCGTCGCCTTCGTGGCCCTGTACGGGCTGTGGACCGGAGAGCTCTGGATGCTTTCTCTGC